>DATBCD010000019.1:0-94742 GCA_036270655.1 Burkholderiaceae bacterium
CGATGATGCGGACAATCCGTCGACGTTGAGCTACATTTTCCGACGGAAACTTTGCATAATGCGACGGCGCCGCCAAAGCGTCGGATTTTGCGGCGCAAACGTGTTGACTCACAGGGGCCCGGAGCCAGGCCAAGGCTGCCCACGATGCAAGGTGCATCTTCTTCGAGCGATCCCGAACGGATCGGATTTCTTCTCGTGTCGGGCTTTTCCGCGATGGCGTTTTTCTCGGCGATCGAGCCGCTGCGAGTGGCCAACCGCCTGGCCGGCCGGCCGCTGTACAACTGGCGGATCTACGCACTGCATGCCGACCCCGTCGAGGCGTCCAACGGCATGCGCCTTGTCCCCGACATGCCGTTCGGCGCCGAGCGCCCCCCGACCCTGATCGTGTGCGCCGGGTTTCATCCGGAGCGCGCTGAATCGAAAGCGACACTGGCCACCTTGCGCAAGTTCGCACGGGCCGGCGTGCGCCTCGGGGCGCTGGACACCGGCGCCCACGTTCTTGCGAAGGCCGGACTGCTGGACGGTTCGCGCGTCTCGATCCACTGGGAGGCTGCGCCCGCGTTCCAGGAGGAATTCCCTGGCATCGAGGTCACGGGGGAACTGTTCGAGGTGCACGAGCGCATGTTCACCTGCGCCGGCGGCACCGCGGCGCTCGATCTGATGCTGGCGATGATCGGCGCCCGACACGGCCCGGGCCTGGCGTGCGCTGTCTCGGAGCAGTTCATTCACGATCGCATCCGCACCAGCCACGATCACCAGAGGATGGAGCTCGCGGCAAGGCTGCAGGTGCACAACGAGAAGGTCCTGCAGGTCGTCGAGCTGATGGAAAGATATATTGAGCAGGTGATGGACGTGCCGGCGCTCGCCGAGGCCGTCTCGGTGACGCCACGGCAGCTGGAGCGCCTGTTCGAAAACGCGCTGGGACAGTCTCCGGCCCATTACTATCGGAACCTGCGCCTGGATCGCGCACAGCACCTGCTGCGCGAAACAGGCTTGTCCGTGGTTCAGGTTGCGATCGCGACGGGCTTCAATTCAGCCTCCTCCCTCTCGCGCGCCTACCGTGACTGCTACGGGCGGTCCCCCAGCTCGGAGCGCCGGGCGGGCACGAGCTGACTTGATCGCGCGGCCGCATCACATGCCACCTGCGCGTGCCATGTCGTGAATGCGATATTGGGTGTCGCATTCCTTTTCTCGCGCGGGTGCCGACTCGATCTAATTTGAGCGAGAAAATTGCACCAGCACGAGGTCTTGCTGGACGGAAACGCGGCAAGGGGGATGTCTGGACAAACTTCCGAGGATTGAAAGCCGGTCTATTGATTATGTCCCTTTGAAGGAACGGCACGGCAAAGTCTGGCACCTGTGGCCGGTCTGGTTCACGGGAGACGCCCATCTGGCGACACTGGCCACGGGCGCGATTGCGGTCTCCATGGGGGAAAGCCTGGGCTGGTCGACCATCGCCATCGTGGCGGGCTGCGCGCTCGGCACGTTCTTCATGGCCTTTCACTCGACCCAGGGCCCTCAGATGGGTCTGCCGCAGATGATCCAGTCGCGGCCGCAATTCGGTTATATCGGCGCGCTGCTCGTGTGGGGCGTGGCTCTGGTCACCTATGTGGGCTATTCGGCATTCAACGAGTTGCTGGCGGGCCAGACGCTGCATCAGCTCACGGGTGCGGCTCAAGCCTGGTCCTACGCGCCTTTCGCGCTGCTCAGCCTTGCGCTCGGGGTGGCGGGCTGCCACTGGATCCACCTCGTTCAGCGGTTTCTCGCCTACGTGATGATCGCCGTTCTTCTGGTCTTCACGCTGGGCGCGATCTTCCTCCTCAATCTGTCGCCGGAGACTTTCCAGCTCGGGTCGTTCAAGCGGGGCCCCTTTCTGATCCAGTTCTTCGCCGCCGCCGCTTATCAATTGAGCTGGTCAATCTATGTTTCGGACTATTCCCGCTACCTGCCGCGCGATGTGGGTGTGGCGGCTTCCTTCTGGTGGACCTTTTTCGGCGCGATGATCGGGGGGGCCTGGATGATGATGGCCGGTGCGGTCGCGGCTGCCTTCGCGCCCAGGCTCGATATTGTCGCGGCCCTTCTGGCGGCCGGCGATGCGATGCGGCCCGGTTTCGGTCTGGTGGTGCTGCTGGCATCGTTCCTCGGATTGATCAGCGTTACGACGCTCAATTTCTACGGCGCCTCGCTCACGCTGCTGAGCATGGGAGATTCGCTGGGGCTGAAGCGGCCTGCCGGTGGCCGCATCGCCGGTCTGGCCGTGGTCGCGTTCGGATCGACGCTGATCGCCTACCTTTCGCCCAAGGACATCATGGAGGCTTATGAAAACCTCCTTTCGATTCTGCTCTATCTGTTCACGCCGTGGACGGCGATCAACCTGGTCGATTTTTATCTGATCAGGAAAGCGCACTACTCGATCCGCGAGATCTTCAATCCCAAGGGCATGTACGGCCGCTGGAGCTGGCGCGGCATCGCGGCCTATGGGATCGGCATGGTCGCGATGGTTCCGTTTTTCTCGACCGATCTGTTCAAGGGACCGGTGGCGGTAGCCTTCGGGGGAGCAGACATGTCCATGCTGGTCGGCCTGCCGGTTTCCGCGATCGCCTATTGCCTGTTCTGCCGGTCGCTCGATTTGAAGGAGGACCGGCGTCTGGCCGAGGCTGCCGATCGAGGGTTGGAGACTCTGCAATGAGCGCGCCTTGCCTGCGAGCCGGCCTCCTGGGGCTTTTCGCGGCCTTGCTCCTGCCCCCGCTCGCCTGGCCGGCTGCGCCCGCTGCGATCGACCTGGACCGATTCGACGCCGCCAAACGCACGGTGGCGCTTTCCGACGGAATAGAACTCGCCTACCTCGAGATGGGCGATGCGGGCGGCAGGCCGGTGGTGCTGATCCACGGCTATACGGACAGTGCGCGCGATTGGGTCCCGGTCATTCCTTTCCTCTCGAGCAAGGACCGTCTGATCATCGTCGATATCCGGGGCCATGGCCGGTCATCCAAACCCGAATGCTGCTACTCCCGCTACGACTTCGCCTACGACATCAAGCTTCTGCTCGACGCCCTGAAAGTGGAGCAAGCCGATCTGGTCGGCCATTCCCTGGGCACCATCGTCGCCCAGACCTTCGCCGAATTCTGGCCCGAGCGCACGCGACGGGTGGTTCTGATCTCGCCCACCGCGGGCACGAGACCCTGCGGTCCGGCCGCCAGCCCGAAGTTCGATTACGCCTCCGAGATCCGCAAACTGAAAGAACCGCTTGATCCGGACTCGCCCTTCATGGTCGCCTGGTGGTCTTCGCCGACTCCGGTGAACGAGGAGTTCATGCGGCGCCAGCGCCAGGATGCGGCCCGCATCCCGTTGAAGGTCTGGCTTGCCGTGCTCGATCAGGGCTTGAACACCGCGGATCTGCAGTCCACGCTCCCCCGACTGAAGGCACCTACCCTGCTGATCTGGGGCGAGCTCGATCCTTTCATGGGCGAGGAGGTGCGCGCACCGCTGCGCGAGGCCCTGCCCAAGGCTCAGGTCACGATCTTCAAAGGACTCGGCCACAATCCGTTCTGGGAGGACCCCAAGGGCGTGGCTTCCCTGGTCAATGAATTTCTGGGAGGCAACCGCTAGACGGCCGTCCCGGCCCGAGGCCCTGCCGACTTGCGTCGTACCTAGTACGCGCGCGCCTCGACCCGGAACGCGTTGACGGCGCCGACGAGCTCGCGCGTCTGCGTTTCGAGGCTCACGGCCGCAGCGGCGGCCTGCTCGACCAGCGCGGCGTTCTGCTGCGTCGACTTGTCGATGCTTCCGACCGACTGGTTGACGCGTTCGATTTCCGCGGCCTGGCCGCCCGACGCGACGGTGATCTGGCCGACAATGTCGGTGACTCGCCTGACGGCGGCAACGATTTCGCGCATCTGGTCGCCGGCTGCCTGCGCGAGGGTCGAGCCGCCCTCGACACGGCCGACGCTGTCGACGATCAGATTGCGGATCTCGGTGGCGGCCTGGCTGGCGCGCTGAGCCAGCGTGCGCACCTCGGCCGCGACGACGGCAAATCCACGTCCCTGTGCTCCGGCGCGCGCGGCCTCGACGGCCGCGTTCAATGCGAGAATGTTGGTCTGGAAGGCGATGCCGTCGATGACCCCGATGATCTCATGGATCCGGCGCGAGCTTTCGGCGATGCTGCCCATCGTCTCGATCACGCGCCCTACCGTGTCGCCGCCCGCCTCCGCGATCTGACACGCATTGAGCGACAGGTTGCTGGCCTGCTGCGCGTTCATGGCGTTTTGACGTACGGTCGTCGTCAATTGTCCGATCGAGGCGGCGGTATTCTCGACGCTCGCCGCCTGGTGCTCGGTTCGCTGCGTCAGGTCGCGGTTGCCCTGCGACAGGTCCTGGGCCACGGCCTCGATGGTCGCGCTTGCGCTGCGGATCTTGATCACCATCTGCGCAACGCGCTCGGCCATCGTTCGCATCGAGGCCAGCAGGTGTCCCAGGTCCCGGCGGGTGTCCAGGTGCGTGGCCGAATCGATATTGCCCGCTGCGATCTCGTTGGCGGCTTCAATGGCGCGCTCGAGCGGGGCCGTCAGGTCGCGCAGCGCGCGCCAGATGAAGTAGGCCGCCAGCGACAGCGACAGCAGCAGCGCGACCGGAACCAGCCACTGCTGGCGCGGTGCGGTCGCCACGGCGATGGCTGCGGCGGCCGAGGCGCCATACGCCGCGAGATTCTCCGCCAGCCGCTTCTCGACCGCATTGACGGTCTGCTGGTACGGCGCGAGCGCCTTCAGGTTCGAGTCGTTCCGGGTTGCGGTGTGCATCGCCTCCATCGGGGCGAGCGTGCCGTCGGTTGCGTGCAGCGGATCGTCCTTCGCGAGCTGGCGCTCCGCTTCGATGGCCTCGCCGAGCACTTCGACGGCCTTCGACGAAAGCCGGCCTGAATCGACTGCATCGACGACGCCGTTGACGAAGACCGTGTATTGGCTGTGGGCCTTTTCGGCGGTCGAGCGCAGCCGTGCCGTTTCGTCGATACGGCCGCTGTTGATCCGTTCGACGACGGTCTGGTAGCCGTTCAGCAGTGTTCCGGGCGCGAGCACGACCAGAAACTGGAGGGCGATATACCACTTCAATCGCGTAAGTTCCCGCATCGCTTCGAGTCCCTGGACGTGGTGGCTCGACGAGCCTCTAGAATTTCGCAACGATGTTGACGCCGCTGGGTGCGGAACCGACGTAGCTCACCGCCCCGGCCGTTCGCTTGACGAACTCGAGCGTCTCGGTATCGCTGCCTTTGATCGGCGGCGGATTGGCACCGTCGCGGAAGGTCTTCTTTGTCCATGCCGCGGTGTATTTCGACGCTTCCATCTTCATGACCTTCGAGAGGAACGCCTCCTGCGCGCTGGCGTTGTCCACCGGAACCAGCTTGACGGCGCCGGCGAACTGTTTCTCGCCCAGGAAGATGTCGCGCAGCTCGCCGGCTTCAACGGTGGTCCCGGGGTTGGAAATCACGTACAGATCGGCGGCCCTGGCGACCGCGGCAGCCGCGCATAGGAGCACCAGCGCGGCGGTTTGTGTCCAGAAGGGTGCTCGTTTCATTTTCGTGCCCCGTCCGAGGTCAGAACCGCACCGCGACCTGGGTGCCGAGCTCGTTGTAGCTCGGCAGGCGTTGGTCGCGATAGAAAGTCCTGTTGAGCTCGAACTTGAAGGCCGTCGACCGCGTCAGGTCGTAGCGCAGTCCCACGACGTCGCGCCAGTATGACGAGCCGATCGCCGGCGCGAGTACCGCGAAGTAGTTGTCATTCTGGTTCAGATGGGCCGATTCCCAGCGCGTATACGGTGTGAAGCTGCCGAACGTGCGGCCTGCCTGCAGGTAGTAGGCCGAGCTCGAATGGCTGCTGCCGTCGCCGCTGGCATTGGTGTCGTGGAACAGGTAGTACTCGCCGAGCACCTCCCAGTCGTCGGCCGTATAGGCGCCATAAGCGCCGACGAACCCCATATGGGTCGTGTTCGGAAGCGGCGCGACATCGTCGGTCGCATTCCACCTCATCGCATCGATGCCGAGCTTCAGGCCGTCGAGCGAGCTGCCGAATTCGTAGCCGAGGTTGAAGAGCACCGATGCGCTGTTGTTGCTCGAACCGAGCAGGTTCATGTCGACCTGGCCGGTACCGGGCTGGCCGCCGCTGGTCAGGATCCGCTGGCTGTTGCCGACCGCAAAATCGTAGGTCATGCGGCCGTCGCCCAAGCGCTTCTTGCCGGTGGCCAGAAATCCAACGGTGTGCGCCGGCATCATGCCGTAAGTATCCTCGAACGCGAGAAATTTCGGCCGCTGAATCGAGGTCTGGATCTGCGCGCCGTGGTGAAATGCCGTGTTCCAGTAACCGTAGGGCGTGTGGAACCGCCCGGCCCAGACCGTCAGCTCGTCGCTCTGCACGTACCCGATCTGCAGGCGCTCCATGTCGATGTTGACCGATTCGCTGTATTCGCCCGTCTCGATCGCAATCTCCGTCAGCAACTTGACCCTCGGCCCCAGGTTGGGCGTCAGATAGAACTCGATGGCCTTCTCGACGACACCGCTGTGGACGTTGTCGCCGCTCGGGTCCGTCCGGCTGAAAAAGCGACCGTCGATGTTGGCGAAGCCGTGCAACGGCACGCCGGTGTCGGTATCGACCCGGCTGACGCTTTGCGACAGCTGCCTGACCTCCGATTCGAGCTCGTCAATGCGCTGGTTCTGCGCGGCGGCAGCGGCTGGCTGCGCTGGCGTATTGGCGACCGGCGCGGGCGGCGCTTGCGTGCCCGCCGCTGGCGCAGGCTGTGCTTGAGTGCCCGCCGCCGGCGCACCGCCAGCTTCCAGACGCTCAACCTTGCGGCTCAGTTCGTCGATCCGCTTCAGGCTCTGCTCGAGCTTGCGTTCCAGCTCGCGGACGTGCTCATCGGTTGTCGGCGCGGTCTGCGCGCACACGGCCGAAGACAGACCAGCGTATAGGGCAACGAGCCCTGCCGCGGCCATCGTCCGGCGCATTGTCGTGTACTTCATTCGGGTCCCCAGCGGATGTTGTAGTGATCGCCGTGAAGCGGCCAGAGCGGCCGCCTCGGTGATTCGATGAAATGCCGCTACCTTAGGGGCGTTCGTTCAAGACAGATCGTGGGAATACGTCGGTCCTGCGGGCGTTTATCGACACAGCCGGACTGCTGCGCGGCAATAAGGTGGGAAGCGATCGAAACCGACGCCTGCGCGATGCGCCGCCAAGGCAATCCGCTGAAGGAAGAACGAATTGGAACCGTCGAAAACCGTGGACTTGCGGCGGCAAATGCGCGGATTGGTCCTGCGCCTGACCATCGCGATACTCGCGTCGGTCGCCACAGGCGATGCGACCGCGCAGCTGTTCTCGCGTTTCGCAGCGAGCCGATGGGTCGACAGCGACGCCCGGACCACCGGACTCGACGCGTTCAGGGGCCGGCTGCTCGTGATGACGATGGCGTATACGGAGTGCCGCAAGACCTGTTCGTCCAGCATGCTGGTGATGCGGGAGATCCAGAAGATCCTGGCCGGGCGCGGACTCGATGCGTCGTTCGTCGTCGTCAGCTATGACCCGGATCGCGATTCGCCGGCGCAGTGGCGTCGTTATCGCGCGCTGCGCAAACTGCCGGGCGATTGGCACTTCCTGAGCGGCCCGGTCGACGAGACCCGGCACCTCGCCTCGTTCCTGGAGCTGAAGTACTGGCCGTACGACGACCACGTGATGCACGACTTCCGGATCGTCATTTTCGACGCCGAAGGTCATCGCCTGCGCGACATAGTCTGGGAACGCACCGCGCACCTCGAGCAGGAACTGGCCGGACTCTGAACCCGGTCGCTCAGCGCGCGCGCCGCGCCAGATTCTCGAAGTAGGCTGAAAGCGCCGAGCGTTCGTCGTCGGTGGGGTTGAATCCGAGCGGCATGCGGCCGGCACCGGCCTGGGGCGACAGCCGAAAGACGATCTCGTCGATCAGCGTGCCATGCGGTGAAGGACGGGACTGCAGCAGGCCGGCCAGGACCGCCGGCCGGTCGAACGGCAGTGCCGGCCCTACGCCCTGCGTATGGCAGCCGATGCAGCGTTGCAGCAGCGGCGGCGAAGCGGGCGGCAGGCCCGCCATCGCATCGTCTGGCACCACGGCGGGCTGGCCCGCCGCAGCGCCGCCAGGTGCGAAGGCGGGCGCGGCGTGGCGCTGCCGGGCCAGGTATTCGCACGTTCCGCCACGCGCATCGAAACCCTGCGACGCGCTGATCGCGAGCGGGCCGTCATCGCCGCGAAACGCCGCCCGCAGGAAGTATTGAGCGGGCCAGTCGGACGAGGACTCTGGCATCGTGAAGTCGTAGGTGGATTTTTCGAGCGCGAGCGTCCAGTCCGCGGTGTCGATTCCAAAACCCTGCTCGGCGACGAACCGGAACGCGTCCAGCGACTCCAGGCCGGCCGATCCCCCGTACCGGGCGCCCCTGGATCCTGCGCCCAGTGCGCGCATCCGCTTGAGTTCCTGCTGCCGCTGCATCGCTGCCTGGCTGTCGCGGACGAAGCTCGAGTAATCGACGTGTGCGCCGCGCCCGCCGCCTGCCGGCAGATAGGAGTCGACGCTGCCGCAGTCGTGCCGCAACGCCGCCAGCAGCCAGACCCGGTACGCCTCGAACTGCGGACGCGATTGCAGCTGCTGGACGATGTTTTCGAAATTCAGTCGGCCCAGGAGCGTCGCGAGCTCGGCGTTTGGAGGCTCGTGCTCCGACCCCTCGTAGCGCGTCCGCGCCCCAGGACGGAAGGTTTCCGGATCAGCCAGGCGCGCGACATCCAGAAGGAAGCGGTAGCGCGGATGTGCCGGCTGCCCTTGCAGGAAGCGCTTCAGTCCGTCAGCCTCCTCGGGCACCAGCGGCGCGCGATATCTTTCCCCGTATGCCCCCGGCCACAGCGGATGCGTATCCCAGACCGGACGCGGCGGGTCGCCGTGGCATTTGCGGCATGCCTCGGGATTGGGCTCGGAGATGCGCGGGCTCCCTGCAGCGCCGGCGGTGTCGGCAAAGTCGATCTCCCGGAAGGAGAAAGCCTTCGATACGGGATCGAACTGCATCGTCTCGACGGCGTCGAAGCCCGGCAGGCGCGGATCGCCGTTGAACGTGATAACCAGCCGGGCGTCGTCCCCGTAGAGAATGACGCGCGGGTTATCGAAGCTCGCTCCGTGCAGACTGCGGCTGCGGAACATCAGCGCGTATCGCGAGCGCAGCGCGCCGGGCAGAAGGGGCACCAGCGCTTCGACCGAGCGGACCTCGCGCTGCTCGATCAGGCGTTGCAGCGACGCGAAGTCCAGCGCGGCCCCCGGCAGCGGGTGCGCAAGGACAAACGCGGCGAACAGGAACGTATAAGGCCGCAACCGCACGCGCGCCCTTGAACCGACGGTGCGGGGCGATCGGCCGCGCCCCGACCATCGGGGCGGGCAGGCCCGCGCCCCCCACTATCGTTCGAAGCGTAGGGACGCGGTGACCGGAAAAGCGCGCGAAACGGGCGCTTGCATCGCGCCTCAGTCCACCCTGGGGCTCGCGAGTGCTCCGCCCGCCTCGAGGCTTCGATTCAGCCCGCGCTCAAGTCTCAAGGGGATGTGAGCGACCGGCAGCTCATCGCGTGCGGCAGCGTGGTCACGAGGTGGGTCTAGACTAGGGGCCAAGTCGAATCAGGCCGCATGCCGCGGCGTTTGGGAGGTCATCATGCAGCACAAACGTAGAACGTTCCTGATTAACGCGGGCGGCGCCGCGTCCGCTCTGGCGGCCTCGCGCTTCAGTCTGGCTCAAGGTGGCGTGCCGGTGTCCGAGAGCGATCCCATGGCGATGGCGCTGGGCTTCAGGACCGATGCGACAAAAGCGGACAAGGCCAAGTATCCGAATTACGCGCCCGGCCAGATGTGCGGCGGTTGCCAGCTTTATCTCGGCAAGCCTGGCGACGCCACAGGCCCGTGTTCGCTCTTTCAAAACAAGCTCGTTCCGGCCAAGGGGTGGTGCAGCGCGTGGGCCAAGAAAGCCTGAACCATCTGCTGCCGATCGCCTCGTTTTCCAACAGCTACGCCCTGCTACCGGAGCGTTTCTTCGTCCGGCTGGGACCTACTCCGGTTGCCAGGCCGCGGCTGCTGATGATCAACCGGCCGCTCGCCGAGGAATTGGGGCTGGGAATTTCGGCGCTGGATGAGGACGCGCTCGCCGAGATTTTCAGCGGCAATCGGATTCCGGCCGGAGCCGAGCCGCTCAGCATGGCCTATGCGGGGCACCAGTTCGGCAGCTTCGTTCCGCAGCTGGGCGACGGCCGGGCGATCCTGGTGGGCGAAGTCGTCGACCGCGCCGGTGTTCGTCGCGACATCCAGTTGAAGGGGGCTGGACGCACTCCCTTTTCCCGGAATGGAGACGGACGTGCCGCGCTGGGTCCGGTGCTGCGTGAGTACATTGTCAGCGAAGCCATGCACGCGCTCGGTATCCCGGCCACCCGCGCACTGGCTGCCGTGGCCACTGGCGAACCCGTCTTCCGCGAACGCCCCCTTCCGGGAGCGATATTGACGCGGGTGGCGGCCAGTCACGTCCGGGTGGGAACGTTCGAGTTCTTCGCAGCTCGCTGCGATGACGACGCGGTACGGCGCCTTGCCGACTACGTCGTGAACCGTCATTACCCGGAGGCAATGGACGACGAGCGCCCCTACCTGGCGCTGCTGCGTTGCGTAGCGCAGCGACAGGCCTGGCTGGTTGCGCGCTGGATGTCGGTCGGCTTTGTCCACGGCGTGATGAACACGGACAACATGGCCGTTTCGGGCGAGACCATCGACTTCGGACCGTGCGCGTTCGTCGAATCCTATGATCCTGCAGCCGTGTTCAGCTCGATCGACGGATTCGGCCGCTATGCCTTGGCCAATCAATGGCGGGCTGCGCACTGGAACATCGCGCGCTTCGCCGAAGCGCTGATCCCGATCATCGATCCTGACCCCAAGCGAGCCATCGAGCTCGCGCGTGAGGAGCTGGCCGCATTTCGCGCTGTCTACGAGCGCGAATGGCTTGCCGCCATGCGCGGCAAGCTGGGGTTCACCCTCGCCCAGGACGGTGACCGCGAGTTGGTCGACGACCTGCTCGATCTCATGCACTCCAGCCAGGCGGATTTCACACTGACGTTTCGCCGCCTTTGCGACGCCGTGGATCTGGCGCAGAACGCGGGACCGCGAGACCTGTTTTCCGACCCCGCCGCCTACGACCGCTGGGCAATCGGTTGGCGCAAGCGCCTGGCGCATGAGGCCCGGTCAACCGAGGCAATTGCCCGCGCAATGCGCCAGCGCAACCCGGCCTTCATCCCGCGCAACCACCGCGTCGAACAGGCGCTCGAGGCGGCCATTGAGCGCGATGACTTCGAGCCCTTCCTGGCACTGCTCGAAGTGCTTTCCCGGCCTTACGACGACCAAAGCGCCCGGATGGAGTACACCTTGCCCGCGCGGCCCCATGAGCGCGTCGTGCAGACATTCTGCGGCACCTAAGGGAGCCTTGAGCGCTGACCGCGCACCGAGCGCCCAAGCGAATGTCGGAGCCGGACTACCTGCGTGGTTCTTGCCCCGGTGCGAAGAACCCGATATCCAGCGTATTTCCTTCGGCCTGGGCGCCAGCGCGGCCGACGTGGAGGAAGTCCGGCGTGCCGTTCGGGTCGCTGTGCGTGGCGAACTGCGGATAGAGGATCGGATTGCCGAACGAGTCGGTGTTGCTGGGATCCGCGGTCACGTTGAAGAAGTCGCAAACGCTGTCGAAGTTGCCAGCGGCGCGGATGAAATCGTTGATCGCGTTGTGCGCCTGGTACGTCGCCTCGGTCGTGCCGGCCTGGCCGACATTTGAGATCAGCGTCGCCCCGATCGCGTTGATGCCCTTCGAATGCAGCGTCGCGACCATCGACTGCAGCGATGCGATGCTCTGGGCCGGCGGAATGCCGTCGCCGATATCGTTGGTGCCGGCGTAGAAAAGGACATCGGTGACGCCGCTGACGCCCAGGATGTCGCGGCTGAAGCGCTCGGGCAGGACCTGCAACAGCGGGCGCCTCTGTCCCGGCTGGTTCGGAATCGCCGCGGTATCGCCGCCGATGACTTCGTTGACGACCGAGACGTGGCGCCCGTAGGCGGCATGCAGGCGCCTGGACATCCAGTTCAGGAACCGATCGTTCTGATCTGGCGTCGTAATCGAACCATCCACCGACGAGCTGCCGGCACCGACAAGGACGCGCGTATCGGCCGGCGCCATCACGTCGACCGCATTGACGAAGAACCATGACGAGGTCTCGAACGGGAACGCGGCGTCCGAATCGTCTTCGGCGTGATCGCCGCTGTTCGGGGCCCCGAGGAAGGATTCCTGCAACGCGGTGCCATGGTAGGTCATCGGCCCGCTCGAGCCGGGGATGTACATCGAGATCGCGAGGTTGCGGCCTTCGAGCACGGGGCTCACTTGATCCGGGCCGTCGCCATCCACGCCGTGGGTCCAATCCAGCTGAACCGGATCGCTCCAGACCAGCGCCCCGGCGGCCACGGTGACCGAGGTCCGGCCGGAGAATGTCAGGACCCGGTTGGTGCCAGCGACCGTGGCGCCGGAGAACGACTGCAGGCCGATCGCGACTTTGCCGAACGTGACCGCCTGCGGGCCCCAGGTATTGGACAGCCGCACCCGCATCGTGTCGCCCCACAGGTCGGGTTTCAGGATCATCCGCACGGTCTGGTTCTGTGCCTGCGGCAGCGCCGGCGCGGTGAAGGGAAACGCGAAGTTGACCAGAGCGGGCGCAGTGCTTCCCTTCCAGGTATTGACCGGCGCGGTGCTCCACGTTGCCACCCATTTGCTGTTGCCGTCATTGCCGCTGGCCGCGAAGGCGGCAAGCGGACAGGACACGCCGAGCGCCACCGCAACCGCCAGGCAGGTTGCGGCGCGCAGGATCGATGCCGGCACCTTGCTTGTACCGCAGGGGGTCGCAGCGTTCTTCAGAGATAAAGGACTCGTCATGCCCGTCTCCTTGTTGTCGTTATGAGTGCCAGGCGCCTGCAACTAGGCAGTTGTCAGCCGCTTCGGTCCGCCCCAGTGCATCGAGGGGCACGAGGGCGCGCGATTCTCGCACCGGCCTTTCCGCGCCAGCAATGGTGGCATTGAGCTGAGTGATACGCCGGGGGAAATTCGCAGCGCACTAGGTCGATCAGCCGCCGCTACAAAGTATTCGTTGGAGTTCGAAGTCCCATGCCGACGCCTCCGGAAACGGCGTCGCGCGAATTCGGCGCCTCTTGACTTCATAGATAGGTTAATTCACAATCCGGTTAATGCAAAACCTGAACCCGATATTCAACGCGCTCGCCGACCCGACGCGCCGGGCGATCCTTGCTCGACTGGCTCAGGGAGAGGCGAACGTTGGGACATTGGCCGAGCCGTTCGAGATTTCCGCGCCCGCGATTTCGCGCCACCTCAGGGTGCTGGAAGAGGCCGCGCTTATCTCCAATGAGCGCCGCGGCAAGCAGAGAGTCTGCCGGCTGAACCGGGAGACGCTGGCGCGAGCCCAGGAGTGGTTCGACTTCAGCCGGCGGTTCTGGAGCGGAAGCTTCGACCGTCTTGACAGCCACTTGAAAAGGCCGTCGCAGGAGAAAGGGCAGTGAATGTGACGGAAGACACCACCCTCGTAATCACACGCTTGTTCGAGGCTTCGCCGGCGCGCGTGTTCGATGCCTGGCTCACACGTGAGGAATGGCAATCCTGGATCGGACCGGAAGGCGTCGATTGCGTCGTCTTTCTGCTCGAACCTCATATCGGGGGCCGATACAGACTCGAAATGCACATGCCCGCCGGAGGACCGATCGCAGTTGCAGGCGTTTTCAGGATCATCGACCCACCCCACACGTTGAGCTTCACGTGGGGACCGGAAGGCGATGCCTCCCGGCAGAGTTTGGTGACGCTCACGTTCACCGAACGCGAGGGCAAGACCGAATTGACCCTTCGCCAGGTGGGCCTGGGAAGCGCCGCCAGCCGCGATCAGTTTCGACAGGGATGGAACAGCGCCTTGAACAAGCTCGCCCGCCATGTTGCGCTGGAGCAAAGCCGATGACTGTCCGGATCAGCACGTTTGCGTGGGTGCCTCCTGTCGCGCAAGGTCTGGTTCGTGACCTCAGAGTGCGTTGGGCGCTCGAGGAAGCCGGCCTGCCCTATGACGAACGACCGGTAAGACTGGGCGACCATTCGGCGCCAGACTATGTCGCGCTGCAGCCGTTCGGGCAGATTCCGGCTTACCAGGAAGATGGGTTGACCTTGTTCGAGTCGGGCGCCATCGTCCTGCACATCGCCGAACGTTGCCAAACACTGCTGCCCGCGGAGCCGAAAAGGCGCGCCCGGGCCAAGACCTGGATGTTTGCCGCTCTCAATACGGTTGAGCCGCCGATAATGTTCTTGAACTGGCTGCAACAGATGAACAGCGCGGAGGGCAACGCGCTGCGCAAGCCGGTCAATGATTGGGTGCAGAAACGGCTGCACAGCCTGGGCGATTGGCTGAACGACCGCTCGTATCTGGAAGATCGGTTTACCGCCGCCGACCTTCTGATGAGCACAGTCCTGCGCATCCTTCAGACGACCGATCTGGTCAGCGCCATCCCTTCGCTCGCCGCCTATCACTCGCGCTGCGAAGGCCGCCCGGCCTTTCAAAGGGCGCTGAGCGCCCAGATGGCGACGTTCCAAGAAAGCGAGCCGTCTCTTCAACATTCGCGTTAGAGGACTGGCGGCGAACAACAGGTGAACGGAATGTGAAAAAAAAAGAGGGCCTGCATCGCGGCAAGCCCTTGTTTTGGATGGCGCGCCCGGCAGGATTCGAACCCACGACCCCTTGGTTCGTAGCCAAGTACTCTATCCAACTGAGCTACGGGCGCGCGCAAAACCAATTTTACATGACCACTCGCCCGGGGTCAGATTGCAGCCGCAAACCAGTCCGGTCGGCCTGATTCGGGCGGCACGCAGTACCCGAAACACCGCCACGTTAACGGCGCGTGAACCCGAAATTTCTGGATCCTTAGGCTTTGCAATCCCTCGGCAACTGAGGCGGGAGCAGCTCAGGGCTAGCCTAAGATAGCCTCCGCCCGGAGGCTTGCACGCACCTTTTTGCCGGCATCGCGGAACCCTGCCGTCCTCGCCCGGATCCAACCACCTTCGACCGGACGGCCGAACGCAACGATCTACTCTTTCGGAACACGTGATGAATGTCAGCGAGCAAAGCGATACGTCGGTGCCTCCGCGCTCCGGTTGGCTCAGGCGGTGGTGGCCAATGCCTGCCATTGCGTTGCTCGTGCTGCTCAGCGCAGCCACCTGGCGCCTGACCAAGTCCGACACGACGGCCACGCCCGTCGCCGGCAAGGGACAGCGCGGTGGCGACAACGCCAATCGCCCGATCCCGGTGGCCACCCAGCCGGCCACGATCCAACCGTCGTTCGAGGTCACGCTGAGCGCGTTGGGCACCGTGGTGGCGCGCAATACGGTCACGGTCCACGTGCGGGTCGACGGCGAACTGGTCCAGGTGGCTTTCCGCGAAGGCCAGATGGTTCATATCGGCGATCTGCTGGCGCTGATCGACCCGCGGCCTTTCCAGGTCACGCTGGACAACGCCCTGGCCACTCTGGAGAAGGACAAGGCGCAACTAGCCAACGCCCAGGTTGATCTGGAGCGCTATCGCAGCCTGATCGCGGACGACTCGATTCCGAAGCAGCAGTACGACAGCCAGGTCGCTCTGGTGCAACAGGACAAGGCGCTGGTGCTGGCCGATCAGGCCCAGGTCGACAGTGCCCGGCTGCAGCTTTCCTTCACGCACGTGGTCTCGCCGATCAACGGTCGCGTCGGCCTGCGTCAGGTCGACCTCGGCAACGTGGTGCACGCGGCCGATGCCAACGGGCTGGTGGTCATCACCCAGGTGCAACCGATCGATATCGTCTTCCCGATCCCGCAGGACCGGTTGCCGGCCGTGCAGCGGCGCGTGGCAACCGGTGCCCGCATGCAAGTGGATGCGTACGACAGCGACAACCGGATTCTGCTCGGCACCGGCAGCTTGCTGACGACCGACAATCAGATCGACACCACCACAGGAACGGTCAAGCTGAAGGCGGAGCTCGCCAACCGCGACAGCACGCTGTTCCCGAACCAGTTCGTCAATGTCCGTCTGCACCTGGATCAGATCGACAACGCGCTGACGATTCCGTCGGCGGCGGTCCAGCGCGGCGCACCGGGTCTGTACGCGTACGTCGTGAAAGCGGACAACACCGTGCAGATCCGGCCCCTGAAGACCGGGCCGACCGAAGGCGACCGGGTCCAGGTCCTCGAAGGGCTGGCTGCCAACGATCGCGTGGTCGTCGACGGCGTGGACAAGCTGCGCGACGGCGCCGCCGTGGAGCTGATTGACCCGGCAACCCGCCGCATCGGTTCGGCCTCGGGACAGGTGCAGCAGGCCGGCGCGCGGGCCGGCGCCAAGAAGGGCTCCGGATCGCCGAGCGGAGCGCCGTGATGCGTGCCGGCCAGGCCCTCTCCCCCGCCCCTCTCCCACTGGCGTGGGAGAGGGGAGATTCACGATGAATCCGTCGCGCACTTTCATCCTGCGCCCGGTCGCCACCTCGCTGCTGATGGTTGCGGTGATGCTGGCCGGGCTGGTCGCTTACACGCTGTTGCCGCAGTCTGCTCTGCCGCAGATCGATTACCCGACTATCCAGGTCACGACGTTGTATCCGGGCGCCAGCCCCGACGTGGTGACCTCCTCGATCACGGCCCCGTTGGAGCGCCAGTTCGGGCAGATGCCCGGGCTGACCGAAATGTGGTCGTCCAGCTCGGGCGGCTCCTCGACGATCACGCTGCGGTTCGACCTGAACCTGTCGCTCGACGTGGCCGAACAGGAAGTGCAGGCGGCAATCAATGCCGCTTTCAACTTCCTGCCGGTCGACCTGCCGATGCCGCCGGTCTACAGCAAGGTCAATCCGGCCGATGCCGCGGTGCTGACGCTGGCCCTGACCTCGAGCACGCTGCCCACGACGCAGATCGAGGACCTGGCCGACACGCGGCTCGCTCCCAAGCTGTCCGAACTGTCCGGAGTGGGCCTGGTGACCATCAGCGGCGGGCAGAAGCCCGCCGTGCGCGTGCAGGTCAATCCGCGCGCGGTGGCCTCGCTCGGCCTGTCGCTGGAGGATGTTCGAACCGCCATCGCCAACGGCAACGTGAACCAGGCCAAGGGCAGCTTCGACGGTCCGCAGCGCGCCTCCACGATCGATGCGAACGACCAGTTGCGCTCGGCCGACGATTACCGCCAGATCGTGATCGCTTACCGCAACGGCGCCCCGGTGCGGTTGTCGGACATCGCGTCCGTGATCGACGGTGCCGAGAATATCCGCCTGGCCGCCTGGGCCAACCGTACGCCCGGAATCGTGCTCAGCATCCAGCGCCAGCCCGGCGCCAACGTGATCGAGGTGGTGGACCGGATCAAGTCGTTGCTGCCCCAACTGCGTGCCGGCCTGCCGGCGGCCGTCGACGTGGTCGTGCTGACCGATCGGACGGTCACGATCCGGGCCTCGGTACGCGACGTTCAATACGAACTGCTGCTGGCCGTCGCGCTGGTCGTGCTGGCGATCTTCGTCTTTCTGCGCAGTGCCGCCGCCACCATCATCCCCGCCGTCGCAGTGCCGCTTTCGATCGTCGGTACGTTCGGCGTGATGTATCTGACCGGGTTCAGCATCAACAACCTGACGCTGATGGCTCTGACCGTGGCAACCGGGTTCGTGGTCGATGACGCGATCGTGATGATCGAGAACATCGCGCGCTACGTGGAGGCGGGCGAATCCCCGATGCAGGCGGCGTTAAAAGGCGCCGGCCAGATCGGATTCACGATCATTTCGCTGACCATTTCGCTGATCGCCGTGCTGATCCCGCTGCTGTTCATGTCCGAAGTGGTCGGTCGCCTGTTTCGCGAATTCGCGATCACGCTGGCCGTGTCGATCCTGATTTCTGCGGCCGTGTCGCTGACACTGACGCCGATGATGGCCGCTCGCCTGCTGCGCCGGGTGCCGGAGGAGAACAAGAACTGGCTGCTGCGCTCGACCGGCCGCTTTTTCGATTCCATGCTGGCCAGCTATGGGTCCGCGCTGCGCTGGGTCCTGGCGCACCAGGGTCTGACCTTGTGGGTGGCCATCGGCACGCTGCTGCTGGCCATCGCGCTGTATGTGGTCGTGCCCAAGGGCTTCCTGCCCCAGCAGGACACCGGCGCGATCCAGGCGATCACGGAAGCGCCCCAATCGGTGTCCTTCGAGTCGATGGCGCAGCGCCAGCAGGCGCTGGCCGAGGAGCTACTGCAGGATCCCGCGGTCGACAGCCTGAGCTCGCAGATCGGTGTCGACGGCATCAACCAGAGCCTGAATGCCGGCCGGATGACGATCAACCTGAAGCCCCGTGCGGACCGCTCGGACCTGGCCACCGTGCTCGAACGCCTGAAGCAACGCGCCGCGACGGTGCCGGAAATCACCCTGTACCTGCAGCCGGTGCAGGACCTGACGATCGAGGACCGGGTCTCGCGTACGCAGTATCAGTTCACGCTGGATTCGTCGAACCCGGACGACCTGTCCACCTGGGTACCCCGGCTGGTGGACCGATTGCGCCAGCTTCCCCAGCTCGGCGACGTCGCCGCCGACTCGCAGGAGCAAGGCCTTCAAGCGTACGTCGATATCGACCGCGACACGGCCTCGCGATTGGGCGTTACGGTGGCCGCGATCGACGCCGTTCTGTACGACGCCTACGGCCAGCGCCTGGTGTCGACCATCTTCACCCAGTCCAACCAGTACCGGGTCGTACTGGAGGTCTCGCCCCAGTCTCGGCGCGGGTTGGACGCGCTCGGACAGCTATACGTGCCATCGGCCACCGGCCCGCAGGTGCCGCTGTCGGCCATCTCGCGCGTCCAGGAGCGCCGGACGCCGCTGGTGCTGAACCACCTGGCGCAGTTTCCGGCCACCACGGTTTCGTTCAACGTGGCCGCCAACGCTTCGCTCGGCGATGCCGTCGCCGCGGTCGAATCGGTGGAGCAGCAGCTGGGGCTGCCGGCGTCGATCCGGACCGAGTTCCAGGGCGCGGCGCTGGCGTTCCGCGCCGCGCTCGGATCGGAGGTGCTGCTGATCCTGGCCGCGGTGGTCACGATGTACATCGTGCTGGGCGTGCTGTACGAAAGCTATATCCACCCGGTCACGATCCTGTCGACGCTGCCGTCCGCCGGAATCGGAGCGCTGCTCGCGCTGCTGATCGCCGGCCACGACCTGGGAGTGATCGCGATCATCGGCATCATCCTTCTGATCGGGATCGTGAAGAAGAACGCGATTTTGATGATCGACTTCGCGCTGGAGGCGCAGCGGCACGAAGGGCTGCCTGCGCACGAGGCGATCTACCAGGCCTGCCTGCTGCGATTCCGGCCGATCATGATGACGACGCTGGCCGCGCTGTTCGGCGCGCTGCCGCTGATGATCGGCACCGGCGTGGGCTCCGAGCTGCGCCACCCCCTGGGTATCACGATCGTGGGCGGCCTGATCGTCAGCCAGGCCCTGACGCTGTTCACGACGCCGGTGATCTATCTGGCGTTCGACCGCCTGGCACAGCGAATGAAGGCGGGCCCTCTGCCCCGCCCCTCTCTCGCAAGCGGGACAGGGGAGTTTGACTCTGCCAGCAATCCCCTCTCCCGCGAAGCGGGAGAGGGTTAGGGAGAGGGTGACGTGGGAGAGGGGAGTTTGGTGACATGAGCCTTTCGTCGCCTTTCATCGTCAGACCGGTTGCGACCACGCTGCTGACCGCCGCGATCGCGCTGGCCGGGGCTCTGGGCTACACGAGCTTGCCGGTGGCGCCGCTGCCGCAGATGGACTTTCCGACCATCTCGGTGCAGGCGTCGCTGCCGGGCGCCAGCCCGGACACGATGGCAGCCACGGTGGCCGCGCCGCTGGAACGGTCGCTCGGCGTCATCTCCGGCGTTAACGAGATGACGTCGAACAGCTCGCTCGGGCAGACCCGGATCAATTTGCAGTTCGACCTGTCGCGCGACATCGACGGGGCCGCGCGCGACGTGCAGGCCGCCATCAACGCCGCGCGTCCGCTGTTGCCGTCCGGACTGCCCAGCAATCCGACGTACCACAAGTCCAATCCGTCGGACGCCCCGATCATGATCCTGACTCTGACCTCGGATGCGCTGACCCGCGGCCAGATGTACGACGTCGCCTCGACCGTGCTGGCCCAGCGCATTTCCCAGGTGACCGGCGTCGGCCAGGTCGACGTCAGCGGCGGCGCGCTGCCGGCGGTCCGGGTCGAGCTGAATATCGCGGCATTGAACCGCGCAGGCATTTCGCTGGAGACGGTGCGCGCGGCGATCGCCGCCACCAATTCGAACCGCCCCAAAGGGATGCTCGACGATGCGGAGCAGACGTGGCAGGTGGGCGCCAACGACCAGGCGCGCACTGCAGACGAATACCTGCCGCTGATCGTCGCTTACCGCAACGGGGCGCCGGTGCGCCTTGCCGACGTGGCGAGCGTGCAGGATTCGGTGGAGAACGTGCGCAACCTGGCTCTGTCGAACGGCAAGCCAGCGATCCTGATTTTCGTGCGAAGGCAGCCCGGCGCGAACATCCTGGCCACCGTCGAAAGAGTCAGGACTCTGCTGCCCGTTTTGCGGGCTTCGATACCGGCCGCAATCGATATGCGCGTGATGATGGAGCGGACCCCCACGATCCGCGCCTCCCTGAAGGAAACCGAGCGCACGCTGATCATCGCCGTGGCCCTGGTCATCTTCGTGGTGTTCCTGTTCCTGCGCGACCCGCGCGCGGCGCTGATCCCGGCGGTGGCCGTTCCGGTGTCGCTGATCGGCACGTTTGCTGCGATGTACCTGTTCGGATTCAGCCTGAACAACCTGACGCTGATGGCGTTGACCATATCCACCGGCTTCGTGGTCGACGACGCGATCGTGGTGCTGGAGAACATCACGCGGCACGTCGAACGCGGCGTGGCGCCGATGCAGGCGGCGCTGCTGGGGGCGCGCGAGATCGGCTTCACCGTGCTGTCGATGAGCCTGTCGCTGATCGCCGTATTCGTCCCGATCCTGGCGATGGGCGGATTTCTCGGGCGCCTGTTCCGCGAATTTGCGGTGACGCTGTCGGTCGCGATCCTGATTTCGCTCGTCGTGTCGTTGACCACGACCCCGATGATGTGCGCCCGTCTGCTGCGGCACAGACAGCGCCCGGCCGCGGCGTCCGCGCCATCGCGGTGGCGACGGGGGGTCGGGAGCGCGGCGGGCGGATTCTGGAACGCGGTGACGCGAATCGGATCGACCACCGCGCAGGGGTACGAGCGCTCCGTGGTCGTCGCGTTGCGGCACCCGGTCATCACGCTGCTGGTGCTGTTCATCACGATCGCGGCCAACGTATTCCTGTTCATCCGGATCCCCAAGGGCCTGTTTCCGACGCAGGAAACCGGGTTGATCATGGGGGGCATCCAGGCCGACCAGAGCACCTCGTTCCAGTCGATGTCGAAGAAACTGCAGGAATTTCTCGACGTGTGCCTGACCGATCCGGCGGTTGTGGCCGCCAACGGGTTTACCGGCGGCGGATCGACCAACAGCGGTTTCGTGTTCCTCGTGCTCAAGCCCATCTCCGAAAGCCATGCGACCAGCGATCAGATCATCGCGCGCCTGCGCGGCAAGCTCGCGCACGTGGCCGGCGCCAACCTGTTCCTGCAGCCGGTGCAGGACCTGCGGATGGGAGCGCGGCAAAGCAATTCGCTTTACCAGTACACGCTGACGGATGCCGATGTCAACGAATTGCGCGATTGGGAACCCAGGATCCGCGGGGCGCTCTCGCAGCTTCCCGAGCTCGCCGACGTGAACACCGACTCGCAGGACAAGGGGCTGCGGACCTCGCTGAAGGTCGATCGCAACGCGGTGGACCGGCTCAACCTGACCATGAACCTGGTCGACTCGACCTTGAACGACGCGTTCGGCCAGCGTCAGGTCTCGACCATTTATGAACCGCTGAACCAGTATCACGTGGTGATGGAAGCCGCGCCGCGCTACTGGCAGCAGCCGACATCGCTGAACGACGTTTACGTGGTCACGCCGTCCGGAGGGCAGGTGCCGCTGGCGGCGCTGGCCACCTGGCAGATGTCCACCACGCCGCTGGCGGTCAACCACCAGGGACTTCTGGCCGCCTCGACCATCTCGTTCAACCTGGCACCCGGCGTGTCGCTCGGTCAGGCGACCACGGCGATCAACCGGGCGATGGCGCGCATCGGCGTTCCTTCGTCGATCCAGGGCGGCTTTCAGGGCAGCGCCAAGCTGTTTCTCCAGTCGCTGTCCAGCGAGCCGCTGTTGATCCTGGCGGCGCTGGTGACGATCTACATCGTGCTCGGCATTCTGTACGAAAGCACGCTGCACCCGATCACGATCCTTTCGACGCTGCCGTCGGCCGGAGTCGGCGCCGTGCTGGCGTTGCAGGCCTTCAACACCGAATTCACGATCATGGCGATGATCGGCGTGATCCTGCTGATCGGCATCGTGAAGAAGAACGCGATCATGATGATCGACGTGGCGATCGAAACGTCGCGGCGCGAAGGGGTCGATTCGCGCGAAGCGATCCGGCGCGCTTGCCTGCTGCGCTTTCGCCCGATCATGATGACCACGCTGGCCGCGCTGTTCGGCGCCCTGCCGCTGGTGGTGGTGTCCGGCGAAGGCGCGCAGCTGCGCCAGCCGCTCGGGATTTCGATCGTCGGGGGACTGATATTGAGCCAGTTGCTGACGCTTTACACGACGCCGGTCGTCTATTACGTGCTGGACCGGGCGCGGTCGATGATCGCCGCGCGCCGGGCACGTCGCGTGGGACCGCAGCACAGCGAGCCCGTCCACGTCGCGGCCGATGCGGGAAAGCCGCAATGAAGATCGTTTGCCTGCGCCTTGCAAGCCTGTCGGTCGCTTTGCTGGCGGCCGGCTGCGCGGTCGGGCCCGATTACGTGCGCCCGTCGATGCCGGTACCCGCCGGGTTCAAGGAGGATCCGAACTGGAAGCCGGCTGAGCCTTCCGACGGTCGGATACCGGCTACCTGGTGGAAAACCTTCGGCGACGCGGATCTGGACGCGTTGACCGAGCAAGTTGCCATGGCCAATCAGGACGTGCGGGTGGCCGAGGCGACCTACCGGGAGTCGGTCGCGCTGGCGCAGCAGGCTTTCGCCGCGCTGTTCCCCGTGCTGAATCTGAATGGATCGATCACCCGATCGCAGGGGGCGAGCGGCGCTACGGCCGCCCGCAGCGCGCGGCCGGCAACGTTCGATACGGTTACGGCGGGTACGTCGTGGGAGCTCGATCTGTGGGGCGGTTTGCGGCGCAGCCTGGAACAGGTGCAAGCCTCGGCCCGGGCCAGCGCAGGCGACCTGGCCGCAACCACGCTGAGCCTTCAGGGCCAGCTGGTGTCCGACTACCTGTCGCTGCGGGTGGCCGACGAGCAACGGCGCCTGCTCGACGACGCGGTCCAAGCGTTCGAAAAGTCGTTGGAGCTCACCGAGAGCCGTTATCGCGCCGGCGTGGCGGCGCGCAGCGATGTGACGCAGGCGCAAGCGCAATTGGAAGCAACCCGCGCGCAGTCCATCGATGTGCAGGTCTCCCGCGCGCAGCTGGAGCACGCGATCGCCGTCCTGGTCGGCAAGGCTCCGGCGGATTTCTCGATCGCCCAGCGGCCCTACCAGTTGCAGTTCCCGCCTGTTCCGCCGCTGCTTCCCGCCGCGCTGCTGGAGCGGCGGCCGGACGTGGCGGCGGCCGAGCGGCGTGTCGCCGCCGCCAACGCCCAGATCGGCGTCGCGACGGCCGCTTTCTTTCCGACCGTGACGCTGAACGCCAACGGGGGCTTTTCCGCCCCGAGCAGCGCATCGCTGTTCTCCGTGCCCGCTCGTGTCTGGTCCGTGGGCCCGACGATGGCCGAAAAGCTGTTCGACTTCGGGGCGCGCTCGGCCGCACGCGATCAGGCGGTGGCCGGCTGGGATGCCGCGAGCGCCACTTACCGCAAGACGGTGCTGACCGCGTTTCAAAACGTGGAGGACAGCCTGGCCTCGTTGCGGATACTGGCGCAGGAGGCCGTCGTCGAGGCCGCCGCGGTCAAGGCCGCGCAGGAATCGCTCGCGCTGACGATCAGCCAGTACAAGGGAGGTACCGTAAGCTACCTGAACGTGATCACGGCCCAGACCACCGAGCTGACCAGCCGCGAGAGCGCCCTGGCGATCGACGGACGCAGAGCGGCCGCTACGGTGCAGCTGATGCAGGCATTGGGCGGCGGCTGGGAAATGTCGCAAAACTAGCCAGTGGCCAACGCGCACGCAAACCCGGAGCAGGCGACGCAGCCAGGGCCCCCGGTCGCCATCGGCCGCTTCCTGCAGATTTTTTCGGCGGTGATGCTGCCGATGTTCCTGTCGGCCGCCGATCAGACGCTGCTGGCCACCGCCACGCCAAGCATCGCGGCCGAGCTGGGAAATCTTCGCGACACGACCTGGGTGTCGGTCGGATACCTGATCGGGATGACCGCCACCGTGCCCCTGTATGGCCGCCTGGGCGATCGATACGGGCGACGCGACACGCTGCTGGCGGCGCTCGGCATATTCACTGTGGGATCGGCCGCGTGCGGGCTGGCCGCTTCGCTCGGGTTGCTGGTGGCAGCGCGGGTGCTGCAAGGATTGGGAGCCGGCGGACTGATGGTGATGGCGCAGTCGCTGATCGGCGAGCTGGTGCCGCCTCGGGAACGTGCCCGCTTCCAGGGCTACTTCGCCAGTGTCTTCACACTGGCCAACGTGGGCGGTCCTCTGATCGGGGGGCTGATCGTGCATCACGCAAGCTGGCGCTGGCTGTTCCTGATCAATCTGCCGTTAAGCGCGATCGCGGCCTGGCGCCTGCTTCGGCTGCCGCGCGGAACCGGCAATCCGCAGGCCATGCTGGCCGATCCCGTCGGAGCGGTTCTGTTCGCCGCCGCCGTCACCGCGTCTCTGATCTGGGCCAGTTTCGCCGGTTACCGCTTCGCCTGGACCTCGACCATCAGCGTCGGGCTGGTTTTGTGCAGTGCGCTGTTATGGTTCGCGCTGCTGCGACGCGAGCTCAAGCGGCCCGATCCGTTCCTGCCGATCGAGCTGTTGCGCAACCCGTCGATGCGCTACCTGAGTCTGGCCGTCGTTGCGTTCGCCTCCTGCCTGTTCGCACTGATCTTTTTTCTGCCGGTCCTGATGCAGGTGGGTCGCGGCGCCGACGCGCGCCAGGCCGGGGCCCTGCTGCTGCCGATGATGCTGGGAATCGTGGCCGGCTCCACCCTGACCGGCCGGATCGTCAGCCGCACCGGCCGGCCGACCATCATGCCGGTAGCCGGCCTGTCCCTGTCCTGCGCCGCGCTGATCCTGATGGCCGCCCTGCCCCCGCGCGGCGAGCTGATTGCAGGGCTCGGAGCGCTGTGCGGCCTGGGTTTCGGAGGCGTGGCGCCGACTTCGCAGATCATCAGCCAGACCCTGGCCGGGCGCGATCGCTTGGGCGCGGCCGCATCGGTCGTTTCGCTGTCGCGCTACACCGGCGCCGCACTAGGAACCGCGCTGTTCGGCGCGGTGGTGTTCACGCTAGCCGGTCGGATCGACCTGCACAGCCTCGGCACGGCCAGCTCGGAGCAGCTCAGTCACGCGATCCGCATCGGCTTCGGCGTACTGGCCGCCGTCGCGGCCGCCGGCGCCTGGTCGGCCTCGCGCATGCAGCAGATCCGCCTCTGATCCGTGCCTGCTGCACTGCGGGCAGCCCCGGTGCACCGCGTCGGTGCACGTCCGAGGTCAGGCGGTCCAATGTCGTGCACACCGGGGGCAGATCCGGGTTATCTTGCATTGACCGCCTGTCAGGCGTGGAATTTGCATCAAACAACCGTTCCCATTGCCCGCGCCACCGGCCGCTGATGTCGCACGCCACCTTCAATGAGATGTACGCGGCCGACGGGGGCGTGCGCTCCCATTACCGCGAGTTCGAGTCGTGGCTGTCGCGCCAGAGCGATGACCTGATGCGCCTGAAGCGCGCCGAGGCCGACCTGGTGTTCCGGCGCGTCGGCATCACGTTTGCCGTCTACGGCGACGGCGCCGGCACCGAGCGGCTGATCCCGTTCGACGTCATTCCACGCATCATCCCGGCCGGCGAATGGCGCAGGCTCGAGGCCGGGCTGCGGCAGCGCGTCAAAGCGCTGAACCTGTTCCTGCACGACATCTACCACGACGCCGAGATCGTGCGGGCGGGCCGGATTCCGGCCGAGGCGGTTCTGGGCAATGCGCAGTACCGGCCTCAGATGAAGGGGATCGATGTACCCGGCGGCATTTACGCGCACGTGGCCGGAGTCGACATCGTGCGCGCCGACGGCGGCGATTACTTCGTGCTGGAGGACAACCTGCGGGTGCCGAGCGGCGTGTCGTACATGCTGGAAGACCGCCGGATGATGATGCGGCTGTTCCCGGACCTGTTCGCCTGCAACCGGGTGGCCCCGGTGGAACACTACCCCGATCTGTTGCTGGAGAACCTGCGCTCGGTGGGGCCGGTCGGGGTGGACGATCCGACCGTGGTGCTGCTGACCCCCGGCATGTACAACTCGGCGTATTTCGAGCATGCCTTCCTGGCCCAGCAGATGGGCATCGAGCTGGTCGAAGGGCAGGACCTGTTCGTCCAGGAAGCCGCGCTGTACATGCGGACCACGCGCGGGCCGAGGCGGGTGGACGTGATCTACCGGCGCATCGACGACGACTTCCTGGATCCGACCGTGTTCCGAAAGGATTCCGCGCTGGGAGTAGCGGGGCTGCTGGACGTGTACCGCGCCGGACGGGTCACGCTGGCCAATGCGATCGGCGCCGGAGTGGCCGACGACAAGTCGATCTATCCGTTCGTGCCGGACATGATCGAGTTCTACCTGAGCGAGAAGCCGCTGCTGGCCAACGTGCCGACCTACAAGTGCCGCAACCGAGACGAGCTGGAATTTACCCTCGAGCACCTGCCGCAGCTGGTCGTCAAGGAGGTTCACAACGCCGGCGGCTACGGAATGCTGATCGGCCCGTGCGCCACGCGCGACGAGCTGGACGAATTCGGCCGGCGCCTGCGCAGCAACCCGGGCAACTACATCGCACAGCCGACGCTGGCGCTGTCGACCTGCCCGACCTACGTCGAATCGGGGGTGGCGCCGCGCCACATCGACCTGCGGCCGTTCGTGCTGTCGGGCAAGGAAATCACGATGGTGCCCGGCGGGCTGACGCGGGTCGCGCTGCGCGAGGGCTCGCTGGTCGTGAATTCCTCCCAGGGCGGGGGCACCAAGGACACCTGGGTGGTGGGGCGCTGAATGGCCCCCTCGTGCTCCCCCAGCCAATGTGAGGAGGCGGGAGAGGGGCGATTTATATGCTGAGTCGCACCGCCGACCATCTGTTCTGGATGGCCCGCTACATCGAGCGGGCCGAGAACACGGCCCGCATGCTGGACGTGAACGTCACGACTTCGCTGCTGCCGATGTCGCGCGAGTCGGCCGAGCGCGGCTGGCGCGCGATGCTGGGCATTTCGGAGTTGCAAACCGCTTTCGACGCCCGCTTCGGGACGCTGACGCCGCACGAAGTGCTCGATTTCATGGTGCGCGATCAGCACAACCAGTCCTCGATCGCCCGCTGCCTGCGGGCGGCCCGCGAAAACGCGCGGGCGGTGCGCGGCACGTTGACCACCGACGTGTGGGAAACCCACAACGACACCTGGCTGCAGTTGCAACAGCAGCTGAAAGGCGGCCTGCTGGAACGCGATCCGCACGAGTTGTTCGAATGGGTCAAGTTCCGCTCGCATCTGTCGCGCGGCGTGACCATCGGCACGATGCTCAAGGACGAGGCGTTCTACTTCATCAGGCTGGGAACGTTCCTGGAGCGCGCCGACAACACCGCGCGGATCCTGGACACCAAATTCCACGGAGTCGGCCCGTCCAACAACGGAGCGCTTCCGGCGATCGACGAGGCGACCGAGGAGCCGTACCTGGATTTCTACTACTGGGCGGCCGTGCTGCGTTCGGTGTCCGCGTTCGAGATCTATCGCAAGGTGTACCGCGACGTGATCACGCCGGCCCGCGTGGCCGAGCTGCTGATGCTGCGCGGCGACATGCCGCGCTCGCTGCTGGCGTCGATGAACGACGTATGCACCAATCTCGAGCAGGTCCGCAACGACCAGTCCGACGAGACGTCGCGCCGGGCCGGGTTGCTGCGCGCCGAGCTTCAATACGGGCGGATCGACGACATTCTGGACACCGGCTTGCACGTGTTCCTGACTTCGTTCCTGAAGCGCGTCAATGACCTTGGGCAACGCATCAGCCATGACTTCCTGGTGCCGCCGACGGGCCGCTGAAGGCGGGCCGGAAACCCGGCAATCAGGGGCCGGGGCCGGTAACATCGCACGATCGAGACGAGCACGGCGGAGCGCGCGCATCGCGCGATCCGTGGGTGGAGCCGGAGTGAAATGACCTATTGCGTGGGAATGCGCCTGAATGACGGGCTGGTGTTCCTGTCCGATTCGCGAACCAATGCCGGGGTCGATCAGATCTCCACGTTCCGCAAGATGACCGTGTTCGAGCATCCGGGCGAGCGCCTGATGGTGCTGTTGAGCGCCGGCAACCTCGCCATCACCCAGGCGGTGCAACAGATCGTGTGCGAGCGCCTGGCGCCCGGCCAGACCTCGGTGTGGAACGCGGAAGGGATGCTGCCGGCGGTGCGGGTGGTCGGCGACGCGGTGCGCGAGGTCCACGGCCGCGACGCCTCGGCGCTGAAGGAGGCCGGAATCGAATTCAACTGCAGCTTCGTCTTCGGCGGCCAGATCCGCGGCGAATCGATGCGCCTTTTCCAGGTGTATGCGGCCGGCAACTTCATCGAGGCCACAGCCGAGAATCCATACTTTCAGATTGGAGAATCCAAGTACGGCAAGCCGATCATCGATCGGGTGATTTCGCCTTCCACCGGCCTGGACGAGGCGGCCAAGTGCGCGTTGATTTCGATGGACTCCACGCTGCGCTCGAACATCTCCGTCGGCCTGCCGCTGGACCTGCTGGTCTACGAGGCGGACCGGCTGCGCGTGACGAAATTCGTGCAGATCGACCAGGACAACGAATACATGCAGATGATCCGCAGCACCTGGGGCGCGCGCCTGCGCCAGGTGTTTTCCGAGATACCCGACCCAACCTGGCGCGACGCGCTGGCGCTTGCGCAGTCGCCGCGCCTGGAAACGGCGCCCTGCGCGCCCGTGCGGGCGCCGCTGCCGGCGGGCCTGGAAACCGACTACCCTGCAGGCTCGATGCCCTTTCAGCTGGTCGCGCAGGACACCTGAACCGGAATCGCCTGCTCGATGTCGATCCATGTTGCACTGAACCACGTCACCCGCTACCGCTACGACCGGCGCGTCGGCCTGTCACCTCACATCGTGCGCTTGCGGCCGGCACCGCACTGCCGCACTCCCGTGCTGTCCTATTCGCTCGACATCGCACCCCAACAGCACTTCATCAACTGGCAGCAGGACCCGTTTTCGAACTACCTGGCCCGCCTGGTATTTCTGGACAAGACCGAGGAGCTGCGGCTGACGGTCGGCCTGGTGGTCGAAATGTCCGTGTACAACCCGTTCGATTTTTTCCTCGAGCCGGCCGCCGAGAATTTTCCATTCCGTTACGAGCCGCAGCTCGAACACGACCTTCGCCCTTACCTTGCGCTGGGCCGGGCTGGACCGCAGATGCAGCGGTTCCTGACAGCCGTCGACCAGCGGCCACGGCGCACCATCGATTTCCTGGTCGACTTGAACCGCGCGCTGCAGCAACAGATCCGGTATCTGATCCGGATGGAGCCGGGGGTTCAGACGCCGGATCAGACGCTGGAATGCGCCAGCGGCTCCTGCCGCGACACCGGCTGGCTGCTGGTGCAGATCCTCAGGCACCTGGGCCTGGCGGCGCGCTTCGTTTCGGGCTACCTGATCCAGCTCAAGCCCGATGTGGCGGCGCTCGACGGCCCCTCAGGCGCCGCGTCCGACTTCACGGACCTGCACGCCTGGTGCGAAGTGTATTTGCCGGGCGCTGGCTGGGTCGGCCTGGATCCAACGTCCGGCCTGCTGGCCGGCGAGGGCCACATCCCGGTGGCCTGTACGCCGGACCCGGGGTCGGCCGCGCCGGTCAGCGGCAGCCTGGACGAATCCGAAGTGCAATTCGAGCATTCGATGTCGATCCAGCGGATCCTGGAATCGCCGCGCGTCACCAAACCGTACACCGAGGCCCAGTGGCGCGCCATCGACGAGCTGGGACGCGACGTCGATGCGGACCTGGACGGGCTCGATGTGCGCCTGACGATGGGCGGCGAGCCCACGTTCGTCGCGACCGAAGACCGGGATGCCGACGAATGGAATACGACCGCGGTCGGACCGAAGAAACGCGGCTACGCGATCGAATTGCTGCACCGCCTGCGGGAAAAGTACGGAGCGGGCGGCTTTCTTCATTTCGGCCAGGGCAAGTGGTACCCGGGCGAGCAACTGCCGCGGTGGGCGCTGTCGGCTTTCTGGCGCACCGATGGCCAGCCCTGCTGGAACGACGCATCGCTGTTCGGCGACGAGCGCGCACCGGGCGGCTTTGAGCGGGCCGATGCACTCGGGCTGATCACGGCGCTGGCCACGCGCCTCGGGCTGGATCCGGCGTTCGTGGTGCCAGGCTACGAGGACACCTGGTACTACTTGTGGCGCGAGCGCCGCCTTCCGGTCAATGTCGACCCTTTCGATTCGCGACTGGACGACGAGCTGGAGCGGGCACGCCTGCGACGGCTGTTTTCGGAAGGCCTTGCCGAGGTCGTCGGTTACGCACTACCGATCCGGCGTGAGCACGGGCTCTCGCCCCGCGGACCAGCCTGGGTCACCGGGCCGTGGTTGCTGCGCGATCAACGGATGTACCTGATCCCCGGGGATTCGCCCATGGGCTACCGGCTGCCCTTGGACTCACTCCCGTGGACGGCGGAGGCTGGCGCCGGCGAGGTGCTCGAACGCGATCCGTTCGCGGCGCGTCCGTCGCTGCCCGAGGCGGCGCTGCTGCGCTGGCAGTCCGCGCGCGCACCCGCCCGAACCGAAGGCCTTGCCGAGCCCGGCCGCTTCGAGTCGGCCACCGGGATCACACGAACCGCGCTGTGCGTGGAGCCGCGCAATGGCAACCTGTACGTGTTCCTTCCGCCGCTGTCCGCGCTGGAGGATTGTCTGGAGCTGCTGGCCGCGGTGCAGGCCGCCGCTTCGGACCTCGGCGTCCAGGTAGTGCTCGAGGGCTACCCGCCGCCGCGCGATCCGCGCCTGAAGCATCTGTCGATCACGCCCGACCCGGGCGTGATCGAAGTCAACATCCACCCGGCCGCCGGCTGGAGCGAACTGGTCGACCAGACCGAGTTCCTGTACGAGGCGGCGCGCCAGTCGCGCCTGGCGCCCGAGAAGTTCATGCTGGACGGGCGTCACACCGGCACCGGGGGCGGCAACCATTTCGTTCTGGGCGGAGCGACCCCGGCCGACAGCCCGCTGCTGCGCCGACCGGACCTGCTCGCGAGCCTGGTCAGCTACTGGCACAATCATCCGGCGCTGTCGTACCTTTTTTCCACGCTGTTCATCGGGCCGACCAGCCAGGCGCCGCGCGTCGACGAGGCTCGCGACGACCAGGTCTACGAGTTGGAGATCGCGTTGCAGCAGTTGCGACTGCGCGGCGCGCAAGACGGCACGCCGCCCTGGCTGGTCGATCGTCTGTTTCGCAACCTGCTGGTCGACCTGACCGGCAATACGCACCGCGCCGAGTTCTGCATCGACAAGCTCTACTCGCCCGACGGCCCTGCCGGCCGGCTGGGCTTGCTCGAGATGCGGGCGTTCGAAATGCCCCCGCACGCGCGCATGAGCCTGGTGCAGCAACTGATGCTGCGCGCACTGGTCGCGCGCTTCTGGATTCAGCCGTACACCGCGCGCCTGACGCGATGGGGCACCGGCCTGCATGACCGCTTCCTGCTGCCGACCTTCGTGAGGATGGACCTGGAGGACGTGCTGCAGGAACTGGCGCAGGCCGGTTACGGCTTCGATCCGGCCTGGTTTGCGCCGCATTTCGAGTTCCGCTTCCCGCGCTACGGCGAGGTCAACGCGCTCGGCATCCATATGACGGTGCGGGGCGCCCTGGAGCCTTGGCACGTGCTGGGTGAACAGCCGGCGGCCGGAGCCACCGTCCGCTACGTCGACTCTTCGCTGGAAAGAATCGAGCTGCACGTCAGCGGCCTGAACGACAACCGCCATGCGATCACCGTGAACGGGCGGCCGGCACCGCTGCAGCCGACCGGGCGCGTCGGCGAGTTCGTCGCCGCGATCCGTTATCGAGCGTGGCAGCCGGCCACCTGCCTGCATCCGACGATCGGGACCCACGTGCCCCTGACATTCGACATTGTCGATACCTGGATGCAGCGGTCGCTGGGCGGTTGCCGTTACCATGTATCGCACCCCGGCGGGCGACACCACGACGATTTCCCGGTGAACGCGTTCGAAGCCGAAAGCCGGCGCCTGGCACGCTTCGAGCGCATCGCGCACACGCCGGGCCCGCTGAACGTCCAGCTCGAGGCGCGCAGCCTCGAGTATCCATTCACCCTGGATCTGCGTCGCCCCTGACGCCGGGCCGAGGATTTTTTCGTGACGCAGGCCGATCTGCAGTTCGAAAATCCGGGCGATCCGGCGCGGGCGGCAGCACGCCTGGCGGCGCCGGCCGCGGCCGGCCATTTCGACGAGCTGCGCGATCCGCAGGGTGCGCTGCGGCCGAGCTGGCAGCAGTTCTTCGAAAGCGTCGGGCCGGCAGCCATTTCCGAGTTCGACCACCGCGCAGCGCTGCTGGCCCGCCAGGTGCGCGAGGACGGGATCACCTACAACGTGTACAGCGACCAGCAGGACACGTCGCATCGATGGTCGCTCGACCTGTTGCCGTTCATCGTCTCGCGCGAGGATTGGGCCCAGATCGAGCCGGGGATCGTCCAGCGCGCCGGCTTGCTGTCAGCCATTCTGGACGACGTCTACGGCGAGCAGCGCTTGCTGCACGAGAGCCTGCTTCCGCCGGCGCTGGTGTTCGGCAATCCGGGCTACTTGCGTTCGCTTCGCGGAACGGTGCCGGTGGGTGGCCGGTTTCTGCATATCGTCGGGTTCGACCTGGCGCGCGGCCCCGACGGACGCTGGTGGGTCGTCGGCCAGCGCACGCAAGCGCCGTCAGGCCTCGGATATGCACTGCAGAACCGGATCCTGGTCTCGCGCCTGTTCGCCGACAACTTCCGCGCCCTGCAGGTGCAGCGACTGGCGTCGGGGTTCCGGTGCCTGCTCGAAACACTGAACCGACTGGCGCCTCGCGAGCGCAACGAGACGCCGCGCATCGTGCTGCTGACGCCGGGCCCGTACAACGAGACCTACTTCGAGCAGGCCTATCTGGCCCGCTACCTGGGGATTCCCCTGGTCGAGGGCAATGACCTCACCGTGCGGGGCGAGCGCTTGTATCTGCGCACGCTGCACGGCCTGCAGCGCGTGCACGGGGTGCTGCGTCGCCTGGACGACGCCTGGTGCGATCCGCTGGAGCTTCGCCCCGACTCGGCGCTCGGCGTGCCAGGGCTGCTGCAGGCAGTGCGCGCCGGCCAGGTGCTGGTGTCGAACGCGATCGGCTCGGCGTTCCTGGAATCGCACGCGGTGCACGGGTTTCTTCCGGCGGTCGCTCGCCACCTGCTTGGAACCGACCTGATGCTGCCCGCGCGCAACACCTGGTGGTGCGGGGAGGCGGCAGCCCGCCGCGATGCGCTGGCCCACCTGGGACGCGCGCTGATACGCGCCAGCTACCCGGGCGCGATCAGCGAGCCACCCGCGGATGCCGAGGGCCTGCCGGTCAACCTGGCCAGGATTCGGGAACGCATCGACGCCGACCCGGAGCTTTACACGGTGCAGTCCTACCTGCCCTTTTCGCAGACTCCAACCTGGCGCGGCAATGCACTGGTGCCGCGCGTTGCGGTGATTCGAACCTATGCGATCGCCGATGCCGATGGCGGATGGCACGCGCTGCCCGGAGGACTGACCCGAATCGGCGAACGGCAGAAGGACGTATCGATGCAGCGCGGTGGCAGCAGCGCGGACACCTGGGTGATCACCGGCGGCGAAGTCGACACCGACACCCTGCTCGATCGGCGGCCCCGGCTCGACGAGGTGGCGCGCCGTCGCATCGTCACCAGCCGGGCCGCCGAAAGCCTGTTCTGGATGGGCCGCTACACCGAGCGGACCGACAACGCGGTCCGGGCCGTTCAGAACGTGCTGGCCGCGCTGCACGGCGACGAGCCGCTGTCGGCCACGGTGCTTCACGCCATCGGCCGGCTTTGCGCGGCTTTGGGCCTGGTGCCGGCCGGCGTACCCTCCCCCGCGGCCGGCCCACGCGTGTTCGAGCGCACGCTGCTGTCGGCTCTGACCGATCAGAAAGGCGCAACCAGCGTCGCGTTCGACCTCGGCACGCTGGTTCGCAACGCCGCCGAGTTGCGCGACCGCCTGGCGCCGCAAAACTGGCAGTTGATCGACCGCACGGCGCGCGACTTCGCTGCCTCGCTGCCCCACGGCGACCCGACGCGCGCCGCCGAAGACGTGCTGCCTGCTCTGGCCGCCGTCAGCACCGGGATCCGGGCGATCACTGGCGTGCAGGCCGACGGCATGACGCGCGATGACGGCTGGCGCCTGCTGACGATCGGGCGCCAGATCGAACGGCTGGCCGCGATCAGCTCGACGCTTATCGCGCTGTTTGAAATGGACGCGATCAGCCTGGAGGCGGGCTTCAACCTGGCCCTGGCGCTGTTCGACAGCACGATCACGTACCGGTCCCGCTACCCGGGCTGGCAGGAGCCGGATGCGCTGATTGATCTGCTCGTGCTGGACAATTCCAATCCCCGCTCCGCCGCCAGCACCGTCGAGCTGCTCGCACGCGAGCTCGCGGCGCTGGTCGAATCGGCCGGCCCGCAACCCGCGCCCGCCGGCGACGGCCTGGTGGATGGAAAACCGGGCGTGACCCTGGCGCAATTGCGCGAGCGCGACGCCGATGGGCGCCGGATCCGGTTGATCGGGCTGGCGACGCGGTTGCGCGGCTGGGCCTTCGAGCTGTCCGACTGGATCGGGCTGCACTATTTCGCCCACGCCGAAGCCCAGCTTCGCTCGATGATCGCCTGATCCCATGAGCGACACGGCGCTGTCGGTCTCGCATGTGACCGAGTATCGCTACTCGGCCCGGGTGGAGCTGGCCCATCACATGGCCCACCTGACTCCACGCAGCCAGGACTGCCAGAGCGTGCAACAGTGCGAATTGAAGATCGATCCGGCGCCCAGCGATTTTCGCGAAGGCAGCGACTCGTTCGGCAACGTGCGCTCGTACTTCGCGATCTTCTCTGCGCACAAGCACCTGCGCGTCGAGGCCAGGAGCCGGTTGCTGGTGCGCGATCGCAACGCGAAACCGGATGCAGCCGCCAGTCCCGACTGGCAGACGGTGCGCGACTCCCTGCAGTACCGGGCCGCCGCCCCGTACCTGCCCGCTTCCGAATTCGTGTTCGCCTCGCCGTACGTTCCGCGCGACCATGAGCTGGCCCAGTACGCGCTCGCCAGCTTCGCTCCAGGTCGGCCGCTGCTGGAGTCGGCGATCGAGATGATGCATCGGGTTCATGCCGATTTCCGCTACCTGCCGGCCAGCACCGAGATTTCGACGCCGGTCGTGCAGGCGTTCCGGGCGCGCACCGGCGTGTGCCAGGATTTCTCGCACGTGATGATCGGCTGCCTGCGCTCGATCGGCCTGTCCGCCCGCTACGTAAGCGGCTATCTGGTCACGACCGGCGAGCCGCAGCGGCCGCGTCCGGTCGGCGCGGACGCCTCGCACGCCTGGATCTCGGTTTATTGCCCCGTTTTCGGCTGGGTCGATCTGGACGCGACCAACGATGTGATGCCGGAGCAACGTCACGTGACGATCGCCGTCGGGCGCGATTACGGCGACGTCGCCCCGCTGCGCGGCGTGATTCGGGGCGGCGCCAGCCATACGCTGACGGTTGCGGTTCAGGTCACGCACGCCGCTGCGCAGTAAGATGGTCGGGTGGGTCCGGATGTGCCGGACCGGCCTGACCCGGACATGTTCCAATCGTTTGCTCGTTGCGGCCTGTGGCCCGCACTGCTGGTGCCCTGGTTGCTGGCGCAGGCCCAGATGCCCCCGATGGGGGATTTTTCAGGCTACGAACGGCTCGACCGCAGCCAGGTGCTGTCCAGGCTGGCGCAGGCCACGGCACGGGCGCCGGCCGACTTCTACTCGAAAAATCTGTCGGGCCTGGACCTGTCCGGCGTCGACTTCAAGCATGCCAATCTGACGGCCGCGGTGCTGAACGGCGCCAATTTGTCCGGTGCCAATCTGTCCGGATGCAACCTGACCGTGAGCTTCGGGCAGCGGGCCAACCTGAGCAACGCCAACTTGCAAGGCGCCGTGATGTTTTCGATGCAACTGGCCGGCGCCGACCTGCGCGGCGCCGATCTGACCGGGGCGCGCTTCATCGGCGACCTGACGCATGCCGACCTGCGCGGGGCACGCCTGGCGAAGCTCGACGGCGCGGCCGACATGAAGAACCAGTCGATGGGCCTGATGCACGCGGTGATCAGCTCGGCCGACCTCAGCGGGGCCGACCTGCGCGAAGCCGATCTGTCGCGCGCCGACTTCAGCTTCACGTCGCTGGCGCACGCCAACCTGCACGGCGCGCGCATCTTCGGCGGCGAATTCAGCGGGACGTCGCTGGTGCAAGCCGATCTGTCGGGCGCCGACCTGCGCGAATCGAAATTCATCGATACCGACTTCACCGGCGCCGACCTGAGCGACGCCGATCTGACCGGATCGGTCCTGCGCAATGTGCGGGGGCTGGATACGGCCAGGCGCACAGGCGCGAAGGGTCTTCCGGTCAATTAACCTATGGAATCTGGCCCAGCCGGCGCAACAGCGGCCCGATCGACAGGCCCTGCGCGAAAATCGAAAACGCGACCACCGCGAACGCGACGGCGGCGATCGCTGCGCGATCCGGCACCTCGGGCGGCAGGCTCAACGCCAGAGCCAGGGCCAGCGCGCCGCGCAAGCCGCCCCACACCAGCAGATGCTGGTGGCGCAGGCTGACCGGATTGGCGCTTCGATTGAACAGCGCGCACACCGGGTAGATCGCCACGGCGCGCCCCAGCGTGACCAGGGCGATCGCGATCATCGCGGGCTTCCATACCGCCTGAAAACTCTGCTGCTCCTCGTGGATTCCGATCAACAGGAAAATCAGCGAGTTCGAAACGAAGGCGGCGAACTCCCAGAAGGCCTCGATCGCCACGCGCTCCCGCGCCGAGCCGGTTCGGGCCCGCCCGAGGTTGCCGATCAACAGACCCGCGCACAGCGTCGCCAGCACGCCCGACCCGTTGAAGTGCTCGGCCAGCAGGAACGAGGCGTAAGCGGCAATCGTCGTCAGCGCCAGCTTCACCAGATGGTCATCGGTACGGTTCGCCAATGCCAGGATCAGCGTGGCCACGACCGCTCCGCACAAGATGCCTCCGCCCACCGACTGCAGCACCCAGATGCCGACCCGGTCCGGCGTGACCGCCTGACCGGCCGCGATGGCGGCGACAATCGCGAACAGCACCGCGGCGGTGCCGTCGTTGAACAGGCTCTCGGTTTCGACCAGGATTCGAAGGCGACCGCGCACTCCGGCCTCCTTGAACAATGCGATCACCGACACCGGATCGGTGGCGGCGATCAGCACGCCGAACAGCGACGCCGCAACCCAGTGCCAGCCCGCCAGCCAATGCATCCCGGCTGCGGTCAGCGCAGCCGCCAGCAGCAGGCCGACGGTGGCCAACGCGACGATCAACGGCAGGTCGGGCCGCAACTGGCGCCAACGCAGAACCATCGCGGCTTCGAAGATCAGCGGTGGCAGCAGCGTCGAGAAGATCAGGTCCCGCGTCAGGCGGACTTCGGGCTCGACCGAGAACAGTGCCAGGAACATCCCGGTGGCGACCAGCCCGACGCTGTAGGGAACGTGCAGCCTGCGGGTCAGAACCGCCACCACCGCGGCCACCAGCAGCAGCGCTCCCAGGTGCTCGATGGAATCGGCCATCGCGATTGCGGTCCCCCTCGGCGGAAGCGCCGCAATGCGAACGCAGGCGCAGGGTCGAGCTTACCCTGCGCCTGCGAGCTGCTGCTGCAGATCAGCCGTCAGTACGCGGCGGAAATTCGAACGTCGCGCGCGCCATCTTGTTGCGCATTACGACGACCGCGGGCTTCCTGAGCGTCCTGTGGTTCAGCGTGGCGACGATCGAATAGCGCCCGGGTGGAAGGTCCACCAGCAGGAACGGCCCGCCGGCCTGGGTGTCGAGCACCGTGCGGCCATGCGCGTCGGCGATCCTGACCCTGGCGTCGGCGGTGAACTCCTCGGCCTTGCCGGCGTGCTCGAGCAGCTCGATCGCGAGGCGGTGTTGACCCATTTGCCGCTCGAACATGCGCGCTTCGGCCTCGCCGATGCCGCCGGTTACGAAGCCGACGGATCCCTGGTGCTGTTCAGCTGGCATCTGCGGGCGCACCGCCGCCGACGCCGGCCCCGTCAAGGTCGCAAAGCCCGCCACTGCCAATGCAACTGCGACCGCTTTCATTGCGCTGTTCATCGTCGCCTCCATGGTTCGCCTGTCCCGCCTGGATCAGCCCAGCTTCACCGGAACGAAAATCTTCTGCCCGTCGCGATCGATCAGCAGCGCGACCGACTTCGGGTGGCCGCGCACCACGCTTCGAACCTGATCGACCGAACGTGCCGGCTGGCCATCGATTCCAAGCAGCACGTCCCCGGGCTGTATGCCAGCCCGGGCCGCCGGCCCGCCGACGTCCTCGACAACCAGCCCATGGTCGACCGACCGCTCGCTGCGCTCCTGCCGCGTCAACGGACGAAGCACCAGACCGAGCTGACCGTGCTGGTCGCTGCCCGAGCTGGCCAGCGGCACGGAGCCGGAATCGGCTTCGGCCAGCTTGACCTCGATTTCGCGTGTCGAGTGGTCACGCCACACCTTCAGCGTCGCGCGGCTGCCGGGAGAATCCATTCCGATCCGATTGGACAGGTCGCCCGCCCGTTCGATCGGGGTGCCATTGACCTGGGTGATCACGTCGCCCGGCTTCAACCCCGCCGTTGCCGCCGGGCTGTCGGGATCGACGCTGGCCACCAGTGCGCCGTCAGGCCGGCTCAAACCGAACGATTCGGCCAGTGCCTGATTCAGATCCTGCACCATCACTCCCAGGCGCGCGTGGCTGGCGTGACCGGTGGCGGTAATCTGGTCCTTGACATGCAGCGCCACATCGATCGGGATCGCAAACGACAGGCCCTGGTAGCCGCCGGTTTGCGAATAGATCTGGGCATTGATCCCGACCACGTTGCCGGCCGCGTCGAACAGCGGGCCGCCGGAATTACCGGGGTTGACCGCCGCATCGGTTTGAATGAACGGCACATACGCGTCGCCCGGCAGCGAACGGCCCTTGGCGCTGACGATGCCGGCCGTGGCGCTCTGATCGAAGCCGAACGGCGCGCCGATCGCCAGCACGTAATCGCCGACCTGCAGCGCCTTCGGATCGCCGAACTTCACGGTCGGCAGCCCGGTCGCATCCACCCGCAGCACCGCAATATCGGTGGCCGGGTCGGCACCGAGCACCTTGGCCTTCAGCTCGCGGCGATCGGCCAGCTTGACGGTGACCTCCTGGGCGTCACGCACCACGTGCGCGTTCGTCAGGATCAGGCCGTCGCGGCTGATAATGAACCCGGACCCTTGCCCGTGGAACGGCTGCTCGGCCGAGTGCGGGATGCGAAGCCCGCCGCCAGGAAGGCCCCGGAAAAACTGGAAGAACGGATCGTCATTCCAATCGAATCCGGACGAAGAGTCCGCGCCGATCTTGCGCGTGCCCTCCACGGTCACGCCGACCACGGCCGGACCCCATTGGTGGACGATTGCGCGGTAGTTCGGTGCCTGACCCGGCGTCGGCGCCGGTGCCGCACTGGTGTCCTCGGGCTGCTCGGCCGAGCGGCGTGCGTCGGCCTGCACCGTCTGTTCATTCTTGTGCTGCAGAAAGTCCAGGATGCCGGCGCGGGTGGGTGTGTAAGCCCCCAGGCCGACGATCAGCACTCCGACGGCTGCGGCAGTCGCGGGCAGCGTATGCATAACTTTCAGTTTCATTCGGAAGGTCCTCCGGTTCAGGGTTCTTTAGAAGCGATAATGGATCTGCGGCCACGCGCTCTGCGAGCCGAGCGGCCACCACAGAAGTTCCTGGTTGGCCACGTCGATCGGTGACAGCGGCGGCGCCTGCGGTACGCTGTCGGCGTCCCGATCAGAGGCCGAGCGGACGGTCACGGTGTCCACCAGGCGGTGAAGGGTGGGCGCCTGCCGCTCCAGGTCCTGGGCTTCCGTCGCCAGCTGGGCAAGCTGGTCGCGGCTGGGAGCGGGCGGGTCGTTGGGTACGTCAAAGGGGGCGATCAGCGTTCCGAGGCGCGTGGAAGCGCGCTGAATCGCATGCTCCAGATCGTCCAGCAGCCAGAGAGCGCGATCTCGCTGCGCTCCATGCAGCTGGCTGGCGGCGGCGGTCAGATCGTCGTGGGCCTGCTGCAGCAGCGCCATCTCGCGCGCATCGCTGGCAAAGTCCGCCTGCAGCGCCGCCTGTTCGAGCACCCGCGCGGCATCGCTGATCTTCGCCTGCGGCACATCGTCGGAATCGGCGCCAACCGCCACGGCCTCGCCGCCCACGGGGGCTTCGGCCGCTTCGGCGCCGGCGGCCCCGAGGAGCAGCGCCGAGATCAGTGCGACTGCGGTCCAATAACGGTTCGGTTGCATATGGTTACGCTCCCTACAAGTGCTGACACTTCTTGAGACAGTGGTGCCTGCGACACGTGCGAAAATTAGCCGCGGGCAGTTAGGAACGAGTGAAGCGACGATTAGGTCAGCGTTAAGGAGGTCTGTATGAACCGCCTTTTGAAGATCGTTCTGGCGGCCGCCATTGCGGTCGGGTGCCTGATGGCGTCCGGCGCCGCGAGCGCGCGCTGGCGCGGGGTTATCTGGGTAGGTCCTGGTCCGTACTGGTGGGGGGCGCCTTACCCGTATTACTACTATCCGCCGCCGGTGGTCGTGGCCGACCCGGTCTACGTGCAGCCGAACCCCGTGATCCAGGTGCCGGCGCCGCCCAACTACTGGTATTTCTGCCGTCAGTCCAACAGTTACTACCCGTACGTGTCGAGCTGCCCGGGCGGTTGGGAACAAGTCGCACCGCAACCCCCAGGGCCGACTGCGGCGCCGACGCCGCAGCACTGAGCGCGATCAGCGCGGAGGCTCGGCCGGATTGGGCGCGACTTCCAGCGTCGGCGGCCGCCGGGCGGCCTGGGCGATCGCCCGCTCGACCGCTCGCCTGACGGCCGGCACAAGGCGCCTGAGTCGGCTCTTGGGTACGTAGTCCCAGGCGCCGACTTCGACCATCACCGACGCTTTGACCTCGCCGATGGTGCCCGAAACCAGGATCAGGGGCAGGTTCGGATAATGGTGCAGAAAGCGCCTGAGCGTGTCGGTGAAATACATGCCGGGCACCGCGTAGTCGGACAGCACCAGGTCCCACCGCCGCTGCAGCAGCGCCGTGTTCAGCGCCTCGCTGCTATCGACCCGCTCGCAGTGTCCGAGCAGGCCTGCCAGCCGGAGCGTGCGCTCGATCAGCAGGAAGTCAGCCTCAGTGTCCTCGATGCATAGCACGTTCAGCGGGGCGATGTCCATGGGCGCGGGCGCTCAAGCAGCATGATCGGACTCGGTGATCCATTGCAACTCGGACGCGGGAACCGCCCGCCCGAAATAATAGCCCTGCAACAGGTCGGCGCCGATGTCGCGCAACGCGTCGACCTGCGAGACCTGCTCGACACCCTCGGCCACCGTCCGCAAGCTCATCGCGCGGGCCAGCGTCACGATCGCCTGCACGATGGCGCGGTCCTCGGACTGCGCCGAGATTTCTTCCACGAATGGCTGCGCGATCTTCAGCGTGTTGATCGGATAGCGCTTCAAGTAGCTCAGCGACGAATATCCGATACCGAAGTCATCGACCGCGATTCGGACGCCCGATTCGCGCAGGTCGTGCAGCAGCTTCATCGTGGCCTCGGTCGGCTCGACCAGAAGGCTTTCAGTCAGCTCGAGCTCCAGAAAGTTCCCTGGCAACTTGGCCCCCTGCAGCGCTTGCTTCACCGTTTGCAGGAGGTTTTCCTGGCCGAACTGCCTGGCCGACAGATTGACCGCGACCGAACCGTCAAATCCTCGCGCGCGCCACCGGCTGCACTGCAGGCAGGCTTGCTTCAGAACCCATTCGCCGATCGGCACGATCAGCCCGGTCTCTTCGGCGACGGACAGAAAGCCCCCGGGGCTGAGCAGCCCCCGCTCCGGGTGGGCCCAGCGCAGCAGCGCCTCGAAACCGCACACCTTGGACGTGTGGCTGTCGACCTGGGGTTGGTAGAACACCCGCAGCTGCCGTTTCGATAGCGCCTCGCGCAGATCGGCCTCGATCCGGAAGCGTTCACGCGCCTTCGCATCCATTTCGGGTGAAAAAAACCGGTAGGTCGACCGGCCGGCCCCTTTCGCGTGATACATGGCGTGATCGGCGTTGGTCAGCAGCGTCGAGGCGTCACGGCCGTCCTTTGGAAACAGGCTCACACCAATGCTGGCCGACAGTCCGATCCGGTGTCCATCGCACTGGATCGGGTCGGCGATCACGCGGCTTATCCCGGCCACGACCCGGACCACGCCTTCGATGCCGCCCGCTTCCGGCAGCACCACCACGAACTCGTCACCGCTCAGGCGCGCCACCGTATCGCTGGCGCGCACGCTGTCCACGATGCGCCTGGAAACCTCGATCAGCACCCGGTCGCCCACCGAATGCCCGAGCGAATCGTTGATGTTCTTGAAGTGGTCCAGGTCGACGAACAGCACCGCCACCCGCCGCTCAGAACGCTGGGCATAGGCAATCGCCTGCTGCATCCGGTCGGCCAGCAGCGCCCGGTTGGGCAGATCCGTCAGCGGATCGTGCTGCGCCATGTGCTCGATGCGCGCCTGCGAGGCCTTGCGCTCGCTGATGTCGGTCAGCACGCCGACGAAATGCGTCACCGCCGAGGTGGCACTGCGTACCGCGGCGATGTTGAACCAGGCCGGGTACGTGCGGCCGTCCTGGCGGCGGTTCCAGACTTCGCCGTGCCAGTGTCCGTGTTCGGCCAGCCAGGCCCACATCTTTCCGTAAAAGCCGCTGTCCTCACCATCGGCGCCGAGCACGCTCACATCGCGACCCAGCACCTGCTCCGGCGAATGCCCGGTGATCTGCGTGAACGCGCGGTTCACCGATATGATGCGATGCGAAGCGTCCGCCACCATGATGCCTTCGAGTGTGTTCTCGAACGCGACCGCGGCCAGGCGCATCTGCTCTTCAGCCTGGCGCCGGGCGCCTTGCTCGGCCACTTCGCGCAGGCTGCGCTGGATCGCCGGCACCAGGCGCGCCAGGCGGTCCTTCAGAACGAAGTCCCACACGCCCTGCTTGAGCAGCTCGACGGCGGCTTCCTCGCCGATACTGCCCGACATCAGGATGACCGGCACTCCCGGCGCATCGCTGCGGATTTTTGCCAGACTGTCCCGGATTTCCAGACCGGGAATGTGGTAGTCAACCAACGCCAGATCGATCGACTCTACTTCCAAGGCACGCGAGAGGGCCTCGAAGGTGGCCACGCGCAGGCAGTCGGCGTCCAGGCCGTGCTGGCGCAAATGGCGCTCGATCAGCTGGAAATCGGATTCGGTGTCCTCCACCACCAGGATCTTCAGCGAGCTGCCCACGCGCGCTGCCCTATCACACGGGTTCATTGGTGGCCACCCAGTAGATGCCGAGCCGTGCCACCGTTTGCGCGAATTCCGAGAAGTCGAGCGGCTTGCGCACGAAGCTGTTGCACCCGCCCTCGTAGCTGCGGAGCCGGTCACGCTCCTCGTCCGATGAGGTCAGCATCACGACCGGAACCAGCTTGGTGCGCGGCTCGCTGCGGACTCGACTGAGCACATCGAATCCGCCGACTCGAGGCAGGTTGATGTCCAACAGGATTACGGCCGGCGGATCGCTGCCAGCGCGCTCGGCAAACTCGCCCTCGCCGAACAGGTAGTCGAGCGCCTGCTGCCCATCACGGACCACGTCCACGTGATTGGCCAGATTCACCTTGCGCAGCGCCCGCAAGATCAGCAACTCGTCCTGCTGGTTGTCTTCGACCAGAAGCATGGTTTTCACTGTCATCGATCTTCCCCGCTAACTCGTCGCCCGAAAACGGCAAAGAGAAGCAGAATTCGGCGCCTTGACCAGGAGCCGAGGTCGCACGGATCTGTCCGCCGTGCCGATGCACGATGCGCTGCACCGTGGCCAATCCAATCCCGATCCCCGGAAACTCGTCCTGCCGATGCAGGCGCTGGAACGGCTGGAACAGTTTTTGCGAGTGCGCCATGTTGAACCCGACGCCGTTGTCCGCGACCTGGAAAACGCGCTGGCCGCCCTCCTCGCCGGCGGACACGCGGATGCTCGCTGCCGCCGTGTGCGTGGTGTACTTCCACGCGTTGTCCAGCAGGTTGCGCATCACGATCTCCATCATCCGGGCGTCGGCGCGAGCCGTCAGGCCGCGCTCGACCTGACAGGATACGGTGCGCGACGGCTCGCCGCGCGCAAGCTCCGCCAGGATCTGCTCGGCCAAAGCCGACAGATCGACCCGATCGCGGCGCAATTCGCCTCGCACGCTGCGCGACAGCTGAAGCAGGCCGTCGATCAGCTCACCCAGGTGCCGGCTGCCGCGAATGATCTGGTCCAGGTAGCCGCGGGCCTCGCCGTCGACGCGCTCGCCATAGTCCTCCATCAAGGCCTGGCTGAAGCCCTCCATCGCCCGCAACGGCGCGCGCAGGTCGTGCGCCACCGTATAGCCGAAGCTTTCCAGCTCCTGGTTGGCCGCCTGAAGCTCGGCCGTGCGCTCTTCCACGCGCTGCTCGAGCTGCGCGTTCAGTCGCAGGATCTCCTCCTCGGTGCGGATCCGTTCCGAGATGTCCCGCAAAATCACCGTATACAGCTTGTGACCGGCCGCGTCGGCCTGCGAAATGGCCGCTTCGATCGGAAATTCGGTCCCGTCGCGGCGCAGCCCGTAGATGCGTCCGAGCTGGCCCATCTTGCGGCGCGTCACCCGGGTGCGGCCGAATCCTTCGATGTGTTCGGCATGCCCTGCCCGGTAGCGTGACGGGATCAGCTGCTCCAGCGGCTGGCTGACCACCTCGACCGAGCGGTATCCGAACATGATTTCCGCGGCGCTATTGAACAGCGTGATCCTGTGCCGATCGTCGATCGTGATCACCGCGTCCATCGCCGAGCCGATCACGCTGGCCAGGCGCTGCTCGTTTTCGAGCAGCGACTCGTTGATCCGGCCCAGCTGATCGGTTCGCTGCCGCATCGACTCTTCCAGGCGAGCGTGGTCTTCCCTGAGCTCCATCTCGAGCCGACGGGCTTTGGCAAACGCGCGTCCGATCACGACCACCGCAACGCAGAGCAACAGCACCGCCAGCGCGCCGCCGCTGGCCAGCACAGCGGCCGCTTCTTCACCACGCTCGCGTGCCAGCGCCTCGCGCTGGCGCAGCAACGCCTGCTCCGCCGATTTGAAATCCTCGACGGCGCCCCGCAGCGGGTCCCGGCTCAGCGGCCCCGGGTCGGCCGCGATGGCCAATGCAGTTGCCGCGGACCCCTTGGTCCGCCTCAGATCGATGGCCTCGGAAAACCTCGCCAGGCGCTGGCTCAGCAGGGGTTCGATGGCATCGATCCGCCGCAGCTGCTCGGCGTTGTCGGCTGTCAGCGCGCGCAGAGCGCGCACGCCGTCGTTGGCTCCAAGAGCGGCGCGCTGATACGGCTCGGCAAATAGCTCGTCGCCGGTGAGCACGAAGCCGCGCTCAGCGGCCGCAGCGTCCGCCAGCGACGCAAGAACGGTATGCACGGATTCGATGACTTGGCGGCTGTGCTCGGCCCACGCCGATTGCACCAGCAACTGATGGATGCCAAAGTACGAAACGGCACCCAACACACCCAGCGTCGCCAAGCCTCCTGCGAATACAGCCTGGATCTTCCGCTCGATCGGTCGCAACCCTGCGGTGCTCCCGGTCATCGGCGCCGAATTCATTGCGTAACAGCCCCGCAGTACTGCGCGTTCCGGCGCAACGGCTTTGAGACCGACAACTCGCATTCGTACATTGCCACCCAAGCGCGGCAGTCTATCAACGCTTCGCGGGTATTGTCGCTCAACCACGTGTTCAACAAGGGTTCATTTGCATAATGTTCGTGCGGCGACGGTGGCATGGTGTCCCTGCTTCGACAGCGACAGCACGCCTCGATGCGAGCACCTGATCGAGCAACTGGTAGTTTCGCGTGAGGCTTTCGCCTTAGACGAGAAAGCGAACTCAAACACGACGCGAAGGCGCAAATAAAAAAAGGCGCCGCGTGTCGCAGCGCGTGATGGAAATACCGGATATCAGATTTGCGGCGCACATCCTTGCGGTGCACATCCGATTGACAAAGTCGCAGAACATCGCATGCGAATCGGGGTACCCCGATATCGCGACGCCAAGTAAGCGCGCTGCCAATCCGACTTACGACTTACTTGACAGCAGCGCTGTCGTCCAGCGTCAGATCGACCATCAAATCGTTCGCGAGCGCCTCGAGCGCATGGCGCAGCTGCGCCGTGGCCAGGTGCGATGGAAGCCGCAGCTGCGCGGAAGCACGCACCAGGCTTTCCCCGGACATCGAGCCGCTGACCACATCGGTCACCAGCTCGTCGATGCTGACGCCGCGGCTTGCCAGCGCATGCGAGATGTCGCGCACGATTCCGGGCCGATCCTGCCCCACCAGCTCCAGCCTGATGCGCCGCCCCGACGTATCGCCTGTTCCTTCGGAGGCGCGCGTGACGACGATGCGCAGCCCGCGCGCCTCCAGGTCGCGAAACGCGGCGACCAGCGATTCGGCGTTGGCCTCCGGAACGTGCAGATGAACGATGCCCGCGAACTGTCCGGCCAGGTTGGCCATGCGCGACTCGAGCCAGTTGCCTCCGAAGGCTGTCACCTGGTCCGAAATCAGGTTCACCAGGCCCGGGCGATCCGGCCCGACGATCGTCAATATCAGCGAGGTCTGCATCGAGCTTGTTCCCATTGACGCTGTGGGATCGTACTGACTTTGACCTTGATCAGTCCAGCGCGGCGCGCCGCGTGCAAAATGCAATCGTGCATCCGCCGCGTCGGACGCTGAACAAGCGAGCCGTCAGTTGCCGGGCCACGGGGGGCGGCCCGGCCCGAGCGATCCATTGGCCCGCGCCTGCAGGTAGTCGTACAGGTCCGCAATATGCGCCGTCACCGCCGGTTCCTTTTCCCAGGCGGGCATCTGCAGCTCACCGCGTTGGCGCTGCGCCAGATCGGCAATCAGTGCGTCGGGTGCGCTGCCCCCGCCGGCCCCCTCGCCAGACGGCAACACCCATTGGTAGCGCCGCAGCACGGTGCCGATGAATTCTTCCTGGCTCATCGTCCTGACGCGCGCAAGCAGATCGGGACCCTTGTCGGTGCCGGTCGCGTCCGCGCCATGGCAGCGGGCGCAATTGGCTTGAAACACCCTCCACCCCAGGTACAACCGGTTTGATTCCACGATCGCCTGCACGATCGGGGCCACAATATCGTTGGGCCCCGCAATGGCCACCTGCCCGCCCGCGTTGGCGAACCACAGCAGCGCCGCGGCCAGCCAGGGCACAACCCGGACCGAATTAAATTCGAACGATCTGGTCATCATCCGGTCCCCCCGGCGCGTTGTTTACTGCAGGCGATTGCGCGTTGCCGATTTCGATAGTGGTTCGCTGCGGCGCGGCGACGCGCGGGGCGCCGGATACGGAAAGTTACCCTTAGTCTTGAACTCGAAGTAGTCTTTGTGGGCCTAAGTAGTACGCGTTGATGCGGCGTCGTTCGACGCGGCTCGCGCCGCAAGGAGTTCGAAGTGAAGATGCATTCGGCTGTGCTTGCAACAACGGTGGCGTCGTTGCTGCTTGCGGTTTGCCCTGTACCCGCCGCTGCGTTCAATGGCGGTGGTGGTCATTCCGGCGGCGGAGGTCATTCCGGCGGCGGAGGTCATTTCAGCGGCGGGGGGCACTCCGCAGGACGCACCAGTGGCTGGGCAGGCCATGGCGGCGGCGGCGCTTGGTCCGGGCATGGCGGCGCCGGCTGGGGCGGCCACGGTGGTTGGGGCGGAGGCTGGCACCACCACGACCACGACCACGACGGTTTCCGCGGCGGCTTCGGCTGGGGTTGGGGAGTCGGATGGGGCTGGGGACCGTATTGGGACCCGTGGTGGGGTTGGGACTACCCGTACTCGTCATACCCGTACTACGAGTCGTACCCGATGTATGCAGTGCCGGACGCAGGTGCGCTGCCTTCGGCGCCGCCGCCTCCGGCTTACTGGTACTACTGTCCCTCGGCGCGAGCGTACTACCCGTATGTCCGGCAATGCCCGGAAGCGTGGGTACCGGTAGCTCCGAGCTCGGGCGGCTGATACTCTGACCCCCGCCTCGGGTCGCTCCCTGCCTCCTTAATTGGCGGGGCTGGGTTGGGGCTGCGCCGCCGCGCAGGCGGCGCGGCTTCCGGCGGGAGTGGTTTTTCAACCATTTCCCGAAACATCAGTACGATCTGGCTTCCGCGTCCCGCGTTTGCCCGATTGCAATGACCTGGTTCAACGATCTGCTGCGCAGCCCGCCTGCGGAATCGCCCGTGCACAGGGCCGGGCGACCCGCCGGATCCGGGTCCCTGCCGACCGTAGAGCCGGATACTGCCCGGGCGGCGTTGGCCACGGCCACCGACGTCGAACACCGGCGACGCCTGGCCGAGGAATTGGGCTGCGCGCTGGCCGCGTTGCGCAGGATGCCATCGCCCGACGATGGACCCGACGTCTGGGTCGCCGCCGTATGCCATCTGCCCGACAAGTCGCTGGCGTTGCACTGGCTGGAGACTCTGAGTGGTGACACCTGCCTGGGCGAGGTTGCGGTGCACGGTCGCTTCGCCGAGGTGCGCGTCGCCGCGGTGCAACGAATCTCGGATCCCGACATTCTGGGGCTCGTCGCCCGCCTGAGCCGGGGCAAGGACAAAGGGGTGTTCCGGCACTGCTCCGACGTGCTGCGGCAGCGGCGCCACAGCGCCGATCGGGCGCAGCGGGCGGCGCAACTGGCCGTCGCGCTGCACGAGTTGCTGGAGCACGCCCCGCTGGCGGTGTCGTCCTTGCTCGATCTGCGAGGCGAGTTGCAGGCACTCGAAAGCGCCGGCGAACCGCTGACCGAATGCCGCGCGCTGCTGGATCAGGCCGACGAGCGTCTGAGGCAGGAATCGGAGGCGCGGCGCAATCTGCAAACCTGTCGGGACGAAGCGGCCGAACTGGCGGCGCAGTGCGCCAACGGCGCGTGGCCAGAGGCGCAGTTGCTGGACCAATGGCGCCAACGGTATTCGTCCCTCGATCTGGCACGCGCCAACCTTCCGGACTGGCTCAGCGGGAAGGCCGCCTGGCAGACCTTGGTCGGGGCGCTGCACCAGATTCAGACGCGCCTGTCGGAGTTGGAGGCGGACGCCTTGCGCATTCAGACTTGCGAGCAATTCCTGTCCGCGCTGGGCGCGCAGCCGATCGAGCCCGCCACAGCGGCGGCGTGGGAGGCGCTGCCAAAGCCCGATTACCCGGAAATGCGCGAAGGGCTTCAAACCCGCTGGCAGGCGCTGCAGGCGCCGCCGCAAACGCCCCCGCAACACGCGCCCGCGCGCAGCGCGGAACCGCCGGCGCCGCAGCCCAGGATCGATCTGAATGCGGTGCGCACCCTGCTGGAGCAGATGGAACAGGCGCTCGAGGGCGGACACCTGGCCGACGCGGACGCGGCGGCCAAGAGAATCAAGGCCGCGCTCGGCAGCGCCGCACTGCGGGGCGAGCTGGCGTCGCGGTATCAGCACGCACAGACCCGCCTGGTCGAACTGAGCGGGTGGGCCAAGTGGGGAGTCGCGCAGAAGCGCTCGCACCTGGTTGCGGCTGCCGAAGAGCTTTTGGCCGGCCAGCACGATGTGGATTACCTGGCGCGCGCGGTGCCGGCGCTGCGCGAGGAGTGGAAGCAGCTGGGCAGTCAGCCCGTGCCGGCGCACGGCGAGTGGGAGCGTTTCGATGCGGCGCTGGTAAAAGCCTACCGGCCGGTGGCCGCGTTGCGCGCCGAGGAAGCGGCCCGCCGCGCGCAGGCGCGCACGGAAAAGGAGGCGCTGTGCGCCCAATGGGAAGCCTTTGTCGCGGCAGTGGACTGGGAGCAGCCGGACTACGCCGCGATCGAAGCCCGGCGCACCCAGGCGTTGAATCTTTGGCGCACTGCAGCACGGGCCGGGTTCCGCGACGAACGCCTGTTGCGCAAACGCTTTGACGCGCTGATTGCCGACATCGACCAGCGCGTGGCGGCTGCGCGTTCCTCGGAAGTGCAGCGCCGCGAGCAATTGATCGGCGCGGCCGAGGCGTTGCGTGAACTGCCGGACTTGCGCGGCGCGATGACCGAGGCCAAGGCCTTGCAGGAACGCTGGCGCAACGAGGCGGGCTCGCTGCGGCTGCCGCGGGGTGAAGAGCAGAGGTTGTGGCATCGCTTCCGCGCCGCTTGCGACGCGGTGTTCGCGCGCCGCGATTCGGAGCGCGCCGAACAGGCCGCGCAGCGCGAAAAGCGCGCGCAGGCTCGCGTGGCGTTGCTGGACGCTTTCGAAGTCACCGTCGCGGGCACCGACGCCGGTCAGATCAAGCGCGCGCTGGCGCAGTTTCGAACCGAGTGGGACGCGTCCAAGCCGGGCGCCGGCGCGCCGAGCGATGCTCTCGATCAGCGCGCGCGCGACTTGCAGCAAAAAACGCAGCAGCGCATCGACGCGCTGCAGCGCCAGGCGCATCGAACCCGGCTGGATGCTCTGGCCCAGCAGGCCGCGCCCGCCGAGGACCTGGACGAGGACGCGCTGGCGGCGGGCCGCGAAGCGCGCGAAGCGTTGCTGATCGACCTGGAGATCGCGCTCGATCTGCCGACACCCGAGCAGTCGGCCCCGGCACGCCGACGGCGCCAGCTGGAACGCCTGCAGGACCGGTTCCGTGGCGGCCGCGAGCAGCGACCGAAGGCCGAGGAGCTGCTGTCGCAGTGGTATGCCACCCCGGCCAGCCCGGATGAGGCGATGAACCAGCGCGTGGCCGCGGTGGTGAGCAAACTGCTGGAACAGGGCCAGGCCGCCGCGCGGAAATGACGGTGGCGGGCGAGCCAGTCCAAATCGACCCGCGCAACGGCTTTCAGAGACCTGTCAGACGCCAAGAAGGCGATTGAGCAGGATCAGCAGGCTTGCGTCCTTGGTTTCCTCGATCAGGACCGAATCGTAGAGCTCGCGCAGCCGATGCAGGCTGCCGCGCGCGCCACCGCTTGCCGGTGCGTGCCCGGCGAGCAGACCGCGCAGGACGTGGACCTCGCGCTGCAACGCGGCGGAAACCTTCGGGTCGCGCTGCGCGAACCGCTCGGCAAGATGGGCCACGGCCGCTTCGACCTCGCGCACGGCCTCCAGGTCAAGGTCCTTATCCGCCTGCGGCTGCTCCGGCGTGCTGGACATACTCGGCTTTCCCGTCCCGTTGACCCGACAGCCAAGTGTACCCGCTGACAGGTACCAGGCTATCCTCTCGCGCCGGGACGTTGGACGAGGCGAATATGAACAAGGCCGCACTTTCCCTGTTATCGATCTGCCTGCTGGGCGCGGCGCCGGGCTTGCTCAGCCCGACCGACGCGAAGGCCACAACCATATTGTCGGGCCCGGCCTTGAGGGAAACGGCCGACTCCTATCGGCGGTTCATGGCCGACGATTCCCGACGTGTTCCGGAGGCCGACGTTTCCAAGGGTGCCATCTTCATAGGCTTTGTTCTCGGCGTGGCCAACACACTCAGCTCGGACAGCATCAGGTTCCTGTGCATCCCCGCCGATGTCACCGACGAGAAGCTCCCGGCGATCGTTCTGAAGTACATCGATGAACACCCGGGCGAGTCGAACAGGTCCGGTGCCGAATTGGCCTCTGCTCCGCTTCTTGCGGCCTATCCGTGCACCCGCAAGCCGTGACGCGCGCGAGCCCCGGGCGTTTTGAGCGGCGTGCCAGGCGGACCAGGCGCTTCGTTTCCCATCAATTTGCTCTTTAGTGCGTATCAGCCCATTACAGGCGTAGCGCGTCCTCGGGACAGCGCTACGTCACGCTGGCAGGTCGCCTGCTCCGCGTTTCGTCCGTAACGCCGCACGCCGGTGTTTGAATCACGTCGTTAACTTCGCGCTCTCAGCATGTGAACACCCGACTGCGGGTCTTTTCATCCGCGTGTGAGCGCGACCAGCGAAACCATGGAAACGATTGATATTGGCACGTCCGGCATTGCCGCTTCGCGCATCGGACTGGACACCGGGCCGATCGGCCGCTGGGCCTGGGGTGGCAATACCGCCGACCTCGTGCGGTCGATGTCCACCATCCGTTCAGCCATCGAGCGTGGAATTACCCTCATTGATACGGCGCCGGTATACGGGTTCGGCCTGGCCGAAAGAATGGTCGGCACGGTACTTTCAGACGGCCTGCGTGCCCGCGCAATCATCGCGACCCAAACGGGGCTGGAATGGCGAGACGGCAAGGTACGCAGGAACTCCTCGCCTGCGCATGTCCGAAGAGAGGCCGAGCAGTCGCTGCGGCGCCTTCGGACCGACCATATCGATCTTTATATCGTGCGATGGTCGGACCCGCTCACTCCAATCCACGAGACCGCGAAAACGCTCGCGCGCTTGCTGCAGGAAGGAAAGATTCGTGCGATCGGGGTATCAAATTACTCTCCGGCACAAATGGATGAGTTCCGGCAGGCTGCGCCCATCCACGCGCTGCAAGCAGCGTACAACCTGTTTGAACACGAGGCTGAAGGCAGCGTCGTGTCATACGCAAAGCGACACAACATTGCCGTTTTGTGCCACGACACGCTTAGTCGGGCCCTTTTGACAGGGCCGATCCCTGCGACGGCGCGGCTCCAGGGTAACGGCCTGCGACGCCACGACCCAACGTTTCACGAGGCGGGGCTGTCTGAAGTTGCTTCGGCCGCATCAGCGCTCGATCGACACGCGCGGGCGTGCTACGGCGTGCCGCTGATCGCACTGGCGGCTCGATGGGTGCTCGACCAGGAAAACACTGTTGCGCTATGGAGTGCGCAGCGCCCGGAGCAACTCGACCCTCTGAAGACAGCGATGGGGTGGAGGCTGGACGACATGATGAAGCGCCGAATCGAGACAATCGTCCGGCACACCGTCAAGGATCCCACCGGCCCGCGATTCATGCCTCCGCCTTCCCGAAGCGAGTTGGCGCTGGTCGAATGAGGTTGACGAAGGACCGATCATGCGACTTTCCCTGCGTTCCGTCCTGCCACTGGGCGTTGCACTCGGGTTGATGGCGTACGCGGTTGTTCCGCTGGTCGACAGTCTGACGTTGCGCTGGTTCATGCGCGACCTGGACGTTCGCTCCGCATTGATCGCCAGCACGATGCAGGACGCGCTGCTGGAGGACGTGGCTACCAGCTCGCGTTACAAGACGGTGGCGTATTTGACCAAGATCACGCAGGACGATCGGTTTTACGCGATCGGACTTTGCGAGAATGCCGGCAGCCAGATGATCGCGACCAAGTCGTTTCCGAGGTCGGTGACCTGCCGCGATCTGGACCGCTTCTCTGATCCCGGGCAGCGTGTACTGGCAACCGACCACGGGACGCTGCATGTGTCAGTGCGGCCAATCGCCGGCGAAACCGGCGCGGTCGGACGCCTGATCCTGGTGCATGACATGAGTTTCATCCAGCGGCGCAGCCACGAAGCGAAGCAGTACCTGCTCTACTTCTTCGTGGCACTGGCGGTCATCGTATCCCTGATCACGGTCGTGATGGCCGAACTCAGCCGGCGAGGCCTGGTCCAGGGGATGCAGGCCATGCTGCGCGGCGAAGGCTGGCGGCGGCCGACCGGGAGGACCGGCATACCCGAGTTGCGGCCGATCGAGAGGGATCTGCGTGAATTGATGCGCGATGTCCGCTCCGAGGTGCAGATGCGCGACGAGGCGCAGCTTGCATGGGCCCCGGAGACGCTGCGACAGATTCTTCGCCAGGACTTGCGCGGCGAAGAGGTGATCGTGGTCTCCAACCGCGAGCCTTATCTGCACGAGCGGCGTGATGGCCGAATCGAGGTACGACGTCCCGCCAGCGGGCTCGTCACAGCGCTCGAGCCGATCATGCGCGCCTGCTCGGGCACCTGGATCGCACACGGAAGCGGTTCGGCCGACCGCGACATGGTCGACAGGCATGATCGCGTTGCCGTCCCCCCGGAGCATCCGGCCTACCAGATCCGGCGCCTTTGGCTGACTGCCGAGGAGGAAGCGGGCTACTACTATGGATTCGCCAACGAAGGCCTATGGCCACTGTGCCACATCGCCCATGTTCGACCGGTCTTCCGCAGCACCGACTGGGACCATTATGTCGCCGTCAACCAGAAGTTCGCCCAGGCGGTTGTCGAGGAGGCGAACAGCACCAACCCGATCGTGCTGGTGCAGGACTATCACTTTGCGCTGCTGCCGCGGATGATCCGTGAACGGCTGCCCGAGGCAACGATCATCGCCTTCTGGCATATCCCCTGGCCGAATCCCGAGGCCTTTGCGATCTGTCCATGGCGCGCCGAAATCCTCGAGGGCCTCCTGGGGAGCAGCATCCTCGGCTTTCACACCCAATTCCACTGCAACAATTTCGTGGACACGGTCGACCGCATGCTCGAGGCGCGCGTGGACCGGGAAAGCTTCATCGTTACGCATGGCGGCGCGCCGACCGCGATCAAACGCTACCCGATCTCGATCGAGTGGCCGCTGGCGTCCGAGTCGTTGAAAGAGCCAGTTGAAGTGTGCCGGGCCGATATACGGCAACGAAACGCTCTGCCCGAGGACCATCTGCTTGGCATCGGCGTCGACCGGCTCGATTACACGAAGGGCATCCTGGAGCGTTTTCGCGCGATCGAGCGCCTGCTGGAGCTTGAACCACAATGGATCGGCAAGTTCTCTTTCATCCAGATCGCCGCCCCGTCGCGTTCGAGCATTCCCGAGTACCAGTCCTTCGAGATGCAAGTGCGGACGCTGGCGACAAGAATCAACGCTCGCTTCACCGGCGACGGACCGCCACCGATCATCCTGAAGGTCGAACACCACGAACCGGAAAAGGTCTACCAGCATTACCGCGCCGCCGACCTGTGCTACGTCAGCAGTCTGCACGATGGCATGAACCTGGTGGCGAAAGAATTCGTCGCCTGTCGTGACGACGAGCGCGGCGTGTTGGTGCTCAGCCACTTCACGGGTGCCTCGCGTGAATTGCCGGAGGCGCTGGTGGTCAACCCGTACGACATCGACCAATGCGCCAGGGCGCTGCATCTCGCGCTGGGCATGCCGCCGGCCCAGCAGCGCCAGCGCATGCGATTGATGCGGGCGCTGATCCAGCAATTCAACGTGTACCGGTGGGCCGGGCGCATGCTGCTGGACGCGGCGGGGATGCGCCTGCGCCGCCACGTCCTTGGTGGACCCCGCGCCATTGTCAGGCCATTGCGTCGCGAGCCTCTGCGGGTGGCATCTCGCTGACCACACCTCACTAGTGGTCTGAACCATCGATGTCGACCGTAAGAATCGACAAATCCTTCCAAAGAATCTGCAAGACCCGCACCGGCCTGCACAGCTAGGATTGACGCCCCGCGGATACGTACGCGCTGCGGCAATCGCGCCGACCGCGAACAAATCGCGCGCGCAGATCAGGTCGAGCCACCAAGACCGGCCAAGGAGACGCCATGAATTCCCTCCACCTGCACGTTTCTTTCTCGTACTCGCCCCGTCGCTTCTTCGCTCTGCTCGGCGTCGTCATTTTCCTGGTCACGGCCTTCGCCATGACAGCCGCCTCGGCGCAGGGCAGGCGGGTGTGGATCACCTCCTGGGCAGCCTCCCCGCAAGGCCCCTACCCGAGCGGAGCCGCCGTCGCTCAGCCGGATCTGAGTTTCGCCTTTCCCACCAGCAGCGCGAACGACCAGACCTTCCGCCTGATCGTCCGCCCCGATCTGTGGTCTTCGCAAATGCGAGTGCGCTTCACCAACCTGGTGGGCAACCAGGCGATCACTTTCGACGGGATCTTCGTGGGCCTGCAAAAGACCGGCGCGACGATCGAGGGCGGTACCACCCAGCCGATCACGTTCGGCGGCAACGGCAGCCTGACGCTGCAGCCCGGGCAAACCGAGTGGAGCGATCCGGTGTCTCTGCCGTTTGTGAACGACAGCGATCAAGGTCGCTCCTATCTTCTGGGACGCAAACTCGCCATCAGCTTTCACACGGTCGGCCAGAGCGGCCCGATGACCTGGCACGCGAAGGCCATGACGACGTCCTATGTCACCGCCCCGGGCGCCGGCTCGGTCGGACAGATCGAGGACGACGCTGCCTTTCCGACCAGCACCACGTCCTGGTACTTCATCGACGCCCTTGACATGATGGCCCCTGAAGGCACCCAACTGGTGGTCGCGCTGGGCGATTCGATCACCGACGGGACGAGCTCCACGATCAATGGCGACGACCGCTGGCCGAACGTGCTCGCACGGCGCCTTCACGCCGCCTATGGCGATCGCGTGGTGGTCGTCAACGAGGGCATCGGCGGCAATCAGATCGTCGGGCCGGCCGTCTATGACCCGACCCACCCCGTCGCCGGAGGCCCATCGGCGGTCGAGCGTCTTTCGCGCGACGTCCTGGGCCTGTCGGGCGTGACTGCGTTGATCTGGCACGAGGGCACGAACGACGTCTCAGCCGGTACCGGTGCTGCGGCCATCGAAGCGGGCGTGCAGGAGGTCGTACAGAAGCTGCGAGCGAGCATTCCGGGCATCCGCCTGGTGGGCACGACGATTACGAGCGAAGTGGGTGCCGCGGGCAACGGCGGCACCCCGGCGGCGGCCGCTGAACGGATTTTGCTGAACAGCTTCATCAAGTCGAGCGGCCTTTTCGACACCGTGGTGGACTTCTACGCCGTGACGACCGATCCGCAGACCGGCGCGCTCAAGGCGCAGTACGTCCCCAACACCAGCATCGGCGGGCCTGGTGATCATGTGCATCCGAATCGTGCCGGCTATCTGGCCATGGGAACTGCCGTCCCCATTAATGCGCTGGTGCACTCGTCCGATTGATGGCGGCCAGCACCCTTGCGAACGTCCGCCTGTTTTCGCAGGTGTCGTCGCGCACAAGCCGGCGCATCTGCTCCATCGACGCACGCGACAGTACCCACCCGAGCGCGGGGGGCGGTTCTCCGGCGACCGGACATAGCCTGAAATGGGCGCGGCGTTCGTCCGGCGCCTCGCGGAGGAACTGCTTGTAGGCCAGAGTGCCCCGACCCCTGTGCGCATTGAGCAGCGCACGAAGCGGACTGAGCGCTTCGTTTCCCCATCCATTGCTCGCCCGCGGCGCCAGCCGGGCTGTCTCGCTCAGATCGAGGTCGTCCGGTTTCAACTCGGGATCGTCGCTGATCTGGATCAGGACTGGCCGCGCCTTCCTGCCCTCGCGAGCCAGTTCCTGCAGCACGCCGCGCAGCAGCTCGCGTGCCGTGACGGCGCCGGAATCTTCGAAATATCCGCCGTCGACGATGTGGCCGTGGCGATCGAGCTTACCGCGCGTACGCAGCGTGCCGGCCGGGCACAGGTAGGGGAAGCGCGCGCTGTTCAGAGCGGCGGTGCTGATCGGAACGTCGACATGAATCAAGTCGTCGAAAACGTCGTAGGCGTCGTTGAAGACGCTCTGCTGGATGCGCAGATTGCTCGTAATGATCCGCTTGCCGCTCTCGACGTAGGTGCCGTTCAGCAGCAGTGCTGGAGCGCCGGCGCCGGCTGCGCTCCATAGCGACGTGAAGTTGCGGTCGGCCCATGCGTTCTGGCTCAGGCCGGCGCGGCCCCAGGCGCGTTCCCATGATCGCTCCAGTGCCGCCGCCCGATCCCGGCCGTTTGGAAATATGGGCAGGAACTTCTGCATCAGGTCCGGGAAGAGCAGCGCAGCCCCGACAGGCGCGAGAAAGTCCTGCGCAAGAACGGCCTGACCCGCGCATTCAATCATCCCGCGCGAGCGCCCGTCAGTCGCGCAGATTCGTGAGATATCGAGCTCGTCGGCCTCGGCAAGCAGCGTGACGAAAACGGCTGCGCCCAAGCTTCCGCCGGAGACACCGCTGATGCCGAAGACGTATCTGCTGAAGTCGGGATCGGCATCTTGCAGCGCCCCGAGCACTGTCGCCGTCCAGTAGGCCGCCCGCAGGCCGCCACCCGACGTGGCCACGATGACCAGGGGCGGGTCTTCGCTGCCCCACGCGGCGGTTGCCGCTGCATGCCAGCGCGCAGCCGCCTCGGCCAGATCGAGCCGTGCCGGGGGCCGCTCGTCGCGAGCGACGCGCACGACATGGTTGTCGGCAAGGCGGTCGAAACCCACCTCGACGATAAGCGCCCAGATGACCAGCATCGTCACCGCGGGATAGCTGCTCACGTGGCGCGTCCCGGGCGGGCCGCCCACGCGCGACCAATAGACGAACAGGCTGCCAACCGGCACGATCAGTGCCAGGCCCAGGAATGGCACAGCGGCCGCCCCGAGCGCCCAGCCGAACGCGACCGCATCGATGAGGACCAACGCGGTGCAGATGCCTGCCAGCACGAGGCTGAGGTAGAGCACACCCCTTGAGACCGGCGGCAGGTCCTGGATGCTCGCTGGCCGCAAACCGGGCTGTCCGAACCAGCTGCTCGCGTACTCGCGCAGCGCGCCTGGAAGGATGCGGCGCAGCCCTTCCGTGAAAGCCAGCCGAAGCACCAAACCCGAGTAAAACCCGATGCCGATTGCCGCCGTTGCGGCAAGATCGATCCACGATCTGGCAAGCAGAAGCGCAAAGCCGGCGATGAGGTACGCGGCCGCGGCGAGAATTCGAGGCAAGTGGTTCACGAGCCACTGCTGACGGGACGACAGCAGCCGACCGTGCACATCGCTCTGGCGATCCCGGCTGAACGTGAAGTCCAGCATGATCCGCGCCCAGTACCAGCTCTCGAACCCCCATAGAAAAACGCAGGCATGGAAGGCCAGCTCGCGCCAGAAGAGCGGCTCGTCGGGCAAGCGCACCGCGAGCTCCTGTCCCTGGGCGGTGAGAAGCAGCAGGGCCGCACCGGCAACGATTACGAACAGGCTGAAGCGACACGGGTAGAGGACGGCGCCGGCGTCACATAGCGCCTCCCAGACGGAAGCAAGCTTTCGCCGCAGCCACATCAGTGGTCTCACCTCAGCCCGGCGTGGTAAAGGCCGTCAATACCCCGGTGTAGCCGTAGACGTGATGCCTTGCGATCTCGCCGCCGGCGAAAAAGCCGACCAGCGGCACATCGCCCAGGGCTTTGCGCACGATCTGCAACTCGGCGTGCGGCGCGCCGAAATGCGGCCCGCCGCGGCCCGAGCAGCTGACATATAGCGCGCCGGCCATGTGCCTCGCGGCGCCGCTTTCCACCTCGTCGCGGATTTCCGTCGCGATGCGCACCAGGTCGAGCTGTGCGGCTTCGGCGTCGCGCGTGCAAAAAGCCAGTCCCATCCCCGGCTCGACCTGGTCGGCGATCGCCAGAATCTGGTGCTGCCGGTCTACGCCGACCAGATGTCGCACGACGGTGTCCGCGCCAAACTGTCCGGGCCGCGTCGGCACGTCTTCGGCTTCGGTGATCAAGCCCACCAGCGTGCTTCCGAGCGCGTCGGACAGCTCGTCATCTGGCAGGCCCCGGTCCAGCCCCAGATCCTGCAACGCGCAATCGAGTGCCGGCTTGCCGTCCAGGCTGAAAACGAGATTGCGCCCGGCCTTGGTGATCTTGCGCAGCGGGCCGATCGGCTGGCAGCCTTGGGTTACTCGCGAGACCAGACCGACTTCGGGGCCGAAGGCCACTCCGGACAGACCGCCCGTGTATACGCTATCGGCCATGTGCAGGGTACGGTTTCGCGCCGACGACAGCCCGCCAAACAGATAACCGGTGGCCGTGCGAGCGCTCAGCTCGAACAGCAACTCCTGCACATCGGGGGTGCTGCCCTCAGCGTGGACGAGCGCGGTATGGACCACGAAGCCGGACGCTTCCGCGGGCAGGGGCTGGCGCCCCGAGAACAGCCGGAACGATTCGCGCGCCAGCGGCGCCAGCATCAGCACCAGGGCCGGCTCGTCGAAATATTCCACGCCGCTGGCGGCTACGCCCACACCGACCGTGCCGACCCAGGCCACGCCGGGAAAAACCCGGTGCAGCTCATCGAGGATCGCCTCGGCCTGCGGCGCGTAATAGTCGGTCAGATAACACCAGCCCAGCGTGAACCGGGCGGCTTCACCCTGTTGCGGGGTACGCGCTGCGACCTGGGACTGAAGTTGTCTCTGTCCCTGGGCCAGGGCCACTCGCCAGTCGGCGTGGGCGGCATGAGCCTGTACAAATGAGGCGGGAGACATCGCCGTAACCTGCCCTGGAGGAGCAGCAATCTCGATGTCGAATGCTCGTCGAAATCGTGAAATGGGGCAATAGCACCCCGGTGCGCCTGCCGGCCGCGATCCTGAAGCAGGTCCGCAGTCACCCCGGGCGACCACCGGCGCGTGGTTGCGGCGTACGGAAGCGAGAAGAGGCGCACAAGTGCGCCTCCATGGGTTGTTGCAAGCCTTTCAATTACCCGGGCAGCGGCAGCAGCTTGCGCCCCTCCGCCGGGAAGCACTCGCTGGCCCCCGGCTGACAGACGACGTTCATGGTATCGCGGCGTCCACACCCGCTGATTCCGATGGTGAACTCGGCGAAGTCCGTGCCGCGAATCGACGCCCCGTACGCAAACCCATTCGCATACGGCCCCTGGACATACGTGCGCGACAGCACCGCAGCAGAGGCTCCGGGGCAATTCATTTCGAAGCGGGCCCGGTTCTCCGCCGTTTGTATCGCCTGGGCCTGGGAAGCGTCGAGCATTTGAGCCGTGGTCTGGCAGCCTGCGATTAGCAAACCAGCAACCGGCAAGAGCAATTTGCGCAAGCGAGCGAGGCGGGACTCTGCATTCATGACCTTCCCCCTTTCCGGCGTCGACAGGCAGAGACCTTTCCGTCGTCCGACGAATAAAGCAGCCGCACTCCCGAGCCCTGGAAGCGGCGGAAGTTGAGGCGGCGCGGGCAAATTGGGCGGCTGAGACAGCGTACTTTGCACCTGTTTGACGTCGTCCTGATACTTCTTTCGCTGTTCGGGATTCAGAATGTCGCAGACGCGTGTGGTCTCATCATCCTTGATGGACTTCATCCTGGTGACGAGATCTTTGGGTGAAAGCGGATCATCCTTGAACATGGCGTCGGTCTTTTGCTGTTCGTCCTTCAGGATTGCGCGTAGCCGCGCCGCCTGATCATCCGATAAACCGTAGCGCTTCGTCATTCTGTAAACGTCGGTGTCGATGTTGCGCCTGGGTGGAGATGGTGGAGGCGGAGGTTGCATCCCTTCGGTCGGCGGCAGTCCGGCTTCCTGCGCGAACGTGTTGAGTGTTGCGAAAGCGAATACGGCAAGGATTGCGCCGCAGGCGAGCTTATGGATCTTGATCACGGTATTTCTCCTTTCATTTTCACGAAGACATCAAAAAAGGCTGCTCCAGCAGAAGTCCGGCAGATCAACCTGATTCCGGCTGGCTCTATTCACGATCCGACTCCCGTTCGAGTCGGATGATTTGCTCTTCGACGGCCCGCGCTCGACTCAAGGGCACGGTCAGGCCCAGCTCGGCAAAATGCCGGATGCCGTCGGGGCAGCCGGACTCGAGCCGGCCGGCAGCCCGGGCCAGCTTTGCGCTCTGCAGCAGACAGTCCGCGATCCAGCTCGCCCCGTTGCTCGGATTCGACATCATTCAGTGCACCTCTGATTCACTTGTTCGTCCGTGGCCATGTACATACCGTACTGTACGGTTCACTATTAAACCGCACGGTCTCGACTTTGTCAAGCAAACTCGTACAGTCTGGTATGATTATTGGTCCGATCTTGAGGAGTGCGCAGTGCGTGTGAAAAGCGAGGAGAAGCGCCAGGAGATCCTGGCAGCCGCCCGGGAGGTATTCGGAGAGAACGGCTATGCGCAGACCAGCATGGCCGGCATCTCGACGCGGCTCGGCGGCTCCAAGGGCACGCTCTACAGCTACTTCAGCTCCAAGGAGGAGCTGTTCGCGGCCGTGATGCTCGAGATCGCGCGCGTCAGCGTGGGGCCGATGCTCGATGAGCTCGAGCGGGCCGCAGACATGAGATCCGGACTCGCGAGCTTCATGCACAAGGCCATGCGCACTCTCGTTTCAGACGAAATCGTCCAGTACCGGCGGCTACTGATCGGGGAGGCCGGACGCATCGGGGACGCCGGACGCTCGCGGGTCGGCAAGCTCGCGTACGAGCACGGTCCCAGACAGTACCTGCAGAAATTCGCTGACCTGCTCGCGGCGCAGATGCACGAGGGCCGCTTTCGTCAGGCCGATCCCTGGCGGGCCGCCCTCCACATGCAAGGTCTGCTCATGGGGGCACCGGTCCAGCTGGTGCTCGAAGGCGTCATCAAGCGTCCCTCCGACGAACAGATCGCGTCCGCCGCGCGGGCGGCGGCAGACGTCTTTCTGAGGGCCTACGCGGTCGAGGCGGACGCGGCTGGCAAAGCCCGCGCCAGCGCAACACGCAAGCGCCGCTAACGCGCACTACACATGATGCATGGATTGTTCGTACGCGAGAAAACGGCCTGCTACAGCTCTTCCGCAGAACCACCATCTCGATCACGATTTCGCTTCGGCGCGCGCCGGCTGCGGCGCCGCCTCCGGCATTCCGTCCTTGCTCAGCTCGTCCTGCAGTCGTTGCGCGCCAATGCGCACCCCGCTTCTGGCCGCATCGAGGGTGCCTACGCTTGCGGTCACATCGAGCGCGCCCGCGGTCTCCTTCATGACGTAGGCGCGCAGGAGGTCGCCCGTCGAGGCATCGAACAGTTCGGCGGCGTAGGAAACCGAGCCGTAGAACGTGCCGTCGTCACCTTCGGCCTTGCGCACCCCGTTCGCGACAAGACCGAACGGCACGACGTGACTGACCGTCGAGAGCACCGGGGTGCTGGTCTTAAGGCCCGTCAGGGTCAGATGGAGCCTCGCCGCACCGGGCTGCGGCGCCGCAACGATCCGATAGCGTTTGCCGAGCACTTCGATGAATGTGCGCCCCATGTAGTCGGCGACGATCTGCCGGTCTTCCTGCGACACCGAGCCGAACTGGGCATCGGGGCCGCTGTAGATCGTCACCGGGTCGATCGCCAGCTTCGAATAGCCTCGGAGGTCCGCCATGGCGCTGCGGTACTGGAACGGTTCTTCGCTGTTTTTCACAGGGCGAAGTAGAGTTGCCGATGGCAGCTGCTCATAGGCAACCGGCGGCAAGGACGACGCGCAGCCGGCCACCGCGACCGCGCCGGTCAGCAGCGCAGCCGAAGCTGTCCGCCGGACGGCGCGTGACTGTTCAGATCGGATCGGAAGCGAAAGACTCATTGCATTTCTCCTGTGGCGGGCACGACCAACCATGGCCAGTTTCTATTCAGAACCGTACTGTACGGTGCTTGTTTGAAACAGTCAAATGAAAGCGTACCGTCTGGTATGATTATGTTGTGCGGTCCTGGGGAGTACACGGTGCGCGTCAAAACCGAGGAAAAGCGCCAGCAGATCCTGGCGGTGGCCCGGGAGGTCTTCCGGGAAAACGGCTATGCGCAGACCAGCATGGCCGAGATTTCGGCGCGGCTGGGCGGCTCCAAGGGCACGCTCTACAGCTACTTCGGCTCCAAGGAGGAGCTGTTCGCCGCCGTGATGATCGAGGTAGCGCGCGGCAGCGCGGAGCCGATGCTGGATGAGCTCGAGCGGGCCGGCGATATGCGATCCGGCCTCGCCAGGTTCATGCACCGGGCCATGCGCATGCTCGTTTCGGATGAAATGGTCCAGTATCGGCGCATGCTGATCGGGGAAGCCGGACGCTCGCGGGTCGGCAAGCTCGCATACGAGCTGGGGCCCAGGCAGTACCTGCAGAAATTCGCCGACCTGTTCGCGGCGCAGATGCGCGAGGGTCGCTTTCGTCAGGCAGATCCCTGGCGGGCCGCCCTCCACATGCAAAGTCTGTGCATGGGAGCACCGGCCCAGCTGGTGCTCGAAGGCGTCATCAAGCGTCCGTCCGACGAGGAAATCGCGTCCGCCGCGCAGGCGGCGGCCGACCTCTTTCTGAGGGCCTATGCGCTCGCGCCGGCTGCCGCTGGAAAAGCTCGCGCCGGCGCAACCCGTAAGCGCCGCTAGCCGGGCACCACGCTAGGCTTTCAGATAGGCGCGGATTTGCGCATCCACTTCGTTCAGCATCGAGTCCAACCGCATTATTCGACGCTTGAACGTCGTGACATCGACCGACCTGCTCGCGTTCTCCAGTTCGTCGCAGAGGTCGCCCAGTTCAAGCGCTCCAACCGCCCTGGCGGAGGACTTCATTTTGTGCGCGAGCATCCAGACGCGACTAAGGTCGCTGGCGTCGACTGCCGCGTTCAGTTCCGCGCCGAGCGAACGTGCTGCTTCGAGAAAATCCCTCAACACGCTCCGCACGATGACCGGATCATTGCCGACGAGCCGCTCAAGCACACCGATGTCCACGGGCGATGAGGCCCCGGTCGTGGCCACGGCCGCGCTGGCGGGCGGGGTGATGTCGCCACCGTGCGGCATCCACCGCGCGAGGGTCGCTTCGAGCGTCTCGAGGGGGACGGGCTTGGTCAGGTAGTCGTTCATCCCGGCCGCCAACGCGCGCTGCGTTTCGCTGTGCGACGCGGTCGCGGTCAGCGCGATGATCGTCAGGGGCGCCTGCGCGGATTCCTCGCGCCGGATGTTCTGGCACAAGGCATAGCCATCCATATCGGGCATATGCAGGTCGGTCAGGAGCAATGCGCAGCGTCCTCGTCGCAAAACTGTCAGCGCCTCCGCACCGCTGCTGACCACTTCGGCGGCGTAGCCCAGCAGGGCAAGCTGGCGTCGAATGACCTTCCGGTTGGTCTCGTCGTCCTCGACGACCAGGATGAGCTGTCCGTTGGCGCGCGCCGTTTCCACGTCCGGCGCCCTTCGGGATCGAGCGATCGGGTCACTCGCGCGGATGGGAGCCTTGGACGAGGCGCGGCCCGCCGCGACAGCCACGGCGCGCAGCAGCGCGGCCCGATGTATGGGGTTGCCGTCGAGCGTGACCGTGTTGGGGGGCACAACGCGAGAGGTCCGTCGCCGGCCACGGGTTATCACCAGGTTGCGCATCCCAGGCACGTACACGGCGAATGAGACCTGGCCCGTATCGATACCGGGACACCACGCACCCTGGATTACCACCGCAGAATGCCGGCCGGTGGCGAGCGAGCGTGCCTGCACGCGATCCGCTGCTCGAAGCACGCGGGCTCCAGCCTGCTCGAGATAGGTTGCGACGTCCTCGACGTCGAACTCCGGTCCCGGGATCAGGATGCATTCGACGCCTGCGATGTCGAAATCGGGCTTGGTCGCTTCGGCCTCCATGCACGGTAGCGGCACGGACACGGTGAATTCCGAACCCTGGTCGGGGACGCTGTCGACGCGAATTTCCCCGTGCATCAGGTCTACCAGGCGTTTGCAGATCGCCAGTCCCAGGCCCGTGCCGCCGAAGCGCCGCGTCGTAGACACTTCGGCCTGCGTAAAAGGCGCGAACAGGCTTGCGAGCGCCGTGTCCGACATTCCGATCCCGTTGTCGCGGACTCGAAATTCGAGGCGCGGTGGCGAAGTGTCGAGCCATGTCACGCGCAAACGCACCAGGCCTGGCTGCTCGGGGCGTCCGCTGCTGAACTTGATCGCGTTGCCGATCAGGTTGTTGAGGATTTGACGCAGGCGCACGGAATCGCCGGATACCTGCTCCGGGACGCCTGGGGCAATGAAAAGGCGAAGGTCGACGCCCTTGCTCAACGCCATCGGCGCGAGCGAGTCGCAGACGCACTCGACCAGCTCGGTCACCGGCACGCTCGCCTCCTCCAGAGCAAGGCGACCGGCCTCGACTTTCGAAAAATCGAGTATGTCGTCCACGACCCTGAGCAGAGCGAGCGCGGAATCGCGGATGGTCGTGACCGTGTCAGCCTGCTCCTCCGCGAGCGGACTGCGCGCCAGAACTTCCACCAGCCCGATGACGCCGTTCATCGGCGTGCGGATCTCATGGCTCATCGCCGCCAGGAACGCGGACTTCGCGCGATTGGCCTGCTCGGCATCGGCCCTCGCCCGCTCGAGCTGTGCGTTCGCGGCGCTGAGGTCTCGCGTGCGCTCATCCACCCGTCTTGCCAGGGAGGCGCGCTCCTCGGCGAGGGCGAGCTCGGCGTTTTTGCGATCGGTCACGTCCCGCCGGATCGTCACCAGTCCCGCAATTTCACCGCGCCCGTTGCGAATCGGCGCTTTGGTGCTCGAGAACCAGCGCCGCCCGCCGCCTGGCACCGCTCGAGACCGAACTTTGTCGAGTACTGCGTCGCCTGTCCTGAAGATCCGCTCGTTCTCGGCGGTGAACTCCGCGGCCTCTTCCGGGGTCAGGTTCTCGAGGACCGACACCCCGACCGCCGCCTCGGGGTCCTTCACACTCAGAAATTCGCATTGAGTACGGTTGACGCGCAGGAATCGTTGCTCACGGTCCAGAAAGTAGATGGCGTCCGGTGTGTTCTCCATCAGGTTGCGGAGATAGGCGCGCTCGATCTGCAGCTCGCGCTGGAGCCGGCAGTGCTCGACGGCCTTGAGCATCACCGTCCTGAGCTGCTCGTCGCTCCAGGGCTTCGAAACGTAGCTGAAGATGCTGCCCAGGTTGACGGCGCGGATGACCGCTTCGACATCGGCGAACCCCGTGATCATGACGCGGCTGGCGTCGGTTCGCTCCCTGGCGCGCGCGAGGAATTCGTCACCCGTCAATCCTGGCATCCGCTGGTCCGACAGGATCACCGACAGATTCGGCAGGCGGTCGATCTGCGCGAGCGCCGCCAGCGCACTGGTTTCGACATGCACCTCGAAATAGTCCTCGAGGCAGTCCTGGACCGCATTGAGCATCTGCGGCTCGTCGTCCAGCACCAGCACGCTGGGTCGGCTTTCGTCGTCCTTCATCGCGTCCCCTTGGTTCCCTCGTATCGCTCCGTGCCTGGCAGGCTTATCGCGCATCCACGATGTTCACGGGTGAAGCCGTCTCGAGGTCGTCCGGTATGCGCAGGGTCACCTGCGTACCGCGACCCTCTTCGCTTTGGACCTCCAGCATTCCGCGGTGCCGCTGCAGGATGCCGTAGGAGATGGACATCCCCAGGCCGGTGCCGCTGCCGACGGGTTTGGTGGTGAAGAACGGGTCGAAGATCCGCTGGCGCACCGACTCGGGCATGCCCTTGCCGGAGTCCGCGATCTCGATCTCCACGAAGCCGGGCACCGACCGCGTGCGGATTGCGATCTCGCCGTCCTGGTCGATGGCATCGATCGCGTTGGAGAGCACGTTCATGATCACCTGGTTCAGCAGGTCGGCATAACACCACAAGGCCGCCGGTCCACGGAAATCGCGGACCAGGCGGATTCGGTCGCCGAGGCGGTACTGCAGCAGCGTCAGCGCCGACTCGATGCTGTCGTTCAGATCGACTTGCTTGAGGCTGCCTTCATCGAGGCGTGAGAACGTGCGCAGCTTGACCACCAGGTCCTGGATTCGAGCAAGCCCCATCTGGCTGTCGCGGATTCGCGCGCGGACCTTTTGAAGCTTTCGCTGGCCTTCCTCCGACAGTATCGCCGAGACCTCGGCGCCAATCGCCTCGATCGCGCGGTCGATCGTGCGCTCATGATTGATGACGAACGCGAGCGGATTGTTGATTTCATGGGCGATGCCAGCGACCAGTTGCCCGAGCGACGCCATCTTCGCCGCCTGGACAAGCTGTCCCTGGGTCTGCCGAAGCTCGCGGTTCGCCGCCTCGAGCTGGCCCGCCAGCGCAGCCTTCGCCTCGGCGGCCCGTTTGTCGGCTTGCGCCTGTGCCAGCTGCAGGTCGCGAAGTCGCGCCTCAGCAGCCGCGTGCTTCTGCTCGTCACGCAACATCTTGCGGCCCAGGAGCGCGCGCAGGCGCGCCTTGACGATCGAGACGTCACGCGAGGCTGCAACCACGTCGTCGGCGCCCGCCTCCAGCGCTCGAATGGTCTGCTCGCGGTCGTCGTCGACCATCAGGACAAGCACGGCAGGGCGGCCATGGGCGCTATGAATGCTTTCGTGGGAAGGAGCGCCCAGGTCGGCCTCCGACTCGATCAAGATGCGGCGGCACAGTTCGATGCCGCTGCCGTCGTTCGAGAGAATGAGCACGCCGTCATCCGACGCGCCGGCGAAAGCCGTTCGGTCGGCCTCTTCCGGCGGCAGGATGCGGATTGACCATCCCTCGCCTTCCAGCTCGGCCGCCAGCTGCCGCCGCCACTCCGCAGTCCCGCCGACGATGGCCAGGCGCGGCGCACTACGGCGGGGCGTCGGCTTGTCGGCGACGGCGGAATTTCCAGCGTCCCGGCGCAGCAGCGCACGCACGCGCAGCAGGAGCACGTCTTGATCGTCGGATTTCGAAACGTAGGCGTCGACGCCGCTCTGGAGTCCCCGCAGCTCGGTGCCCGCTTCGCCGGTCAGCATCAGGATCGGCAGATCGCGCGCGCGCGGGTTCAGGCGGATGCGCCGGCAGAGCTCGTCGCCATTAATGCCCGGCAGGCGCAGGTCGGTGATGACCAGATCGGGTAATTCTTCGCTCAGCTGTTCCAGCGCGGCGGCGCCGGTCTCGACGCAGCACACGGTGATGCCCGCGGACTCGAGCGCACGGGCGAGCAGGATCGCCTGCGTCGGCGAGTCCTCCACGATCAACACGCGTGGCGACAGCGCGGTGGAGGCGGGTCGCCATTGGGCGGTGTCGCTCGGCGCCTCAACCGGTGTCACGGCCGCCTTGACCGTTTCATGCATGGTGACATCGTCCTTGCAATGACGCTGCGGGCGAGCAGGGGTCGCTGGTCATCCTGCCACCGGCCAGGAGAGGTGCACTAAGAGCAGTCAGCCGAATGGTGCTGCCCGGCCACCTCGCGCATGCATCGAAAATGTGAGGGAAAACGACGCCTGTCTGACGGACCGCCTGGAGGGGGCGGCTCAGGAGGCGTCGAATCGTTCGGGTTGTCCTTAGCCGGTCGCGGGTTCTACGTAGGGTCGTAAGCGAGACCTGCCACGAATTTCTACGTAAGGCAGGAGAGCGGCAAACGGTTAACAAGCCGCGCGCCGCCTTTGAGACACGCGGGGCGCGGCCCATCGGACGCGTAGGCTCGCCAGGACTCTGGTTTCGGCTGGCACGGCGGGGCCTCTTAGGGGGATCCGCTCAAGCCTCGCATCAAGTCACCGACCAACCGGTGGTCGACGTCTTGGCGGCGCTTCCCGCCCCGGATAATCGTGGGCGCGCCGGCCGATCGAGGTCATGACTGCGCCGTGGCGGCGCCGCTGAAGGTCCACCGCGCACTCGGCGAGCGCGGTGAAGTCACGCCTGCGCGCCGTGGAGCGCCGGGCGACAAGCGCGATGGTGCGGGTGGGTGCCGGAGGCGCGAGCGGCCTCGCGACCAGGCGGGTTGCGTTCAGCAGCCCGGCCTTGATGGCCACCTCCGGAACCAGCGCCAGGCCCATGCCCGAAGCGACCATCTGCACCAGCGTGAGCAGGCTCGTCGCCTCGAGGCCCTCCGCGCTCGCGACCTGGGCCCGGCCGCATGCCTGCAGCGTGTGTTCGCGCAGGCAGTGGCCCTCCTCCAGAATCAGCAGGCGTTCGGCCATCTGGCGGGATACCGTCAGGCGCTTTGCTTTCAACAACGGCTCGTCTTCCGGTGCGACCAGCCACAGCTCGTCCTCGAAAAGGGGCTGAACCAGCAACCCCTCCGTATCGAACGGCAAGGCGATCAGCGCGAAATCGAGGTGGCCGTCGGCCAGGCGCACCAGTAAATTGGCCGTGAGGTCCTCGCGCAAAGCAAGGCGCAGCTTCGGATAGCGCGCCCGCACCTCCGGCACCAGCGAAGGAAGCAGGAACGGCGCGATCGTCGGGATGACTCCCAGCCTCAGGGTGCCGGACATCGGCTCGGCGGCAGCTGCAGTCGACTCGACCAGATCTTCCGCGGCAGCCAGCAACTCGCGCGCGCGCGCCACGGCCCCCTCGCCCACCGGCGTCATCCGCACCGTCTGCCGGTCCCGCTCCACCAGTTGGACGCCGAGCGTCGACTCCAGCTCCTTGAGCCCGACGCTCAAGGTCGACTGGGTCACGAAGCAAGCTTCGGCCGCGCGCGTGAAGTTGCCATGCTCGGACAGCGCAACCAGGTAGCGCAGCTGCCGCAGCGAAGGTAGGGCACTCATGCAAAAAGACCGGATCGTTATTTAGAATATCGATTATACCTAACAATATTATTCACTGGATTAATCACGCTTCGCGCCCCATAGTTCGTGCTGTCGTCAACGAAAATCACTGGAGCGCAGTCCATGTCCCTGATCAACACCGCCGTGAAGCCGTTCAAGGCGAACGCCTACCGCAACGGCAAGTTCATCACTGTTTCCGACGCCGACCTGAAGGGAAAATGGTCGGTCGTCGTGTTCTATCCGGCCGACTTCACCTTCGTCTGCCCGACCGAGCTGGAGGATCTGGCCGAGCATTACCCCGAGTTCCGGAAGATCGGCGTGGAGATCTACGCCGTGTCGACCGACACGCATTTCGCGCACAAGGCCTGGCACGACACCTCCGAGGCGATCCGCAAGGTCGAGTACGTGATGATCGGCGACCCGACCGGTCGCATCACGCGCAACTTCGAAGTCATGATCGAGGAGGAAGGCCTGGCGCTGCGAGGCTCCTTCCTGATCAACCCGGAAGGTCAGATCAAGCTGTGCGAGATCCACGACAACGGCATCGGCCGCGATGCCTCCGAATTGCTCCGCAAGGTAAAGGCGGCGCAGTACGTGGCCTCCCACCCGGGCGAAGTATGCCCGGCGCGATGGAAGGAAGGCGACAAGACGCTGAAGCCCTCGCTCGACCTCGTGGGCAAGATCTAGGAAAAGCTTCCCTCCCCCACGCAGTGGGACAGGGGCCGGGGGTGAGGGTTCCCGCAAGGACGTCTTGCCGTTGCGAACACCCTTACCCTGCCCTCTCCCGCAAGCGGGAGAGGGGACGTCCTTCCCGTTATTCAAAGGAGCCCGTCGTGCTGGATGCCGACCTCAAGACCCAGTTGAAAGCCTATCTCGAGAGGGTCACCCGGCCGATCGAGCTGATCGCCTCGCTCGATTCCGGTCCGAAGTCGCAGGAGCTGCTCGCGCTGCTGCGCGACATCGCCTCGCTGAGCGACCGGGTGAGCGTGGACACCTCGGGCGACGACGCGCGCAGACCGTCGTTCACGATCCGGCGCGCCGGCACCGACATCGGCGTGACCTTCGCCGGCATCCCGCTGGGCCACGAATTCACCTCGCTGGTGCTGGCGCTGCTGCAGGTCGGTGGGCATCCGGCCAAGGTGGATGCCGCCGTGGCCGAGCAGGTACGGAGCCTTGCGGGCGAATACCGCTTCGAGACCTTCATGTCGCTGTCGTGCCACAGCTGCCCGGACACGGTGCAGGCGCTGAACCTGATCAGCGTTTTGAATCCGCGCATCCGGCACGTGGCGATCGATGGAGCGCTTTTCCAGGACGAGGTGGCCGCGCGCCAGGTGATGTCCGTTCCGGCGGTTTTTCTGAACGGCGAGCCTTTCGACCAGGGGCGCCTGAGCATCGAGCAAATCGCCGCCCGCCTCGACAGCGGCACGGCTGCGCGCGAAGCTGCATCCATCGCGGCAAAGCCCGCCTTCGACGTGCTCGTCCTCGGCGGCGGGCCAGCCGGCGCCGCCGCGGCCATCTATGCGGCTCGCAAGGGCATCCGCACGGGAGTCGTCGCCGAGCGGTTCGGCGGGCAGGTGCTGGATACCCTGTCGATCGAGAACATGGTTTCGGTTCCCTACACCGAGGGGCCGAAGTTCGCCTCCGCCCTGGAACAGCACGTCGACAACTATGACGTGGACGTGATGCGGCTGCAGCGCGTCGAGCGGCTCGTGCCGGCCGCGCTGCCCGGCGGGCTGGCCGAGGTCCGTCTGGCGAGCGGTGCTTCACTGAAAGCCAGGACCGTGGTGATATCCACCGGCGCGCGCTGGCGCAACATGAATGTGCCCGGCGAGCAGGAGTACCGCAACAAGGGGGTGACCTACTGCCCGCACTGCGACGGGCCGCTCTTCAAGGGCAAGCGCGTGGCCGTGATCGGCGGGGGCAACTCGGGCGTGGAGGCCGCGATCGACCTGGCCGGCATCGTGAGCCACGTGACGCTGCTCGAATTCGACGGCACGCTGCGTGCCGACGAAGTGCTGCAGCGCAAGCTCCGCAGCATGGCGAATATCGAGGTGATCGTCAGCGCGCAGACGACCGAAGTGGTGGGCGACGGCAGGAAAGTGGTGGGTATCGCCTACACGGACCGGCAGTCCGGCGCGAGCCACCGCCTCGATCTGGACGGAATCTTCGTCCAGATCGGGCTGTTGCCGAACGCCGACTGGCTCAAGGGCACGGTGAAGCTGTCGCCGCGCGGCGAGATCGAGGTCGACGCGCACGGCCGCACCTCCGCGCCGGGGGTGTTCGCGGCGGGAGACGTCACCACATCGCCCTTCAAGCAGATCGTCATCGCGATGGGCGATGGGGCCAAGGCGGCATTGAGCGCTTTCGATCACCTGATCCGGCTGCCGGTGGGCGCCGAGGAAGAAGCGATTGCGGTTTGAGCGGCGGCACCGTACGCAGCTCGGGCTCGTCCGACAAACGGCCCTGCACTAAGCCGCTTCTGGCGTGGATGACCGAATGCCACGACCGATGTCCAACTGGTGGTCGTGAAATGCCGCGAGGGTGGAACGGTGGCCCACGCTGACGATCGTTGCGCGGCGAAGGCGCTCGCGGAGCAGGCGATACAGCATCGCCTCACTCGCCTCGTCGAGTGCGGAGGTCGCCTCATCGAGAAAGAGCCAATCGGGCCGCTGCAGCAGAGCGCGCGCGAAGGCGAGGCGCTGTTGCTCGCCCGGCGACAGCACCATCGCCCAGTTGGCCGATTCGTCCAGCCGGTCCGCGAGGTACGACACTTCGCAAGCGGCGAGCACCTCGCGCAGCGCGTCGTCGGTGAACGCCGCGTGCGCCGACGGATAGCAAAGCGCGTCGCGCAGCGTGCCGACCGGAAGATAGGCTCGCTGCGGCAGAAACAGCATCCGCGCGCGTGCCGGGACTTCGATGACGCCGAAACCGAACGGCCATATTCCCGCGATCGCGCGCACGAGCGTGCTCTTGCCGGTCCCGCTGGCGCCTTTGATCAGCCACGACTCCCCTGCGCGCACTGATACGTCGAGATCGGCGACAAGAGGCGTGCCGTCCGGCAGCGCGACGGCGACGTGCCGCAGGTCGATCGACCGCGCAGCGTGCGGCACCCGCCTGAGACCCGCATCGGCGGCGTGGGCTCGCGCGTCGACGATCGCGGCGGTAAAGCCGTTCAGACGGTCGACGGTGGCCTTCCACTGCGCGAGCGCCGCATATGCGCCGACGAACCAGCTGAGCGCGCCTTGGACCTGCCCGAACGCCTGCGCGGTCTGCATCAGGCCGCCGAGCTGCATCGCCCCCGAGAAGTAGCGCGGTGCGGCGGCGAGGACCGGAAACACGACTGCGACCTGGTTGTATCCGGACGTGAACCAGGTCAGGCGCTTTTGCCGCTTCATGATCGCCCACCAGTTCGCGGCGATCTGCCCGAAACGGCCGCGCAAAGCGGCCGTCTCCGCCTCCTCACCACGGTACAGGGCGATTGGTTCGGCGTTTTCGCGAAGACGTACCAGCGCGAAGCGGAAATCCGCTTCGAAGCGCTGCTGATCGAAGTTAAGCCGCACCAGCGGCGCGCCGATGCGGTGTGTGAGCCATGTTCCGAGCAGCGAGTACAGGAGCGCGGCCCACAACATGTAGCCGGGAATGGCAATGTGACTGCGGCCGATGGATACATCGAGCGTCCCCGACAACCCCCACAGAATCGTGGCGAACGACGCGAGCGTGACGATCGAGCTCAGCAGGCCGAGACCGAGCGTGAGCGTGCCATCGACGAAAAGCTGCAGGTCGTTTGCGATCCGCTGGTCGGCGTTGTCAGGACGCTGTCCCGCGACCTCCAGCTGGAAATACGCGCGATCGCCCAGCCATTGCCCGAGGTAGTGGTCGGTGAGCCAGCGCCGCCAGCGAATCTGCAGCATCTGGCCGAGGTACGTCTGGTACACCGCGAGGACGATGTACACCAGCGCGAGTCCACAGAAAACCGCCAGCTCGCGCGAGAACAAATGCACGTCGTGCTGCTGCAGCGCGTCGTAGAAGCGATTGTTCCAGGCCGAGAACAGGACATTGACGTAGACCAGCGCGAGATTCATCGCGACGATGACCGCGAGCAGGCCACGCGCGAACCAACGCTCGTCCGAAGCCCAGTAGGATCGGACGAGCGCCGTTACGGCACGAATGAACTGCGAAGCATCGTGCGACGACGGTCCAGGACGCTGGGTCGGTGCTCGCGTGATCCTCACATCGAGGCGCGCGCCATGCGACGCGAATCGGTGCGTGGCGCATTCCAGTGGGGTTGATCGGGCGCCGTAAGCGGTTCGGCAACGAATGCTTCACGATGCGCGGAACGGGTCTCGCCGCGATTTCACGCGCTGACACGTGCTATTTCAGCCGCAACCGCGGCCGGCGCTCGAAGGCGCAGCTAAGCCCGTGTTCATCTCCTCATCGCCACATATGTACCGTGTGACGGACGTAACGGCGTGTTCACTGCTTGCAACCGTGGCGCAATCAAACCTGCGTCCAATACGCGTCAATCGGGCGCAGCATGCCAGGCCGGTCGGCTGTTTTGTCCACCAACACACTTCGGAAAAGTCACCATGAAAACCAGGTTCAACAAGGAGGTCCGTTTCTCCGCCAGCGGCGTAATTACGGCAGCTGTGCTGGTCGCGATCGTGTCGATGGCAATCTACACGCTGCTGCTGTCCAAGGCGCCGCCATCGGGAATCAGTGCTGGGTCGCCGGCCGCCCAGGTCGCCCCGGGCTGGCCACAACGAAGTGCAGGGGCGGTTTGATCCGGACTGTGACCATATGCTGGCTCACCCTGCGAGAGGCGCCAGACTTCTCAAATATCGGAGCGCATTGACCTCGCCGAACAATCATCGGCGATTCGCGCCGACCACCTACAGTGCGGTGTAGGTGCCGCCGTCGACGGGAATCATCTGTCCCGTGACGAAGCGCATCTGGTCACTGCACAGCGCGACGATCGCGCCGCCGATGTCCTCGCGCATCTGGCCGAGCCGGCGCAGCGGGATCGCCGCGTAGATCTGGGCGCGCAAATGCGGATGACGCTCGAAGTGGGCCAGGGTCGCATCGGTCTCCGCGGCGGGGGCGATACCATTGACCAGGATGTTGGCCGGACCCCATTCGCGCGCTAGAGCCTTGACGAATCCGCGCTGGGCGCTTTTCAGCGCCGCGTAGGCGGGGTTCATCGCCCCGCCGTGCAGGGCCTGCGCCGAGCTCAGAACGATGAAGCGACCACGCCCGGTATCGCGCAAATGGCGGAAGGATGCGCGCGCAAGGTAAAAGGCGGCGTCGACCGCGGTGCCCGCCTGGTCGTTCCAGCATGCGTCGTCGATCTGTTCGCATTTCACCGGCACGGCCGAAAGGCCACTCGAGGCATTGTGGATCACGATGTCCAGGCCGCCGAATGCCGACAACGCCGCGGCGATGGCGCGTTCGACATCGCCGCACTGCGCGACATCGGTCTGGACCGAAATCGCGCGACCGCCGGCGCGAACAATCAGGTTCATCGTCTCGTCGCCGGTGGCGGCGCGGCGCGCCGCGATGACAACATTGGCCCCGGACGCCGCAAGTGCCTGGGCAATGCCACGTCCGATGCCGCCGCCGGCCCCGCTGACGATTGCGGTCCGGCCGGAAAGCAGCACGCTCGCACTCATGGCACCATCCACTCGCCGCCGTCGAGCATCAGAGTCGCGCCTGTCATCGACCTTCCGGCGCTGCTTGCAAGAAACTCGATCAATGGCAGGACTTCCGAAACCGCCGGCCGCCTTGCGAGCGCAACCGGAACCGGGTCGGGCTTCAGGGGCAGATCCGTTCTGGACAGGACGGGCGCGAGACTGACCGGTGCCAGCGCGATCCAGTTGACGGTCAGGCCGCGGCTGCCCCACTGACGCGCAGAGGATTTCACGAGTCCGCGCTGACCCTCGGCTGCCGTGCTCAGTGCGACGAGGCCCGCCGCGCCGGCCAGGGACAGCGACGGGCCGAGGACGACGATCGAGCCGCCGCGCGCGGCCATCTGCGCATGCGCCGCCTGCAGGCAGTAGAGCGTGGCTTTCATTGCGGCGTGGCATGCCGACGACCAGTCTTCGTCGGCCATGGTTGCCAGTTCGCGCGGCTCGATTGCGACGAGCGGAATCGCACTGTGGACGACCTGGTCGGCAGGTCCCACGCGTTCGGCGGCCTGCCGGAACGCCGCTTCCATCGAGGCCCTCGAATCGAATCGTGTTGTGATGCGCGTGATGCCGCGCGCGACCGGTGCCTCGGCAGCCTGCCGAGCGTCGGTCATCCAGGCAACGGTCGCCCCTGTGCCGCACAGGCCCGAAGCAATGTCGAAGCCGATATCCAGCCCACAACTGACCACATAGGTCACCGCGCCGGGCCTTGCGGAATCCCCGGGCGCCAGGGCATGTTGCGTCATCCTCGTTCTCCCGCGTGGTCGTGTTCGCCTGGTTCCTCTGGCGCCCCGAAGATTCCGGCAGGCCTGGCCGGCAGCTCTACGGCACCGCGCTCGCCGCGGCGACGCACGCCGGCACGCGCACCGGCTGCACCGCATCCTCCACGTCTTCGTCGGGGTTCCGGCTCGGTTGCGGCGGACCCGCGCCCTGTGCAGCTTGCGGCGTGCGCAACAGGAAGTACGACAGCGCGGGTATCAGAACCAGGGCACCGACCATGTTCCAGAGGAACATGAACGTCAGCAGGATACCCATGTCCGTCTGGAACTTGATCGGCGACCACGCCCACGAACAGACGCCGGCCGCCATCGTCAATCCGATCAGCGCGACGACCTTGCCGGTGAAATTCAACGAGATCCGATACGCCTGCGGCAGTGTGGCCCCATGACGTTGCGCGTACAGCTGGACGCTCAACAGGTAGAGGGCGTAATCGACGCCGACGCCAACGCCCAGAGCGATCACCGGCAGCGTTGCGACCTTGACGCCGATGCCCAGCGTGACCATCAGTGCCTCGCACAGGGTGGACGTCACCAGCAGCGGGATCACGGCGACAACCACTGCACGCCAGCTGCGGAACGTAATCAAGCAAAGGACGACGACCGCCGAGTAGAGCAGGACCAGCATCCGCAATCGGTCCGCGCCGACGACCGCATTCGTCGACGCCTCGATGCCGGCACTGCCGGCGGCGAGCAGGAACTGCCTGTCTGCGGTGTCGTGTTCGGCCGCAAACCCGTCGGCGGCCGCGGCCACAGCGACCAGGGTATCGGCCTTGTGGTCCGCGAGATAGGCGATCACTGGCGATATCGTGCATTCGAGGCTCGCGAGCTCCGGGCGCTCGCTCTTCATGATGTCCGTCGCCTTGGCGAGGTCGACCTTGACACGGGTGATCGCGAGCCACTTGGGGTTGCCCTCGAAGTTGCCGGCATTGATCTGGCGCACGCCGTCGGCAGCGCTTCGCACCTCGAGCACGCCGGGTGTGTCGCGCAGCCGTTCGCCGAGGCGATTCATCTCGGTCAGGGTTTCGAACGTCTCACAGCCACCAACCGGCGTTCTGGTCATCACGACAAACAGATCGCTCGAAGTGGCGTAGTGCTGGTTCACATACGCCAGATCGGTGTTGTAGCGGGAGTCCGGGCGCAGCTCCGGCGCCCCGGCATCCAGGTCGCCCACCTTGAGCGCGAGGCTGACCAGCAATGCGCAACCCGCAGCCACGCCGGTCACCAGCAGCGCGACCGAAGCCCATCTGCGCTCGGTGAACCGGTCCAACAGACGCCATGCCCGTCCCACGGCGCCGCCGCCGCTCGCCTCCTTGCTGTCGTCGCGCAGCTGGCGTTGTGCCGCCTGCGCGCTGACCCCCGTAAAGGACAGCATGACCGGCATCAGAATCAGTTTGGTGAAGATCAGTACGCCGACGCCGATGCTGGTGGTCAGCGCAAGGTCCCGGATCACCGGGATGTCGATGACCATCAGGACCGCGAATCCGACGATATTTGTCAGCAGCGCCGTGAGCCCGGCAAGAAACAGGCGCCGGAAGGTGTAGCGCGCCGCAACGTACTTGTGCGTGCCGCGCGCGATATCCTGCATGATGCCGTTCATCTTCTGGGCACCATGCGACAGCCCGATCGCGAAGATCAGGAACGGGACCAGGATCGAGTACGGGTCGAGCTCGAAGTGCATCAGGTGCATCAGGCCGAGCAGCCAGACGACCCCCAGGGCCGCGCTGCCGACCAGCAGCAGCGTGCTGCGCACGCAGCGCGTGTAGATGAAGATAATCGCGGTGGCGATCAGTGCGGACAAGGCGAAATACCGGAGCACCTGGGCCAGGCCGGCGATCAGGTCACCGACCAGCTTGGCAAAGCCGACGATGCGGATGCGGACGCCGTCGCCCTGGAGCGCGCGGATCTCCTCGAGGATCCGGTTCAGCGCGACATAGTCGATCGGCTCGCCTGTCACCGGGATCCGGTCGAGCAGCGGCACGACGACCGCGCTCGATCTCAGGTCGTTGCCGACCAGGCTGCCGATAATGTCGGCATGCTGCACGTTGTTGCGCAATTCGGCCATCTTCGCCGCTGAGCCGTCGTAGTTGTCCGGCATCACCGGGCCACCCGCCACGCCGGCCTCGGTCACCTGGGTCCAACGCACGATCGGCATCCAGATCGACTTGACCCACGAGCGATCGACGCCTTTGGTCGGATAGATCCGGTCGTTGACCCGCCGCAGTATTTCGAGGTAATGGGGATCGAAGATGTCGCCGGCGGTGTTTTCGACCACGATCTGCACGCGGTTGCCGAGTCCCGCCAGGCTGCGCTGGTTGGCAAAGTAGTTCTTGATCCACGGGTGCGACTGCGGAATCATCCGCTCGAAGTTCGCGTTGACCGTCAAGCCGCTCGCGCTCCAGCCGAGCAGGATTGACAGCACGAGCACGCCGACGAGCACCGCCAGTCGATGGTTGAAGATCAGGCGCTCGAGGCGGTTGCCGGATTGGCGGTCGAACGAACCCGAGTCGGCTACCACCGGAAACCGGTCCGCGCCCGCATCCAGACTCATCGGTCTGTCCTCACGGCAGTTGCGCCAGATCGACGACGCGCACGCCGCGCACGCCGGTCGCGACGAGACTTCGGCCCGGCCCGGCGGCGAGACCGGTCAGCCCGCCGGCTTCCTGCATGGCGACCACGAAGCGCGCTCCGCCCGGCCCGCTGGCGAGCAGGCGACCGGCCTGGGTCGCAAAGACGACACGGTCGTCGTCGACAATCGCCGCGGCGTTGAGGTTCGATTCCTCTCCGGTCTGGAGCTTCGCCCAGGTCGTGCCGCCGTCGTCGCTTTCCATCGCGTTGCCGCGCAGCCCGAAGGCGATCATGCGGTGCGCATTGCCGACGATGCCGAAATACGTGCCGTTGTATCCGGTCACGATCGCCTCAAAGCGATCGGCGCGACGGTCGAGCCGGAACACGGTGCCGCGCTCGGAGGACATGACCAGCGCGGAGCCGATACGGCGGATCGAAGTCAGGTGCTGGAATCCGGGATTGTCGACGTGCTCCATCCAGGGCTGCCAGCTCTGGCCGCCGTCGTCGGTCCGGAATATCTGCCCGAACGCACCGACCGCGAATCCGGTCGACGGGGTTTCGAAGCAGACGTCCAGCAGAGGCAGTGCCGGCCCGTACTGGTAGTCCAGCTCCGCCTCGTCGAGATAGCGTCGCGCCGTCGCGTCGCCGGACGCGAGCCGGGCCCGGAAATGCTTCTCGATCAGCGCCTGCTCCTGCCGGCCGTCGAGCACCTTCGTCCAATGCAGACCACCGTCGCTGCTGTGGACGATCACGCCATAGTGGCCGACCGCCCATCCGCTCTGCTCCGACGGGAAATTCACAGCGAGCAGGTCGGCGCTGGCCGGCACGGCAGCCTGTTGCCAGGTTTGCCCGTGGTCGTCGGAAACCAGGATGCGCCCCAGCACCCCGACGACGACCAGGCGGTCACCGGCAAACGCCGCCGCTTGCAGCAGCGAGGTCGCGGCGCGGTGGGTCATCGAGGCAGCCTCGTCGAGAGGATCGCGCCACGCATTGGTCGGCGTTGCGCGGGCGATCAGAACGCCGGCCGCGCAAATACATAGCGAGGCCACGGCGAAGCGCGCCGCCAGCTTCGAACCCGCCGCGCGCCCGACCGGACGCCGGCCAGCCGTCGGCGGGTGGGGCGCCGCGCGCGCGCGCGCGCTATCGGATCCCTGCCGCACCCATGTTCTCGGCGGTCATGTAGCTCGGTGGACGGGGCTGCGCGCGTGGCCTCATCACCTGGGTCTGCAGCAGATACGCGCCCTTGGCGAAGTCGTATTCGTACTGGTTGGCAGCGTCGAATACGGGAAAATCGAAGAGTTGGAACGGCGCATCGAAAACGACGCGATACAGGCCTCCGCTTGCATCGTAGCCCTCCGCCCACAGCAGAACCCAGCTGTCCTCATCGAAATACATGACCCGCTTCGTGTAGATATGGCGCTTACCCGCCTTGAGCGTCGCTTCAACCTGCCAGACACGATGCAGTTCCCAGCGTTCGGCCTCCGGCTTGATGTGCTGCGGCCCGGCGATCGCGGCGTTGGTGTCGTTGTCCTCGCTGAAGCCGGCGACGAAGCGGTAGTTGTTGTAGGGCACCAGCATTTCCTTCTTGCCGACCAGCTTCCAATCGTAGCGATCCGGATTGCCCGAGTAGCCGTACGCCTCGTCATAGATGTACAACCCGCTGTAGGACGCCACCGGCGTGTCGTACTTGAATTCGGGGGAGAGCCGGACGCGCCGCTGTCCCTGCGTATAAGACCAGGCCAGCGTGTCCTGCTTTGCGTAGTTCAGCGAGTAGAAGATCATGCTCTGCTCGCCCGCTTCGCGCGGCGGCCTGGTGAACTTCACGATCAGCTTCTGCGTCGTCACGCCGTCCGGCAGGCTGCTGCGGTCCGGATTGTAGTAAGGCGTTTCATAGTAGCCCGCGTTGCCATGGATCATCGAGTAGCGGCCCGAGGCATCTACGATGCCGACCAGTGTGTCGGCCTCGTAGCTGTAGGGGTGGTAGCTCAGCTCGTGGTTCCAGACCACTTCGAGCCCGCTCCTGGGCAACGGAAACGGCGGCCCGCCGTAAGCGCCTTCCACGCCCTGGCCGTCGTTCACGAGCTTCGCACGGGTCGCATTCTTGGTCGCGTTGTCGCCGAACATCTTTGGAAATGCCGCGGTGCGGTGTGTCGGGTAGACGCTGATCCTGTAGTCGGCCCAGCGTTTGAGCATGAACCTGGCACCTTCCGTGAGCTTGTCGGCGTACTGGTCCATGCTCTTCGCATCGATCATCGCGATCGGCTTCTCGTCGGCGAACGGGTCGCACATGATGTTCGATCCCGGCTTGTAGCAGGCCGGCGGTCTGGTCAGCCCGCCTGTGTACGGCGGGATGCTGCCGTCCTTGCTGCCTGCGACCTCTGCCCCCCAGGGCGTGAGCGTCGTGCCCAGCTGCCCGACCTCCTCGGCCGATGCGGCGGCGTGCGTCCGAGCGGCCGATCCGAGTGCGAAGGCGCAAAGCGCCAGTGTTCTGGTCAGTTTCATCGAAATGGCTCCTCGACTCCAGGGTTCGGCCGGGTTTCAGAACGTCGCTTTGAAGTTCAGCGACAGCCACCCACGGTCGGTGGTCGCATAGGTGGCGGCGCCGGGCCGGGCGTAACTGTCGGCGTACTGAAGCGTCACCGTGTATTTCTGCCGGTAGTCGAACTGCGTCCCGATCGAATAGTTGTATGCCCGGGCGTCGCCGGCGGTGATGGTCGGTTCGCCGCCGCTCAGCCCCATCGTAAAGAACATCGGGACCGTCAGGTCGACGCTCGGGAAGACCTGCAGGTATTGCGGGCTGAACAGCAGCGAGAACGAGGTCGCGTTGCGGGTCGCGCAGCCCTGCCCGGCGCTCGTGTGAGTCTGGTCGCAACCGTTATACAGACCCGCGTTTTCCTTGATCGAGTTCAGGTGGCTCAGGGCCACTTCGGCGACCACGGTGCCGGTCTCGAAGACCGCGGTCTTCGGCAGCAGCCTGATGTAGTTGACGATGACGTGGGTCGTATCGCCGCGCGTTCCGGCATCCGACAGTGCGAACGGCTGCGTGGCAAGCCCGGTGTTCCTCCGGTAGACCACCTCGGCGCCGAGATTGCTGTCGCCGACATTGAATGTCGACGTCAGACCGAGCAGCTCGGTGCCGCGCGGATAGACCGCGTGATAGCCGAACGTCTTCGGGTCGAGCAGCAGCCAGAACAGCTTCTCGTCGAATCTGCGAAAGACCAGACCGAAACTTGTTCCACCAAAATTCTCCGGCGCCCATTTGGCTTGAACACCCCAGTTGCCGCTCTTGCGGTCCGGTTCGACGTCCGGGGCGTGCACCAGGCCGAACGCCGGAAACCGAGTCGGTCCCTGGAGGATGAAATTGGTGCCGCCGAAATAGGTCCCTCCCTGCGAGATCCGGAACGGCTTCCAATCGAGGAAATACTGGGCAGCCAGCGACACGCTGGACGACAGCTGGGACTTGAGCGAAAGCTGATCGAGCGGGAGAAACAGTTCCTTGACTTCCGCGCCTGGATTGACCGCCGCTTTGAGCCCGTCGATCGGCTCCTGCGAGTAGCCGACTCCGTTGATTGAAAACAGCGACTCCCCCCAGTAGATCGTATGCTGTCCGAGCTTCGCATGCACCGGTACGTCGCCGAAGTCCCATTTGCCGAAAGCGAAGGCGTCGAGCAGCTCGCCGGACGGTCCTTCGTAGTATTTCTTGGTATAGCTGGTGTAGGTGTTGTTCGGGTACGAGGTGCCGAGCGCGGCAAAAGCCGGATTCTGCTTGACGTTGCTGTTGTAAGCCGGGTCGTACCAGCCCGATCCGCTCAGCCGCAGGCCGTTGTCCTCCTTGTAGACGAGGTCCATCTCCGACAGCAGGCTGAAGCGCTCGGTAACCACGTGGCCGCGGTCGAACTTGTAGTCGCCTTCGTCAAACGCCGGGTTGTTGGCGATCGCCGGGTTGCGCCCCTCTATCCTGAAGCCTGCCGTCCATTGCACTTCGTTGTCCCAGCGCAGCGCCAGATCGGGATTTCCCGTATCGATCTTGGCCGCCTGCGCGACCGTCGTCCAGCACAGTGCCCCGAGGACCAGCGCGCCCGCGAACCGTCGGTCCGCGGGCGCCTTGTTGCAGCCATTGGCCTCCTTCGACATCATCGTCCAGTCCCCTTGTTGGTCCCGACGCCTGCCATGGCGGCAATGCGCGCGGTCCTTGTATTGCGGCTTTCGTGCCGTTTCGAGTGGTGCAATTTTATATATATAACTACGTTAACGAACTGAGGGATGTGAGTCAAGCCCTACGAGCGGATTTTTTGTTGCCGCATCGCACCAATCCCGCATGGCCTTGTGCGCCAGCGTATACTTGGTCGCTAACGTCATTAACTCATTTAACCTAATGATCGACGGAGTGTCCCGATGAGCCTGACCGCACCCCTGAAATCGCCTGCCGGCCAACCCGTCATCGAGGGGGCGCCTCGCGCCTTGCATCGCGGTGAGCGGGAGCTGCCGTTCGTTGAGTTCGAACCCGGCGTCGAAATGCAGGTGTTGCAGGTGGACATCCCGTCCGGGCTCTGGGTGATCCGGATGCGCCTGGTGCCCGGCGCGATGCTGCCGACCCACAAGCATGCCGGCGAGGTATTCGCCTTCACGATCAGCGGCGCCTGGAAATACCTCGAGTACCCCGAGATCAATCGCGCCGGCTCCTACCTGTACGAGCCGGCGGCCTCGGTTCATACGCTGCAGGCGCTGCCCTCGAACGAAGGCCCGACCGACGTCTGGTTCGCAATCCGCGGACCCAACCTCAATCTGGACGCCGGGGGCAACGTGACGCTGGTCCTGGATGCCGGCCTGGTGCTGAAGGTCTACCTGTCGCGCTGCCGCAAGCTCGGGGTGCCGCGGCCGGACGTCATCGGCGCCTAATACTCTCCCCAGGGACGCCTTGCCGTTGCACGCACCCTCTCCCTGGCCCTCTCCCGCAAGCGGGAGAGGGAAAATCTTCAGCCAGGCGCCGCAGGCGCCTGCTCGAGGTCGGACAGCAGCGCGTCCGGGCCGGCGCTGAAATCGAGCGTCGAACCGATCCGGCGCAGCGCGCGGTCGGCGACACCATGCTGGAAGACATAACAAGCGCCCACGACGTGCCCGGTATCGGAAGCGCGCGACATCCGGTCCATCTGATAGAAGCGGTTGCCGGCTGTAAAGACCGCGCGCCGCAGCACGATCACCGCCTCGAACTCGTCGGGATCGGTGATTTGCGCCTTGGCCCAGGGCATCATGCTGCCCAGGTCCTGCCCGGCATGGGCTTGGGGCGCCACGATCCGGGTCTGCTGCAGCGTCCAGCGCAGAAATAGCTGCCCGTCGACGCGCAGATTCGCCTGCCGCTCGCTCGCCGGATCGAGGCACGGCACGTCGATGTCGTATTGCCGCCGCGCGATGCCGCGTGCCGCATGCGCGAGCGCCAGACCAGCCAGGTCGACCAGGTGCGTGCACTGCGCGCGCCCGTCACTGTGGCGGTAGACCTGCTGCGGATCGGGCGACAAGGGCATCCCGAGCAGCCGATCGAGCATCCGCACCGCCTCGCCGCAAAGGCTCCACGGCGTGCGCAGCGCGCGGCCCTCGACCGCGCTGACGCGCCGGTCGTGATGTTGCAGCGTGACCCCGTAGCGGTGCGGATCGTCCTCGAGCTCGGCCCTGGCCTGCCCGGGACGCGTTTCGATTCGGACGCGGCGCCGGTACACGCCCGGGCGCTGGTAGTGGTCGAGCGGAAAGCAGTCGATCCGCACGGTTCCGGTGTCGCCGCTCATGCCGTCTCCTGCTCGCCGCGCGCGCATCGCGCATCGGACGCAAGCTCGCGCAGGCACGCCGCTGCGGCACACAGGCGCTGTTCGAGCACCAACAGCCGCTTGTAGCCGTGGGTAATCGGGCTCTCGTCGGCAATCCCCATCGCGCCGTGCAACTGGATAGCCTGCGCGCCGACCCAGCGGCCGTTGCGTCCAACCAGTTCCGCCGCCAGGACCAGATCGCGACAGCGCGCCGCGCCGTCCGGTCCGGCCAGCGCGGCGAGCGCGCGGTGCAGCATCGCGCGCGCCTGTTCCAATGCGATCAGCATGTCGGCCAGCCGGTGGCGCAGCACCTGGAAACTGGCCAGGTGCGCGCCGAATTGGCGCCGCTGCAGCAAATGGTCGCGCGTCAGCGCCAGCGCGCGGCCGATCACGCCGATGGTCTCGGCGCACCCGGCGACGATCGCCGCTTGGCGCGCTACCCGGACCGCCGTGCGCGCCGTTCCCGCACTGCCCAGGCGCGCGTCGCCGCCCAGCGGCACCGCCTCGAGCTCCAGATCGCAGGCGGCGCTGCCGTCGAGCAGACGGTAGTTGCGGCGCCGCAAGCCGGCGGCGTCGGCCGGCACCCAGTACAGCGACAGCGCGGCGCGCGGATCATCGGCGCTGGCGTCCAGCGCCGAAACGAGGAAGGCGTCAGCCTGCGGTCCGCCCGCCAGCAGCGTCTTGCGCCCGGTCAGGCGCAGGCCGCGGTCGGTATGCACACGGCAGGACACGGCGGCCGCGGCGCCGTGCGCGTCGCTCTCATCGTGGGCCAGCACGATGAGTTGCGAGCCGCCGATCAGCGGCGCCAGCAGCGCCGCGCGTTGGCTGGCGGTCGCGGCCGACAGGATCGCCTGCGCCGCCTCGACCGCGACCGTGGCCACCGGCTCGAGCACCAGCGCACCGCCGAGCGCTTCGTGCAGCAGCGCCGTTTCGACAGCGCCAGCGCCGAGGCCGCCCAGCACCGGCGGCAGCGTCACGCCGAGCCAGCCCATCTCGGCGAAGCGCTGCCAGTGCGCACGGCTGAAACCGCCCTGGCGATCGGCGACGATCCGCCGCTGCTCGAAGCCGTAGTCGCGCTCCAGATAGCGCAGCACGCTGTCGCGCAGCAGTGCCTGTTCCTCGTCGAGCGCGAAGTCCATCGTCTCAAGGCCCCAGCAGCTGACGCGCGATCAGATTGCGTTGGATCTCGTTGGAGCCGCCGTAGATCGTCACGGCCCGGCGGTAGAGGAAATCCGCGCTGATGCCCGGCGCCTGCGGTGGCCCCGGAGGGTAGTCCGCGGGCGGCACATCGGCGCCGAAGTCGGGATAGACGATGACGCCGCGGTCCCCCAGCGCCCGCACCTGCAGGGCGCCGATCTTCTGCTGGAGCTCCGAGCCGAGCACGTGCAGGATCGGTCCGACCGGCCCATCGCCGACCGGGCTGTCTGCGTGCCCGGCGAGCGCGCGCAGCGTCAGGAATTCGAGCGCCGCCAGCTCGGCCTCGACCTCGGCGATGCGCTGCTCGAAGACCGGATCGGCGGGACGTGCCTCGGCCAGAGCCCGGAGCCTGGCCAGCATGCGCTTGTTGCGCGGCACTTCGGCGCTGAAAGCCCGCTCCTGGTCGAGCAAGGCTTTGGCGATCGTCCAGCCCTGCCCCTCCTCGCCGACGCGCTCAGTGACCGGGACGCGCACCTCGTCGAAGAAGACCTCATTGAGGCTGTGCGCGCCGTCGATCGAGATGATCGGTCGGATCGTGATGCCCGGGCTGCGCGCATCGATGAGCAGGAAGCTCAGGCCGCGTTGCGGCTTCGCGGCCGGATCGGTGCGGACGAGGCAGAACAGCCAGTCGGCGTAGTGGGCCTCGGAGGTCCAGATTTTCTGCCCGGTGACGACGTAGTGCGCGCCGTCGCGCTGCGCGCGGGTCCTCAACGATGCCAGGTCGGAACCCGCGCCGGGCTCCGAGAAGCCCTGGCCCCAGAATGTATCGCCACGCAGGATCAGCGGCAGGTGGCGCGCCTTCTGGTCGGTGTCGCCATAGTTGTAGATCATCGGCGCGACCAGCATGAAGGCCGCGGTGCAGGTCGGCGGCGCGCCGGCGAGCGCGCATTGCTCCTCGAACAGATGGCGCTGCAGCGGCGTCCAACCGGGCCCGCCGTGCGCAACCGGCCAGTGTGGCGCCGACCATCCGCGCGCATGCAGGATCCGCGTCCAGGTCATGATGTCGGACTTGGGCGCATGAAACCCTCGCAAAGTGCGCGCGGCCATCGCAGCGGGCAGGTGCGCATGCAGGAAATTGCGTACCTCGGCGCAAAACGCCTCGGCGCCGGGATCAGGCGCGAAATTCATGCCGCGTGCGCGCCGAAGCCGCCGCGGCGCGCGAACAACGCCAGATGGTGGTCACTGTCGCCGAACTCGGTCTCGAGCACGGTCAGGCGCTTCAGGCAATGGCCGATCGGGTACTCCTCGGTCACGCCGATCGCGCCGTGCAACTGCACGGCCTGCTGGCCGACCAGGCGCGCGGCCTGCCCGATCTGCACCTTGACGGCCGACAGGGCGGTGGCGCGCGCCGCGGCATCGGGTTCGGCCAGCATCAGGGCCGCGAACATTGCCATGCTGCGCGACTGTTCTACGGCGATCAGCATCTCGGCGCAGCGGTGCTGCAGCGCCTGGAAGCGCGCGATCGGCGCGCCGAACTGCTGGCGCGTCTTCAGGTGCTCCACGGTCATCCCGAGCGCCGTCTGCATCACGCCGACGGCCTCGGCGGCTAGCGCGGCGATGCCGGCCTGCACGACGGCATCGATCAGCGACGCGGCTTCGCCCGGCTGCCCGATCGCGGCCGCGCCATCGATCCGGAGCGCTTCGAAGCGTAGGTCGGCGGCGCGGCGCCCGTCCTGGGTGCGCCACGACCGCCTCGCAATGCCCGGCGCGCGGGCGTCGACCAGGAAGAGCGCCAGGCCGTCACGGTCGCGCGCCGCGCCGCTGACGCGCGCGGTGACCAGCAACGCATCGGCGCTGTCCCCGTGCAGAACCGCGCTCTTGTCGCCGTCGAGCACCCAGGTGGCGCCATCACGATGCGCACGGCAGACGACATCGTGCAATCGGTAGCGAGACTGCGGCTCCGCATGAGCCCAGGCGAGCGTGCGCTCGCCGGCGGCGAACGGACCGATCCAGCGCGCGCACTGCTGATCGCTCGCGCCGCGCAGCGCCGCCGGCCCGAGCGCCATCGCCGGCAGCAGCGGCTCGAGCGGCAGCGCGCGCCCCAGGACCTGCATCGCGATCATCAGTTCGACCGGGCCGCCGCCGAGTCCGCCATGCTCAGCCGGATACGCCAGCGCGAACAGGCCCATTTTCGCGGCTTTCGCCCACAGCGCGCGACTCCAGCCGTCCGCCTCGCGCGCGTAAGCGCGGCGCTGCTCGAACCCGTAGTCGCGTTCAACCAGTCGCGCGACCGCGTCCTGCAGCATGCGCTGCTCGTCGTTGAGCGTGAATTGCATCGTTGGCGCGTTAAAGTCCCAGCACCGACCTGGCCAGGATGTTCTTCTGGATCTCGTTGCTGCCGCCGTAGATCGACGCCGCGCGCAGGTTGAAGTAGGTCGCCGCGATGCTGCCTTCGGCCGGCGCGGCGGCGTCGAACTCATCGGCCGCCCGCAGCGCGCGCGGACCGGCCGCCTGCAGCAACAGCTCGCTGGCCGCCTGACGCAGTTCAGTGCCCTTGATCTTCAGGATCGACGAGCGCGGATCCGGCTTGTCGCCGTGCTCCCGCGGCCCGTCGAGCAGGCGCATCTGCGTGATCTCGAGCGCTTTCAACTCGATCTCGACCAGCGCCGCGCGCTGGCGAAAGCCCGCGTCGTCGGCCAGGGCCCCATCGTCGCCGGGCACGGCGGCCGCCAGCGCCCTGGCACGCCGCAACAACAGCTTCGACATGCCGATGCGCGCGATACCGGTGCGCTCGTTGCCGAGCAGGAATTTCGTGATGTCCCAGCCGCGATTCTCGTCTCCGACACGGCAGTCGAGGGGCACCCGGACGCCATCGAGAAAAACTTCGTTGACCTCATGGCGTCCATCGATCGTGGCGATCGGGCGCACGGTGACGCCGGGCGCGCGCATGTCGATCAGCAGCATCGTGATGCCGGCCTGCGGCTTGGCGGCCGGATCTGTGCGCACCAGCGTGAACATCCAGTCGGCGTGCTGCGCCATGCCTTGCCAGGCCTTCTGGCCATCGACGACGTAGTCCTGGCCGTCGCGCCGTGCGCGCGCCTTCAGTGCGGCCAGGTCGGATCCGGCGCCCGGCTCGGAAAATCCCTGGCACCACCAGTCGTCGAGGTTTGCGATGCGCGGCAGGAATCGGCGCTGCTGTTCCGGGGTCCCGAATGCGATCAGCACCGGGCCGATCATGTTGACGTTGAACGACAAGGGCTCCGGAGCCGGTGCCTGGTGCAACTCGTCGTAGAAGATGTAGCGCTGCACGGCACTCCAACCCGGCCCGCCATGCGCGCGCGGCCAGCTCGGGCAGGCCCAGCCACGCGCGTTCAGCGTGCGCTGCCAGGCAACGATCTCGGCCTTGGACGGCGCGCGGTGCTCGGCGAGGCGTGCTCGCAGGTCGCCCGGCAGGTGCGCGCCGATGAAGGTCCGTACCTCGGCGCGGAAGGCGTTGTCGTCGTCGCTGAAGCGCAGGTCCATTTTGTCGGCTTCAGAGCACCCGGCGCGCGTACAGCGCGTCGATTTCGGCCTCGCTCGCACCGAGCCGCCCGCGCAGGACTTCGCGCGTGTGCTGGCCCAGGGTCGGTGGCGCCGGATAGTCGGTCACTGGTGTCGCCGACATCCGCAGCGGGCTCGCCAGAAGGCGGATCGGACCGGCCTGCGAATGTTCGCTCTGCACGAGCATGCCGCGATGGCGAACCTGCGGATTGTCGAATACGGCCGGCAGCTCGTTGACGGGGCCGGCCGGTACGTCGGCGGCCTCGAGCCGGGCCAGCCACTGGGCCATGGTGCGTTCGCGCAGCACGCCGGCGAGCAGTTCGAGCAGCGCGTCACGGTTCACGACGCGACCGGCGGCGTGGTTGAAGCGCGGGTCCTCGGCCCATTGCGCCCGCTCGAGCGCCCGGCACAGCGCCGTGAACTGCGCGTCGTTGCCGGCGACAACGAAAATCATCCCGTCGCTGCACGCGAAGGCCTGCGACGGCACGCCGCCAAAGCCGCCGTTGCCGCGCCGCCGCGGCACTTCCCCCGACACGAGATAATTCATCGCGAAGTGCGACAGCGCCGCGACACTGCAGTCGAGCAGGGCCATGTCGATGACCTGGCCTTCGCCGGACACCTGGTCACGGTGCCGCAGGGCGGCCAGGATCGCGAATGCCGCGTTTTGCGCCGTCAGGATGTCGACCATGCTGATGCCGATCTTCATCGGCTCGTCCGGATAGCCATTGGCGCACATCACGCCGCCCATTGCCTGGAAGATCCCGTCGTAACCGGGCCGCGCCGCGTACGGCCCGTCCTGTCCGAAGCCGGTGATCGAGCAGTAGACGAGGCGCGGGTTGAGCTTGCACAGGCTCGCAGCGTCGAGCCCGTACTTGCCCAGGGCGCCGGCGCGGAAGTTCTCCAGCAGCACGTCGCTCTGGACCGCCAGCCGCCGCACGATGTCCTGGCCCGCAGCGCAGGCCAGGTCGATGGTGACCGACTTCTTTCCGCGGTTGCAGGCAAGGAAGAACGCCGCCGTGCCGGTGCTGTTGCCGTCGCGGTCGTGCAGGAACGGCGGGCCGTAGCTGCGCCCCTCGTCGCCGCTTCCGGGCCGCTCGATCTTGACGACATCGGCGCCCAGATCGGCGAGCATCTGCGCCGCCAGCGGCGCGGCCAGCACGCGGCTCAGGTCGAGCACCCGAATACCGGTCAACGCGCCCATCACCGTCCCGCCGTCACCGTCCCGTGAACACCGGCTTGCGCTTCTCGGCAAAGGCGCGGATCCCTTCGCGGTAGTCCGCACTCGCATAGCAGTCCTGGAAATAGCGCTCCGACAAGTCGAGCTCGCGTTCGGGCGGGTCGCGCACGATCTGCGCAATCGCGTGCTTGACCTGCCGCAGCGTCAGCGGTGCGCCATCGGCGATCCGGGCGGCCTGCTTGAGCACGGCTTCGAGCAGGCCATCTTCGGGCAGGACCTGGCCGACCAGGCCCTTGGCCAGCGCCTGCTGCGCATCGAACGTCGCGCCGCCGATCAGCAGTTCCTTGGCGGCCGCCGGTCCGATCATGTCGGTGACGCGACGCAGGCTCTTATAGCGGTAGCCGATGCCATAGCGCATGGCCGGCTGCGCGAAGGTCGACTTCGTGCTGGCGATGCGCAGATCGCAGCTGACCGCCACCGAAATTCCACCGCCGATGCAATGGCCGTCGATCGCGGCGATCGTCGCCTTGCCGGTGTCGTAGAGCGCCGACAGGGCGCGTTCGCCGGTGCGCGCGTAGTGCTCGGCGGCATTCTCGCCCATGCGCTCCTCCTCGTACTTCGAGACGTCGGCGCCGGCGACGAAGGCCTTGCCGCCGGCGCCTGACAGGACGATCACGCGCACCTGGGAATCGGCATCGAAGCGCTCGACGGCCACCGCGAGCGCCTCCCACATCTGGAGCGAGATGGCATTGAGCCGGTCCGGATTGTTGAAGACGATCTGGGCGATCGCGCCTTCCTTGCGGGTCAGGATCTTGTCGGTCATGGCTGCCTTAGTTGCCCTTGAACTGCGGCGTTCGCTTGTCGAAGAAAGCATCCAGTGCCTCGCGGTGGTCCGCCGTCTCGTGCGCCAGCGCCTGGAACGCCGCCGACAACTGCAGCACCTCCTCGAGGCGCGACTGCTGGGCCTCGCGCAGCAGGCGCTTGACCAGACGCAAGGTCTGTGGCGGATTGGAGCCGATCCGTGCGGCCAGCGCGCGCGCCTCGGTCATCAGGACCTCGTCGTCGACGACACGCGACACCAGGCCGCAGGCCAGCGCCTCGGCCGCATCGATCGGATCGCCGGTGAACATCATCTCGGCGGCCTTGGACGCGGTTGCCGCGCGCGGCAGGAACCAGGCGCCACCGTCGCCCGGAACGATCCCCATCTTGATGAAACTCGCCGCCAGTTTGGCGCCGTGCGCGGCGATCCGGATGTCGCACATGCACGCCAGGTCGAGCCCGGCCCCGATCGCCGCACCATTGATCGCAGCGATCGTCGGCACTTCGCAATTCCATAGCGCCTGAGGAATGCGTTGGATCCCGCGCCGGTAATTGTTGCGCGTCGCCAGCGGCGAATCGAGGGCACCGATGCCGGTGCGCGCACGCATCGCCTTCAGATTGCCCCCGGCGCAGAAGGCCGAGCCCGCGCCCGTCAGGATCAGCACGGCGACTTGCGGGTCGGCAGCGGCCTGTTCGACCGCCGCAACGAGTTCCGCGCAGTCCTCGTGGCTGCCGATCGCATTGCGCTCCTCGGGCCGGTTCAGGGTCAGCGTCATCACGCGCCCCGCCTGCTCCAAGTGGATGAACCCGGCCATGCTCGTCCTTCGCTCCCGGGTCGAGGTGCCGCCGGCGCACGTTGCGCCGGCGGTTTCTCAAACCCGCCATTTGCTAGTTAACCTAGTTTACTATGTTAAAGGATTGCAGCACAATAGGGCACCTAACCCAACCTGCTCCGACTACAATCATCAGGAGGGCCCAGCCTGTGGCCACCATCAGCACGCGCCTCGACACCGGCGGCGGCAGCAACGTCGCCGTGATGACCATCGACAACCCGCCGGTCAACGCCATGAACATGGCCATGCGCGGCGAGCTGCGCGATGCATTGCGCACCGCAGCCGCCGATCCGGACGTGGCGGCCGTGATACTGATCGGCGCTGGCGGAAAATTCATCGCCGGAGCCGACATACGCGAATTTGGAAAGCCGATCGCCGGAGGCCTGAGCGGCCGCGACGTGATCGCCGCGATCGATGCCTGCGTTGAGGCCGGCAAGCCGGTCGTCGCGGCGCTCGGCGGCAACGCGCTCGGCGGCGGATTGGAGGTCGCGCTCGGCTGCCCGTTCCGGGTGGCCACGCCGGACTGTGCGCTCGGGCTGCCCGAGGTGAATATTGGCCTGCTGCCGGGCGCCGGCGGCACCCAGCGTCTGCCGCGGCTGGTTGGCCCCGCCCGCGCGCTGGAGATGATCGTCGGGGGCAAGCCGATCGGGGCGGGCCAGGGGCTCGAAATCGGCCTGGTCGACGAGCTGGTCGAAGGCGATCTGCTGGAAGGCGCGCTTGCCTATAGCCGCCGCGTGCTGGCCGCGCGCGTGCCGCTGCGGCGGATCGCCGACCGCGACGAACGCGTCGCCGGCACCGATCCGACCCTGTTCAACGATATCCGGGCGCGCAACAAAGCCAGATGGCGCGGTCTGCTGGCGCCGTGGCGAATCGTCGACTGCGTCGAGGCGGCCTGCACGCGCCCGTTCGCCGATGGCTACGCATTGGAACTGGCCGCCTTCGAGGAATGCAAAGCCAGTGCGCAGCGTGCCGCGCTGGTGCACCTGTTCACCGCCGAGCGCGAAGCAGCGCGCATCCCCGGCCTGGCGGCTGACCTGAAGCCGGGCCTGGTGCGCCGGGCCGCGGTCGTCGGCGCCGGCACGATGGGCGCCGGTATCGCGATGTGCTTCGCCAATGCGGGCATCCCGGTCCATCTGCTGGATGCCGACGAAAAGGGCCTGGCCCGCGGCCGGGAGCTGATCGAGAAGAATTACGCCACTTCGGTGGCGCGCGGCAGCCTGTCCCGGGAAAAGATGGACCGCGCGCTTGCGCAAATGACGTTCACGCTGGACTATCCGGCGATCGGGGCAGCCGACATCGTCGTCGAGGCGGCCTTCGAGGACATGGCAGTCAAGAAGGACGTGTTCGCCAGGCTCGACGCGGTGATGCAGCCCGACGCGATCCTCGCCACCAACACCTCGACGCTCGACATCGACCAGATCGCCGCGGCCACGGCGCGGCCGGCGAGCGTCATCGGCGCGCACTTTTTCAGCCCTGCGAACGTGATGAAGCTGCTCGAGATCGTGCGCGGCGGGCACAGCTCGCCGCAGGCGATCGTCACGACGATGGCGCTGGCCAAGCGCATCGGCAAGATCGCCGTGCTGGCCGGCAACGCCGACGGCTTCATCGGCAATCGGATCCTGGCGGTCTACGGGCGCGAGTGCGACTTCCTGCTCGAGGAAGGCGCCACGCCCTGGCAGATCGACCGTGCGCTGCAGGACTTCGGATTTCCGATGGGCTTGTACCTGATGCGCGACATGGCGGGCCTTGACGTCGGCTGGCGGATCCGCAA
>DATBCD010000020.1:0-22304 GCA_036270655.1 Burkholderiaceae bacterium
CTGCTTGCGCAGGAAGTCGGGCATCACCCGCCAAAGGGGCTGGTTGCTGTCGTAATCGTCCTTGAACTGCTGCAGTTCGGTGACCAGGGTGTTCCATCGCCCCTTGGTGATCCCGATGGTGAACATTACGAAGAACGAATAGAGGCCGGTCTTCTCAACCACCACCCCGTTCTCAGTGAGGTACTTGGTTAGTACCGCCGCCGGGATGCCCTCTTCCGAAACGACACCGTCGACCTCGAGGCCCGGCATGATGATCGTGGCCTTGATCGGGTCGAGCATGTTGAACCCCGGCGCGACATCGCCAAAACCATGCCAGGACTCGTTCGGGCGCAGCATCCAGTGATCGCGCTCCGCCGGCCCGTCAGGGATCGGGGCTTGCGGACCCCAGACCCGGAACCACCAGGAATCGCCGTATTCGTCGTCGATCTTTCTCATGGCCCGCCGAAAGTCGAGCGCCTCGTTGAGCGATTCCTCGACAAGGGCGCTTCCGCCGGGCGGCTCCATCATCGCCGCCGCGACGTCGCACGAGGCGATGATCGCGTACTGGGGCGAGGTCGAGGTGTGCATGAGGAAGGCTTCGTTGAACATCGAGCGGTCCAGCTTCTCCGCGGTGGAATCCTGGATCAGGATCTGCGAGGCTTGTGACAGGCCGGCGAGCAGCTTGTGGGTCGATTGGGTCGAGAAGATCATCGACTCGGCTGCGCGTTTGCGTTCCGCATGAGGGCCGCCGATCGCGTGCATGTCACGGTAGAACCCGCTGAATGCTGCGTGCGGCAGCCAGGCCTCGTCGAAATGCAGCGAATCGATCCTGCCGTCGAGTTCCGCCTTGATTGTCTCGACGTTGTAGACGATGCCGTCGTAAGTGCTCTGTGTGAGGGTCAGGATGCGCGGCTTGCCTTCGGTGCCCTGCACCAGGGGGTGGTTGCGGATGCGCCGCGCGACCGAATCGAACCGAAACTCCTCGAGGGGGATCGGGCCGATGATTCCGTAGTGGTTGCGGGTCGGGGTAAGGAACACCGGTATCGCGCCGGTCAACGTGATCGCGTGCAGCACCGACTTGTGGCAGTTGCGGTCCACCACCACGACGTCGCCCGGCGCGACGACGTAGTTCCATACGATCTTGTTCGAGGTCGAGGTGCCGTTGGTGACGAAGAACAGGTGATCGGCGCCGAAAATCCTCGCCGCGTTGCGTTCCGCCGCGGCCACCGGGCCGGAGTGATCCAGCAGGCCGCCCAGCTCGTCCACCGCGTTGCAGACGTCCGCGCGCAGCAGGTTTTCGCCGAAGAACTGGTGGAACATCTGGCCGACCGGGCTCTTCAGGAACGCGACCCCGCCTGAATGGCCCGGACAATGCCACGAATACGAACTCGTGAATGCGTACTCCGTCAGGGCGGAGAAAAACGGCGGCGGCAGGCTCTCCAGATAGATCCGCGCTTCGCGCACGATGTACCGGGCGACGAATTCCGGCGTGTCCTCGTGCATGTGGATGAAGCCGTGAAGTTCACGCAGGATGTCGTTAGGCAGGTGGTGCGAGGTGCGCGTTTCGCCGTAGAGGAAAATCGGAATATCGGCATTGCGGTGCCGAATCTCCTGCACGAAGGCGCGCAGGTCGTTGACGATCTCCTTGCCCGTGTCGGCCGCGAATTCCTCGTCGTCGACCGAGAGGACGAAGCACGAGGCCCGGCTGTGCTGCTGTGCGAACCCCGCGATGTCGCTGAAGCTGGTCACGCCCAGCACTTCCTCGCCGAGGGCCTCCAGCGCCCGCGCCAGGGCGCGGATTCCCAACCCGCTGGCGTTCTCGGAACGGAAATCCTCGTCGATGACAACGATCGGGAACCGGAACCGCATGGATATGGCTGCCACCTGCAGGGGGATCGGAATTGGGCGCGATTATGCCCGCCGGAGGGAGGGGTTCGATTCGCGATAGAACTGGGACGAGACGGCTGAGCTCAGTCAACCCCGCTCGGGGCTTCGCAGGCCGAATAGATCGTGCTCGTCGGCGCCCTCGACGCGCACCTCGTAGCGCTGGCCGACCTCGAGCGGCGAGCCGGCCGTCACCCGCACCACGCCGTCGATCTCGGGTGCCTCGAAGCGGGTCCTCCCGATGCCGCCATCGGCGGTCGCCTCGTCGATCACGACCTGCTCGGTCCTGCCGATCCGGGCAGCGAGCCGCGTTCGTGACACGTCGGCCTGCACCTGCATCAGCCTGGCGCGGCGCTCCTCCCGCACGGGCTCGGGCAACGCTCCGGGCAGGTCGTTAGCCGCGGCGCCCTGCACCGGGGAGTAGGCAAAGCAGCCGACCCGGTCCAGCTGAGCCTGGCGGACGAACTCCAGCAAGGTTTCGAATTCCTGCTCGGTCTCGCCGGGAAACCCGGCGATGAAGGTGCTGCGGATCGCCAACTCCGGGCAGGCAGCCCGCCAGGCGCGGATGCGGTCGATGTTGCGCTCCGCATTGGCCGGGCGCCGCATCAGTTTCAGAATCCTGGGGTGCGCGTGCTGGAACGGCACATCCAGGTAAGGAAGAACGCGGCCCTCGACCATCAGCGGGATCAGATCGTCGATATGGGGATACGGATAAACGTAGTGCAGGCGGATCCAGACGCCCAGCCGGCCCAGCTCGACGGCGAGGTTTCCTACGCTGGTGCGAACCGGCCTGCCGTCGACGAAATCGGTCCGGTTGCGCAAGTCCACTCCGTACGCGCCGGTGTCCTGCGACACGATCAGCAGCTCGCGCACACCCTGCCGCACCAGGCGCTCGGCCTCCCCGACGACCTCCCCGATCGGTCGCGACACCAGTTTGCCGCGCATCGATGGAATCACGCAGAACGTGCAACTCTGATTGCAGCCCTCGGCGATCTTCAGGTAGGCGTAGTGGCGGGGGGTGAGTTTGATCCCGGCCGGCGGGATCAGATCGGCAAACGGCTCATGGGGCCGTGGCAGATGGACATGGACCGCGTCCAGCACCTGCTCGGTGGCGTGCGGTCCGGTCACCGCCAGCACGCTGGGGTGGATGCGCCGCACCAGGCGTTCTCCGTCGGGCTCCGTGCGCGCGCCCAGGCACCCGGTGACGATCACCCGGCCGTTTTCGGACAGCGCCTCGCCGATCGCCTGCAATGATTCCTCGACCGCCGCATCGATGAAGCCGCACGTGTTGACGACCACCAGATCGGCGTCGCGATAGGTCGGGCTGATCGTGTAGCCCTCGGCGCGCAGTTGCGACAGGATCCGTTCGGAATCGACCAGCGCCTTGGGGCAGCCGAGCGAAACGAATCCCACAGCGGGCTGCTTGTTGCCGATTGCACGGGCCGATTTGCGGCCCCCCTGGCGAGGGGCACGTTCGGCCGCGCCGAGAGCGGGCCGCGACGACACTTAGCCGCTCTTCTTCTCGGTCGGGGTGGTTGGGGCGGTGAACGGGAAAGTCGAGAACATCGAACGCGTCTGGTTCTGCATGTTCTCCTGCATCTGCACGAACAGGTTCTTGCTCTGCTCGATGTAGTTTGTCATCATCGACTGGATCATCGGGGCCTGCATGTTGACGAACTGCGTCCAGGCTTCCGGCCCGATCTTGTTGGTGTCGTAAAACGCGCGGCTCTGCTCCTGCAGCTTGCGCTGGATGTCGATAAATGCCTGGATGTTCTTTTCCAGGTAGGAACCCATGATTCCCTGCATCGCATTTCCGTAAAAACGGATGATTTGCGAAAGCACGGGCGACGTGAACATCGGCATTCCAGCCTGCTCTTCTTCCAGGATGATCTGCAGCAGGATCGGCCGTGTCAGATCCTCGCTGGATTTGGCATCGACGACCTGGAAATCCTCCTGATCGATCACCAGCTGTTTCACGTCGGCCAGCGTGATGTAAGTGCTGGTCTGTGTGTCGTAAAGCCGCCGGTTGGGGTACTTCTTGATCAAACGTGCGCTCGCCATGTTGCTCGGGTCCTGTCTGGGGCGGCAACGTTGCAGCGCGGAATACGCAGCACCGCGATACCGTGAAACCCCTAAGGATTGTACCGTCTTGCGGCGATGCCGGTGCGGAGGGGCAGTCTTACCTCTTAGCCCATATGCAGGCCGCCGTTGCACGAGAAGTCGGCCCCGGTCGTGAAGCCGGCATCCTCGGTCGTGAGCCAACCCACGATCGAGGCGATCTCCTCGGCCTTGCCGAGCCGCTTGACCGGGATCGACTGGATGATCTTCTCCCGAACGTCCTCGCGGACCGCCATCACCATGTCGGTGCCGATATATCCAGGCGAAACGGTGTTGACCGTGATCCCCTTGCTGGCGACTTCCTGGGCCAGGGACATCGTGAAGCCGTGCATTCCGGCTTTCGCGGCCGAATAATTGGTCTGGCCGAACTGGCCCCTTTCGCCGTTGATCGACGAGATGTTGATGATGCGGCCCCAGTTGCGGTCCAGCATGCCGTCGATCACCTGCTTGGTGACATTGAACAGGCTGTTCAGGTTGGTGTCGATCACTGCCCGCCAGTCCGCCAGGCTCATCTTGCGAAACACGCCGTCGCGCGTGATGCCGGCGTTGTTGACCAGGATGTCGATCGGGCCGACCTCGCGCCTGGCCCGATCGAAAGCCTCTTTGGTCGAGTCCCAGTCGGCAACGTTTCCCATCGAGCAGACGAAGCGGTAGCCGTCCCCGGCCTGCTCGGCGAGCCATTTCGCGTGATCGCGCGTCGGGCCGCAACCCGCGATCACCTGATTGCCCATGTCGTGGAGCTTGCGGCAGATGGCGGTGCCGATGCCGCCCATACCGCCCGTGACGTACGCGATCTTTGCCATGACCTGTCTCCTAGTCGAGCGCTGCGATCCGCCCCGAACGACGCGATCGGTCGCCCCGTCTCCTTGTTAGCCGCGCTCCACGGCAACCGCCACACCCATGCCTCCGCCGATGCAAAGGGAGGCCAGCCCGCGCCTGGCGTCGCGGCGCTTCATCTCGTGCAGCAGGGTGACCAGGATCCGGCAGCCGGAGGCGCCGATCGGGTGACCCAGCGCGATGGCGCCACCGTTCACATTGATCCGGCTGGTATCCCAGGCCATCTCCTTGTTGACCGCGCACGCCTGGGCAGCAAACGCCTCGTTGATCTCCATCAGGTCCAGATCGGCCGGCTTCCAGCCGGCGCGCTGCAACGCCTTGCGCGAGGCCGGCACTGGCCCCATGCCCATCACTTTCGGATCGACGCCCGCCGATCCGAACGCGCGGATCCGCGCCAGCACCGGCAGCCCGAGCGTCTTGGCGCGGCTTTCCGACATCACGACCACGGCGGCGGCCCCGTCGTTGATTCCCGAGGCATTGCCCGCGGTCACGCTGCCTTCCTTGTCGAAAGCCGGCTTCAACGCCGCCATCGTATCGACGGTGGCGTCGCCGCGGATGAATTCATCGTCCACGAAGGGCACCGGGTCGCCTTTTCGCTGCGGGATCGGAACCGCCACGATTTCCTCCCGGAAGCGGCCCGCTTCGCGCGCGGCAAGGGCCTTGCGTTGAGAGGCGACCGCGAACTCGTCCTGCATCGTGCGGGAGATGCCGTACTCCCGGGCGACGTTTTCGGCCGTGATCCCCATGTGATATCGGTTGTACACGTCCCACAGGCCGTCGACGATCATGCTGTCGATCAGCTTGGCGTCGCCCATCCGGAACCCCTCGCGCGATCCAAGCAGAACGTGCGGCGCCAGGGTCATGTTTTCCTGGCCGCCGGCGACCACGACCTCGGCGTCCGAGTTGGCGATCGCCTGCGCCGCCAGCATCACGGCCCGCAGGCCGCTGCCGCAGACCATGTTGACCGTCATGGACGGCACCGCGACCGGCAGCCCGGACTTGATCGCGGCCTGGCGCGCGGGATTCTGCCCGGAGCCCGCCGTCAGAACCTGCCCGAAGATCACCTCGTCGACCTGCTCGGGGGCCACCCGGGCCCGTTTCAGTGCCTCGGTGATCACCAGAGCTCCCAGCTCCGGCGCGCTGATCTTGGCCAGAGCCCCGCCGAACTTCCCGATCGCGGTTCGTGTCGCGGAAACAATCACGGCTTGCTGCATCGCTCAGCCTCCTGCAGTTGCGTCCTGTGCCCTTTGACGTACGTAGCGTCCGGGAGCTGCCTCGATCGCCGGGTATTTCGGGCTGCCGTAGCCTTCCGGTGCGGCGACCTCTCCGTCCCCGTAAGCCGACAGCCAGCGGTCCCAGTGGTTCCACCAACTGCCCGGCATCTGCTGCGCTGAATCAAACCAATCGTCGGCCCGCTCCGGTAGATTGCCCCGATCATCGACCCAGTAGTTGCGCCGGTTCTTCGACGCCGGATTAACGGTGCCCGCGATATGGCCGCTGGCGCCGAGCACGAATTGAAGCTGGCCCGCAGCCACCCCGGTGAGCGCTCGAGCCGAAGCGTACGCCCCTTTCCACGGCACGATGTGGTCCTCGCGGGCGGCGAAGACGTAGGTCGGCACGTTGATCCGTCCCAGATCGACCGGAACACCGCACGTGCGCACCTTGTTCGGTGCGACCAGGTTGTTCTCCAGGTAGGTGTTGCGCAGGTACCAGGCATACATCGGACCGGGTAAATTGGTGCTGTCGCCGTTCCAGTAAAGCAGATCGAAGGCGGGCGGCGCCCGGCCTTCCAGATAATTGCTCACCACATAGCTCCAGACCAGGTCGTTGGCGCGCAGGCTCGAGAACGTATTGGCCAGATCGCGCCCCGGCATCAGCCCGCCCTTGCCGATCGTCTCTTCGCGCATCCGGACGTGCGTCTCGTCGATGAAGATGTCCAGGATCCCGCTGTCGGAAAAATCCAGCAGTGACGTCAGCAAGGTCAGGCTGGCAACCGGATCATCGCCCTGGGCGCGCATCACCGACAGGGCGGTTCCGATCAGCGTGCCGCCGACGCAGAAGCCAAGTGCATTGACCTTGGAAGCACCTGAGATGTCGCGCGCCGCGTTCAGCGCCGCGATCGGGCCGCGCCCCACGTAATCGTCCCACGTGAGCCCGGCCTGGTCCGGTCCGGGGTTGCGCCACGAGACCAGAAACACGGTGTTGCCGCGTTCGACGCAGAAGCGGACGAAGGAATTGTCCGATTGCAGGTCCAGAATGTAGAACTTGTTGATGCACGGCGGCACCATCAGAAACGGCCGGGCCCTCACGGTGCCCGTCAACGGCTTGTACTGGATCAGCTGGATGAGGTCGTTCTCGAAGACGACCGCCCCTTCGCTGGTCGCCACGTTGCGCCCGATCTCGAAGGCCTGCTCGTCGCTCTGCGAGATCTTGCCCTTGGCCACGTCATTCAGAAGATTCTGCAGTCCATGCGTCAGGCTTTCGCCCTTGGTCTCGGCCAGGCGCTTTTGGGCTTTCGGGTTGAACGCCAGGAAATTCGAGGGCGCCGCCGCATCGACCCATTGCGACACCGCAAAACGCACACGCGCCTTCAGCTTCGGGTCGGCCTCCACATTGGCGGCCAGCTCATTCATGAACTGCGCGTTAAGCAGGTAGGCGCGCGCCGTGAACGAAGCGAGCGAATTCTCCTGCCAGGCCGGATCGGAAAAGCGCGGGTCGCCGATCGGGGCCGCGGCACGCTCCGGGTGCGTCACGAAGTCGTTCCACAGCGCGGTCATCGCCCTGATATAGCCGTCCTGCAATTCGGCCAGCCGCTGCGGCGAGATCGACAATCCGGATGACGGTGACCCCGGCGGTGTGGCAGGCAGCCACCAGCGCATCCATGAGGCCAGTCCGAAAGGATCGTCGCCGGTCGCCGTCGCAGGCGCCGGCGGCGTCGCGACATCGGCGCCCGGCGCCGGCTCGTCGCCCGCCTGTCTGATCGCACGGTCTTCGTTTGTCATTTTCATTTTGGTTGGTCGCCACGCCGCGTGTGCGCGGCCGGCTGTCTGTCCCTCGGCACCCATTGTGGCGACCGGCCCGCGCCGGTGTCAAACGGCGGCGCGGCGCTTCACGCCTGCAACCAGATCAGCGCCGCGTGGCGCCCGGTGACCCGATCGCGCCTGAAACTGAAGAACCGTGCCGGATCGCTTGCGGTGCACCAGAGGCCCCCCCAAACGCAGCGCACGTCGACCTGGGCCAGCGCCTGTCGTGCCAGGGCCGGCAGATCGGCCAGAAACTTTCCGCCCGCCAGGGCGGCAAACGCCACTTCGGCCCGGGGCAGCGTGCGCCGCATCGCGTCCAGAACGTCGCTGCCGACCTCGTAGGCGGCAGGCCCGATCGAAGGTCCCAGGAACGCGTCGATTTCTCCGATCGACGCGCCCGCACGACGACGCATCGCAGTCACCGTCGCCTGGATCACGCCGCCCGCAAGCCCGCGCCAGCCGGCGTGCGCGGCAGCGACCACCACCCCGTTTCGATCCGCCAGAAGCACGGGAAGACAGTCCGCCACCGTGACGCAACAGACGACGCCGGGCGTGATCGCGCTCGACGCATCGGCCGCCGCCGGCGTCGCACCGACTGCTTCGGCCGCGACCACCTCGGCTCCGTGCTGCAACGCCAGCCAGCGCGGCGGCGCGGGAAGATAAGCATTCAGCAGATCGCGATTGCGCAGGACGCTGTGCGGCTGATCGCCCGAACCCAGCCCCAGGTTCATGCCACCGTTTGCGCCGGCACCCCAGGCCCCTTGCGACACGCCGCCTGCGCGCGTGGTGACGAACGCCCGCACCGCCGCGGCAGCGGGCCAGTCGGGAACGATCCAATCGGAGGGAATGTGCGCCATCGCCTGCCTCTACGATCGCCGCGCCTGCCTCACCGCGCGGGCTCGTGGCCCGGGCCGAACACATCGACCGGCCGATCGGATTCGAATCCCACCGAGTGCATCAGCGTTCGGAGGTCTTCGGGCGGCGCTCGAAACCACGTCATCGTGCGCCCCTGCACGGGGTGCCTGAGCGACAGACGACAGGCGTGCAACGCCTGCCGCTTCAAGCTTAGAGCGGCGCCGCCCATGGCCGGGCGGCGTTTCGAGTACAGCGGGTCCCCCACCAGCGGATGGCCGATCGATTCCAGGTGCACCCGGATCTGATGCGTGCGACCGGTGTCGAGGCGGCATGCGAGCCAGCTCAGCGCAATCCCGACCTGGCCAGCCGCGGGCTGCGACACCGCGATACGGCAATACCGGGTGCGGGCGGAACGAGCGTCCGCCCGCATGCTGACGCGGAATCGCAGCGGGTTGCGCGGATCGCGCGACAGCGCAGCCTCGATGGTTCCGTCGCCCGAGGCAATGCCGGTGACGATCGCCCAATACTCGCGCCCGACATTGCGCTGCAGCAGCTGGCGCGCCAGGTCCAGTTGTGCCGCCGCTGTCCTGGCAACCACCATCAGCCCCGAGGTGCCGGCATCGAGGCGATGCACGATGCCCGCCCTCGGAACCGTCGACAGCTCCGGTCGATGCGCCAGCAGCCCGTTTAACAGGGTTCCGCTCCAGTTGCCGGCACCCGGGTGCACGACCAACCCTGGCGGCTTGTCGATCACGATCAGCGCTTCGTCCTCGTACACGACCGACAGGTCCATCGACTCGGGTTTGAAGGCCGCCGCCTCGGGCGACTGCCGCACGTCGATTTCGACCTGATCGCCCGGCACGACCCGGTCACGCGCGCGCGCGACCGACGAGTTGATGCGCGCCCCTCCCTGCACAATCCAGACCTGGATGCGGCTGCGAGAAACCGACGGCAGGCAGGCGGCGATTGCGCGGTCCAGCCGCCAGCCGCCGTGTCCCGGGCTCACCGTGAATCGAACCGGCCCCGCCGGAGTCGGATCCAGCGTGTCCGAATCGTCATCGGGAATTTGTTCGACCGGGCTGTCCGGGGCGTCCTGCCCGCCGATATAATCCGCCGGTCTCATGGAACTCATCATCTGCAGCAGCGCCCTGCGGCGCGCGGTCGCGCCGCTTCGAACGCTCGGGCGCATCGCTGCGCTTGCGGGTGTGTTCGCGCTGGCCTCGTGCGGCTCGCTCGAGAAGGATGCTACCGCGAAGTGGGACGTTGCACGCCTGTACAAGGAAGCCCACGCCGAGCTGCTGGCCGGCAACTGGAACCACGCCCGCGAGTTGTTCGAGAAGCTCGAGAGCCGGTATCCGTTCGGTCGCTACGCGCAGCAGGGGCAGATCGAGATCGCCTATGCCTATTACAAGCAAGGCGAGACGGCCGACGCGCTGGACGCGACCGATCGCTTTCTGAAGACGAACCCGAGTCATCCGAACGTCGATTACGTCTATTACCTGAAGGGTCTGATCAACTTCATCGAGCCTCCCGCCCTGGTGGGGCGGCTGGTCGGCTACAAAGTCAGCGAGCGCGACCCGAAGGCGATGCGCGACTCGTTCGAGGCCTTCAAGGAGCTGCTGACGCGTTTTCCCGACAGCCGCTATGCACCGGATGCCAGGGTGCGCCTGAGCTACCTGCAGAACGCCCTGGCGGCTCACGAGGTGCGGGTGGCCGACTATTACTATCGGCGCGGCGCTTATGTGGCGGCGATCGAACGCGCCCAGGGCGCGCTGCGCGAGTTCCCGGGCTCTGCCGCGCAGCGCGAGGCCTTGACGCTGATCGCGCAGTCCTACGGGAGGCTCGGCCTGACGGAACTGCAAGCCGATGCCGAGCGGGTGCTTCGGCTGAACTTTCCAGCGCCCGTGGCTGTCAAGAATCCCTGAAAAAGCCGCAGGCGGCCGCCAGATCGCGCGTCAGCGTGAACCGAGGCAAGCTGTCCAGCACGGTCTTTCCGTAGGATTTGCTCAGCAGGCGGCCATCCAGGATCATCAGGACGCCGCGGTCCTTTTCGTCGCGAATCAACCGCCCCACGCCCTGCTTGAGCAGCGTGACGGCCTGTGGCAGCTGGTACTCGATAAACGGGTTGCGGCCCTCGGCACGCAGTTTTCGGACGCGCGCCTCCACCAGCGGATCATCGGGCGGCGCAAAGGGCAGCTTGTCGATGACCACCAGCGACAGGGCATCGCCCCGCACGTCAATGCCTTCCCAGAAGCTGACTGATCCGACCAGCACTGCACCGGTGGCTCTGCGGTAGGTCTGCAGCAGATTGCGGCGGGTCCCCTGCCCCTGGATCAGCAGCGGAAATCCGGTTCCACTTTCCAGCATGTGGCGTTGCAAGCGGGCAGCGATCCGGTCGACGGCCTTCAAGGTGGCGCACAGGACAAACGCTCGCCCGCCGCTGGCGCAGATCACAGGCCAGGCCGCATCGGCCACGTCCTCGGCAAAATGCTCCGAATCCGGCGACGGAAGCGGATCGGGCAGATACAGCAGGGCCTGCCTCTGAAAGTCGAAAGGGCTGTCCCAGCGGCGCGTGGTCGCGTTCAGCCCTATTTCGCCCAGGAAGGCATCGAAACGCGAGGCCACGGTCAGGGTCGCCGAGGTCATGACCCAGGCCTGTGCCGTACGCTCTCGCGCGCGCACGAACGAGTCCCGGATCGAAAGCGGCGTGGCCTGGAACTGGGCGCCGGAAGACGATGCCGAGATCCAGCGGACCACGGCATCGGGGACAGAGTCGGCGGCCGGCGGGGCGGCAGTCGCCTTGCGCCAGTCGGCGAGCAATGCCTGCAGCCGCTGCAGGCGAGGCGCGAGCAGATCGAGCTCCGGGTCGCGGCCGGCGTTGCGTTCCAGCGCCGAATTCAGCAGCTCCGCGCGCTGCTGCAGCACGCCCAGGGCGGCCTGCAGCTCGGCCCGGTCCCCCAGGCGCTCCAGCGCGACGCGCGCGCCGGCGGCGACGCCGGCCTGCGCCAGACCGGCCCGCACCGCCCGCGCCGCCTGCTCCAGTGCCCGCGTCAGGTCGACCCAGGGCGCGCCGTCGCGCGCCGCGTGCAGACCCGCGGCCAGCGCATCGGAGGCCAGGTCCGCGACCTGCGCGAGCGACCAGCCCTCGCCGAAGAACTCGATCCCGATCCGCGGCAAGTGGTGCGCTTCGTCCAACACCACCGTATCGACGGACGGCAGCAATTCCCCAAACCGCTCGTCGCGCAGCGCCATGTCGGCCAGGAACAGGTGATGGTTGACGATCACGATCTGAGACGCCAGCGCGCGGCGCCTGGCCCGGTACACGAAACACGGCTCGAACTGCGGACACTCGGCGCCCAGGCAGTTGTCCTGGGTCGAAGTCACCGCGTGCCAGATTCCGGCGGTCTCCGGGACCATGGACACTTCGGCCCGATCGCCGCTCGGGCTGGTCCGGGCGAATCGTTCGATGGCGCGAAGGTAGCCTGCCGCTTCGCGGGTCTCGTGCAGATCCTCGCCCGCCGCACGGTTCAGACGCTGCAGGCAGACGTAGTTCTGTCGCCCCTTGAGCAGCACGGCGTCGGTCTGCATCCCCAACGCCCGGCTGACGATCCGCAGGTCCTTGTCGAAAATCTGATCCTGCAGGGTCTTGGTGCCGACCGACACCAGCACCTTGCCTCCGGCGAGCAAACTGGGGACCAGGTACGCGAAGGTCTTGCCCGTTCCGGTCCCGGCCTCCGCCACCAGCGTGCCCCGCTCGACGATCGCGTCGAACACGGCCAGCGCCATTTCCCGTTGCGATGGCCTTGCGATGAAACCCGGCACCGACCTGGCCAGCGCCCCGTCGGGCCCGAACGCCTCGGCAACCTGCCGCCGCCGGCTCTGAACGTCGTCCGGCGCCGGCTCGACCCGCCCGGCAGCCATCAGGCCGGGATGTCCGGCACGAGCTCCATTTGCAGCCGAGCGATGCAATCGCGCAACATCAGCCTGCGCTTCTTCAGCCGACGCAGCCTCAGTTCGTCCACGCCCGGCTGAAGTGACAGGCGTTCGATCGCGTCGTCCAGATCGCGGTGCTCGGTCTGCAGCTCGACGATCCGGCGCTTGATCTGTTCCTCATCCATGGTGAAGGCCGGGCACTCCCCACGGGCGTCCATGATGCAATGCTAGCAGGCCGCCGAAAAAGAGGCGCTGGCCGGCCCAAACTCGCTGATAGACTGCCGCCCGTTCCGCCCTACCATTGACGCGTGACGCAACCTCAGTTCAAAGTCAGCGCGGCGATCGCCGAACATCTGGGCGACCGGTCCGAACAGCAGGACCGGGTTGCCATTGTGACCAGCGAGAGAAACCCGGGCACGCTGCTAGCCATTGTGGCCGATGGCATGGGTGGGCGCACGGGCGGGCGCATGGCGTCCGACCAGGTCGTTTCGACCGCGACCAATCTGTTCCGGGAGCTATCCGAGCGCGACACGACGCTGCCCAACATGCTGCGGCAGATAGCCTCCGAGGCGCATACGGTGATCCGGCTGTCGGCGCTGTCCAGCGAGAAGGAGCCGCACAGCACGATCGCGGCACTGATCGTCAAGCGCGACTTTGCGATCTGGGGCCATGCAGGGGACAGCCGGTTATATTGGTGCCGCGGCGGCCGCGTGGTCCGGCGTACGATCGATCACACGGTGGCTTCGCAACTGACGGCTGAGGGCCGCCACGCGGAGGCCGAAGTCGCGGCGCAGCACTATAAGAACGTGCTGTTCAGCGCGCTCGGCATCCGTAACGAGTTGAAGCTCGATGTCGATGAAACCCGGGACCTGCGAGTCGGCGATTGCTTCCTACTGGCCAGCGACGGCCTGTGGGCCTACTTCGACGATGCCGAGATCGCCGCGCTGCTGGACCGGTTGCCGCCGTCCGAAGCGTCCAAGCAGCTGGTGAACCTGGCGCGCGAACGGTCCGAAGGTCGCGGCGACAACCTGTCGCTGGCGATCGTGAAGCTGGAAGCACCGCTCGAGGTACCCAAGTTCGAGGTGCCGGAGTTGGCGGCCCCCTAAGAGCTTGAGTCCCTTCTCGCGCGCCCCTCTCCCCAAGGGGCGGGGGGAACACCGATGAGGCTCAGCGCGCTGGCACCCTCTCCCCCACCCCTCTCCCGCGAGCGGGAGAGGGGAGCAAGAAAATCTGGGAATTAGCAGGTCCCTTCTCCCGCTTGCGGGAGAAGGACAGGATGAGGGTTGGCGCGCTGGAACCGTCTCCCCCACCCCTCTCGCGCGAGCGGGAGTAAGGGAGAAATCTCATTTCGGTGATTGAACCGCGGGGTCGGTCCCGTCCTGAAGCATCTGGGCCTTGCGCTTGCGCTCCCGCTCGTCGCGTGCCTTCTGGTTTTCCTCGCGTTCGCGGGCCCGACTGACCGCATAGGCCTTGGCTTGCGCCTGCTTGTCCTGGTAGCGGCGCTCGTTTTCCGCAATGCTTCGCAACTGCACGCTGACGCGCTTGGCTTCGTCCTGGTCGTGCTGTGCATTGCGTTGCTGGTAGCGCTCGCTATTGGACGGAGCCTGCGCCTGCTGCCGCAGCGCGTCCTGCGCGTGCTCCTGCGACCGGTCGACCCGTTGTTGAGCGGCTTTTTGCGCCTCGCGTTCCTTCTCGGGGCGCTTGGACTCCTGCTGCCGCCACTGCTCCTGGTCCGCATCACGCTGGGTCGCGCGCTGTTGCGCGGCGACCTTTCGCTGCAGATCGTGGGCTTCCAACTCCACCCGATGCGCCTGCGTCTCGCCCAGCGTATGGGCACGGCGCGCCTGGTCCTGGCACTCGGTGGCCAGGAAAACACGGGCGCACCGCGCGCTCTCGGCCTTGTACCGGGCGTCGATCGCCCGCCTGACCGCCGCCGCGTCGGCCAGGGCCTGTTCGGCCATCACCTCGGTCTTGATGCTGCCCGACGGGTAGCGCTTGTCCAGATCCGTCAGGTTTGACGCCGCCCATGCGACGCCGCCAAGAGCCCATCCGGCGAGCCCCACCCATGCCCGTCGACGTCCCCCCAAGCCAAGCGAACGCAGGTTCATGGCATGTGCACGGGTTCAATCTTGTCCACGTCGGCGGCTCTCCGCGTGGCCTCACTGTACTCCTTGGATTGCATTTCGATCAGTCGTGACGCCGTGCGCTCAAACTGCGCCTGCAGCGGGCCGCCGCAAACCAGCTCGGCAGGCGCCGCTTCGGCCGAAACGATCAGCTTGATGCCGCGGTCGTACAGGATGTCGACCAGCCAGGTCAAACGGCGAATTTCAGCCGCCTGGACGGCGGCCAGGCGCGGGACATCGGACAGGATCACGGTGTGGAACTGAGAGGCGATTTCAAGGTAATCGTTGTACGAGCGCGGGCCGCCGCACAGCACCGCGAAATCGAACCATACGATCCCGCCGGCCCGTCGCCGGGCGGCAATCGTGCGCTCCTCGATCCGCAACAACGGCGGCTCGTCGGCAACCTCGGCAATGCGGTCAAAAGCGGCCTGCAGGCGCCGCTCCGCGGACCCGCCCAGCGGGGTTACATACCGGTCGACATCCTGCATGGCTCGAAGCCGGTAGTCGATACCGGCGTCGACCTGAACCACATCCAGCCGCTCCTTGAGCAGCTCGATCGCGGGCAGCAGGCGGTCCCGATGCAAACCGTCCGGATACAGCCGGTCCGGCGGGTCGTTGGAGGTCATCACGAAGCCGACCCGCAGCGCGAACAGGCGCGCCAGCAGCCGGTACAGGATCATCGCGTCGGCGATGTCCGAAACCTGAAACTCGTCGAAGCAGATCAGGCGGCTGCGCCGGGCCAGCCGGAGGCCGACCTGGTCCAGCGGGTCGGCTTCGCCCTTGACCTCCTGCATCTGCCGATGCACGTCGCGCATGAACTCGTGGAAGTGAACGCGCGTCTTGCGCACCAGAGGCACCGCGCCGAAGAAGCAGTCCATCAGGAAGCTCTTGCCCCGCCCCACCCCGCCCCACAGGTAGACGCCGCGCGGAATCGGCGGTCGAACCAGCAGGCGCGACACGGCGTTGGACCGATGTGACTTGTAACCGATCCATTCGTCGCACAGTCGCTGCAGACGCAGCGCCGCCTGAAGCTGCGACGCGTCAGCCTGGAAGCCGCGCGCGGCCAGCGCCTGCTCGAACGCTTCCAGTACGGACATCAGAGCTCGAACTGCTCGCCTAGCACCACTCGGCGCTGCGCATCGCGAGTCAGGGGAGCCCATGGCAGATCGGTCACGCCGGGATTGATGCCGGCCTGCATCAGCAGCGTCGTCACCTGTCCCCGGTGATGGGTCTGATGATTGAACATCTGTGTGACGCAAAGCCAGCGCGGGCGCGACAACTCGCGCTGCGCCACGCCCGAGAACCAGGTCAGAGTGCCCGCCAGGTCAGCGTTGCCGAGGTGCGCCGCCCAGTTGCCGATCTCGAGGTCCATCGCGCGACGTGCCTCGGCCAGGGCATCGAAGTGCTCGTACAGGTCTACGCCGATGCCGCCGACCGGATAGGTCCTGCCGTTGAAGCGCGGCAGCCACACGCGATCCCCCCAGAGGACGTGATTCAGCGTGGAGTGGATCGAACGGAAGAACGCACCCCGGTCGGCCTTGCGCTCCTCGTCAGCCAATCGCGCGGCGGCCTCGTAGAGCTTTCGGTTCATCCAGGCGCTGTAGGCAGCCATCGTCTGGCAGTACTCGGCATCGATCATGCTGTCTCCGCAGGCTTCAGCGGGCGCGCGGCGCTCGACTCGGTCGATGTTCTCTGATCAGCGTCGTGCCCGGACCCGGTAACGGTGACTCTACACAACGTTCGACGCCCTCGGCAGGCTTGCCCGCCGTACGCCGCCAGGCGCGAAGGCGGGCGCCGAGTCGGACTAGAAATTCAGCGCGCGGCCTTCGACTGCCAGCGCGGCCTCGCGCGTGGCTTCCGACAGCGTCGGATGGGCGTGGCAGACCCGTGCGATGTCCTCCGACGACGCCTGGAACGCCATCGCCAGCACCGCCTCGGCGATCAGCTCGGAAGCCATCGGCCCGATGACGTGCACACCCAGCACGCGGTCGGTCTGCGCGTCGGCCAGGAATTTGACCAGGCCGACGGTGTCGCCCATCGCACGGGCGCGGCCGTTGGCGGAAAACGGGAAGGTGCCGGCGCGGTACGCCTGGCCCGCCGCCTTCAGCTGCTGCTCCGTGCGGCCCACCCACGCGATTTCGGGCGCGGTGTAGATCACCCAGGGAATGGTTTCCATGTCGACATGGCCGTGCTGGCCCGCGATCGTTTCGGCGACCGCGACCGCTTCCTCTTCGGCCTTGTGCGCGAGCATCGGACCGCGCACCACATCGCCGATCGCCCACAGGCCCGCGACCCCGGTCCGGCAGCCCGCATCGACCTCGACGAAGCCGCGTTCATCGAGCTTCAGGCCGACCGCCTCTGCGTTCAGTCCTTCGGTATACGGCAGCCGCCCGATCGAAACGATCAGCCGGTCGAACTCCAGGGCCTGTGCGGCCTGGTTCGAATCCAGATAACGCACCTTGACCGTTTCGGCGTCCCGATCGACGCCCTGGATGTTGACGCCGAGCTGGATCTTCAGCCCTTGCCGCGTCATCTGCTTGAGCGCCTCGCGCGCGATCTGTCCGTCGGCGGCCGGCAAAAACTCGGGCAACGCCTCCAGCAGCGTCACCTCGGCCCCCAGGCGCCGCCACACCGAGCCCAGCTCCAGGCCGACGACGCCCGCGCCGATCACACCGAGGCGGCGCGGCACCTGCGGGATCGCAAGCGCTCCGTCGTTCGACAGCACCCGCTCCTCGTCGAAGGCAACGCCCGGAAGCGGGCGCGCCACCGACCCGGTCGCGACCACCACGTTCGGGGCCGACAGGACCGTATCGGTGCCCAGCAGGCCGACTCGATAGCCGCCGGCGTCGCGCGCCTCGAAGCGGGCCGTTGCATTGAAGAACGTCACACCGTTCTTCTTGAACAGGTACAAAATCCCCTCGTTGTTCTGGCGCACGACGGTTGCCTTGCGCGCCAGCATTTTTTCGACATCGATGGCGATCGACTCGATCCGGATGCCGTGGTCGCCGAAGTGGCGCCTGGCGTTGTCGAAATGCTCGGACGAATGCAGCAGCGCCTTGGACGGAATGCAGCCGATGTTGGTGCAAGTGCCCCCCGGCGCCGGTCCGCCTTTGTCGTTGCGCCAGGAGTCCACGCAGGCCACGCGCAACCCCAGCTGGGCAGCACGGATCGCGCCGGTATAGCCGCCCGGCCCCGCGCCGATGACGACCACGTCGAACTGATTGCCGGTAGCCATCGGGCGCTCAGACTTCCAGCAGCAGTCGAGCCGGATCCTCCAATGCTTCCTTGATCGCAACCAGCGACAGCACCGCCTCGCGGCCGTCGATGATCCGATGGTCGTACGACAAAGCCAGGTAGTTCACGGGCCGGATCACGATCTGCCCGTCCTCGACCACGGGCCGATCCCGCGTGGCGTGCACGCCCAGGATCGCCGCCTGAGGTGGGTTGATGATCGGGGTCGACAGCATCGATCCGAAAACGCCGCCGTTGGATATCGAAAAGGTTCCCCCGGTGAGCTCGTCGATGGCCAGGCGCCCTTGCGTAGCCCGCGTTCCGTAGTCGGCAATGCGCCGCTCGATCTCCGCGAAGCTGAGCTGATCGGCATCGCGCAGGATCGGCACCACCAGGCCGCGCGGCGATCCGACCGCGATGCCGATGTCGAAGTAGCCGTGATAGACGATGTCGGCTCCGTCCACCGAAGCGTTGACGACCGGAAACTTCTTCAGCGCCGACACCGCGGCCTTGACGAAAAACGACATGAAACCGAGCTTCACGCCGTGTTCCTTTTCGAAGCGGTCCTTGTAGCGGCTGCGCAGCTCGATCAGCGGCGCCATGTTCACTTCGTTGAAGGTCGTCAGAATCGCCGCGGTCGACTGCGACTGCACCAGGCGCTCGGCCACCCGCTGGCGCAACCGCGACATCGGCACCCGCTGCTCCGGCCGCCCGCTCAGCAGCGCTGCATCGATCGGCGCCTTGACGTCGGGCAGCGACGGTCTGGTCGCAACGCCCGGCGCCGGCGCGGAGACCGCCACGGCCGCAGGCGCCTGCAGCGCCGCCAGCACATCGCCCTTGGTGATGCGGCCGTCGCGCCCGGTGGCGGCGACCTGCGACGCCTCCAGGCCGGCGTCGGCCATCCGCTTGGCCGCCGCCGGCATTGGGGCGACCGCCTGGGCGACGGGCGCGCCCGCGCGCACCGCGGCAGCGGCCGCCGAGGCAGCCGCCACGAGCTGCTGAGGCACCGCCGAGGCGGCCGCCGCGACCTGCTGGGGCGCGGCCGCTGCGACACGGCCGTCCGCGGCTTCCGCTTTGCCCTGCGGATCGATCGTCGCGATCAGTTCGCCCGACACGACCGTGCTTCCGGCAGGCTTGACGATCTGTGCCAGCGTGCCCGCCGCCGGGGCCGGCACTTCCAGAATCACCTTGTCGGTCTCGACCTCGACCAATATTTCGTCGAGCGCGATACGGTCACCGGGATTTTTCTTCCACTGCAGCAGCGTCGCCTCGGCGACCGATTCGGAAAGCTGCGGAACCTTGACTTCGACCATCGAGAGTTTCCCGTGTCCGTATGCTCAGCGGTGCAGCACCAGGCCTTTGAGCTTGGCGAACGCCGCATCGACCAGGGCCTTCTGCTGCTCGATGTGCTTGGCGTAGTAGCCACCTGCCGGCGAGGCCGAGGCCGGGCGCCCCGCATAGCCCAGCTTGTGCTGGTCGCCCATTTCCTCCAGCAGGTGATGCTGCACATAGAACCAGGCACCCATGTTCTGCGGCTCGTCCTGGCACCACACCACGTCGACCAGATTCGGCAGCTTCTTGAACTCGGCGGCCAGCGCCTTGTGCGGGAACGGGTACAGCTGCTCCATTCGGATCAAGGCGACATCATCGGCCTTCCGCGCCTCGCGCTCGCCCTTCAGGTCGTAGAACACCTTGCCCGAGCACAGGATGGCACGCTTCACCTTCTGCGGGTCGCTCACCGAAGCGTCGGGAATCACGGTGCGGAACTCGCTGCGTGCCAGATCGACCAGCTCGGAGGCCGCATCCTTGTGCCGCAGCAGCGACTTGGGCGTCATGATCACCAGCGGCTTGCGGAACATCCGGATCATCTGGCGCCGCAGCAGGTGAAATATCTGCGCTGCCGTGGTCGGCTGCACCACCTGCATGTTGTTGTCGGCCGCCAGCTGCAGGAAGCGCTCCAGCCGCGCCGACGAATGCTCCGGACCCTGCCCTTCGTAGCCGTGCGGCAGCATCAGCACCAGGCCCGACTGCCGCCCCCACTTGACCTCGCCGGACGCGATGAACTGGTCGATCACGACCTGGGCGCCGTTGACGAAGTCGCCGAACTGGGCCTCCCAGATCACCAGCGCGTTGGGCGCGGCGCTGGAAAAGCCGTACTCGAAGCCGAGCACCGCTTCCTCGGACAGCACCGAATCGATCACGGTGAAGGGGGCCTGCTTGTCCAGCACGTTTTGCAGCGGCACGTACGAGCCGACGTCCCACTTTTCGCGATTCTGGTCGTGCAGCACCGCGTGCCGATGCGAGAAAGTGCCGCGCCCTGAATCCTGTCCGGTGATGCGCACCGGATAGCCGCTGGCCACCAGCGATGCGAACGCCAGGTGCTCGGCCATGCCCCAGTCGACCGGAATCTTGCCTTCGCCCATGCTGCGCCGGTCCGCGATCACCTTCTCGACCAGCGGATGCAGCTTGAAATTGGCCGGGATCGTCGTGATCCGCTGCGCCAGCCGCTTCAGCTCCGCCACCGGGATGGCGGTGTCGGCGCTGTCGGTCCACTTGCGGTTCAGGTAAGGCGTCCAGTCGACCGCGTACTGGCTCTTGAAGTTGGTCAGGACCGGATCGACGGTCTGGCGACCTTCGTCCAGCGCCAGCCGATAGGCGCGCGTCATCGCCTCGGGCTCGTCCTGCGCTACCGTGCCCTGCGTCACCAGTTTGTCCGCATACAGCTTGCGCGTGCCAGGGTGCGTGCCGATCTTCTTGTACATCAAGGGCTGCGTGACGGCAGGCGTGTCCTGCTCGTTATGTCCGAGGCGCCGGAAGCAGACGATGTCCAGCACCACGTCCATGCCGAACTCCTGCCGGAAGTCCATGGCGATGCCGGTGGCCAGCACCACCGCCTCGGGGTCGTCGCCGTTGACGTGCAGCACGGGCGCCTCGATCATCTTCACCACGTCCGAGCAGTACAGCGACGAGCGCGAATCGCGCGGATCGGAGGTCGTAAAACCGATCTGATTGTTGATCACGATGTGCACCGTTCCGCCGGTGCCGTAGCCGCGCGTCTGGGCCAGCGCCAGCGTTTCCATCACGACGCCCTGCCCTGCGAACGATGCGTCGCCATGCACCAGCACCGGCAGCACCTTTTCGCCGCGATGGTCGCCGCGGCGCTCCTGGCGCGACCGCACCGAACCTTCGACCACCGGGTTGACGATTTCCAGGTGCGACGGGTTGAACGCGAGCGACAGGTGAACCGGCCCGCCCGCGGTCGACACGTCGCTCGAAAAGCCCAGGTGATACTTGACGTCGCCGGCCGGCAGCTCGATGGGCGCCTTGCCTTCAAACTCGGCGAACAGGTCCGTCGGCGTCTTGCCCAACGTGTTGACCAGCACGTTCAGGCGCCCGCGGTGGGCCATCCCGATCACGATCTCCTCGACGCCCGATTCACCGGCGCGCTGAATCAGCTCGTCCATCGCCGCGATGAAGCTCTCGCCGCCCTCCAGCGAAAAGCGCTTCTGGCCGACGTACTTGGTGTGCAGGTAGCGCTCCAGGCCCTCGGCGGCCGTCAGTCGATTCAGGATGTGGCGCTTCTTTTCAGCCGAGAAGTTCGGGGTCGAGCGGATCGATTCAAGCTGCTGCTGCAGCCAGCGCTTCTGCGCCGGGTCCGCGATGTACATGAACTCGGGGCCGATGGTCCCGCAGTAGGTCTGGCGCAGCGCCTTGACGATGTCGCGCAGGCTCATCTGTTCCTGGCCGAAGTAGGTATTGGCCGCCGAGAACTCGGTGTCCATGTCCGCTTCGCTCAGGTCGTAGAACCCGGGCTCCAGCTCCGGGATCTTGGGGCGTTCCTGCCGCTTCAGCGGATCCAGGTCGGCCCAGCGGCTGCCCAGGAAACGGTAGGCTGCGATGATCGACTGGACATGGACCTGCTTGCGGGCGACGGACAGGTCGGTCGGCGCCACCGAAGGGCGCAGTGTTCCGGCCTTGGCGCGCAGCGCGAACGATTCGACGATCGGAGCGTGGGCCACGTCCGGGGTGGACGACTTGCCGTCGGCCGCCGGGACCAGCTGCATCTGGTCGAAATAGGCGCGCCAGCGCTCCGGCACGGAAGCCGGATTGTCGAGGTAGCGCTCATACAGCTCCTCGACATAGGGCGCATTGCCCCCGAACAGGTACGAGTTGACCTGAAACTGTTTCATCATCGCGTCGGCCCTCTCAAACGAGTTTCTCGTCAGAATCCGCAGGGGGCTCGCGCCCGAGCTGCCCCGCCGCTTCGCGCCGGATTCCGACGCTCCGCAGTCCGTAGAACGGGCGCCATGGTAGCACCGCG
>DATBCD010000021.1:0-9401 GCA_036270655.1 Burkholderiaceae bacterium
CGCACCTTCGTGATCGACCCGCGCGTCAAGGGCACGCTGACGCTGGTGACCGAGCGGCCGGTCACGCGACAGCAGGCGTTCGAAGAGTTGCTGTCGGCGCTGCGTCTGCAAGGCTTCACGCTGGTCGAATCGAGCGAACCGGGCGGCGTGGCGCGAATCCTGCCGGAAGCCGATGCCAAGCTGCAGGGCGGGCGGGTGGTCACGCCCCCGGCGGCGGCCCCGCGCGGCGACCAGGTGGTCACCCAGGTGTTTCGCCTGCAGTACGAGTCGGCCACGAACCTGGTGCCGGTGCTGCGGCCGCTGATCGCCCCGAACAACACGATTTCGGCCTACCCGGCCAACAACACGCTCGTGATCACCGACTACGCGGAGAACCTGCGCCGCCTGGCGCGGATCATCGAGGCGATCGATTCGCCGGCCACGTCGGAAGTCGAAGTGGTGCCGCTGAAATACGGACTGGCCACCGATGTGGCGGCGATCCTGAGCAAAGCGCTCGATGAAGGCGCGCGCAGCGCGGGCCAGGCGGTGGACGCCGGCCAGCGGGTCGCGGTGCTGGCCGAGCCGCGCACCAACATGCTGATCCTGAGGGCCGCCAGCCGGGCGCGGCTGGACCAGGCCAAGGAGCTGATCGGACGCTTCGACCAGCCCAACCTGACGCCTGGCAACATCAACGTCGTCTATCTGCGCAATGCGCAGGCGGTCAAGCTGGCGCCGCTGCTGCGCGCCGTGCTGTCGAGCGATCCGTCATTTCTGCAACAAGCCTCGGGCAGCGGCCTGACGGTGACGCCGATCAGCTCGTCGCTCGGCGCGCAGTCCGGATCGACCCAGCAGACTCCGGGCGGCCAGGGCGGGCAACAGGGAGGTGGATCTTTGGGGCCCGGCTACAGCCCGTCATCCGGTGGTGGTGGTGGTGGTGGCGGCGGTGGTGGCGGCGGCGCCGTGGCGGGGATGATCCAGGCCGACCCGGCCACCAATTCACTGATCATCTCGGCGCCCGAACCGCTGTACCGGAACATCCGTTCGATCATCGATCGGCTGGACGTGCGGCCGGCCCAGGTGATGATCGAATCGCTGGTGGTCGAGCTGACCGGCCAGCAGGCGGCGGAATTCGGCATCCAGTGGCAGGCGCTGAACGGACTGACCGACGCGTCCGGCAACTCGACGCACTTCGTCGGCGGCACCAATTTCGGCACCGGCACCTCGAACATCGTCGGCCTGGCGGGAAACATCACCGCGCCCGCGCCGGGACTGAACATCGGGATCATCAAGGGACAGATCAACATCGCCGGCACCACGATCACCAACGTCGGTTTGCTGGCACGCGCGCTCGAGAGCATGACGCATACCAACATCCTGTCGCGGCCGAACATCCAGACGCTCGACAACGAGGAAGGCAAGTTCCTGGTGGGGCAGAACATCGGCTTGCTGACCGGCGCCTACGCGGCCACGGGCACCACCACCAGCACGAGCGTCAATCCGTTCCAGACGTTCGAGCGGCGCGACGTCGGCCTGCAGCTGTCGATCAAGCCCCAGATCTCCGAAGGCGGCGCGGTGCGGCTGGCCATCTACATCGAAGACTCTTCGGTGGCGGTGGGGACTTCGCCGGACAACCCGACGTTGAACAAGCGCAGCTTCCAGACCAACGTGATCGTCGAAGACGGCAGCTTCGTCGTGATCAGCGGCCTGATTCAGGACCAGGCCGATCAGACCGTGAGCAAAGTCCCGCTGCTGGGCGATCTGCCGCTGATCGGGCGCCTGTTCCGCTACGACACGCGCGACCATACGAAGACGCAGACGATGGTGTTCCTGCGGCCGACGATCATCCGCGACGAGTCGGCGGCGGGCGACATCGCGCTGAACCGCTACGACTATATTCGCACGCAGGTGGCGCAAACGCGCCAGGGCCATCTGGCGCCACTGCCGGACCTGTCGCTCGAAGACCTGCCCCCGGCGCCGGCGCCAGCGCGCCCGAATTCGACGCCGGCCACGCCGCCCGCGCCACCGGGGACCGAATCGCTGCCCGTTGTGCCCCAGCCCGCACCCCAGCCTGCGCCGCCCGCTGCCTCGCCGCAGTCGAGAGGCGATCCGGTCGACGCGGTCAAGGCACAGGCACCGGCCAGACCCGATGCGCCCGTTGCGGCGGCCGCGCCCACGGTGCTGGCGCTTGCGCCCGCCGCAGCCACGGTGCAGACGCTGGTCGCCCGGCCGGCGCTGGCCAGCTCGCTGAAAGCGGCGCCCTATCAGCTGATCCAGGTTTCGGCCGTGCACGACATCGGCCGCGGGCGCCAGCTGCAGCAGAGGCTCAGGAGCGTCGGTTTCGACTCGTATTGGGAAAGCGTGCGCACGGTCGAGGGCGATGTGGTGCGGATACGCATCTCGGTCGAGCGGCGCGCCAGCAAGATCGCCGACGCACTGTCGGTGCTGCGCCGGCTTGGCTACGATCCCGTGCTGGTCGGCCAATAAAGAATTCACGATGACCGCCGCTCAACGATTTGTTCCCTACGCATTCGCCCGCGACAATCTGATCCTGCTGCGCCCGCTGTCGGAGCGCGACGCGGAGGTCTGGATCGGCGACTCGACCTCGATCGCGGCGATCAATGAAGTCATGCGCGTCTTTCCGGGCCGCGTGCGGCCGGTGGTGGTCGCGACCGAAAAGCTGTCGCAGGCGATCTCGCAGGCGTACGCGCACCACGAGGGATCGGCGCAGCAGGTGGTGGGCGACATCGAGGGCGAATTCAACATCTCCCGCATGATGGAGGACGTGCCGGACGTCGAGGATCTGCTGGAGACGGCCGACGACGCGCCGATCATCCGGATGATCAATGCGCTGCTGACGCAGGCCACGCGCGACGGCGCCTCCGACATCCACATCGAGGCGTTCGAGAACACCTCGCTGGTGCGCTTCCGGGTCGACGGCACGCTGCGCGACGTCGTGCGGCCCAAGCGCGCGCTGCACGCCGCGCTGGTATCGCGGATCAAGATCATGGCGCAGCTGGATATCGCGGAAAAGCGCCTGCCGCAGGACGGCCGCATCGCGCTTCGCGTGGGGGGTCGCGCCCTGGACGTGCGCGTCTCGACCCTGCCGACCGGGCACGGCGAGCGCGTGGTGCTGCGGCTGCTGGAGAAGGACCTGGCGCGCCTGGATCTGACCAACCTGGGGATGTCCGACCGCACGCTGGCCACCTTCGACCGGCTGGCCCACCAGCCGCACGGAATCGTGCTGGTGACGGGACCGACCGGCTCGGGCAAGTCCACCACGCTGTATGCGGCGATCCGGCGCCTGGACTCGACCACGACCAACATCATGACGGTGGAAGACCCGATCGAGTACGACATCGAGGGGATCGGGCAGACCCAGGTCAATCCGAAGATCGAGATGACGTTTGCGCGCGCGCTGCGCTCGATCCTGCGCCAGGACCCGGACGTCGTGATGATCGGAGAGATCCGCGACCTGGAAACCGCCCAGATCGCGGTGCAGGCGTCGCTCACCGGGCACCTGGTGCTGGCCACGCTGCACACCAACGATGCGGCTTCGGCCGTCACGCGGCTGATCGACATGGGCGTCGAGCCGTTCCTGCTCGCCTCCTCGCTGCTGGGCGTGCTGGCGCAGCGCCTGATCCGCAAGCTGTGCCCGAACTGCAAGCAGCCCGAGGCGTCGGGTCGCGGCTTCGTTCCGGTCGGCTGCGCGCACTGCGGCCAGACCGGCTATCAGGGGCGCACCGGTATCTACGAGCTGCTGATCGTCGATGACACGCTGCGCGACCTGGTGCATCGCGGCGCCAGCGACGGCGAGATCCGTTCGACCGCCGAGACGGGCGGCATGGTGCCGCTGCGTTCGGACGCGATGCGCTGGGTCGCCGCCGGGCTGACCTCGCAGGAAGAAGTCCTGCGCGTCACGCGCGAATGAATGATTAGGTCCCCAGCCGTTTCCCCTCACTCAGACTAAGCGTGGCCGCTTTTCGATACAGCGCGGTCGATCCGGACGGCCGCGAACAGGCCGGCGTACTGGAGGCCGACAGCGCCCGCTCGGCGCGCCAGTTGCTGCGCTCGCGCGGACTGGTTGCGCTGAGCGTTCAGGCAGTGATGTCCGGCGCTGCGCGCTCTGGCGCGGGATCGGTATTCGGACGCCGCCTCTCGCAAACCGAGCTCTCGGTGCTGACGCGGCAGCTGTCGAGCCTGCTGAACGCCGCGTTGCCGGTGGCCGATGCGCTGACCGTGCTGGTGGAGCAGAGCGAGCGGCAGTCGCTGCGCGAGCTGATGGCGGCCGTCCGCACCGACGTGTTGTCCGGTTCCTCGCTGTCGGTTGCGCTGTCGCGCCACCCGCGCCAGTTTCCCGAGCTGTACCGGGCCCTGATCGCAGCCGGCGAAGAGTCCGGCCAGCTCGGCTCGGTGCTGACGAGCCTGGCCGACTTCATCGAGGAGCGGGCCCGCCTGCAGCAAAAGATCTCGCTGGCGTTCGTCTATCCGGCCATCGTCACCGCAGTGGCGCTGCTGGTCGTCACCGGCCTGCTCACGTACGTCGTTCCGCAAGTGGTGCAGGTGTTCACGCAGACGCGCCAGAGCCTGCCGCTGCTGACCCGGATCATGATCGCGCTGTCGGATTTCGTCCGCAACGAAGGATGGATCGTGCTGCTTCTGATCGTCGCGGGTATCGTGGCGGCACGCCGGGCGCTGCAGGTGCCCGCGCTGCGGCTGCGCTGGCACCACATGGTCCTGCGACTGCCGGTGCTGGGCGTACTGTCCCGTTCGATCAACACCGCGCGCTTTGCCGGCACGCTCTCGATCCTGGTCGGCTCGGGCGTTCCGATCCTGCGTTCGTTGCAGGCGGCCGGCGAAACGCTGAGCAACGAGGCGCTGCGCGGGCGGGTGTCCGAGGCCTCGGTGCGCGTGCGTGAAGGCTTTACGCTGGCCAGCGCGCTTCGCAAGGACGAACGGCGCGAGGGCGGCGCTGCGCAGTCGCGGCTGTTTCCGCCCGTCCTGATCCACCTGATCGCGTCGGGCGAAGCCACCGGCCAGTTGCCCCAGATGCTGGCGCGCGCCGCCGACATGCATGCGCGCGAGGCGGAACGCCGCACGCTGTTCTTCACGTCATTGCTGGAGCCCGCGCTGATCCTGCTGATGGGCGCGGTGGTCACGCTGATCGTGCTGGCGGTGCTGATGCCTATCATCGAGATCAATCAGCTGGTGCATTAAGCGCGCTCGCAAGGCTGCGGGTCTGACCCCGCTGTCGCGTGTGAACCGATCGTAAACCGGCGGTGACACAGCGCGCGCCCGTCAACGCAGTGCTCGAGTCGGTTCACCGGTTCTCGAACGGCGTCCCTGCTGCCTCTGCCCCAGCGTGCTGCCTCGCACCATGCGCGCAAGGCCTGACAAATCCAACGACACAAGCCAATCCGGTCGGTGGTGTTGCTGCGCACCATCCACTTAAGTCAAGGCATGCGCCCCGACAATCCACTCCTCGCTCGTCAGGCTTTGAGTTGTCACAACTGAGCACTCAACTTCGATCAGTGATTCGGGTTCGAATGCCAAATACGAAATATCAGCCTTGACAAAAACGAGCACGAGCGCGCAAGCTAGTCTGGTCGGGCTAGCCTCAAATAAAACGAAAACAAGCTGTGTCGGGGTCCCTGGTCGTTCTATTGATCATGCTGGCGGTCGCGCCCGTGGCGTCGGCTCAGTCCATCTTTGTGTGCAAGGAAAAAGACGGATCCGTCGTCTATCGTGATTTTCCCTGCCCGTCGGATTCCGAAGCGACGACGTTTACGAACCCGGTAAAGACCGATGCGCAGAAACCGAAGACCGCGCACCTGGCCGCAGAAAAGGGGTTGCGTGCCGGCATGTCGAAAAATGAAGTCAGGTCCATTTTGGGCCCACCCAAGGAGATAACGCAGGAAGAAGGTGTCGATGGCCGTGTCGACACCTGGTCGTACGGTCCATCCCGGACCCTGCAGTTCGATCCGAGTGGCCACCTGGTCCAGTAGCTGAGGGTGGTGCAGTCCCGGCAGGCACGGGCGCTTTGCGCGGACGGCAATTTTCGATTTGAGGAGGAGACTCGATGAAGCCACAAAAAGGCGGCCGGCACCCAGATGCGCGCCCCATTTTTACAACCTGGTATGCAGCGGGAGCGGCGGCCCTGTTCTGCATTGGCGCGAGCGCGTGGGCGGCGAACGATTCGGACACTCCGTATCCGGTCGGCACCCTGAATCCCGACGGCTCCAACACCTACAACGCCGAATGGCTCGGTCACAACGACCTGCAAGGGCGGGTGACCTACCAGACGACCGTGCACACCCAGAAGGCCGGGGTCATCGCCTATGCCGGGCACTTCAACGGCCTGATGATGAATCCGATGACCGGGCTTGTCGAACGAAACGGCACCTCGGTGGTCGACGTCACCGACCCGCGGCACCCGGTGTATCTGAAACACATTCCCGCGGACAAGGGCGGCGCCCGGATGGTCAAGCTGTGCGAGGGCGATGTGCTGCCGCACGGCACCAAGGGCCACACCTATCTGCTGAGGGAAAACGGCGCCGTGTCGCACGAGGTATGGGACGTGACCGATCCGGCCAATCCGAGCCTGATGTCGACGCCGATCACGGGGTTGAGCGTCACGCACAGGAACTGGTGGGACTGCAGCACCGGGATCGCCTACATCGTGGGGGGCGCGACGAAACCGAGCGATGCGAGCTACGACCACTGGAACAACGCCAGCAGCCCGAACCAGCACCTGAAGATCTTCGATCTGAGCAATCCGGCCAGTCCCAAATACATCATGGACTTCGGCTACCCCGGACAGAATCCCGGTTCGACGTTCGTGATTCCTGGAACCGAGAACACGACCCGGACCGTGCCGCCCGGGGTGCATGGTCCGATCGTGGTGTCGACGTTTCGAGGCGTCGCCGTCAACCGCCTCTACATGCCGTACGGAGTGGGATCCGACGGCATCTTCCAGATCAACGACCTGACGAAAGTGCTGCCGCCTCCTTACGGCACGGGTGTGTACAAGAATCCGTTCAAGCCCACCGATGCGGAACTGCTGCAGAGCCAGATCGGCGTCATCTACATGCCGGGGGTCGAGGGCGGCCACTCGTCGATGCCGTACTACGGGATCAAGCTGAAGCAGTACGCCAACTTCACCAACAACAACGTGCGCGACATCCTGGCGCTCAGCTCGGAGGAAACCGACAATCGCTGCACCGGATCGCCGCACCTGCTGTACCTGCTCGACATCACCGCCACGGTCGGCCAGGGCGGAAGCACCAGCGCGGAGCAGCACCCGTGGCCTATCTCGACGGTCACGGTGGACGATTTTTCGGGGCGCCCGAATTTCTGTTCACGCGGCACCCGCTTCGGCGTGCACTCGATGGCGGAGAACTTCAACGATCCGTACTACGGGCGGCTGATGACCAGCGCGTGGTTCGACGCCGGCATTCGCGTGACCGATATCCGCGATCCTTACCATCCGACCGAAGTGGCCCACTTCATCGCGCCGGTCAATTCGTTCACTCAACCGAGCTCGGCCACGATCAACGGCGTGACGTACACCTCGCTGGACGTGTCCTGCGACAACACGGACGTCGACGACCGCGGCTTGCTTTACTGCGGCGACCGGGTCGGGGGCGGGCTGGATATCGTCAAGCTGGCCGGGAAGGCGCTCGAAATTGGCCTCGCAAGGGAGAGGGAGAGGGACTAGAGGAAAGCGAGACGGTCCGAAAGCGTGGCCCGGCGCGAGCGCGCCGGGCCGCTTTTGTCTGAACCTGTCGAATCGGACGTTGATCCGCCAGGAGAGCGAGTCGATGGAGATTGCATGAGGACCGCGCGGATCGCTTTGATCAGTGTCCTTTTTCTCGGACCCTTGAATTGCGGCGCGGCCAACGATCTGACGATCATCTCGTTCGGCCGCGCCGATCAGGAGGCTCTGAACAAGGCTTACTACGGCCCGTTTCACGCGCGCACCGGCATCGAAGTCAGATCGCTCTCGTACGACGGTCAGACGGCTGAGCTTGGTCAGATGGTCAAAGACGGCCGGCTTTCCTGGGACGTCATTCAGGTCGAATCGCGCACGTTGCAGCTGGGTTGCCAGGAGGGCCTGTTCGAGAAACTCGACTACCGCCGCATCGGCGACAAGGGCGACTTCATACCCGGTGCCGTGTCCGACTGCGGGGTCGGCATATTTGCCTGGTCGATGGCGCTCGGCTACGACGCGGACAGGGTCAAGGGGGCGCCAAACTCCTGGGCGGACTTCTGGAATCTGAAGAAGTATCCGGGCAAGCGCGGTCTGCGCCGCAGCGCCAAGTACACGCTGGAAATCGCTCTTCTGGCGGACAACGTGGCACCGGACGATGTATACAAGGTGCTCTCCACGCCGCAGGGGGTCGATCGCGCCTTCCGAAAGCTCGATCAGATCAAATCGAGCGTCATCTGGTGGGAAGCGGCGGCGCAGCCAACCGCCTATCTGGCGACCGGCAGGATCGTGATGACTTCGACGTATACGCTCTGGTTCGATCGCGAACGGCGGGCCAGGCGCAATTTCGAGCTCGCATGGAACCAGAGCCTGTACGACGTCGACAGCTGGGCCATTTTGAAGGGCACGCCACGGGTCTCCGATGCCTATCAGTTCATCGCGTTTGCGAGCCAGCCGGAGCGGCAAAAAGTGCTTTCGGAGACGCTCGGCTACGGGCCAACGAACCGCAAAGCCGTCTGGATGCTCGACCTGCCGCGCGCCGGCGCCATTCCTTCGGCTGAAATCAATCTGAAGAGCGCGCTCAAGATCGACGTCGCCTTCTGGATTCGTCACGGCGAGGAGCTCGAAAAGCGGTTCGATCGGTGGGCGCCGCAGATCTGCAGGCAGCAGACCGATGATGACGACGACAACGACTATCAGGACCAGCCTGTCTGCCAGGACGCGCTCGGTAATTTGCGGCTGCTCCCGGCAGAAAAACACCCGCAGAAGAACTGAGCCGTTGGATTGGCAGGCCGTTGGAGTCCGGGGCGTTGGACTGCCGGGGCGTAGCGATTGGTCGTAGCCGTTTGGCCGTTTGACGTTCGGGGCCGTTGGACTGCCGGGCCTACCGTCGGCACTCGCCGCTGCGCGCGGCTCCGGGCATTCCGTCGTCACAATTGCATAGACCGCGCGGCGGAAGCGTCGCAGCAGTTCGGAGCGCCTCAGCCGGCTGCTGTCCTGTTCTGCCGCGCTCTTACCAGGCCCTGCGCCGTGCTCTCGTCGAGTGCCAACGGTCTCCCGTCAGTCCAACGGATTGACCACCTCAGCCTGCGTATCCTCCACCGCGCCTGTGGAGGTCATCGCAAGCTATGAACAAGAGCATGCGATGACCTCCAACATTGCGCTGGAGCCGTGGCACTGCGGCGTCGGTATTCCGTTGGACTGACGGGAGACCGTT
>DATBCD010000022.1:0-18686 GCA_036270655.1 Burkholderiaceae bacterium
CACCTCGGTGGTCTCCAGCGTGACCTGCGCGAGCTGCCACGGCGCGGGCAAGAACGTGTGGTTCGGGGTGACGATCAAGGCGCCGCCGGGGACGGTGGGCACCTCGGGCGCTGCCAATCACATACCGATTCCGGCCAGCGATGCCTGCAATACGTGTCACGCCAACACGAACTACGTGAGCTTTGCCGGCACCACGATGAACCACGCGGGCATTTCGACCGGCTGCTCGAGCTGCCATAACGCAGCCATGGCGTGGTACGGGGTGACGATCAAGACCAGCACCTTGAGCCCGGCGCACATTCCAGTGGCGGCCACGCCGGTGTGCGAGGCGTGCCATTCGCCGTCCAACTTCACCGCGTTCGGTCCGGGCACGGCGATGAACCCGACCACGCACTTGCAGGTGCCCACGTCGCTGGAGGCGTGCACGACCTGTCACGAGAACGGTGATGCGACCAAGTTCTACGGGGTGACGATCGTGACGCGGCCGACCACGACGGCCGATCCAAGCCATCCGACGACCGGCGATTGCGGCAACAGCGGCTGCCATACGACCACGCCGCCGTTCCAAGGCGGCACCAAGCCGAGCAATCACATCCCGAGCAGCGCCACATGCTCCAACTGCCACACCGGCTACACGCCGGCCACCACGACGATGAGCCACTCCGATTCGGGCGTGGGCACGGCGGGCAGCCCGGTGGCGTGCGCCACCTGCCACGGCTATACGGCCGGTCCGTACTACGGAACGGCGCAGGGGCAGGCCGGAGGCCAGCCGCTGAAGCCGCCGGGCACCAGCGGAGGGGCGGCGTCGGCGGCGCAGCACCTGCCGTTCGGCTCGACTGGCTGCAACATCTGCCACGCCTCGACCACGGTGCCGGGCGGCTTCAAGGGCACCACGGTGCCGCATACGAACGGGCCGTTCATGACCTGGACGAGAGGCAACGGCAGCAGCAACAGCGGGTCGTCCAACCCGCGCTGCGTGACCTGCCACGCGCCGAGCGGAGCCAAGTGGTACGGGGTGAGCTTCAGCACGGCGACGATGGGCAGCCACCACGGCAGCTCCACCACGGCCGACTGCATCGACTGCCACAGCTCGACCGGCGGCTTTGCGGCGGCAGCGGCTGCTGCGGCCAAGGCCAAGCCCAGGCCGACCGGCGGTCCGGCGGTGCGGCCGTCGGGTACGCCGGTCGCGCCGACCACGGGCCCGCGCGGGCGCGCGGCCTCGGGCGCTGCGTCGCTGGCGGGCACCGGTCCGTACTCGCACCTGGGCGTGGCGCCCGGAAGCTGCCTGACGTGCCACAGTGCGGGCGGCGGAGCCAGCGCGATGCCGGGCGGCCACCTGCCGACCGCGCTGTCGTGCGACGCGTGCCACCGCACCACGGCCTGGATGCCGGTGGCGTACACGCACGCCGGCGTCGGCCCCAGCCATTGCGCCAGCTGCCACGCGGGCGCGGGCAAGTGGGCCACGCCGAAGCCGGCTGCGCACTTCCTGACGGCGCGATCGTGCGATGTGTGCCATCACACCACCACCAGCTGGCTGCCGGTGACGTACGACCACCTGAGCCCGCGGTACCGGCCGCAACGGGGTATGGTACGGTGCGTCGACTGCCACACGACCAACGCCGAGATGGTCGTGCCGACGACGGCGAAGGCCATCGGGCGTAAGGCGCTGCCCGGCGGCCCACCCAGGGGCCCGTAAGCGGCCGCTGGAAGCAGGCATCCGGCGCCATTTCTTTTAGCTCTGCCTGTCAATACGACGTTCGGCCGTCGCTTGGCGCGACGGCCGCAACGCCCCTTCGGGCGTTGTGATACCGAAAAAAGGGGCATCTGGAATCGGGCAAAATCACCTTTTGCCCCGGGTGCACTGAGTTGCACCTTCGACCTGAAAACGGGACGCACATCGATGATCGCTGAACTGGGTAGCTTTTCCCTGATGGTTGCGCTTGCGGTGGCGCTGGTGCTTGGGACTTTGCCCATCGTCGGGGCGCACCGCGGCAACGCCGCCTGGATGGGGCTGGCGCGGCCGGCTGCACGCGCGCTATTCGTGCTGGTGGTGGTTGCTGCGGCCTGCCTGGTCGCCTCGTTCGTGCGCGATGACTTCTCGGTCGTGTATGTGGCGACCAATTCGACCCGCGCGCTGCCGTTGCGCTACAAGATCGCTGCTTTCTGGGGCGGTCACGAGGGCTCGATGCTGCTCTGGCTGCTGATCCTGAGCTTCTGGATGTTCGCGGTCAGCCTGTTCAGCCGCCATCTGCCGGAGGCGATGGTGGCGCGGATCCTGGGCGTGATGGGTCTGATCGGCGTCGGCTTCCTGCTGTTCATCCTGTTGACCTCGAGCCCGTTCGATCGTCTGATCCCGGCCGCCGAAGAGGGGCGCGATCTGAATCCGCTGCTGCAGGATCCCGGCATGGTGGCCCATCCGCCGATGCTGTACATGGGGTACGTCGGCTTTTCCGTGGCGTTCGCATTTGCGATCGCGGCGCTGCTGGGCGGCAATCTGGATGCCACCTGGGCGCGCTGGTCGCGTCCCTGGACCACGGTCGCGTGGTCGTTCCTGACGCTGGGCATCTGCCTGGGCAGCGCGTGGGCCTACTACACGCTCGGCTGGGGGGGATGGTGGTTCTGGGACCCGGTCGAAAACGCCTCGTTCATGCCGTGGCTGGCCGGCACCGCGCTGATGCACTCGCTGGCGGTCACCGAGAAGCGCGGAGGCTTCAAGGTGTGGACCGTGCTGCTGGCCATTTTCGCGTTCTCGCTGTCGCTGCTGGGCACCTTCCTGGTCCGCTCGGGCGTGCTGACCTCGGTGCACGCGTTCGCCAACGACCCGCGCCGCGGCGTGTTCATCCTGCTGTTCCTGTCCGTCGTGATCGGCGGCTCGCTGATCCTGTATGCGTGGCGCGCGCCCAAGGTGGGGCTGGGCGAGCGCTTCGAGCTGGTGTCGCGCGAGACGATGCTGCTGACCAACAACGTGCTGTTCCTGTCGGCGGCCGGAGCGGTGCTGCTGGGGACGCTCTACCCGCTGTTCCTGGACGCGCTGGGCCTGTCCAAGATCTCGGTTGGGCCGCCGTACTTCGACGTGGTGTTCGTTCCGCTGATGACGCCGGCGCTGTTCCTGATGGGGATCGGGCCGCTGGCGCGATGGAAACAGGCGAACCTGCCGGAGATCGGCGTCCGCCTCAAGTGGGCCTTCGGCGTCAGCCTGATCACCGCGCTGGTGCTGCCTCTGGCGCTGGGGCGCTGGTCCGGCCTGGCCGCGTTCGGGCTGTGGCTGGCGCTGTGGATCTACGCGGCCACCGCGGTCAACCTGTGGTCAAGGGTGCGCCCGCTGTCCGGCGGCGGCATCATCGCGCGCCTGCGCGCGTTGCCTCTCGGTTACCTGGGCATGCTGACCGCGCACGCCGGCGTGGCCACCTTCATTGTCGGCGTGACGCTGGTCAAGAGCTACGAGGCTGAAAAAGACGTCCAGATGGATGTCGGCGACACCGTCACGATGGGTCCTTACACGTTCCAGTTCAAGGGCGTGGAAAGCGGCGGCCAGGAGAACTACCTGTACGGGCGGGGCACCTTCGAGGTCAGCCGCAACGGCCATTCCGTCGGTACGATGTATCCGGAGAAGCGCCAGTTCCTGTCGCAGAAGGGCGAGCCTTCGACCAAGGCGGCAATCGATCGTGGCCTGACTCGCGATCTGTACCTTGCCCTGGGCGAGCCGGTTGCGAACAACTCGACCACCTGGGTCGTGCGCGTGTACTACAAACCCTTCGTCGAATGGGTCTGGGGCGGCTGCGTGGTGATGGCGCTCGGCGGCGTACTGGCGCTGTCGGACCGTCGCTACCGCTTCGCCCGCAGCGCCGAACGCCAGGCGGCGGACGCCACGCTGTCGGGCACCGTGCCCGCATAGAAGGGAGTCGAGTCGTGCGCTACCTACGCTACCTGATTCCGCTGGCGGCTTTCCTGGTGCTGAGCGGGTTCCTGTTCAAGGGCCTGTGGATCGATCCGCACACCGTGCCGTCGCCGCTGATCGACAAGCCGGCGCCGGGATTTCGGTTGACGCAGGTGGCGGACGCGGGCAAGACGGTCAGCCGCGACGAGATGCTGGGCAAGGTCTGGCTGCTGAACGTCTGGGCTTCCTGGTGCGTGTCGTGCCGTGAGGAGCATCCGGTGCTGGTGGAGTTTGCGAAGAGCGGCACGGTGCCGATCTACGGCCTGGACTACAAGGACACGCGCGCCGAGGCGCTGAAGTGGCTGGATCAGTTCGGCAATCCGTACGAGGTTTCGCTGTTCGATCCGGATGGCCGGGTCGGCATCGACTACGGCGTATACGGCGTACCTGAAACCTACGTGATTGATAAGGCCGGCACGATCCGTTACAAGCAGATCGGGCCGATCACTCCCGAAGTGCTGCACGAGAAAATCCTGCCGTTGATCAGGAAATTGAATGCGTAGACCGTTGTTTGTGTCGATGCTCGCTCTCGCAGCGGCTGCCTTCGCAGCCGGTGCGCGCGAAGCGCCACCGGTTGGGCAGGATCCGGTCATCGAGCAGCGCATGATGAAGCTGGCGGACGAACTGCGATGCCTGGTCTGCCAGAACCAGACTCTGGCCGATTCCAAGGCGGACCTGGCCGAGGACCTGCGCCAGGAAATCCGCGAGCTGATGCAGAAGGGCCAGTCGGACGAGGAGGTCAAGCGTTACCTGGTGACCCGCTACGGGGATTTCGTGCTGTACCGCCCGCCGATGAAGTCCACGACCTGGCTGCTCTGGTTCGGTCCCGCCCTGCTGCTGGTGGCCGGGCTGACGGCGCTGTATACGGTCCTGTTGCGGCGGCGCCGGCTCGCCGCGGATGATGAGCCGCTGAACGCCGACCAGGAAAAGCGCGCGCTTGCCTTATTGACCGAGGAAGAAGGGCGCCTGTCATGACGACTTTCCTGCTGTGCGCGGCGCTGCTGCTGGCGTTTGCGCTTGCGTTCCTGCTGTGGCCGCTGCTGCGCAGCGGGGTTCGCACCGGCGGGCGCGAGCGTGCGATCGTTTCGGTATATCGCGACCAGCTGCGTGAACTGAACACCGACCATGTGGCCGGAACGATCAATGACGAGCAGCTCGAAAGCGGCCGGCGCGAACTGGAGCGCCGGTTGCTGCAGGAAATCGCCCAGCCGGATTCCGGCGCCGGCGTGACGCGCCGCGCTGGACTGACCGCCGGCGCCATCAGCGCCTTCGTGCTGGTCGTTCCGATCGGGATGTACCTGGCGCTGGGCACGCCGGCCGCGATCAACCCGCTGAGCTCGGAATCGCAGGCTTCGGCTGCGCAAGGGCAGGGCGGCAGCGACAACGCGCCGCATCCGATCACGCCCGAGCAGGTCCAGGCGATGATCGACCAGCTGGCCAAGCGCCTGGAAGAGAACCCCGGCAACGGCGAGGGCTGGGCCATGCTGGCGCGCTCCTACAGTTACCTGCGCAAGTTCCCGGAGGCGGTCAAGGCGTACGAGAAGGCGACCCAGCTGCTGCCCAACGATTCGCATCTTTTCGCCGACTACGCTGACGCACTGGCGATGACGCAGGAAAGGCGCCTGACCGGGGCGCCGATGAAGCTGATCGAGCGCGCGCTGGCGATCGACCCGAAAGACGTCAAGGCGCTTGCGCTGGCCGGCAGCGAGGCGTTCGATCGGCGCGACTACAAGGCCGCGGTCGCCTACTGGGATCGCGCGGTGAAGGCGGGGCCGTCGGATGCGCAGTTCGCCCAGCAGTTGCAGGCGGGTCTGGTCGAGGCACGCCAGCTCGCGGGCGGCGGTGCCGTGCCCCCGATGGTCGAGGCGACCGCGCCCCAGGCCGCCCCCCCGGCTGACCGGGCGGCGGCAACGAAGGAGCCCAGCGCGCCTGCGGCCGCCACGGCGAGCGTCAAAGGGCGGGTCGTACTGGCCGCTGCGTTGGCGGGCAAGGCGGCGCCCACGGACACCCTGTTCGTGTTCGCGCGCGCCAGCCAGGGACCGCGGATGCCGCTGGCGCTGCTGAAGCGCCAGGTCAAGGACCTGCCGCTCGAGTTCGCGCTGGACGATTCGATGTCGATGATGCCCGACCTGAAGCTGTCGAAATTCTCGTCCGTCGTGGTCGGCGCGCGCGTCTCAAAGGCGGGCGACGCCATGCCGGCCAGCGGCGATCTGCAGGGCTTCAGCGCCCCGGTGAAGGTCGGCAGCTCCGGGGTCGACGTCAGGATCGACCAGGTCGTCCCGTAACCCGACTCTCCCCCGTGCCGCGGCGCGGGAGCGGGGCGTAACCGGAATTTCCCCTCTCCCGCGGCGCGGGAGAGGGGCAGGGGAGAGGGGACTCGCTAGAGTTCAGCGGCAGTCGGTGGAGCTCTTCAGGCAGCCGGCACGACCGCGCTCACCATCGGCGCGACCCGCTCTTCGATCAGCGCATGGCGCATGCATCGGTAGATGGCGAGCGGCTCGAAACGCAGGCCGCCGCGGCCCTTCAGGCGTATTCTGATCTCGTCGGTGCCTGCCCGGACCGATACGTCCTGCGGTTGCAGCGAGGTCTCGCCGTTGGAGCCGCATACCCCGCGGCTGCACTCGGTCAGCGCTTGCAGCACGCGCTGGTGGCGCCCGGCCACGCCGCTGACCTCGATGTGAACCTCGTCGCCTTGCTCCCTGACCTGCAACCGCATTTTTGTCTCCAGGTCTTTCCAATCAGTCGGGCATCAATCTTCGATTCAACGCCTGCCAGTGGATATCGGATGACGCCCGCGCACAATTGAGTAAAGTCATGCGCCTTTTCGAATTATTCGGAAAACCGCGCCATTTCGCGGCACCGACCCGATCGGCGGGCCGGGCATGCTGCCCGGCGGTGGCTCCGCTGTTGCGCCCGCTTCGATGCGTTCACGGTATTCGGTGTCTGCCTGCACGGCCATCCGGATTGGCACGACTCCGTGGGGGCGGTCGACTCCGCTGCATTGCTGGGGGTTATCGACCCCCCGTCCTACAACAGCTTGGCCGCCCGTCATGCGGTGGTCATCCTGTATCAGCGGGGTGCAAATCCGGGCCATTGCGGCGATGATCGAACGTCTTGAACAGCCGCTTCGCCGATGACGACTTGCGATGGAATACGTCCTCGCACTTGATCAGGGCACGACCAGTTCGCGCGCGATCCTGTTCGATCGACGCGGCCGCCCCGTGTCCATAGCGCAGCAGGAACTGCGCCAGCACTACCCGCAGCCGGGCTGGGTCGAGCACGACCCGGACGAGATCTGGTCGACCCAGCTGGAATGCGCGCGCCGGGCGCTGCGCACGGCAGCGGCCGGCCCGCATCAGGTGGTGGCGCTGGGTATCGCCAACCAGCGCGAGACCGCTGTGATCTGGGAGCGCGCCAGCGGACGGCCGATCGCCCGTGCGATCGTCTGGCAGGACCGGCGCACTTCCGGGGTCTGTGCCCACCTGCGCGAGCAGGGACACGAAGCGGACGTGACCACAAGGACCGGCCTGCTGCTGGACCCGTATTTCTCGGCGACCAAGATCGGGTGGCTGCTCGACCACGTGGCGGGTGCGCGGGCGCGGGCCGAGCGCGGCGAGCTGGCGTTTGGCACGATCGACAGCTGGCTGATCTGGAATCTGACCGGGGAACACGTCACCGATGTCAGCAATGCGTCACGCACGTCCCTGTTCAATCTGGCAGCGCTGGCGTGGGACGAGCACCTGCTGTCGCTGTTCGGCGTGCCCGCTCCGATGCTTCCCCGGGTCACGGCGTCGAGCCGGATCGTCGGCCGGGCGAGAGCCGATTGCCTGGGCGCCGAGATCGCGGTGGCGGGAAATGCCGGCGACCAGCAGGCTGCCACGTTCGGCCAGGCCTGCTTTGCGACCGGGATGGCCAAGAACACGTATGGCACCGGCTGTTTCCTGCTCGCCAATACCGGAGCGCGGCCGCATCCATCGGCCAATCGCCTGCTGGCGACCACAGGCTGGCAGCTTGGCCCGGCGCCCCCGACCTATCTGCTCGAGGGCAGCGTCTTCGTGGGTGGCGCCGTGGTTCAGTGGCTGCGCGACGGACTCGGGCTGATCAGCCAGGCCAGCGAGGTCGAGACCCTTGCGCGTCAGGTCGAGGATTCCGGCGGCATTTTCCTGGTTCCTGCGTTTGCCGGGCTGGGAGCCCCGTACTGGGACTCCGACGCGCGCGGTGCCATCCTCGGCCTGACCCGAGGCAGCACGCGCGCCCACCTGGCGCGCGCCGCGCTTGAATCGATCGCGTTGCAGTCGGCCGAGTTGCTGGCGGCGATGCAGGCCGATTGTGGAGGCGCGATCACCGAGCTTCGGGTCGACGGAGGTGCCGCGGGCAATGACCTTTTGATGCAGATGCAGGCCGACGCGTTGGGCATTCCCGTGGTGCGGCCGGCCGTCACCGAGACCACGGCGTTGGGAGCGGCCTATCTGGCTGGACTGGCGGTGGGCTTCTGGGACGGGCTGGACGAGATCTCATCGATGTGGGCGGTCGACCGCCGTTTCGAACCGGCGCTGTCGGACGACCAGCGCCAGGCACGGATGCTCCAGTGGCGGCGCGCGGTCGAGCGATCGCGTCGTTGGGCGGGCTAAACTCCAATCTCTGGCACCTATGCAGAAGCTCTCCACCCTGGATCGGCTGCTGGCGGCGGCCCAGCGCGCGGTGCAAACCGTCAGCGGGCTGTCGATCGCGAGCCGCCCGTATCCGCCGCTGGCCGCGGCCGAGACGACCGCCGTACCCCTGTCGGAATCCGACCGCCGGCGCGCCGCCGCGCTGATCCGCGTCGATCACGTCGGCGAGGTCTGCGCCCAGGCGTTGTACGAGGCGCAAGCGCTCGGGGCCCGCCAGGAGCGGGTGCGGGTTGCGCTGGAGCGCGCGTCGCGTGAGGAAGTCGATCACCTGGCGTGGACGCGCAAGCGGCTGGAAGACCTCGGGGACCGTACCAGCCTGTTGAACCCTGTCTGGTATGCCGGAGCGTTCGCGATCGGCCTGCTGGCTTCGCGCCTGGGCGATCGCCTCAGCCTGGGTTTCGTGGTCGAAACCGAGCGCCAGGTCGAACAGCACTTGCTGGGCCATCTGGAACGTCTGCCAGCCCACGACCACGCCTCGCGCGCGATCGTCGCCCAGATGAGGGAAGACGAACGCCGCCACGGGCTGGCCGCCAGCGAAATGGGCGGCGCGGAGCTGCCGGCGCCCGCGCGCTTCGCGATGCGGATGGCCGCGCGGGTGATGACGGCCACCGCTTATTACGTCTGAATCGCTAGGGCTGGCACCTCTCCCCACCCCTGTCCCACTCGCGTGGGAGAGGGGACCGATTACCAGGTCCCTTCTGCCGCAAAGCGAAAGAAGCACAGGATGAGCGACTCCCCTCTCCCGCGTGCGGGAGAGGGGCGGGGGAGAGGGTGGCCAAACCTGGCAGAGATGAAATCAACTCTCCACCACCTCCACCGTGTAGCTCATCTGCGCGGTCTTCTCGAGCATCACCGAGGCCGAGCAGTATTTTTCGTGCGACAGGCGCACGGCCCGCTCGACCACGTCCTGCTTCAGGCCGCGCCCGCGCACGATGAAGCGGAACTCGATCCGGGTGAACACCTTCGGGTCATCGGGAGCGCGCTGCGCCTGCAGGATCACGTCGCAGCCGTGCACGTCGTGGCGGCCGCGCTTTAAAATCAGCACCACGTCGTACGCGGTGCACCCGCCGGTGCCGGCCAGCAGCAGCTCCATCGGCCGCGGCGCCAGATTGCGCCCGCCGCCGTCCGGCGCTCCATCCATGCAGACCAGATGTCCGCTGCCCGTCTCGGCAACGAAGGTCATGCCGGACGGGCCGCCCCAACGCACTGTGCATTCCATCGCTGGACCTCCCTTCAGGTGTCCCGGCGGAACTTGCCGTCACCTGCCGGACAAGGGTACAATTTAAGGCTTTTCGAGACCGGCAAATGAACGGGAAGACATTTTCGGCCAAGCCGCACGAAGTGCGGCGCGACTGGTATCTGGTCGATGCCAACGAGAAGGTCCTGGGCCGGTTGGCCTCGCAGATCGCGCTGCGACTGCGTGGCAAGCACAAGCCGGAGTTCACGCCGCACGTGGACACGGGCGACTACATCGTGGTCGTCAACGCGGCCAAGTTGCGTGTGACCGGCGCCAAGCCGACCGGCAAGGTCTATCACCGTCATTCGAGCTACCCGGGCGGCCTCTACGAGACCACATTCGCCAAGATGCAACAGCGATTTCCCGGGCGCGCGCTTCAAAAGGCCGTCAAGGGCATGCTGCCCAAAGGCCCGCTGGGCTACGCGATGATCAAGAAGCTGAAGATCTATTCGGGCGGCGACCATCCCCACTCGGCACAGCAGCCCAGGTCGCTCGTCGTGTGACGCGGCGGCAGGCGACGAAATTTCAGGCGAAAGTCTCCGGACGAAAGCTCACAGATGATCGGCAAATACAACTATGGAACCGGACGCCGCAAGAGCTCGGTGGCGCGCGTGTTCCTGAAGCGCGGCAAAGGTGAAATCACGGTCAACGGTCGCGGCATCGATGAGTTCTTCCACCGCGAAACGGGCCGCATGATCGCGCGCCAGCCGCTCGCGCTGACCGATCACCTGACGACCTTCGACATCCAGATCAACGTGGACGGCGGCGGCGAATCCGGTCAGGCCGGCGCCGTGCGGCACGGGATCACGCGCGCGCTGATCGATTACGACGAAACCCTCAAGCCGGTCCTGTCCAAAGCCGGGCTGGTCACGCGCGACGCGCGCGAGGTAGAGCGCAAGAAGGTCGGGTTGCGCAAGGCCCGCCGCCGCAAGCAATTCTCCAAGCGCTGACGCTCGCTCTGTGCGGAGCGTCGACTCCCCTCTTCCTCCGAGGCGGTGCCACCGTGCGGCCAGCGCTGTTTGCTGGCCCGACCAGATGCGCTTTCTCGCCCGCAAGGCGGGCGGGGTTTTCGGGGCCACCGGTCACGCGAGTTAATTAGCTCGGCCGGACGAGCGCGTTTCTGCGTAGCGTTCGGCCAGTCTTGCGCCGCCTATACTCTTCGCTTTGACGTTGGGGTCACTCCCTTCCCGCCCTCGGCCGGGCTGCGGCTGAAATGGCCGGGTAAAGGTCCGGATAGAGGCCGTTCGGGCGTGCCCCGTCCAGGGTCTAATTCCGGCGCAGCGGAGCGAGCGGGTGGGTGCATCCAGATCGGGCGAAACGATTCGGGCGGGCATTGTCGGCGGCACCGGCTATGCCGGTGCGGAGTTGCTTCGCCTGCTGACGCAGCATCCCGCGGTCGAGCTGGTCGCGATCACCTCGCGCGGCGAATCTGGCATTTCCGTGGACCGGCTTTTCACGTCTCTGCGCGGTCACGTCGCACTGAAGTTCGTGGACCCCGGCGCGGCGCACCTGGAGCGCTGCGACGTGGTGTTCTTCGCGACTCCGCACGGCGTTGCGATGTCCCAGGCGCGCGAGCTGCTGGCGGGCGGCGTGCGGATCATCGATCTGGCTGCCGATTTCAGGCTGCACGACGCCGCCGAGTTCGAGCGCTGGTACCGGATTCCTCATGCCTGTCCGGATCTGCTGGCCGAGGCGGTCTATGGGTTGCCCGAGGTCGCGCGTGAGGCGATCCGCCAGGCCCGAATCATCGCCATACCAGGCTGCTATCCGACCAGCGTGCTGCTCGGCCTGCTGCCGCTGGCGCGACTCGAAAAAGAAACGGGCGGCCAGCGCTCCAGCGCGGTCGATTGGCACGGGCTGATCGCCGATTGCAAGTCGGGTGTCAGCGGTGCGGGACGCAAAGTCGAACTGGACCTGCTGGCCGCCGAGGTCTCGGAAAATTTTCGCGCATACGGTCTGGCCGGCCATCGACATCACCCCGAGATCGAGCAGCAGCTGCGGGCCGTCACCGGCCGCTCGGTCCAGGTGACCTTCGTGCCCCACCTGGTTCCGATGATCCGCGGAATCCATTCGACGCTCTACGTGCGCCTCGATTCGGCCGCCGGCCAGGATCTTCAGCAGCTGTACGAGCGCTTCTACCGCGACGAGCCGTTCGTCGACGTGATGCCGTCCGGCAGCTGCCCGGATACCCGTTCGGTGCGCGGATCCAATGTCGCGCGGATTGCCGTGCACCGGCCGTCGAGGGATCTGGCGATCGTTCTGGTGGTCGAGGACAACCTGGTCAAGGGTGCAGCAGGGCAGGCGGTGCAGGCGATGAACATTGCGTTCGGCCGCCCGGAAACCGAGGGTCTGACTCAGATCGCGCTGCTGCCATGAGCCGCGTTTTTCCTCTCCAAGCCTGATGCGCCTGAAGCTGTGGATGCGAAACATGTCCGTCAGCGCGCCGCGCGTGACGGTGCGCTCGACGCTGCCGTGGCCGCTGCGGGCGCTGTTCGGGTTCCTTGCGGCAGTGCTGGCGGCGGCGGCCGGAGTGGCCATCTACGAAGTCGGTCGCGATTTCGCCGGGCCGGACCCGCGCGAGCTGGTGGCCCACAACGAGCGCCTGGCGGAGCAGCTCCACGAGGCGGCTGCCGAACGCGATCGCAGCACTGCCCTGGCCAATGCGTACGAGGGCGAATTGAAGGTGGCGCGGGCGGCGCAGGAGCAGCTGGTGCACCAGGTGCGGACGCTGGAAGAGGAGAGCACGCGGTTGAAGGAGGATCTGGCCTTCTACGACAGCCTGCTGCCGGCCGGCAAGAGCGACAAGGGCATCGTGATCCGCAGCTTCCGGCTGCAGCCCGAGGAGGAGTCCGAACGGGTGCGCTTTCGGCTGCTGATCCAGCAGAGCGGGAAAGTCGAACGCGACTTCGTCGGGTCGGTGCAGATGGAAGTGAGATTTACCCAGAACGGCGGCAACTTCATTTACGAAATCCCGGAAGCCGATGCCACTGCCGATCGGGCCAAGGCGTTCGAATTGTCGTTCCGCCATTATCAGCGCCTCGAAGGCACGTTCACGCTGCCCAGCGGCGCGGTGCCGCACTCGGTGCTGGTGCGTGTACTGGCTGCCGGGGAGACCCAGACCCAGCAGAGTTTCAACCTTTGACAGTCCGCGGTGGGCATTCGCCCCGCGGGTTGAAGTGATGGAGGCGAGCATGTTCGGCAAGAGAGCAATTCCGCAGGAAATCGGCAGCCTGATCGGCACCGGCACGACGGTCACCGGCGATTTGAGCTTTTCCGGAGGACTGCGCATCGACGGCGTCGTGCGCGGCGCGGTGCGGTGCACCGAGGGCGAGAAAGGCGGCATACTCGTCATCAGCGAGCACGGGTCGATCGAGGGTGAGGTGCGCGCCAGCCACGTGGTAGTGGCAGGCCGCATCCAGGGGCCGGTGCACGCGGCCGAGCTGATCGAGCTGCAACCCAAGGCGCGCGTACAGGGCGATGTGCATTATCGGGCGCTCGAGATGCACCACGGCGCCGTCGTCGAGGGGATGATGGTTTACGTCCCGGCCGAAGGTCGCACGTCGCTGAAGCTGGCGGCCAGCGCCCCGCGGCCAGAGGTGGCCAACGCGAAGTAAGGCCATCCTCCTCTGTACCAGAACTCCCCTCTCCCGCTCCGCGGGTGAGAGGGGTAGGGCAGAGGGTCTCGAAGGGCTATTGCCCGCTGCCCGAACGAATCAGGCGCTGGAACAGCGCCGCCGCGGCCGGTAGCGGTCGAGGCGTCGACGGCTCCTGGAACTGCTCCCAGCCGCCTCCCAGGCCGCGATACAGTCCGACGAACTGCTCCGCCACCGAGGTCTGCGCGGTCGCGAACTGATCTTCGAGGTCGTATTCCTGCCGCTGCGCGTCGATCACGTTCAGAAAATCGGTCAGTCCCCGGTCGTAGCGCTGCGTGGCCAGGTCGGTTGCGCGCTGGCTCGCAACGACCGCTTCGCCCAGACTGCGCAGACGTTCCTGCTCGGCCGCGTAGCTGTCCAGCGCCGTGTCAACGTCCTGCACCGCGGCCTGGATGGTCTGCTTGTAGCGAATCAGAAGCTGGCGCGCCTGCAGGTCGGCGATCTTGACCTGTGCGTCCAGAATGCCGAAGTCCAACAGCGGAAGCGCCGCGCTGTAGCCGGCCGACCAGATGTGCTGACTGCTGTTCGGCGTGAGCCCGGAGCCGATGCCCTGCGCGCCCACGCCGCCAGTCAGCTCGATCCGGGGGAACAGCAGTGCGGTAGCGACCCCGATGCGGGCGGTCGCGCCCGCGAGCTCCCATTCGGCCTCGCGTATGTCCGGGCGGCGGCGGATCAGGTCCACCGGAATGCCGGGTGCGATCTGGTCCGGCATCGCGGGAATCAGGCCGGGCGCCGACAGCTCGGACGTCAGGTCCTCGGGAAACAGCCCGAGCAGCACTGCGATCGCCTGCTGCGCGGCGGAGATCTGCGCCCGCAACGGCGCAATCTGAGCCTGGGCCGACGCGAGCTGACGGCGCGCCAGCGTGACGTCGAGCTCGTTGATGATCCCGCGGTCGAAGCGTGCCTGCACGACGTTCAACAGGTCCTGTGCGGCCCGGACGCTTTGGAGTTGAACGGCCAGCTGCATCTGCAATCCGCGCAGGTCGACGTAGGCCCGTGCGACATCGGAAATCACGGTTACCTGGACGGCATCGCGCGCCGCTGCCGCCGACTGGGCGTCATAGTGGGCCGCCTCGATTTCGCGCCGCAATCTGCCGAAGACGTCGAGCTCCCAGGCGGCGTCGAAGCCGGAGACCAGGTCGATCCTGGACGAGGATGGCACGTGATCGGCCGAGGCCAGCGACGTCGGCACCCGGCCGCCGCGGGACAGATCGGTCCCCGTTCCGCGTCCGCCGCCGGCGGCGGCCACGACCCGCGGCAGCGCGTATCCGGTTGCCGCCATCTCGAAGGTTCGCGCCTGCTGCAGCCGTGCCAGCGCGATCTCCAGCGTCGGGTTGCCTTGCAACGCCCGATCGACCAGCGAATCGAGCTGCGCATCGTGCAGCGCGCGCCACCAGGTCGAGATCTCGACGGCTGACGGGTTCGCGCTGCCTGCGGCCCGGGCAGCGGGCTGCTTGACCTCCACAAAGCGCCCGGGAAGCTCGACCTGGGGCTGGTGATAGTCGGGCCCGACCGCGCAGCCGGCCAGAAAAAGGGTCAGCGCGAGGTGGCGCGCCAGGCGAACGCCGCGGCTCACGAGGCGCTCCATCAATGCGCCGGGTCGCCGTCGTTGCGGGCCGTGGCCAACCCGGCGTTCGAACCGGCGTCGGGCGATTCGCTGGCGGTGACCAGCTCGCCCTCGGCGATCAGGCTGCTGATATTGAGCACAACCTTGTCGCCCGGCGAAACCCCCGACCCGAGCTCCACCACGTTGCCCTGGTCCCGCGCGATCGTGACTTTGCGGAATCTGACCCGGCCTTCCGAGTCGATCAGCGCCACATGCGGCCCTTTGGCGCGAAATACGAGCGCCGCGGCCGGCACCTGCAGCAGGCGGTCGCCATCATCGACCCGGAATGCGACCTCGACGTACATGCCCGGTATCAGCAGCCGCTCGCGATTGGGCAGATCGACTTCGACTTTCAGCGTGCGCGCCTGCGGATTGATCGCGTCGGCGGTGCGCGTGACGGTCCCGCTGAAAACCTTGCCGGGCAGCGCGCTGCTGTGCACCTGCACAGGTACGCCCGCACGCAACAGGTCGCTGGACAGGCTTTGCGGCACGTCCACGAATACGCGCATCGGGTGGTCCTGGGCCACGCGGTACAGCGGCGTGGTGGCGGCGGTGCTGCCGGCCGTCACCAGATTGCCGATGTCGATGCGGCGCTCGACGACGGCGCCGTCGAACGGCGCCGTGACGTGCTTGAACATGGTCATCGCGGTGATGTTGTCGACCTCCGCCTGGTTCAGGGCGACCTGCGCTCGGGCAGCGTTAAGCCGGGCCATCGCGCTGTCGTAGTCCGCCTTCTTGGCCTCGCGCTCCTGGTCCGAGACGACCCCTTTGGGGGAGTCGCGCCAGCGCTCGTAGGTCGTGGTGGCGAACTGCGCCTCGGCTTCGCGCACTTTCACTTGCGCCTGCGAGGCGTGAAGCTGGGCCTGAGCGGCTGCCAGCTGGGCGTCCAGCTCCGGCGTGTCGATCAGCGCCATCACCTGTCCCTTGCGGACGTGGTCGCCGATGTCGACATACCACGCGGCGACGTAGCCGTTCACGCGCGAGTAGATCGTGCTCTCGAGCCAGGCTGCGGTCTCGCCGGGCAGGCTCAGCGGCGCAACGCCTTCGCCGGCGCGCACCGTCATCACGACCACCGTCGGGCGGCGATTCGCCTCCTCCTTCGACAGCGCAGCCAGTTCGCTGCGCTCGCGCGCCTTCAGCAGGCTGACCACCGCGAACCCGACTCCGAGGGCCACCGCTACGGCGAGCGCGAAACGCTTGATCTTCCTGCCGCTGTCGGCCGAGAACTCGACCGATACGCGGCCGTCCTGGACCGAGTGTCCTGGCTTTTCCTGGTCCACGTCGTGGCCCTTCATCGAATATCAATCGGAGCCGTCTGCGGCCTCGCCGCGGGACGGTGCCGCCGGAACATCCGGTACATCACGGGAACGAACACCAGCGTTGCGAAAGTGGCAAACAGCAGACCGCCGATCACCGCGCGCGCCAGCGGCGCATTCTGTTCGCCGCCTTCGCCGACGCCGAAGGCCATCGGGACCATGCCCAGGATCATTGCGCCGGCGGTCATCAGCACCGGGCGCAGCCGCGTGGTGCCCGCCGTCACCGCCGCAACGAGCGAATCATCGCCCTGGTCCATCCGCTGGTTGGCGAAAGTCACCACCAGGATACTGTTGGCGGTGGTCAGACCGATGCACATCAGCGTCCCCATCAAGGCCGGAACGCTAAGATGGGTCTGCGTCAGGAACAGCATCCACATCACCCCTCCCAGCGCGAACGGAACGGCCGTCAGCACGACCGTCGGGATGATCCAGCTCTGGAAATTGATCACCAGGAACAGGTACACCAGGATCACCGCGAGCGCGATCCCGGTGAACAGCCCCGAATAGCTCTCGATCATCGTTTCGACCTGGCCGCCCAGCACGACGGAAATCGCCTTCTCCGGCGGCGGGCGGTCCGCCTCGAGCACTTTGCGGATATCGTCCGCGGCCGACTGCAGGTCGCGCCCCTGGACGTCGGCGTGCACGTCGAACACCGGCCGGATGTTGAACTGCGAGGTGACCATCGGCAGGCGCTGGCGCCCGAAGTCGGCCACGTTCATCAGCAGCTGACGCTGACTGCCGCCCTGTTCTGCGGTCACCGGGATGGTCCAGATGTCTTGTGCCGAGTCGATCCGGTAGGTCGGCACCTGCACGGCCAGCGGGTAGCTGACCCCGGTGCGCGGGTCGACCCAGAAGTTCGGGTACAGCTGCGCACTGGAGTTGGTGGCCACCAGCAGGCTGTTGGCGGTGGCCTGCTGGCTCGCCCCCACCTGGGTCGCCAGGGCGCGATTCACGTCGACCGTCAGCGCTGGGGCGTCGGGAACCTGGAACACGTGCGAGTCGACGATTCCGGGGATCGGCTTCAGATCGTGCGCAATCCTGCTGGCGAGCGCGAACGTCGCATCGCTGTCGAGGCCCGAGACGCGGATGTCGATCGGCGCCGGCTGGCCGAAATTCAGCACCTGATCGACGATATCGGCCGGCTGGAAGAAGAACTGCACGTCGGGGAAGCGGCGCGGCAACTCCCGGCGCAGTTGCGCAACGAGTCCGGCGGTCGGCCGGTGCTGCTTGCGCAGCGAGATCAGGATTTCACCGTCCATCGGGCCCACGGTCGCGGTATCGCTCAGCGCCATGTTGATGCCGCTGTACGGCATTCCGATGTTGTCCAGCACGGTCGCGATCTGGTCCTGGCCGACGGTGCTGCGGATCGCGCCCTCGACCCGCGAAAAATATTCCTGTGTCTTTTCCAGCCGCGTGCCGGGCGGCGCCCGCACGTGCAGCCGCATCTGGCCCGCATCCACCTGGGGAAAGAAATCGCGCCCCAGGGCCGGGAACAGCAGCAGCGACACGACCATCAGCCCGGCGAAGAATCCGATCGTCAGCTTCGGCTGCGTCATCACCCAGGACAGCGCGTTGCGATACGCCTCGCGGAACGCGCGGAATCCCGATTCGAAGCCGACGTGGACCGCGGTCAAGGCCCCCAGCAGGCGGCTGCGGCGCGCGGGCGCCGGCGCGGCGTGCGCGAACGCGCCGTGCGCCTGGCCGCGCATCAGGTGCTCGAACAGCAGCGGCACCATCGTGAATGACAGCGCCAGGCTCGCGATCAGCGAGATGCACACCGACACCGACAGCGGAGAAAACAGGTACTTGGCGGTACCCTGCAGCAGGAACACCGGGACGAACACGATGCAGATGCAGAACGTCGACAGCACGGTCGGCAGGCCGACCTCGGAGGTGCCGCGCAGGATCGCGGTCCGCAGCGGCTCGCCCAGGCCGACGTGCCGCTCGATGTTCTCGATCACCACCGTGCCGTTGTCGACCAGGATGCCGACCGCCAGCGCGAAGCCCCCGAGCGTCATCGTGTTCAGCGTGTGGCCGCCGGCGTACATCACCAGCACCGCGGAGACGATCGACAGCGGGATCGCCGCCAGGATGATCAGCGTCAGGCGCGCGTTACCCATGAACAGCAGGATCATCATCGCGGTCAGGCCCGCCGCCATCAGGCCGCCCATCATCACGCTGTCGAGCGCCGCCTTCACGAAAATCGACTGGTCGAACACCGGCTTGATGGTCACATTGGACGGCACCACGCGCCGCAGATCCGGCAG
>DATBCD010000023.1:0-7508 GCA_036270655.1 Burkholderiaceae bacterium
TCCGGTGGCGTGGCCACTGGGAAGAATGTCCGGATCCCGAACACGGCCCGCACCGCCGGTTGCGCGCGCAGCCGCGCCAGCGCCGCTGGGCTGGTCAAATGCCATACGGAAAGCGGAAGGTGCGCGTAATCGCGCACACGCTGTCCGTCGGTGCCCGTAGCGGCGGCTTCCGCGGCTCGCTTGACCGTCGCGTAGCGGGTCGCGCGCATGGCGACAATCGCCGGGTCTTCGTGAACCAGCTGGCGGCGCAGGCGCGTCGCCTGCGCTTCGCGATCGGCCGCCGCATGATCGAACTCGACGATCGCGTCAACCGCACGGCCGGCCGCGAGCTCGGTCTCAAAGCCGGGCGATACGGTCGTGGCGGGTGTCGCCGATGCCGAGGCGCAAAGTAGCGCTACCGGCAGCAGCCAGAAGCCAACGTGAGGCGGTGCAGGAGTTTCAACGCCCTGCCCGCTCCCACGCCGATCGCGTGAGAGGGCAGTTTGCAGCACTAGCGATGACGACGGCGGTAGGCGAGTGCGACGACGCCCAGACCGGCCAGCAGCGCGGCCAGAGTGGACGATTCGGGAGCCGATGAAATCGACAGGTTGCCGCCATAGGAGGCGCCTGCCGAACCGATCAATCCGCGGATCTCCACGCTGTAGGACTGTCCATTGACCAGGGACGCGGAAAACGTGGTCGCGCTACCGGTGCCGAGGCTCAGCGTGGTCCAGGGGTTCAGCGCGCCGGAGGTATCGCCTTGCGAGCTACCGTACGTTCCCGCAGCGAAAGAACCGGGCGCAAAGACGGCAGCCTGCAGATTGGAGATCGAGCTGTCCGCCATCGAAGAGAAGCTGATGGCCGATCCGCTCGCGCTGCCCGACGTCCCCCCCGTGAACGTGAACGTATAGACATCCACGAAGTCGTAGTTGGGATTGCTGGACGGCGCATACGCCGTGCTGAACGTATCACCAATGCTCTGATTAAGGCTCGAGATCGAGCCGAACGCCGTGGGACCCACCGGCGAGCTTTGCCCGAACGCAGTACCGGCTCCCGTCAGAAGAATCGCGAAAACCGCGACTTCAACTCCGTGCTTCATAGGTGCTGCCTCGCCGTCTCGGACGCCGTCAATGGAGTGGAACAACCGGACACCTAGTCAGAAGGCTAAGCGCAGGCGATGACGCCCTCGTGTCGAACATGGGAATTGGTGTGGTCCGAACGGACCAAGGACCGCCTACGCGCTCTTGCGGCGGCGCCTGCGAAGGAAGCCCAAGCCCCCAAGGCCAGCGGCGGCCAACATGAACGATGTCGGCTCGGGGACGGCGGAGGTAGTAGCGTAACCGGTCGCGATTGCTGCGATGCTTGGAGAGCAAGCGCCCAGGCTGGTGTCGCACACGGCCATATGGGCCGCGGCCAGGTACCCGTTCGAGTTGGGCGTAAGAACGCTCGCCGCATTGGCCCAGGTACCGCTCGTGTCCGTGAGGATGAAGCTGACGGTTGACTGCGCGTAGTTGTAGCCGTCAAAAGAGTTGACGGTCTGATTGAAGACCCCAAATCCGTCGACGGTCGCGGAGCCGCCGTTGCAACCGGTGTTAGCACACGTGAATGGGCTGAAATTGCTGTTGAGCGTGCTGCCCGCGAAGCTGCCGGCGGTCCAACTGGCCGCATTCACGTTCGCGTCGACAATGCTGCTATCCAAGAACAAATACTGGTAGTTGCCAGCGGTGGCTGCTGCAAAGGTCAGGGACGCCGTCGTGGAACTGGTGAGATTTACAGTTACGGTCGCGTATGGAGCAGGGTATCCACTCATGCCCCCAGTACTCGTATTGCCCACGCCCAAGGTGTAAGTAGCGGTCTGCGCCGACGCGCCACTTACGCCGAGCGCGAGCAGGAAACCGGCTACCCGCCAAACGCGTGAAAATCGCATCCCAACTCCTTGCCTGGCGCCGTTCAAAGGCCCGATCTTGGGCAGGGCAAGCCTAAGGAAAGGCGATGACGACGGGGTGTCCCGGACTCGAAGGCGCGTGAGCCGATCGGACCAACCCCGTTTGGTGCCCCAGCGCGGCGGCCCGCTTGAGTGCGAGGAAACGTTTCAAAACAAGGTGCTAGGTGTATACGTCCCCAATTTTTCAGCGTCATCGCTGTCGGAGTGATTATTTAGGGCCAGACAAATTAATTCCCGTTGCGGGCCATGATGCGTTGCATTAAATTCGGATCCGGGACGACTTTCCGGCCTAACCGCGGCCGTTTTGGAGGGAGTCGATGCAACCGGAATCCGACGACTCCGCGGTCCAGGCCGCGCAGCAGCATGGGCTGTACCGCCCGTCGAATGAGCACGATGCTTGCGGTGTCGGCTTTGTCGCCAATATCAAGGGAGCGCGCAGCCACGAGCTGATCGACAACGCGCTGCTGATCCTGCGCAACCTGAACCACCGGGGCGCGGTGGGCGCCGACACGCTGTACGGCGACGGCGCCGGGATACTGATCCAGATACCGGACGCGTATTACCGCCAGGAGTTGCTCGAGCAGGGCGTGAAGCTGCCGCCGCCCGGCGAATACGGCGTCGGCACGGTGTTCCTGCCGCGCGAGCACGCCTCGCGCCTGGCCTGCGAACAGGAGCTGGAGCGCAGCGTGCGCGCCGAAGGCCAGGTCGTGCTGGGCTGGCGCGACGTGCCGGTCGATCGCCAGATGCCGATGTCGCCGCGCGTGCGCGAGCGCGAGCCGGTGATCCGGCAGATCTTCATCGGCCGCGGCGCCGACATCATGGTGCCCGATGCGCTGGAGCGGAAGCTCTATGTGATCCGCAAAGCCGCCAGCCACAAGATCCAGGCCTTGCGGCTGAAGCACGGCCGCGAATACTTCGTGCCGTCGATGTCCACGCGCACCGTCGTCTACAAGGGGCTGCTGCTGGCCGACCAGGTCGGCCGCTACTACCGGGACCTGGCCGATCCGCGCGTCGAATCGGCGATCGCCCTGGTACACCAGCGCTTCTCGACCAATACCTTCCCCAGCTGGGAGCTGGCGCATCCGTACCGGATGGTCGCGCACAACGGCGAGATCAACACGGTCAAAGGAAACTTCAACTGGATGCGGGCGCGCGAAGGCGTGATGAGTTCGCCGGTCCTGCGCGAGGACCTGCCCAAGCTCTATCCGCTGATCTACGAAGGCCAGTCCGACACCGCCTGCTTCGACAACGCGCTGGAGCTGCTGGTGATGTCGGGCTACCCCCTGGCCCACGCGATGATGATGATGATTCCGGAGGCGTGGGAGCAGCACTCGCTGATGGACGAGAGCCGGCGAGCCTTCTACGAGTACCACGCCTCGATGATGGAGCCGTGGGACGGACCGGCCGCGATCGCGTTCACCGACGGCGTGCGGATCGGGGCCACGCTGGACCGCAACGGCCTGCGCCCGGCGCGCTATGTGATCACCGACGACGACTTCGTCGTGATGGCCTCCGAAGTCGGGGTGCTGCCGATCGCCGAGTCCAAGATCGTGAAGAAATGGCGGCTGCAGCCCGGCAAGATGTTCCTGATCGACACCGAGCAGGGCCGCATCATCGACGACACCGAATTGAAGACGCAGCTGGCCGCCAGCAAGCCATACAAGGAATGGATCCGCCGGATCCGCGTGCGGCTGGACGAGCTGCCGGTGCGCTCCGACGCACCCGCCCTCTCCCCCTGCCCCTCTCCCACTGGCGTGGGAGAGGGGAGCGCTGGACAGGGGCCGGGGGTAAGAAGTTCCTCCCCTCTCCCGCTTGCGGGAGAGGGGCCAGGGGAGAGGGCGCCCGCGCTCCTCGACCTCCAACAGGCCTTCGGCTACACGCAGGAAGACCTTCGCCTGCTGATGCTCCCGATGGCCACCGACGGCGAAGAGGCGGTCGGGTCGATGGGCAACGACGCATCCCTGCCGGTGCTGTCCGATCGCGACAAGATCCTGTACGCGTACTTCAAGCAGATGTTCGCGCAGGTCACCAACCCGCCGATCGATCCGATCCGCGAGCAGCTGGTGATGTCGCTGGTGAGCTTCGTGGGACCCAAACCCAATCTGCTCGACATCAACAACATCAATCCGCCGATGCGGCTGGAGGTCGCGCAGCCGGTCCTGGACCACAAGGACATGGCCAAGATCCGCGCGATCGACGCCTACACGTCGGGCAAGTTCCGCGCCTACGAGCTGGACATCTGCTATCCGGTCGCCTGGGGTCCGGAGGGCGTGGAGGCGCGGCTGGCCTCGCTGTGCGCGCAGGCGGTGGACGCGGTGCGCGCCGGCTACAACATCCTGGTCGTGAGCGACCGGCGCCTGGATGCGGACAGCGTGGCGATTCCGGCGCTGCTGGCCACCAGCGCCTTGCACCAGCATCTGATCCAGGCCGGGCTTCGCACCTCCACCGGCCTGGTGGTCGAAACCGGGTCGGCGCGCGAGGTGCACCATTTTGCGCTGCTGGCCGGCTACGGGGCCGAGGCGGTCCATCCGTACCTGGCGATCGACACGCTGCAGGCGCAGTTCCGCGACAGCCCGGGCGGGGTCGATCCCGACAAGGCGGTCAAGAGCTTCATCAAAGCCATCGGCAAGGGGCTGCAGAAGGTGATGTCCAAGATGGGCATCTCGACCTACATGTCGTACTGCGGCGCCCAGATCTTCGAAGCGGTCGGACTTGCCCCGGACTTCGTCGACAAGTACTTCCACGGCACCGCCAGCAACATCGGCGGCGTCGGCCTGTTCGAAGTGATGCAGGAGGCGGTCCGGATGCACCGGTCCGCCTTCAGCGACGACCCGGTGCTGGCGCATATGCTGGATGCCGGGGGCGAGTACCAGTACCGCGTGCGCGGCGAGGAGCACATGTGGACTCCGGACGCGATCGCCAAGCTGCAGCACTCGACCCGCGCCGGCAGCTACCAGACCTACAAGGAATACGCTCAGATCATCAACGACCAGTCGCGCCGCCACATGACGCTGAGGGGACTGTTCGAGTTCCGGCTCGATCCGGCACGCGCGGTGCCGATCGCCGAGGTCGAGCCGGCCAGCGAGATCGTCAAGCGGTTTGCCACCGGTGCCATGTCGCTCGGCAGCATCTCGACCGAGGCGCACACGACGCTCGCGATCGCGATGAACCGGATCGGCGGCAAGAGCAACACCGGTGAAGGCGGCGAGGACCCGCTGCGCTACCAGCAGGAGCTGCGCGGCATCCCGATCCACGACGGCGACACGCTGGCTTCGGTGCTGGGAGCCGACCGCGTGGTGGTCGATATCCCGCTGAAGGAGGGCGACTCGCTGCGCTCGAGGATCAAGCAGGTCGCCTCGGCGCGCTTCGGCGTCACGGCCGAGTACCTGGTGTCGGCCGACCAGCTCCAGATCAAGATGGCGCAGGGCGCCAAGCCCGGCGAAGGCGGGCAGCTGCCGGGTCACAAGGTGTCCGAGTACATCGCCAAGCTGCGCTTCTCGGTGCCGGGCGTGGGGCTGATATCCCCGCCGCCGCATCACGACATCTACTCGATCGAGGACCTGGCGCAGCTGATCCACGACCTGAAGAACGGCAATTCGAAGGCCTCCGTTTCGGTCAAGCTCGTCTCCGAGATCGGCGTGGGCACCGTGGCAGCCGGCGTTGCCAAGGCCAAGGCCGACGGCGTGACGATCGCCGGCCATGACGGCGGCACCGGTGCATCGCCGCTATCGTCGATCAAGCACGCTGGCACCCCGTGGGAGCTCGGGCTGGCGGAAACGCAACAGACGCTGGTGCTGAACCGGCTGCGGGGCCGCATCGCGGTGCAGGTCGACGGTCAGCTGAAGACCGGCCGCGACGTTGTGATCGGCGCGCTGCTGGGGGCCGACGAGTTCGGATTCGCCACCGCGCCGCTGGTGGTCTCGGGCTGCGTGATGATGCGCAAATGCCACCTGAACACCTGTCCGGTCGGAGTGGCGACCCAGGATCCGGTGCTGCGCAAGCGCTTCAAGGGCCAGCCCGAGCACGTGGTCAACTACTTCTTCTTCGTAGCCGAGGAAGTGCGCGAGATCATGGCGCAGCTGGGCGTGCGCCGCTTCCAGGATCTGATCGGCCGCAGCGACCTGCTGGATGCCCGCAAGGGCGTCGAGCACTGGAAGGCGCGCGGGCTGGACTTTTCCCGGATTTTCTTCCGGCCGCCGATGCCCGCCGACGTGGCACGCTTCAAGTGCGAGGAGCAGGACCACGGCCTGGCCCACGCGATCGACCACCGACTGATCGAGCAGAGCCGGCCGGCGCTGGAGCGAGGCGAGCGGGTCAGCTTCATCCATCCGATCCGCAATGTCCACCGCTCGGTCGGCGCCATGCTGTCCTCGGAAGTGGCGCGGCGCTACGGGCATTCGGGGCTGCCCGACGACACGATCCACATCCAGCTGCAGGGGACCGCCGGCCAGAGCTTCGGTGCGTTCCTGGCGCGCGGAATCACGCTCGACCTGGTGGGCGACGCCAACGACTACACCGGCAAGGGGCTGTCGGGCGGTCGCGTGATCGTGCGCTCGCCCAACGATTTCCGGGGATTCGGCCCCGAGCACATCATCGTGGGCAACACGGTGCTGTATGGCGCGATCGCCGGCGAGGCGTTTTTCAACGGCGTGGCCGGCGAGCGCTTCGCGGTGCGCAACTCGGGCGCCTGCGCGGTGGTCGAGGGCAGCGGCGACCACTGCTGCGAATACATGACCAACGGCACCGTGGTGGTGCTTGGCTCGACCGGCCGCAACTTCGCCGGCGGCATGTCCGGCGGCATCGCGTACGTGTATGACGAGCGGGGAGACTTCGCGGCCCGCTGCAATGCCGCGATGGTGGCGCTGGAGCCCGTGCTGCCGGCGCACGAGCAGAAGGCGCGCGTGGAGCAGGCGATCTGGCATTCGACCGGTGCCGGGCCGGCGCCCGACGAGTCGATCCTGCGCGAGCTGATCGAGAAGCAGTTCCGCTACACCGGAAGCTTCCGCGCCAAGGAAATCCTGACGGACTGGGACCGGATGCGCGCCCGCTTCGTCAAGGTATTCCCGCACGAGTACCGCCGCGCGCTCAAGCAGATGGCCGACGCGCCGCCGTCGGCGGTGGCGGAGAAGCTCGCGGCATGACCGCCGTCTGCCCCGCCCCTTTTCCGGCCTTCGAGGGGTGATCTGCAAGGGCACGCCTTATCGCCCCTCGCCCGCGGAGCGGGAGAGGGGAGGGGGAGAGGGCAGGCAAGAGGCTGATTACTAATTTGAGACAGTGATGGGCAAGACCACCGGATTCCTGGAATACGCGCGCCTGGAGGAAAGCGCCGAGCATCCCGACAAGCGCCGCGGCCACTGGCGTGAGTTCGTCTCGCACCTGCCCGACGAGATGGCGGTGGTGCAGGCCGCCCGCTGCATGGACTGCGGCATCCCGTTTTGCAGCACCGGCTGCCCGGTCAACAACGTGATCCCGGACTTCAACGACCTGGTGTACCGCGAGGACTGGCGGCGGGCCCTCGAGGTGCTGCACTCGACGAACAACTTCCCGGAGTTCACCAGCCGCGTGTGCCCGGCGCCGTGCGAGG
>DATBCD010000024.1:0-4504 GCA_036270655.1 Burkholderiaceae bacterium
TGATCCGGTGCGCTCGCTCGGTCCTTCGGGTTGCGCGTCATCCTCGATCTGAGTCTCGTAGCGCCCGCGCAGGTAGATGCCGCTATTGGATCCGGCGCTGTAGTTGAATTCGACGTGCAGGCGAAAATCGTCGTAGGCAGCCTCGCTCTGCAGGTTTGTTCCGCCACCCGGGCTGACCAGCTCGCCGTCCTCGACGTTCCATGGATGGGTCGCCGAACCGTCGGCTCTCCAGCCCGCCAGATCCCTGCCGTTGAAGAGCCGGACCGGGCTCCCCGCACGCAGGCCTGACGAGCCGCGCAGTGCCGGCGCCCGCCCGGCGCGCCAGCTCCACGGCTCTCCGGCTACACCGATCACGCTGCCGGTCAGCTCATCGCCCACGCGTGTGCCATCGAACACCAGGTCGCCGTGCGCGATGCCTTCCTCGTTCCCCGGTGATATGAAGCGGATGCGGCCGTCCGCGATTCCGACCCGCGGCAGCCAGCGCGCGCGTCCCCAGCGACCGACCATGCGTGCCCGCAGCTCGCCGCCTTGTCGCCCGATATCGAGCCAGGATGCGTAATCGCGCGCCGGGGTGTGCAGCGTGAGGTCCCACCTGCCGAGATACTGCCGCGCCGGGTCGCCGGCATCGTCTGCGGCCGCGCACCAGGCGGCCATCGACAGCGCCGCAATACCGATCAGTCTGCGCCGCACGCCAGCTCCGCGCGGTATCAGGGCGCGGCGCGACGCTCGAGAACCGCTCTGAATCGATAGCGATCCGGATGGTACTTGGTGGTCTCCAGACTGAAGGTCAGGCCATCCGCGCGCGCGGTGATGCAGTTGATACACAACAGGCCCCGGCCAGGCTCAACTCCCAGCAATTCCGCATCGGCCGCGGTCGCATCGACGACTTCCACGAATGCGTCGGCGCGCGCTGGGTGGATGCCTTGTGATTCGAGGGCGCTGTAGATCGACCCGGTGAAGTCGAATTTTGCCGGCCAGCGTACCCGGCTGGTCGGCATACGCAGCCGCTCAATCGCCGTGGGACGGTCGTCCAGCAGGCGCAGCCGCGACAGATCGAGCAGCGGCGCCCCGGCCGCGACACGCAGCGTTTCGGATTCGTCGAGAGTCGCCTCACGATACTCGAGCGACAGAACGCGCGACGTCGCGACCAGTCCTCGCTGACGCGCCATCTGCGTGAACCCCATGAGCGCGTTGAGCGGCTCACTCACCGGACCGCCGCACACCTGCCAGCCGCGGCGCTCGTCCGGCTCCAGCAGGCCACGCTCGGCGAGCTCCCGCAGGGCACGCCGTACGGTGAGCCGGGTAAAGCCCAGGCTGTCGGCCAGCGCCCGCTCGGACGCCAGACGCTGACCCGGTTTCAATACGCCCTGGGCAATCTCGCGACCGAGGACGTCGGCGCACGCCTCGTACAGGGACCGGGAGTCCAGCTTCAGCGGCCCGGCCCTGGGTTCGCTGCGCTTGGCCGCGCGTTTCTGCGCCGACGCGTGTGCGGACATGACTCTGGTTCTACTTGGTAGCTGCTGGTTGCTTTGGTAGCTGCCACAGGCTACATTCGGGCGATCCACGACGCAACACTGGGGTCGGCCCCGAAATTGGGTTGTCCGTGAATTTCCGCGTGTATCTTCGTTCCTGCTTGCTCATCGCAGCAGCTCATCGCGGCGCCGGAGCTTAGGCAGGTGCCAGAGGCTGCACCGCGGCTCGCGTTGGACATCCGTAGCCAGCCCGCATCCCTGGCCCGCGTACTGGATCAACAGTGTGGCGCGGGCCGCGCGCAGTTGCGCCAGGCCGCCGCCCTGCTACGCAGGTCGAAGCGCGTCGTGATCACCGGCATCGGCGCCTCGCTGAATGCGGCCATCCCGCTCGAGATCTTCCTGTCCTCACACGGCATCGGGACCTGCAGCGTCGAAGCCGGAGAGCTGCTGCACTATCGATCGACCGCCTTCCAGGACACCACGGTTGCCGTCATCTCGCGTTCGGGCGAGTCGATCGAAATCGCATTGCTGCTCGAGGCCTTGCGCGGGCGCGTGCCCATCGTAGGCGTAACTCACGAAATCAGCAGCACGCTGGCACGCGGGGCAGACGTGGCGCTCGAGGTGTGCAGCCTGCCGGACGAAATGGTGGCGATTCAGAGTTACACCGGCACACTCCTCGCCCTGTATCTGCTCGGTATGGAGACGGTGGATCAGCTCGACCCCGGGCGCCGCGCAGCGCACGAGCTGCTCAGCGGGTTTGCGCGCTGGACGGACACCCAACTGCAAGCGATGCGCGATTGGGACGGATTTCTGGCGAGCGACTCGTTCATCCACCTGCTGGGCCGGGGGCCATCCTGCGCGACGGCCTGGGAAGGTGCGTTGCTGTTTGGTGAGGTAGCCAAGTCGCCGGCGATCGCGATGGCAGTGGCCTCGTTTCGTCATGGACCGATCGAGGTCGTCGACCGAGGCTTCCGCGGATTCGTTTTTGCCCCTGCCGGCACGACCCGCGACCTGAATATCGGCCTGGCCACCGACGTGATGCGCTTTGGAGGATCCGTGCGCCTCATCGGTCCGACGGGTGTCGACGGGCACGGGCTGCCGTGGATCAACACACCCTCGTGCCCGGACATACTGGCGCCGCTGGTGGAAATCGTACCGATACAGGTGGCCGCGATGCGCCTGGCGGAATTGCGAGGAATCGTCCCTGGCAGCTTTCGCTACATCACCCAGATTACGCGAGACGAGCGTGCGCTCGGTCGGTCTCCGGCCACGCCAGCGAATGGTTGATACCAGCCGCCGCCATGCGGTCGGAGGAGAGCAACGCGCCCGGCGCGAGCGCTGCGTGCTCGGCATCGATGTTGGCGGCACCAACATCCGGGCCGGCCTGTTCAATCCCAAAGACGGCTCATTGCATTGCGTTCGCTCCGCGCGCACCGAGGCCGCAGCAGGAGCACAGCATGCCCTGATGCGGGTCGCTGAGCTTGCCGACAAGGTTGTCGAGCAAGGACGTGCGGCGGGTCTCATCGCGCACAGAGTCGGCATCGGCATCCCCGAGCTCGTAGGGACGGACCGTCGGATCGAAAGTCAGTGCTCCCTCCGCTGGAGTGCGGATCAGGTACGCGCGAGTCTCGCCGCCCACGGCGAGGTCACGATCGCCTCCGACGTTCTGGCCGCCTCGCTGGCCGAGGCACGTCTAGGAGCCGGCCGCGGTCATCGCGTGTTTCTGTATGTCACGGTCGGCACGGGAATCAGTTGCGCGCTGGTGATCGATGGCAAGCCTTTTACGGGCGCTCATGGCCACGCCATATCCTTTGCGAGCGGACCGACTGCCGCAGCGATCGGCGCCCGAAGCAGGAAGGCATTCGCGCCGCTGGAAACGCTGGCCTCCGGCCCGGGAATTCTGCAGCGCGCCCGATCCTGCGGCCTTGAGGAGCCCGACGCGATCGCGATATGCCGGAACGCACTCAAAGGACCGGGACCTGCCAGGGAGATCGTCGACGCCGCCGCCACCGAGCTGGCTATCCACGTTGCGATCCTGGCAAACGCGCTCGACCCTACCGTCGTGGTGCTCGGTGGCGGATTGGGTTGCTCGCCTGGACGTTACTGGTCGACGTTCCGCGCGGCCTTGCCTCGATACACCTTCGGACCTCACATGCCGCACCTGCGCGTCTGCCGTGCGCGACTTGGGATCCGGGCGGGAATGATCGGCGCCGCGCAGAGCGCGCTCGAGGCCACGGCGTAACCTTAGAATTGCCGCGCGAGCCGGCCGGATGGCGCGGGCGCCTCAGTGTCGACTGCAGCTTCCGAGCCCGTACCCGTACGGGAAGAGTGGCTTGGTGTTCGAGCCGGGATCACCCGCCGGCCACGAATAGGACAATCTGCCGGTGAAGGGGAAATTCACTTCCCCGGACGCCTTACGGAACAGAACGTCGGCAACCCCGGCGCCCTCGGTTCCCGGCAGCCATGCCACGGCGAACGCGTTCGCCGCGTCGATCTCGGGCGTCACTAACCTGACCCGCCCGGTCACAAACACCGCGACCAGCGGAATTCCCGCCTGGCGCAGGCGCTGCAGCAGGGTGAGCTCTGGCGGCGCGCCCGCGCGGTCGGCCTCGTCGGCGCGCGGCGCCTGCGATGGGGGTGTATCAGCGAGCGCGCTGACTTCGGGCGGCGGACGTGGCATGCCAACTTCGTGCCCCGCCTCGCTCGGACCTCGATAGGCGAGCGATCTGAGGTCGCCGTACCACTCGGCGTACGGGTTTTCGCCAAACACTACGATCGCGGCATCCGGCCTGCTCTGGAAGCTGCCATCCAGGCTCAGCGTGGCCGTGCCGCCCGCGGCGGTCACCGCGGCGCGAATGCCTTCAAAGACGGAAGTCGCGCCCGGAAAGTCCGCGTTGGTGTTTTCCGTACCCTGCCAGGTAAGACTCCAGCCCCCCGTCTGTCTTCCGATGTCGTTCGCGCTGTCGCCGGCCACCAGGATATTGGCGTGCGGGGACAACGGCAGGAGGCATTGGTCGTTCTTGAGCAGGACC
>DATBCD010000025.1:0-86041 GCA_036270655.1 Burkholderiaceae bacterium
CGCTTCGCGGCGCACCCGGTCGACCTGAAGGGCAATAACGAGCTGCTGCAACTGACGCGCCCCGAGGTGCTCGAGCGCATTCACGGCCAGTATCTGGCGGCGGGCGCGGACATCGTCGAGACCAATACGTTCGGCGCGAACCGCATCGCGCAGGCCGATTACCGGCTCGGCGACCTGGCCTACGAAATGAATCTGGAAGCGGCGCGCATCGCGCGCCGGGCGTGCGAGCGCTATGCCTCGGATCAGGCGCCGCGCTTCGTGGCCGGCGCGTTCGGGCCGACTCCGCGCACAGCGTCGATCTCGCCCGAGGTCAACGACCCGGGCGCGCGCAACGTCACCTTCGACGAGCTGGTTGCCGCCTACGGCGAACAGGCGCGGGGTCTACTGGACGGCGGGGTCGACCTGCTGCTGATCGAGACGATTTTCGACACGCTGAACGCGAAGGCCGCCATTTTCGCGATCGAGCAGGAGCTCGACCGCCGCGCCTCGCGCGTGCCGCTGATCATCTCGGGCACCGTGACCGACGCCTCGGGTCGGGTGCTGTCCGGACAGACGGTCGAGGCCTTCTGGAACTCGGTGCGGCATGCGCGCCCGCTCGCTGTGGGCATCAACTGCGCGCTGGGCGCGGCGCTGATGCGCCCGTACATCGAGGAGCTGTCGGCCAAGGCCGACGTGTTCGTCAGCGTGTACCCGAACGCGGGACTGCCGAACCCGATGTCGGACACGGGTTTCGACGAAACGCCGCAGATCACCTCCTGCCTGCTGGAAGAGTTTGCGCGCAGCGGCTTTGTGAACATCGTCGGCGGCTGCTGCGGCACGACGCCCGAGCACATCCGCGCGGTCGCCCGCTGCGTATCGGGCCTGGCCCCGCGCAAGCCCCCGGTGATCGAGCAGCGCCTGCGGCTGGCCGGCCTGGAGCCGTTGAACATCGGGCCCGACACGCTGTTCGTCAACGTGGGCGAGCGCACCAACGTGACGGGCTCGCGCCAGTTCGCGCGCCTGATCCTGAACAATCGGTTCGAGGAAGCCGTCGCGGTCGCGCGCCAGCAGGTCGACAGCGGCGCCCAGATGATCGACGTGAACATGGACGAGGCGATGCTGGACTCGGCCGAGGCGATGCGGCGGTTCCTGAACCTGATCGCCTCCGAGCCCGACATCGCGCGGGTTCCGGTGATGATCGACAGCTCCAAGTGGAGCGTGATCGAAGCGGGCCTGAAGTGCGTGCAGGGCAAGTGCATCGTCAATTCGATCTCGCTGAAGGAAGGCGAGGCCGAATTTCTGCGGCAGGCGCGGCTGGCGAGGCGCTACGGAGCCGCCGTGATCGTGATGGCCTTCGACGAGCAGGGTCAGGCCGACACGTTCGAGCGCCGCGTGGCGATCTGCCACCGCTGCTACGAGCTGCTAACCGGCCAGGCGGGCTTCGCCGCCGAAGACATCGTGTTCGACCCGAACATCTTCGCGATCGCCACCGGCATCGAGGAGCACACCCGCTACGCGGTCGACTTCATCCGCGCGGTGCACTGGATCCGCCACCACCTGCCGGGCACGCATTGCAGCGGCGGCGTATCCAACGTGTCGTTCTCGTTCCGCGGCAACGACCACGTGCGCGAGGCGATCCACACGGTGTTCCTGTACCACGCCATCCGCGCGGGCCTGACCATGGGGATCGTCAACGCCGGCCAGCTGGGCGTGTATGAAGACATCGAGCCGCAGCTGCGCGAGCTGGTCGAGGACGTGGTGCTGGACCGGCGGCCCGATGCCGGCGAACGGCTGGTTCAGTTCGCCGAGGGGCTGAAGAAGGAGGGGCGCGTGCGCGAGGAGGACCTGGCCTGGCGCCAGGCTCCGGTCGCGCAGCGTCTGGCCCACGCGCTGGTGCACGGCATCACCCAGTACGTGCTGGAGGACACCGAGGCGGCGCGGCAGGAAGTCGAAGCGCGCGGCGGGCGCCCGATCGAAGTGATCGAGGGTCCGTTGATGGACGGCATGAACATCGTCGGCGACCTGTTCGGCGCCGGCAAGATGTTCCTGCCGCAGGTGGTCAAGTCCGCCCGCGTGATGAAGCAGGCGGTGGCGCACCTGGTGCCGTTCATCGAGGCGCAGAAGGCGGCGGAGGGCGGCGAGGCTCCGGCCCGGCACAAGGTCGTGATCGCGACCGTCAAAGGGGACGTGCACGACATCGGCAAGAACATCGTGGGCGTGGTGCTCCAGTGCAACAACTTCGAGGTGATCAATCTGGGGGTGATGGTGCCCGCCGAGAAGATCCTGCAGACCGCGCGCGAATGCGGCGCGACGATGATCGGCCTGAGCGGCTTGATCACGCCGTCGCTGGAGGAAATGGCGCACGTGGCGCGCGAGATGAAGCGGCAGGGCTTCTCGATCCCGCTGCTGATCGGGGGGGCGACCACCTCGCGCGTGCACACGGCCGTGAAGATCGCGCCGCACTACGACGGCGCGGTCGTCTATGTTTCGGATGCCAGCCGCTCGGTCTCGGTATGCCAGGCGCTGGTTTCACCGAACCAGTCGGCCCGGTTTCTGTCCGATCTGCAGTCGGAGTACGTGCGGGTACGCGAGCAGCACGCCAGCCGGCGCGGCCCCGAGATCATTTCGCTGGCCAGGGCGCGCGCCAACGCGACCCGGATCGAGTGGAGCGGCTACCGGCCTGCGCGGCCGACTTTCCTGGGCCGGCGCGCCATGCGCAACGTGGATCTGGCACAGGTGGCTCGCTACATCGACTGGGGTCCGTTGCTGCAGACCTGGGACCTGGCCGGGCCGTATCCGAAGATCCTGGACGACCCGCTGGTCGGGCCGCAGGCGCGCGCGCTGCTGGCGGACGCGCGCGCTCTGCTCGACCAGGTGATCGCCGGGCGGTGGCTTTCCGCGCATGCGGTGGTGGGCCTTTACCCGGCCAACTCGGTGGGCGACGACATCGAGATCTACGGGGACGAATCGCGCGACGAACCGACGATGATCTGGTACGGCCTGCGCCAGCAGACGGCCAAGCCGGTGATCGACGGCGTGCCGAACCCGAACCGGGCCCTGGCCGACTTCGTCGCACCGAAGGATTCGGGGGTGGCCGATTACGTCGGGATGTTCGCCGTGACCGCGGGCATCGGACTGGAGCAGCACGAAAAGCGTCTCGCAGGCGAGCACGATGACTACAACGTGATCATGCTCAAGGCCCTGGCCGACCGGCTGGCCGAGGCGCTGGCCGAGTTCATGCACGAGCGGGTGCGCCGCGAGCTGTGGGGCTACGCGTCGGCCGAGCGGCTGGATCAGGAGCAACTGATCGCCGAGGAATACCAGGGCATCCGGCCCGCTCCGGGCTATCCGGCGTGTCCGGAGCACTCGGTGAAGCGGCGGCTGTTCGAGGTTCTGGACGCGGAGCAGATCGGGATGGAGCTCACCGAGAACTTCGCGATGACGCCGGCCTCCTCGGTGGCGGGCTTTTATATCGCACATCCGCAGGCGCGTTACTTCAACGTCGGACCGATCGGCCGCGACCAGCTGGAGGATCTGGCGCGCCGGCGTGCCGTCGAACCCTCCGAGCTGGAGCGCTGGCTGGCGCCGAGCCTCAGCTGATGCTGACGCTGAGAAAGCTGGTCGAGGCACACCAGAGTTGACCACGCCCGTCTCTGCGGCGGCGCTCTCGGGGCGGGCTCGCCGGCGCCGGCCGCCCCCCATGGCGGTCTGAACGAGCCGCGGTCGCGATGCAGGTCTTCCTGATATCCGCGGTCGCGATCGCCATCAACGAGGTCGGCGACAAGACCCAGCTGCTCGCAATCGTGCTGGCGGCGCGCTTCAAGCGGCCGTGGGCCATCCTGACGGCGATCGGGGTGGCGACACTGGTCAACCACGCGGTGGCCGGCACCGTCGGAGTGTTGTTACGTCACATGCTGCGCCCCGACCTTTTACGCGTGTGCCTGGGCATCTCCTTCCTGGTGGCGGCGGCGTGGGCGCTGAAGCCGGATCGCCTGGACCAGGCCCCGAAGGCCATCGGGAACGCCCGCGCGTTCGCGGTGACGCTGGTCAGTTTCTTCATCGCCGAGATCGGCGACAAGACGCAGCTGGCCACCGTGATGCTGGCCGCCAGGTACCCTTCGCTGCTTGCCGTGGTGGCAGGCACCACGACGGGCATGCTGCTGGCCAATGTGCCGGCGGTTTTTCTCGGGCACGTCGCATCCGACCGCATTCCGTTCAAGGCGGTGCGGATCGTGGCGGCTGTGGTGTTTGCTGCTCTGGGCGCGGTCACGCTGATTGGATAACCCTCTCCCCCGCCCCTCTCCCGCAAGCGGGAGAGGGGAGGTAGAGGTCCGCGACCTCGCAAGTGTGAAAAGGCACCTAAGGGTCCCATCTCCCGCTCGCGCGGCAATCGGGACCTGCTGATTGCGCAGGCTCACGCCATCTGCAGCGGCAGCGTCATCTGCGGTTCGCGTCCCGACACGACGGTCCGGTTGCGTCCCTGTTTCTTCGCCACCAGCAGCGCCCGGTCCGCTCGCGCCAGCAGCTGCTGAGGCGATTCGTGCTGCTCCCAGGTTGCGACGCCGGCGGAAAACGTCTGCCGGTCCGGCATCAGCGGCCGCAGGCGCTCGATCAGCTGGCAGGCCGCGTCGGCGTCGCAGGCGGGCAGCACCAGCGTGAATTCCTCCCCACCGTAGCGCGCCAGCAGATCGGTTGGCCGCAGCTGGCGCCGCCAGGCCTGGGCCGCGTTTCGCAGCAACGAATCGCCGGCACCGTGACCGCGCCGATCGTTGTAGCGCTTGAAGTGATCCAGGTCGAGCATCACCACCGTCAGTTCCAGACCGGTGCGGCGCGCCCGCGCCAGCTCGATCACCAACCCCTCGTCCAGCCCACGCCGGTTCGTGATTCCGGTCAGTCCGTCCTCGCGCGCCATTTTATCCAGCGCAGCCACCTCGTCCCGGCTGGCCGCCTGCGAACGCAATATCAGCACGCCGAACAGGGTTCCAAACGAAACCGCGAGCAGCACCGCCATCGCCAGCGTGTAACGCGCGATCAGGTTCAGGAACCGGCTGCGCTCGGTGGTTTTCAGGGCGCGCGCCGAGACCGATGCGCTCAGCGAATCCAGCGATGCCGCGACGGCCTCGAATTGCCTCCAGTACCGGGCTGGCTCGATCGCCACGGCACCCGGCGACGCTTGTGCCGCGGACGCCGCGATGGCAGCAAGTCCCGACTCGACCTGCTGCAGATTGCCACGCTCCTCGGCGGTCAGCGGCACTTCCCCGATCCGGTCGATCTGCCGGCTGATCTGCGCCAGTTGGCTGGCGCCGCGGTCGCGCTCCAGCCGGATCTGGTTGTCAGCTCCCGGCGCGGCCGGAAGCTCCGAGGCCAGCCGGGCCTGCTGTCGCGCCAGCTGCGAGGCCAGCCGATGCGCGTCCAGCGCCCTTTGGGCGATCGAAAGGGCCTGCTGGTAGCTCGACTCGACTTCCTCGTTCAGCTGCACTTCCATCAGCAGCACCAGCGTCGCCAACAGCATCATCGCCAGCGCCAGCGCGCCGATCAGCACCTGGCGGCGAAACCGCCTGCGAACCACCTTCGAATCGATCGGCGCGGTCGCCGCGGGCGTCACGACCATCGCCGATTGCGCGCGTGGTGCGCGATCAGATGCCCCATGTGACGTCCACCTGCCTGCGCTGGGCCGCGCGCAGCATCTCGATCAGCGGAAAGGCGCGCTGGGCGAGCGTGATCGGCATCAGTCGTTCGCCGTGGGCGTCGCCGGTACGCTCGTCCGATTCCCGCTCTTCGCGCTGCCGGCGCAGCTCCGTTTTCTCCTGCTCGACTGCGTCCGTCAGCCGATTCAGCGCGTCGGGCACTTCGTCAGCACGGATCACGCCCCGTTCGGCATCGGCCTTGCCGATGATCTGCAGCAGGCGCCGCGCCGTCTCGGCGAACATGAAAATTTCGGCCGCGGCCTTGGATCGAAAGACAACCAGCGCCATCGCGTGGCTCCGTATTGCGCAGAGGTGATTCTGGCAGAAGGATCCGAATAGAATAGGTTCCGTCGGCAACGGATTTCGGGGAGAGCGGTGATGGGAAAGGGTGATCTGCGCACGCGGCGCGGCAAGATCTACAACGGCAGCTACGGCAAGAGGCGGCCGCATCGTGCCCCGAAGAAGACCGCCGAACAGAGGCCGCCCGTCCGCCGCCCGCCCTCGGCGTGACCTTCCGACCTGAGTGACGCACTTTCGGACCCCGATGGGCAAACCCGAGCCGAACCTGGCCGACATCGTTCACTGGATCGGGGGCCGTTTCGACTCCGGCGACCCCGGCGCGCGCGCCGGCGACGTGTTCGATCCGGCCCGTGGCCAGACCGTGGCGCGAGTCCGCATGGCCGGCCAGCGGGAGGTCGATGCGGCGGTGGGCGCCGCGCGCCGGGCGTTCGAGTCCTGGTCGCAGCTCCCGGTGGGCCGCCGGGCGCGGGTGATGTTCCGCTTCCGCGAGCTGGTCGAGCAGCGCCAGCAGGCGCTGGCGCAGGCGATCACGCGCGAGCAAGGCAAGCTGATGTCGGACGCCGTGGGGGAAGTCGCGCGCGGCCTCGAGGTCGTCGAGTTCGCGGCCGGCATCCCGCAGCTGCTCAAAGGCGAGCATTCCGATCAGGTGGCCGCCGGCGTCGATCAGTTTTCGTTGCGCCAGCCGGTGGGCGTGGTGGCGGGCATCACGCCGTTCAATTTTCCGGCGATGGTGCCGATGTGGATGTTTCCGCTGGCGATCGCTTGCGGCAACGGGTTCGTGTTGAAGCCGTCCGAGCGCGATCCGTCGGCGTCGCTGTTGCTGGCGCAGTGGTTGACCGAAGCCGGGCTGCCCGACGGCGTATTCAATGTGGTTCAGGGCGACAAGGAGGCGGTCGACGCCCTGCTGCGGCATCCTGACGTAGCGGCGGTCAGCTTTGTCGGATCCACCCGGGTCGCCGAAACGATCCGCTCGGAGGGCGTCCGCCACGGCAAGCGGGTCCAGGCCCTGGGCGGGGCCAAGAACCACATGGTGGTGCTGCCGGATGCCGATCTGAACCAGGTGGTCGACGCGGCGATCGGTTCGTCCTACGGCGCTGCCGGTGAGCGTTGCATGGCGGTGTCGGTGATCGTCGCGGTCGGCTCCGCCGCCGATGCCCTGGTGCCGCGCCTGGCCGATCGCGCACGCGCTCTGCGCGTGGGCGACGGATCGGACCCCGCCAGCGAGATGGGACCTCTGATCACCGCAGCCCACCGGGCTTCGGTCGAGGCGCACGTGCAGTCCGGGGTCGAGCAAGGCGCGCAGCTGGTGGTCGATGGGCGGGGCGTGTGCGTGCCCGGACGGGAGCAGGGCTTCTTTCTGGGCGCCTGCCTGTTCGATCACGTGCGTCCGCAGATGCGGATCTATCGAGACGAGATCTTCGGTCCGGTGCTGTCGGTGGTGCGGGTTCCGGATCTGGCCGCGGCGCTGGCACTGGTCAACGCCCACGACTACGGCAACGGTGCGGCCCTGTTCACGCGCGACGGCGCCAGCGCACGCTCGTTCGCCCGGCACGTGCAGGCCGGAATGGTCGGCATCAACGTGCCGATTCCGGTGCCGATGGCCTTTTATTCGTTCGGGGGCTGGAAACGCAGCCTGTTCGGCGAGGCGCACGCCTACGGCATGGAGGCGGTGCGCTTCTACACCCGATACAAAGCCGTCATGCAGCGCTGGCCGGATGCGGGCAGCAAGGGTCCCGAGTTCTCGTTTCCACCGTCAGGCGGCTGAAGCGGTTTTCCGAAGCCGGCTCAGGTTTCCCGCAGGGAACGCCGATATTGAATCGCTTCGCCCACGTGCTCGGTCGATAGCTCCTCGACGGCAGCCAGGTCGGCGATCGTGCGCGCCACTTTCAGCACCCGGTGATAGGCGCGCGCGGACCAGCCCAGGCGCGTGCTGGCCGCGTGCAACAACTGCTTGACCGACCCGGTCGCGTGGGTCATGCGTTCGATCTCGGCCGCCTGCAGTTCGTCGTTGCGCTTGCCCTGGCGGTTGAGCGCTATCTCATAGGCACGCGCGACCCGCTCGGCCAGGTAACGGGTCGGCGTGCCGTCGGGCAGCGAAACGAGCTCGTCCTCGGACAGGGACGGCACCTCGACCCGCATGTCGATCCGATCCAGCAGGGGACCGCTGATGCGGTCCTGGTAACGCGCCACCATCTCCGGCGTGCAGCGGCAGGCGATCGTCTTGTGACCGAAGTAGCCGCAGGGGCACGGATTCATCGCCGCCAGCAGTTGAAAGTGGGCCGGGTAGTCGACGTGGCGCGACGCGCGCGCGATCGTGATCCGGCCCGTCTCCAGCGGCTCGCGCATCACTTCGAGCACACGGCGGTCGAATTCGGGCAGCTCGTCCAGAAAAAGGACGCCGCAATGGGCCAGCGAGATCTCGCCCGGCATCGGGTTGCTGCCGCCGCCGACCAGCGCGATCGCGCTGGCCGTGTGGTGCGGAGCACGGAACATCCGGGTGGCCCAGCGTTGCGGAGCGAACTGACCGACCAGACTCAGCACCGCCGCCGACTCGAGCGCCTCCTCGGGGCTCATCGGCGGCAGCAGCCCGGCAAACCGCTGGGCCAGCATCGACTTGCCAGTGCCCGGCGGACCGACCATCAGGACGCTGTGGCCCCCGGCCGCAGCAATCTCGAGCGCCCGCTTGGCGGCGACCTGTCCTTTGACATCGAAGAAATCCGGATACGACGGGGGCGTCAGCCGCACGGTCGCAAAATGAGGCTCGATCCGTCTGGCCTGCTGATCTCCGCCCTCGTTGTTCAAGTGAGCCACTACATCGAGCAGCGTACGGGCGGGGAAGATCGGAATGTCCGAGACCAGCGATGCCTCGTCCGCGTTGTCCAAGGGCAGGATGAATCCGCGCGGGTAGCGGTTCGCGGCGCTCTTGGACACTGCGAACGTCATCGCGAGTGTCCCGAGTATCGGGCGCAGTTCGCCCGACAGCGACAGCTCGCCGGCGAACTCGAAACGCTCGAGCGCCCGGGACGGCACCTGCCCGGTCGCGGCCAGGATTCCGATGGCGATGGGAAGATCGAAGCGGCCCGATTCCTTGGGAAGGTCCGCCGGGGCCAGGTTCACCGTAATGCGCCGGGACGGAAAATCGAAGCGACAGTTCTGCAGCGCAGCGCGAACCCGTTCCCGCGCCTCCTTGACCTCCGTCTCCGGCAGCCCCACGAGCGTGAATGAGGGAAGCCCATTGGCCAGATGCACTTCGACCGTGACCTCGGGAGCGAACATCCCGGACAGCGCACGGCTTCGAACGACGGCGAGGGTCATTGCGCACGACAGGCAGAGTGGTGCCGATTCTACGGGGGCGGCCCCGATGGCAACATGGCCGATCCGACACGCTGATGCATCAAAGGACGCCATTTGCGACAATCCAGGAGGTCTGTAGGGTAGTCGCTGGTGACCGAGGGGCTGGACCGGGCGAAATGCTGCGAGCCATACTTAACATCGACCCGCTGATCCTCGCGACCTCGGTCGCGCTGCTGGCGGTCGCGCTGGCGCTGCTGGTGCGTCGGCGGATACTGCTCGCGCGAATCCAGCGCCAGCGCGCCGAGGAGCAGGCCGCCGACGCCGGCAACGGCGAAACCTCGGTGCTCCCGCTGGCTCACCTGGCCTCTGCCGTCGAAGTGCTCGATCTGGACGATCTGCTGGCCGGTGAGGAGGGGTCCGTGGTGGCGGCGGCACGCCGGCAGCTGGAGGAGCCGACCAACGTCAGCGCCGCCCCGGATACCTTCTTTCCGGTGGCGTCCGCGCCGGGTGGCCGGCCGACGGCCGCCGCCGTGCTGCAGATGGCGGCAGCGGCGGCGCCGGCGGTTGCGGTCGCCGACCGCAGGGGCGGCGCCGCGGCGACGGCGGCGGACGACGCGCGCGCCGCGGCGGCCGATCGCGTGGTGCCGGTGCGGGAGCTGGCACTGGCATGGTTCGAGGCGCGCGGCTACCGCCCTTCCAACGCTTCGCAGGCGGTCCGGCCGATCGAGCTGGTGCTGCGGCACCGGCAGGATCCTGCCCGTGCGTACGCGTTTATCGTGGAGCAGGAAAAGGTCACGGCCGAGCGCGCCGCCGCGCTGGTCGACCACGCGCATTCGATCGGATTGACGCGGGTCCTGGTGGCCGCAGAAAAGGGCATCGACGCGGGCACCCGCCACCGCTTTCGTCGCCAGGGAGTGCGGCTGATGGATCAGGACGAGATGCGCCGCGAGTTCGACAAGCTGGATTTGCGGGTGGCTGCCAAGATCATTGCCGTGGCGCGCAGCCGCGCCCGATTGCGCAAAGCGGCTACGAGCTAGGGCCGCGCGCCTCCAGCTGCGCCACCCGCGCTTCGAGCGCCTCCAGCTTTTCCCGGGTGCGGGCCAGCACCTGCCGCTGCAGTTCGAATTCTTCCTGCGTCACCAGTTCCATCCGCGCGAACTGCTGCATCAGCAGCGCCTTCAGATTCTTCTGGATGTCGGCCGCCGGCGTCGATGCGAACAACGCTGCCAGCCGCTGCTGCAGATCGTCTAGGAAGGCGGAGGTCTGCATGGTCAATCCGTTCAAAGCTGCTGCAACACGCGGTCAGTCTAACAGCCCGGCTCCAGCTCCTGCCCGTGGCGGGGCCCCCGGCCGATTTCGGGCGCATTGCGCCCCTGCGACGCCCCGAAACGGGGCGCAAATGACCGTACCCTGACCGAACTTGGTGCCGGGCGGCCGTCGGAAGCCCGATCCATCGTCGAAAACGACAATGGTTCAATTCTTGCAGCGCGTTCCTGCGCCGGGCAACGACAGGGGTGGTGTTGTCCCGTGCTGGGGGCGATCGAACAACCTCGCTGACAAGTCGATCGCCGGGTCGAACGCGGAACGCCGATCCAGGCGCGCGTCCCCCGAGCTTCTCGCGGCGGACGCCAGCGGACGGTCGGACGAGGGAGAACGACATGCATCGAAGTCACGCCTTCATGGGAATTGTCCTGATCACTGCCTTGAACCTGCTTGCGTTGCAGCCTGCCACTGCTCAGAACCAGGCCCCCGCGGCCAAGCCCGCGGTGGCCTCCACCGCCGCGCCACCGGGTCCGTTGGCACAGGCCGCGCCGGCGCCCGCCACCACGCCGCCGGCGGCTGCAGCACCCGCCGCCGCGGCCCCGGCCGCGCCGACCGGAACGTTTGTCGCGGCTCCGGCCTGGCTCAATTCCGGCAACAACGCCTGGCAACTCGCGGCGGCGACCTTCGTCGCTCTACAGAGCATCCCCGGCCTGATGATCCTCTACGCGGGGCTGGTCAAGAGGAAGTGGGCGATCAACAGCGCCTTCATGGTGATGTACGCCTTCGCCTCGGTGCTGGTGGTCTGGGTGCTGTGGGCCTACAACATGTCGTTCGGGCCCAAGTGGTTTGCGTTCCTCGGCCAGCCGGGCCCGGCCATCGCGGCGGGGTTCGAGCTGGGACAGGCGACCGTACCGGAGGCCGCCTCTGGCATGCCTGAGCTGACGTTCCCGATGGCCACGATGACCTACTTCCAGTTCGTGTTCGCCGCCATCACGGTCATCATCCTGGGAGGATCGGTGCTCGGGCGCATGAGTTTCAAGGCGTGGGTGATCTTCGTCCCGCTGTGGATGACGTTCATTTACACGATCGGCTGTTTCAGCATCTGGGGCGGCGGATGGCTCGCCGCCGCCGGGGCGGTGGACTTCTCGGGCGGCTACGTGATTCATCTGGCGGCAGGCGTTTCGGGCTTCGTCGCCGCGGCGGTGGTCGGGCCGCGTCTTCAGCAGGATCGCGATCACTTTCCGCCGAACAACCTGCTGGTCGCCCTGACCGGCGCCGGCATTCTGTGGCTCGGGTGGAACGGATTCAACGGGGGCGATCCGTATTTCGCGAACGCGAACGCGGCGGGGGCCGTACTGAACACCAACATCGCGACGGCGGTCGCCTTGATGATGTGGACCGCGATGGACTCGATGGCGTACAACAAGCCCTCGATCGTCGGCGCCATCAACGGCATGATCGCAGGGCTGGTCGGGATCACGCCGGCCGCCGGTTACGTCAACGGCTGGGGGGCCATTGTCATCGGCCTTTGCGCCGGCGTCATCCCGTGGTTCGCGATGAACAAGCTGCAGAAGACGGCGTTGATGTCCAAGGTAGACGATACGCTGGGCGTACTGTCCACCCATGGCGTGGCCGGCCTGATGGGCGGCTTGCTGACGGGCGTGCTGGCCGATCCGAACATGCTCGTCTACCTCGGCACCGGGTCGAACGCGCCGGGCGTCTCCACCACCGGGTGGTTCTATGGCAACTTCAAGCAGTTCGCCCTGCAGGCCGAAGCGGCCGCTTTCATTATCGTGCTGAACGCCATCGGCACCTTCGTAATCCTGAAGGTGATGTCGTTATTCATCTCGCTGCGCATGGTGGACGGCACGCTGCAGACCGGCGACAACGCGGTACACGGCGAGGAGGCGTACGCGCCCGTCTGACCCCGCGCATGTGGCCGTTCGCCCTCGTCGTTCTCGTCTCGGCGGCTGCCGCTGGCCAGGATCAGGCCGGCGGCGGGCCGTCGACGCTCCGCTGCACCAACCCCTTCAGCGGGGCGACGTGGGACGTGGCGATCGACCCGAAGAGGCGGACGGCCGATTCGTTTCCCGCCGACATCACGGACCGGGCAATCGAATGGCGCGACCTCGCCCGCGGTGGGCGCTATCAGTTCAATCGCGCCTCCGGCGAGCTCACCGTCGTCTATGCCTCGAGCACCGGGGGCTTTTTCCTCAGGGACAAATGCCGGTTCGTGGGGGCGGCGAAGACTGGCTAGGCTGAAGCCTGCGACTTGTGCAGGCTGACCATCGGGGCTCGGCCAGCTCGTGCGACCGTGCCCGGCAGACCCTCCCGGTACGGCTTAAGCCCGCGCGCGGCACTGCCGTGCACCAAAAGCGAGCATGCCAGCCACCGGCCTGGCGCATCAGGGCGGACGGCGCCGACCGGCGCCCCGGCGCGGCGCGCCAGGCGCGTCCGGCGCCCGCTGCGATCAAACGCGATTAGCGAAGCGTTTCAACCGCTTAGCCCGCCAATGCGGGGGTGCGGTCGCGTGCGCGGCGGCAGCGGCAGAAATTCATTGGCACGCAAGTTGCTCACGAGCACCCGGGCACGCTTACGTCAATGTCACGGAGGGTTTCGTTCATGAGGCAGTCGATCAACGCATCCACGGTGAGGACGCTATGAAACTCATCACTGCAATCATCAAGCCGTTCAAGTTGGACGAGGTTCGCGAAGCGCTGTCCGCCGTCGGAGTTCAGGGCGTCACGGTCACCGAGGTCAAAGGGTTCGGGCGGCAGAAAGGACACACGGAGCTGTATCGAGGCGCCGAATACGTCGTGGACTTCCTGCCGAAAGTGAAGGTCGAGGCCGCTGTTGATGAGGAAATCCTCGAGCGTGCGCTCGAGGCGATCGAGAACTCGGCCCGCACCGGCAAAATCGGCGACGGCAAGATTTTCGTCTACGACCTGGAGCAGGTCGTGCGCATCCGAACCGGCGAGACCGGCAAAGACGCGCTGTAAACCAATCCAACAATATATGAGGAAGGGGTCCCTGATGAAGAAGTGGATCGTAGCGGCGGCGTCGGTTGTGGCGCTGGCTGTGTGGGCCGTTGCGCCGACGGTGTCGCTGGCGCAAGCGCCTGCGGCCGACCAGAAGAAAGACGCCGCGCCGGCTGAAGCCGCCAAGGCACCGGAAGCGGCCCCGGCCGCCGCAGCGCCAGCCGCGGCCGCGCCTGCGCCGACGCCCAACAAGGGTGACGTCGCCTGGATGCTGACGTCGACCGCGTTCGTGCTCCTGATGTCGGTGCCCGCGCTCGCGCTCTTCTACGGTGGGCTGGTTCGTACCAAGAACATGCTGTCGGTGTTGATGCAGGTGTTCGTCGTGTTCTCGCTGATTGTCGTGCTGTGGTCGATATACGGCTACAGCCTGGCGTTCACCGAAGGCAGCGGGTCCCTGAGCCCGTTCTTCGGCGGGCTGGACCGGCTCTTTCTGGCCGGAACCTTCACGCCGGCCACCGGCGATTTCTCGATGGCAGGCACTTTCGACAAGGCCACGCCGCTGCCCGAGCTGGTGTACGTGGCGTTTCAGGCGACCTTTGCGGCCATCACCTGCTGTCTGATCCTGGGTGCCACCGTGGAGCGCATCAAGTTCTCCGCCGTGCTGATCGCGATCACGATCTGGTTCACGCTCAGCTATCTGCCGGTCGCGCATATGGTGTGGTTCTGGGAGGGTCCGGATGCCTATACGGCGGCCAACGTGGTCGACGCGACCAACGCCAAAGCGGGCCTGATCTGGCAATGGGGCGCGCTCGATTACGCCGGCGGCACGGTCGTGCACATCAACTCCGGCGTGGCCGGCCTGGTGGGTGCGATGCTTCTGGGCAAGCGGATCGGTCTCGGTAAAGAGGCGATGCCTCCGCACAGCCTGACCATGACGATGATCGGCGCCTCGCTGCTGTGGTTCGGCTGGTTCGGGTTCAACGCCGGTTCGGCCCTGGAAGCCAACGGCATGGCGAGCCTGGCGTTCATGAACACGTTCCTGGCCACGGCGTGCGCGGTGCTGTCCTGGTCTTTCGCGGAATGGATGATCAAGGGCAAGCCGTCGATGCTGGGCGCCGCCTCCGGCGCCGTCGCGGGACTGGTCGCGATCACGCCAGCGGCCGGCAACGTCGGCATCCCCGGGGCTTTCGTGATCGGGTTCGCGGTGGGGCCGATCTGCCTGTGGGGTGTTACGGGCCTGAAGAAGATGATCGGCCAGGACGACGCGCTGGACGTGTTCGGCGTGCATGCGATCGGCGGCATTACCGGCGCCCTGCTGACCGGGATCTTCAACGCGCCCAGCCTGGGCGGGCCGGGCATAACCAACTGGGTGACGATGAAGCCGACCGAGTATCCGGGCATCCTGGCGCAGTTCATCATCCAGGCCAAAGCCGTGGGTCTGGTGTTCGTCTGGACCGCCGTGGTGGCGTTCATCGCCTTCAAGGTGGCCGACCTGATCGTCGGTCTGCGCGTGACCGAGGAAGAGGAGCGGGAGGGCCTGGACACGACCTACCACGGCGAGGCGGCATACAACATCTGATCGATGAGCGCGGAGGCGGCGTATCCAACTGCGCCGTCTTCTTTCAAGGGCTCCTTCCTTCGGGGGCCCGGTTTTTTTCCGCTCGAACAAGGTCCGAGTCTCACGGGCGGATCGCAGTCATGAAACCAGCAAGGTTTCGTGCCGCACTCGGACGGGGAGCGGCGCACTAAGAACGTGCAGAACGGCCGAATCAGCAAACCGGCGTGGGAGAGGCAGCATCGATCTGGCGCACTGGAAGGCGGAACGATGCCGCGCAATGCACCACGCCTTAACAGTGGCATGGCACTTGCTTGAAGAGATCCGCAGTTTTGATGGCTTAAAACCAGAATGGGGGGAACTTTTCGATGAAACGAACCGTCACCTTTGCTGCAGCCCTGACGTTCGCGTGCCTCGATGTCGGCAGTGTGCCGGCATGGGGGCAGGCGACTCCACCGGCGCCCGCACCGGCCCCAGCCCCCGCAGCTGCGCCTGCGGAGGCCGCGCCCCCGGCGTCGCCCGTGTCGATGCCGTCGATGAGCGCAACGCTGTCGGCCAACGTCAAGCCGATGAAGGTCGACGCGGGCCCGCTGGGCGACGTCTATGTCACCGGCGTGCTGAGCGTGATGGGGCAGTACGAGAGCAACTTCGTGGGCAGCGGCTTGTTCTCGGATGAGCACCGCTGGATGGCCGACCTGACCAATGGGCAGGTCGTCGTGCAGAAGGTCGACGGGCCGATCCAGTTCTACGCCCAGGGCGGCGCCTATTCGCTCCCGGACCTCGGGTTTCCGTACCTGCGGGCCGGCAGCACCACGTCCAACGAGTTCGGCGGCCTGCCGGTGTGGTTTCTGAAGTACGCCCCTAACGACTCGTTGTCTGTGCAGGCCGGCAACCTGCCGACGCTGATCGGAGCCGAATACGCGTTTTCGTTCCAGAACGTGAACATTGAGCGCGGGCTGATCTGGAATCAGGAGAACATCATCGCCCGGGGGGTGCAGGTCAACTACACGAGGGGCCCGCTGGCGCTGTCGTTCGCCTGGACCGACGGCTTCTTCTCGAACCGCTACAGCTGGCTGAGCGGCTCGGCGACCTACACGATCGACGGCTCCAACTCGGTCACGTTCGACGGGGGTGGCAGCATCAACACGGAAACGGTCTCCAGCTATGCAACCCCGCTGCTGCAGAACAACTCGACGATTTACAACCTCTACTTTTCGCACACGTCCGGGCCGTTCACCATCATCCCGACCTTGCAATACACGACCGTTCCGTCGGACACGAGCATCGGCACGACGAAGGATTTGAACACGTTCGGCGGGGGCCTGTACGGCATCTATACGATGGACGGTGGCTACAGCGTGGCCGGCCGCGTCGAATACATCTCCACGAACGGCGACAAGACCGATAGTTCCTCGTTGTTGTACGGCGGTGGCAGCGACGCCTGGTCGTTGACGATCACTCCGACCTGGCAGAACAAGTTTTTCTTTGCCCGCGCCGAGTTCTCGTACGTGAAGATCTCCAGCGGGACCCCCGGCGCCATGCTCGGGCCGACGCTCTCGAGCGACAGCATGACGCGGGTGATGGTTGAGACCGGGATCATTTTCTGATGGTGCGCGCGCATCTCGGATGAACGGTTGAGCGCGGGGCGGCGTACCCGACGACGCCGCCTTATTCCCTTCAGGGCCCCGTGTGGGCCCTCTTTTTTTGACCTTACATGCTGCGCCGCAGCATCAACGGTCCATTCGATACAATGACCAACCGCAGCCGAAGGGCCTTGCCATGCAGCCGTCCAGCGTTCCCGTTCTGGCCACCGCAGCCGGTCCGATTTTGGAGTTCGAGCGGCGCATCCTGGACTCGATGACCGACATCGAGCACTGGTTTCGCCAGAACTGGCAGGAGCACACGCCGCCGTTCTACGGCTCGGTCGACCTGAGGAATGCGGGATTCAAGCTGGCGCCGGTCGACATGAATCTGTTTCCCGGGGGCTTCAACAACCTGTCCGAGGACGATCTGCCGTGCGCAGTGCAGGCCGCCCAGGTCGCGATTGAGCGCAACTGCCCGGACGCGCGCAAGCTGCTGCTGATTCCCGAGCGGCATACGCGCAACGTGTTCTACCTGCAAAACGTGGCGCGGCTGGTCCGCCTGCTGGCGGCGCCGGGCCTGGAAGTGCGGATCGGGACGCTGGCACCCGAGGTGACCCGGCCGTCGGTGATTGCGCTGCCCGGCGGCGAGCGGCTGACCGTGGAACCGGTGCGCCGCTACGGCAGCCGGGTCGGACTGGACGAGTTCGATCCGTGCATCGTGTTGCTGAACAACGACCTGTCGGCCGGAATTCCGCCCGAGCTGCTCGACCTGGACCCGGCGCAGACGCTGTTGCCGCCGCTGCACGCCGGCTGGGCCGTGCGGCGCAAATCGAACTATTTCCGATGTTATGACGAGGTCGCCGAGCAGTTCGCGCGGCTGATCGGCGTGGATCCGTGGACGATCAATCCGCTGTTTGCGCGTTGCGGAATGATCGATTTTCGCGAAAAGGTCGGCGAGGAATGCCTGGCCGACAACGTGAACCGTTTGCTGTCCGAGATCCAGGCGCGTTACCGCGAGCGCCATATTCAACAAAAACCGTTCGTGATCGTGAAAGCCGACGCCGGAACCTACGGGATGGGGATCATGACGGTGCGCGATGCCTCGGACGTGATCGGCCTGAATCGCAAGCAGCGCAACAAGATGGCCGTGGTGAAGGAGGGGCTGGAAGTCAGCGACGTGATCATCCAGGAGGGCGTGCCCACCTACGAGACGATCGACCAGGCGGTGGCCGAGCCGGTCGTGTACATGATCGATCGCTATGTGATCGGCGGCTTTTACCGCGTGCACCGGCAGCGCGGCATTGACGAGAATTTGAACGCGCCCGGGATGGAATTCGCTCCGCTGGCATTCCCCAATCCCTGCAATCTGCCCAACCTGCAGGCCGAGCCGGGCTCCAGCGCTCAGAACCGCTTCTACTGCTATGGCGTGATGGGGCGCCTGGCGCTGCTGGCGGCTTCGATCGAGCTCGAACGCACCGTCGATGCCGTTGCAGCGTCGACCCTCTCCCCCGGCCCCTCTCCCACTGGCGTGGGAGAGGGGAGCAATGGCGCTTCCTCCCGTGTTCCGCTGGCCAGCCCAGCCCCCTCGTTGTCTTCCTCTCGCTCTTCCGGCCAAGGGCCGGAAGAGGGGCCGGGGGAGAGGGCGCGAGCGGTTCCGTGATGCGCCAGGCGCTCGCATGACGTCCGAGGTTTCGGCCTTGTTCGTGCTCGACCCGCTCGACGAGCTGAAAGAGGCCAAGGATTCGAGCATCGCGATGATGCGCGAGATGGCGCGGCGCAACCACCAGCTCTGGGCCTGCGAGGTCGGCGGCCTTGCGTGGCGCGAGGGCCTGGTGCAGGCGGTGGCGACCCGGGTGGACGTGTTGCCGCAAGGCGCCGAGTGGTTTTCCCGGAAGGAGACGGTGCGTCGCCCGCTCGAAGCCTTCGACGTGGTGTTGATGCGCAAGGATCCCCCATTTGACATGGAGTACCTGGTCGCGACCTACCTGCTGGAGGCGGCGGTGCGGCGCGGTGCACGCGTGTTCAACGATCCGCGCGCTTTGCGCGATCACAACGAGAAGCTCGCCATCGCGGAATTCGCCCACTACGCGCCTCCGACGCTGGTCAGCCGCGATCCGGAGGCGCTGCGCGAGTTTCACGGCGAGCACCGGGACATCGTCGTCAAGCCGCTGGACGGCATGGGCGGACGCGGCGTGTTCCGCCTGGCTCCGCAGGATCCGAACCTGGGCGTGATTCTGGAGACGGCGACCCAGGGTGGGCAAAAGACCGTGATGGCGCAGCGCTTCATTCCAGAAATCGCATCCGGTGACAAGCGCATTCTGCTGGTGGCGGGCCGCCCGGTTCCCTACGCCCTGGCCCGCACGCCGCGCCCGGGGGAGTCGCGCGGCAATCTGGCGGCCGGAGGCATCCCGCGCGCCCAGCCGCTGTCCGAGCGCGACCGCGCGATCGCGGCGGCGCTGGGGCCGGCGCTGGCCGACCGCGGGTTGCTGCTGGTCGGACTGGATGTGATCGGCGACTACCTGACCGAAATCAATGTCACCAGCCCGACCTGCTTTGTCGAGATCAAGCGCGAGACCGGCTTTAACGTGGCGCTGATGTTCGTCGAGGCGCTTGAAAGGCAGATCCTCCAGTGAGCGTGCCGTGGCCGGCGTACTCGTGATAGCGCACCAGCCGCTTGCCTCGGCGCTCGTGCAGTCGGCGCGCCACGTGTTCAGCCGCGATCCGCGCTGCGCCAATTACCGGCTGGGGGCGCTGGACGTGGAGCCGGACGCCGACCCGGCCCTGGTGGAGCAGCGCGCGCGCGCCCTGCTGGGCGAGACCGACGACGGCCAGGGCGTGCTGGTCCTGACCGACTGTCTGGGCGCGACGCCGGCCAATGTTGCAGCGCGGCTGGCGCTCCCCGGCAAGGTCGAGGTCATCGCCGGCATCAATTTGCCAATGCTGCTGCGCGCACTGTGCTACTGCGATTCCCCGCTGGTTGCGCTGGCGGAAAAAGCGCTTGCGGGAGGGGCCCGGGGCATCGCCCCGATCGGGCCGACGCCGCCCGCGGAGGGACCATCCCCTGTCAAAGACAATGATCTCGCGCGACTTCAAGATCAGCAATAGACTTGGGTTGCACGCCCGGCCCTCGGCCCAGTTAACGCAGGTCGCATCCCGCTTCCACAGCGACGTTTACATCTCCCGCGACGGGCGCCGCGTCAACGCCAAGTCGATCATGGGGGTGATGATGCTGGCGGCCGGGCCGGGAGCGACCGTCTCGGTCGAAGCCAGCGGCCCGGACGAGGAATCGGCAGTGGCCGCGATCGGGACGCTGATCGAATCGCGTTTTGGAGAATCGGGCTGACGGCTCGAACGGACTTCGGGAACCATGGGCGAGACTCGCGTCATGAACGCTGAACTGCGCGGAATCGGTGTCGCGCGCGGCATCGCGATCGGGCGCGCGCATCTGCTCACGCCCAGCGAGCTCGAAATCAAGCAGTACCACGTCCAGCGCCAGGACGTGCTGCACGAGGTCGCCCGGCTGAACAACGCGTTTTCGCTGGTGCGGGCCGAGCTGGAGGAGCTGCGCAGCGCCGTCTCGATCGAGGCTCCGGGCGAGGTCAAGGCTTTCCTGGACCTGCACCGGATGATCCTGGACGACTCGCTGTTGTGCGACGCGCCGCGCGACCTGGTGCGCAGCCGGCTGATCAACGCGGAATGGGCGCTGACGATCCAGCTGGAAGAATTGTGCCGGCAGTTCGACGCGATCGACGACGAGTACTTCAGCAGCCGTTCGCAGGACGTGCGCCAGGTGGTCGAGCGGGTGCTGCGCCGCCTGGCCGGGGGGCGCCCGGCGGCCGCGATGCTGCCGCGCCGCCTCGAGGAAGGCGAGCGCCTGGTGCTGGTGTCGCACGACCTGGCGCCGGCCGACGTGCTGCAGCTGAAGGAGCGGGCCGGCGTCAATCTGGCCGGCTTCGTCACCGAGGCGGGCGGCCCGACATCGCACACCGCGATCCTGTCGCGCAGCCTGGGGTTGCCGGCGCTGCTCGGAGTGGCCGAGGCGCGCCAGTCGATTGCCGAGGGCGACCTGGTCGTTCTGGACTCCGATGGCGGCCGATTGATCGTCAACCCCGATGCCGCGCTGCTGGAAACCTACCGCCAGCGGATTCAGGAGGAAGGCCTGCGCCGCGCCGAGCTGCGCAAGCTCAAAGGGCGGATAGCGCGCACCGGCGACGGCATCGCGGTGCAGCTGCTCGCCAATATCGAGATGCCGGAGGATGCGCGCGACGCGCTGGAGGCCGGTGCCGACGGCATCGGGCTGTTCCGCTCCGAGTTCCTGTTCATGAACCGGGACCAGCTGCCGTCCGAGGACGAGCAGTTCGAGGCCTATGCGCGCGTGGCCCGCTCGATGAAGGGCAAGCCGGTCGTGATCCGGACGCTCGACATCGGCGCCGACAAGGTGTTGACGTCCTCGGCCCGCCTCAGCCTGGGCATGCTGCCCGGCAACGGCGTCGAAGAGCCCAATCCCGCGCTGGGCCTGCGCGCGATCCGCTACTGCCTGGCGTTTCCCGAGCTTTTCCTGACCCAGTTGCGCGCGATCCTGCGCGCCTCCAGCCAGGGCACGGTCCGGATCCTGGTGCCGATGCTGGCCCATGTCCACGAGATCGAAGAAGCGATGGCGTTCGTGGCCCGCGCCAAGGAGCAGTTGAAGGACCGGCGCCAGAAATTCGACGCACGCGTCGCGGTGGGCGGAATGATCGAGGTGCCGGCGGCCGCGTTGACGCTTCCGGCCTTCATCTCGCGGCTGAAATTCCTTTCGGTCGGCACCAACGACCTGATCCAGTACACGCTGGCGATCGATCGCAACGATTCGGCGGTGGCGCACCTGTACGATCACCTGCACCCGGCCGTGCTGCACCTGATTCACCGGACCATTCGCACCGGCGAAAAGGCCCGCGTCCCGGTCTCCGTCTGCGGCGAAATGGCCGGCGACGCGGTGCTGACCGAATTGCTGGTGGGCATGGGGCTGCGCCAGTTCTCGATGAATCCGACGCAGCTGCTGACGGTCAAGCAGCGCCTGTTCGAGCTGTCGACGCGGACGGCTGCGCGCCTGGCCACGCGCGTGCTGCGTTCGCATGATCCGATCGAGATCCGGCGTGCGATCGAGCGCGGCAGCGCCAACGGACGGGCCGCGCCGCGACCATCGCTTTCCGTTGCGCCGGCGCCGGTCCAGTTGAGCCCGTGAGCCGTGCAGTCCGGCTCGGTCGGTTTCGTCACGCCCCAGACGATGCGATTCGAGGAGCCGCTCGAGCTGTCGAGCGGGTCCCACATCGCAGGCTACGAGCTGCGCTATGAAACGTACGGATCCCTGAACGCCGCGCGCGACAACGCGGTCCTGATCTGCCACGCGCTGAACGCATCGCACCACGTGGCCGGCCGCACCGCCGAAAAGCCCGACGATATCGGCTGGTGGGACAACATGGTCGGTCCGGGCAAGCCAGTCGATACGCGGCGCTTCTTCGTGATCGGCGTCAACAACCTGGGCTCCTGCTTCGGCTCCACCGGTCCGATGTCGGTCAACCCGGCCACCGGGCGCCCCTACGGCGCCTCGTTTCCGGTGGTGACCGTCGAAGACTGGGTCAACGCGCAGGCGCGGCTGGCCGACCGGCTCGGCATCCGGCGCTTCGCCGCCGTGATGGGCGGCTCGCTGGGCGCGATGCAGGCGCTGTCCTGGAGCATCCAGTATCCGGAGCGGATCGGACACTGCGTGGCGATCGCGACCACGCCACGCCTGTCGGCGCAGAACATCGCATTCAACGACGTCGCCCGCACGGCGATCCGCAGCGACCCGGACTTCCACGGAGGCGACTACTATTCCAGGGGCGTCGTGCCGCGGCGGGGCCTGCGCGTGGCCCGCATGATCGGACATATCACGTACCTGTCCGATGACGACATGGCCGAGAAGTTCGGCCGCATTCTGCATACGCCGGACTACGAGTTCGGCTACGGGGTCGAGTTCGAGGTCGAGTCGTACCTGCGCTATCAGGGCGACAAGTTCTCCGAATACTTCGACGCCAATACCTACCTGCTGATCACGCGCGCCCTCGACTATTTCGATCCGGCCCGCGCCTACGGCGGCGACCTGGTGCGGGCGCTGGCGCCGGCGCAGTCGCATTTCCTGCTCGCTTCGTTCTCGACCGACTGGCGCTTCGCGCCGGCCCGTGCACGGGAGATCGTGGAGGCGCTGGTCGTGAGCGGACGCCAGGTCGTGTACGCCGAGATCGACGCGCCGCACGGGCACGACGCCTTTCTGCTGGACGATCCGCGCTACCACCGGCTGGTGGCGGCCTATTTCGACAACGTCGCGGCGGGGCTGGCCCGATGACCGCGGTGGCCCGGCGCGCGCCGCTCGCCGCGTCCGCGGCGCCGCCCGTCCCCATGCCGGCGCTGCGCGATGACCTGCGCCAGATCGCGGCCTGGATCGCCGAGGGCGCCCATGTGCTGGATCTGGGCTGCGGCGACGGCGTGCTGATGGCCACCCTGCGTGATTCGCATAACGCCCGCGTGTACGGCGTCGAGATCGCGGACGACTCGGTCCTGCAGTGCGTCAGGCGCGGCCTGAGCGTGATCCAGGCCGACCTCGAATCCGGGCTTCGGATGTTCCCCGACCGGATGTTCGATACCGTCGTGCTGTCGCAGACGCTGCAGGCGATGCACAAGACGGAGGCGGTGCTGCGCGAGATGGCGCGCGTCGGCCGGCAGGGCATCGTGAGCTTTCCGAATTTCGGCCACTGGCGCCACCTGCTGTCGCTGCTTGCCGGCCGCATGCCGGTGTCGCCGCAGATGCCTTACCAGTGGTACGACACGCCCAACGTGCACCTGTGCACGCCGAAGGATTTCGAGATCCTGGCGGCCCGGCTCGGCCTGGTGATCACCGGGCGCGCGCTGCTGGCGAACGGTCAGCCGGTGAACGTGCTGCCCAGCCTTCGGTCCAAGCTCGCCGTTTACCGGTTCGAGCCGAAGTGAGGCGGCCGGCCGCGAATCCGGACTCTCGCGCCTGGAATCGACCTTGACCCCGAACCGATCATGACTGCGCCCGTTCAGGCGGCCGCTTCGCCGCCGCAGGCGGCCGCACCGAAGACGGGCGTCCGCGAGATTCTGACCCGGCCGCGCATGCTGGTCCTGCTTGCGCTCGGTGCCGCGTCCGGTTTCCCGAATCAGGTCACCGAAAGCGCGCTGCAGGCCTGGCTCAAGGATCTGCACATCAGCAACACCGACATCGGGGTCCTGTCCTACGTCTCGCTGCCTTATCTGCTCAAGTTCCTGTGGGCACCGCTGCTTGACCGCTTTCCGCTGCCCCTTCTAGGGCGCAGGCGCGGCTGGATCCTGGCAACCCAGTTGCTGCTCGCGGCGACGATTGCACTGCTCGCGTTCCAGGATCCGGCCGTTTCGCTGCTCGCCGTGTCGGTCTGCGCGACGGCGATCGTGTTCTTCTCGGCAAGCCAGGACATCGTGATCGATGCGTATCGCACCGACCTTGCCGAGCCGGCGGAGCGGGGGCTTGCCGCGGCTTCCGCCAGCCTGGGCTACCGCGCCGCATCCTGGATCGCCTTTGCGGTCGCGCTCGTGGTGGCCGACAATTTCGGCTGGCCGCCTGCGCTCCTGGTCGTTGCCGCGATCATGGCGGCATTCGCGATCGTGACAATCCGGGCTCCGGAGCCCGTCTATCCGGCGCGCCTGCCGCAATCGCTGCGCGAGTCCGTGGTCGAGCCGCTGCGTGAGCTGGCCGGCAGCCGCGGCGCGTTGTCGCTTCTCGGCCTCGTGATGATTTTCAAGCTAGGAGATGCGTTCGCCGTCAAGCTGTTCACGCCATTCTTGATGGATGTCGGCTTTTCGAAGACCGAGATCGGCCTGGTCGCCAAAGCGGTGTTCACCTCGAGTTCAATCGTTGGCGCAGTGCTGGGCGGCATCTGGATGGTGCGCCTCGGCCTGTTTAGCTCGATGCTGCTTTTCGGCCTGCTGCAGGCGGTTTCGAACCTCGCCTACTACGTGCTCGCCATCATCGGAAAGAACTTTGCCGTGATGATCGCCGCAGTCGCAATCGAAAACCTGACGCACGCCATGGGCAACGTCGCGATGGTGGCACTGATCATGGCGCTTTGCGACACGCGCTTCAGCGCGTTCCAGTACGCCCTGCTGTCGGTGCTGGCGCAGCTTCCCCGCTACGGCCTGGGCGGTCCGGCAGGCTGGGTCGCCGACCACGGCGGCTGGCCGTTGTATTACGTCGTGAGCTTCCTGCTTGGCATCCCCGGTCTGGTGACGGTGTGGCTGCTGCGCGACCGCATCCGCGCACTCGATATGCCTCATTGAGGCGCGCCCGGTCGCCGGGGCAGCCGGTGCCCGTGCCTGCGTGGCGTACTGCGCATCGCCTGGCTCACAGGCGTCCGGCATACTCGACGATCAGCGGGGCGTGATCGCTGAATCGGCGCGCCTTGTAGACCTCGCAGCGGCGCGCCCGCGCCGCCGTCTTCGGAGTCGCGATCTGGTAGTCGATGCGCCAGCCGACGTTCTTAGCCCAGGCCTGGCCTCGATTGCTCCACCACGTGTAGGACTCGCCGGTCGCTTCCGGGTGTAGCCGTCGGTACACGTCGACCCAGCCGTGCTCGTCGAACACCCGGCTGATCCAGGCACGCTCCTCCGGAAGAAAGCCGGAGTTCTTCTGGTTCGAGCGCCAGTTCTTCAGGTCGATCTGGCGGTGCGCGATATTGATGTCACCGCACAACAGGAACTCACGCCCGCTGTCGCGCAGCTTTTTCAAGTGGGGAAAGAACGCGTCGAGGAAGCGGAATTTGGCCTGCTGGCGCTCCGGCGAGCTGGATCCGGACGGAAAGTAAACCGAAACCACGGTGACGGTCGAGAATTCCGCCTCGACATAGCGGCCTTCGCGATCGAATTCGTCCACCCCGAATCCGATCTGCACCCTGCGCGGGCGCTTGCTCGCCAGCAGCGCCGCTCCGCTGTAGCCGCGCGCCTGCGCGAAGTGGAAATGGGCGTGCAGCCCCGGCGGGTTGAGCAGTCGCTCCGGCAGGTCGGCGTGCTGCGCCTTGAGTTCCTGCAGGCACAGCACATCCGGCTCGCGCCGTGCCAGCCAGCGCAGCAGTCCCTTCGAGGCGGCCGATCGCAGGCCGTTGGCGTTCAGCGTGACGACCCGGAACATCTGTTGGAGGTGCGGTCTACCGGAAGTACGGGCGGAGCGGTTCCGGGGGATCTGGGACAATTCCGACTGACCCCGGGCCCCCCGTCGGCCCCATCGCTCTTGCAAGGACACAAAGACGAATGTCCGTACCGCGGCAATTCCTCGAATTCGCACTTCAATGCGGCGCTCTTTCTTTCGGGGACTTCACGACCCGCAGTGGGCGCCAGACACCTTATTTCTTCGATGCCGGCCGGTTCGATCGCGGCCCTACGCTCGGCAAGCTCGCCCGATTCTATGCTCAGACTCTGCTGGACGCCCGCGCCCAGGGCCGGATCCAGTTCAACATGCTGTTCGGGCCCGCCTACAAGGGGATCGCGCTGGCTTCGAGCACCGCGGTCGCGCTGGCCGCCATGGGTCTGGACGTTGCGTTCTCGTATAACCGCAAGGAACGCAAGGATCACGGTGAAGGCGGTCAGCTGATCGGTGCTCCTCTGCGCGGCCGGGTGATGATCGTCGACGATGTGATCACGGACGGGGCGGCCAAGCGCGAGGCGCTCGACCTGCTCCGGGCGCACGGGGCGCAGGCGGCCGGGGTCGTGATCATGCTCGACCGGATGGAGCGTACCGGCGCCGACGGCGCGCTGTCACGGCTTGCGGCGGTTCAAGCCTTCGAGCACGCCACCGGTGTGCCGGTGATATCGATCGCCAACCTGGACGACCTGATCGGCTTGCTGCACTCCGATTCGCCGCTGGCCGACGCGGCGCGCCAGCATCTGTCGTCGATCGAAGCCTATCGGGAACGGTATGGCGCTTGACGGGCGGCGCCGGATCGCGCGATGGATTGTGGCAGGCGTGCTGGGCGCCTTGCCGGCCGCCGCCTGGTGCCAGCTGTATGTGTGTACCACGCCCAACGGCCGCACGCTGACCGGCGATCTGCCTCCGCCCGAGTGCGGGAACGTCTCGATTCGCGAGCTCAATCGCGACGGTTCGATCAGGCGCGTGATCGAGCCGCCGCTGACGCCCGAGCAGAAGAAGAAGCGCGACCTGGAGGAAAAAGCGCGGCGCGAACGGGAACACGCGGCCCAGGAGCAGCTGCGCAGAGACCGCGCGTTGCTGGAAGCGTACGCGGGCGAGGACGAGATCGAGTCGGCGCGCGACCGGGTGCTGGCAGACCGGCAGGCGTTGATCGACCGGGCCAATCAGCAGCTGAAGGAAATCAGGGCGGACCGCAAGCGCCTGGAGGATGAGGCGGAGTTTTACGCCAAGCGCCAGGTGCCGGACAAGCTGAAGCGCGCGCTCGAAGACAACGCGGCGCTGCAGGCGCAGCAGCTGCGAACCATCGACGAGATTCGCACCGAGATGCAGCGCATCAACGACCAGTACGACGCCAATCTGCGCCGTTACCGGGAGCTGGTGATGCGCGGCGCGACGCCGGTTCAGCGCAAAAGCGAGCCCTGAAGCCGCGCTCACGGTTTTCGCGTCCAAGCCAGGAGGCCGGTCAAGGTCTCAAGGCCACCACCCTCATCCTGTCCTTCTCCCGCAAGCGGGAGAAGGGACCGTTAGCTGCGTTCTCCCACTTGCGAGCGCAAGGACCTTGAGCACTCGCTCCCGGTTGCGGGCGTCGGAGAGGAGCGATCTGGTGATCTCTGTGGCGCTCGGTGCGTGTCTGCCCCAAACAACGCACCGTTTCCGACCCCACGCGCCTAACGAGATTCGATGTCCGGTACCGGCGCCGAACGTCGTCTTATTCGTTAAGGATCCAACTTTCAGGAGTTGCGGCATGGGCACCGGACCTGTAGCGGGTCGCCCGCAATCGGGCGCGATTTCCACGGCGTTGGTCGGACTGGCGGGATTTGCCGCCGGCGCGTTGGTGGTGGGGTTGCTGGCATTGGCACGGCACCCGGCGTCGGCGACGAACGAGCCGATGCAAAGCCCGGAGTCCAACCTCGCGGCGCACGAGGTCGTTCCGGCGCCGGCCATCGTAACCCGGGATAAGGAATGGCCGCCTCGGGCCGAACCATTTCCCTGGCCGTTCGAATCGCAGACACACGCATCGATCGGTGCACCCGGCAAAAACCGGCCGGACCGGCTCAGCGGCCCCGAAGGCTGGACTCACGACGCGGCCGGATCGAACGAGCCGATTCCGCGTCGGTAACAACCCGCTGCCTGGCGAATCGACGGCCCCGCCCCGCTCGGAGCCGACCTGGCGCGGGCGCCCCGGCGCGCCCGCCAGCTGGCGCCGTCGTGGGCGGTAATATCTCGCGCCCCTGCCCGGTATGAAGCCTCGTTGAGCGTTCTGACCCGTCTGTTCGAGCCGGCGACCGATTACGAACTGACCGGATGGCTGTTCATCAAAGGTCTGGCGCTGGTGTACGCCGCAGCATTCGCGTCGCTGGCGGTGCAGATCGATGCTCTGGCAGGCCCCGACGGCATCCTCCCGTTTCGCCGAGTGCTCGACGGGGCCTTTACCGACAACGGCTACGGCGCGCTGCTGCGGCTGCCGACGCTGTTCTGGTTGAACAGCAGCGGGGCGGCGCTGCAGGGTGCGTGCTTCGCCGGGGCAGCCGTGGCGCTGCTGCTGGCGGTCGGCTGGGTCAGGGTGCGACCGGCGCTGATTCTGCTTTACCTGCTCTATCTGTCTCTGGTCCACGCGGGCCAGATATTCATGACCTTTCAGTGGGACACGTTGCTGCTCGAATGCGGCTTCCTGGCGATCTTCCTGGCCGACGCGCCCACCCGGCTGATCGTGTTGTTGTTCGAGTGGCTGCTTTTCAGGTTGCGTTTCCTGTCGGGCTATTTCAAGCTGGCCAGCGGCGATCCCTCCTGGCGCGATCTCACTGCGCTCGACTACTACTTCGAAACGCAGCCGCTGCCCCATATCGGATCGTGGTACGCCCATCAGCTGCCGCAATGGCTGCTGAAAACGGGTGTCGGCTTTACGCTGTTCGCCGAGCTCGCGGTGCCTTTTTTCATCTTCCTGCCGCGCCCATTCCGCCTCGTTGCGGCCGCCACCACGATCCTTGCGCAGCTGCTGATCATCGCGACCAGCAACCACAATTTCATCAACCTGCTGACCATCCTGCTGTGCCTGTTCCTGCTGGATGACCGCATCGTCGCTTGCCTGCTGCCGGGGTCGGTTCGGGAGCGGGTTCGAACCGAGGCGCGAGGCCGCGATCCCGGCCCGACCTTCAAGGCGCTGGCCGGCACCGGCGCTGCGCTGATCCTGGTGCTCAGCCTGAGCATGATGCTTGGCGCGCATGCGCGGCGCCCGCTGCCGCATGCGCTGGTCGTGCTGAACGAGGTGCCGCCGGCGTTCGGGATCGGCAACCTGTTTCACCTGTTTCCGACGATGCAGACGGAGCGGCAGGAATTGCGGATCTTCGGCAGTTACGATGGCCAGACCTGGGAACCCTACGAATTCCGTTACAAGCCGGATCCGCTGGACCGGGCACCCCAGTTCATCGTTCCGCACCAGCCGCGGCTCGACTGGATGATGTGGTTTCTGCCGCCCCAGTGGCCCGACACCGCCTACTGGTTTGCGCCGTTCCTGCAGTCGCTGCGCCAGAACCGCGGCGCGGTGACGCGCCTGCTGGCGCGCAATCCGTTCGAAGGCAAATCGCCCCCCAACCTGGTGCGCGTGCTCGCCTATCGCTATCGCTTTACCACGCCACAGGAGCGGGCCCGCACCGGCAACTGGTGGAAGGCCGAGTTCCTCGGCGAATATCCCGACGTGCCGCCACGGCGGCCCTGAGGCGCTGTTAAAAACGGCTCCCGCTTAACCCCGCCCGCCGGCCGATGACGTTTATCCATTCGGGTGTTCCAAAGTCTTTTTCAGGAGATTTTCGATGACGCAATGGCGATTGAGCACGATCGGTGTGGCACTGACCGCAACCCTGGCAGGCGGCGGTGCCGGCGCGCAGCCATCGGAGCCGGCCGAATTGTCGTTGACCACCTCGTCGCGCGCCTCCCTCGGGATCACGATCTACAACGACGGCCAGGCGCTGGTGCGCGATGCGCGGCGCGTGACGCTGGCGCGCGGCACGCAGAAGATCGCGTTTCGCGAAGTGGCAGCCACGATCCGGCCCGAGACGGCTTCGCTCAAACCGGTATCGGGCGCCGGCTTCGACCTGCTCGAGCAGAATTTCGACTTCGACCTGCTGACGCCCGCGGCCCTGCTGCGCAAGTACGTAGGCAGGCAGGTGACCGTGATTCACGCCAACCCGGCCACCGGGGCCGAAACCCCCGAGCAGGCGACCGTGCTGGCGACCAACGAAGGCGTCGTGCTGCGCTACCGGGACCGGATCGAGACGGGCGTGGCCGGACGCCTGTCGTTCCCGGACGTGCCGGCTAATTTGCGCGATCGTCCCACGCTGTCGATGGTGCTCGACGCGGCACAGGCCGGGGAACAACAGGTCGAGCTGACTTACCTGGCCAACCAGGTCGGCTGGAAAGCCGACTACATCGCGAACCTGAATGCCGACGCAACCCGAATGACGCTGAACGGCTGGGTCACGCTGACCAACCAGTCCGGCACCGCGTACGAAAACGCCCGCCTGCAGCTGGTGGCCGGCACGCTGAACCGCGTTGCGCCGGAGGTCAGGCCGATGGCGGCCCCGCAGTTCGCGGCCAGGGCCGCGAAATCAGCCGACATGAGCGAGGAAAAGCTCGGCGACTATCACCTGTACACGCTGCCGAGAGCCACGACGATCGAGAACAACCAGACCAAGCAGGTGGCGCTGCTGTCGGCCTCCGGCGTGCCGGTGCAGCGCCAGTACGTGCTGCAGAATAACGCCGTCGAATGGTGGTACCAGGCGCGGCGGCCCGACATCCAGAAAGGCTTGAAACCGAGCGTGGTCCTGCGCTTCGAGAACCGGGGTGGCGAGCTGGGCATCCCCCTTCCGGCCGGCGTCGTGCGCGCTTACATGCCGGACAGCAGCGGCGGCAGCCAGCTGATCGGCGAGGACGCCATCGCCCACACGGCCAAGGCAGAGCGGGTGGAGCTGCGCCTGGGCGAGGCTTTCGACCTGACCGCAGATCGGGTACAGACCGACTTTCGGGTCATCTCGGAGCACTCGCGTCAATCGTCCTATCGGATCGAGTTGCGAAACGCCGACTCCAAGCCGGCGATCGTCACGGTGCGCGAGCCGCTGCGCGGCGACTGGAAGATCACGTCGGAAACCCAGGATCACGTGAAGGAAAGCGCCGGTTCGGTGTCCTGGCAGGTCCAGGTACCGGCTGAGGGCAAGACCGTGCTCGAATACACGGCTGTAGTGAGCTGGTAAGAGGTACGATCCGGCCGGTTCGACAAGGAGCCCGCGATGCCTTCGTTTCGTCTACCGCTGTCCGGAAATGTCACGCAATCGATCAATCCGTGGACCATGCTGTTCAATCCGGTCGGCAGCCAGGTCGGCCTGGTGAACATCGACCTGGGCCAGTCGACCCAGCCGCAGGTCGAGCAGGAAGTGCTGACCGATGTGGCCAGCTACGGCAAGCAGATCGGGCGAATCGAGGATGTGCTGATCGTGCTGCTCGATCACTTCAAGCCGAGCCGGCCATTGACGGCCGACGAGCAGGGAGCGATCGACGATCTGCGCAGCCTGGTGGCCGAGGTTCAGCAAGTCAAACAGCGGTTCGATCAGCGCCGCTGATCGCGCGCAGCTGCGCCCGCGCAGCAGCAACAGCCCGCCGTCAGGAGGCCTCGCCGCCGAGGCGGAAGAGCGGTCCAAAACAGGCTTTCAGCGACTCGTCCTTGCAGATGATCATCATGTTCGACGACGGGTGGAAGCGGATATAGTTCGTCACCTCGGCTCCGACCTTGGTGATTCCACCTGCGCAGTCCGGTTTGCCGTTGTCCTTCACGATCCGGTCGATGCTCTTGTAAAAGCCGTTGGCGCTGGGTTCGTCGGCGATCTCATAGACGCTCTCGGCGACCTCCTGGCCGCTGGTAACCAGCGTCGTTCCATCCTGGCGCATGTAGTAGGTCTCTTCGCAGTCCGTGTCCGGTACCGCGAATATCCACGTGCCGAGGATCGGGTGATTCGTTTTCGGCGGGCGGGGCGGGTCGGCGCTCGCAAGGCTGGCGACCGCACCCATCGCGACGGCAAGCAGCAGCTTTCTCAAGACGAGCTCCACGGGTCGGTAGCGGACCGACGGAAGATACGCCGAAATTGCGTAACCGGTGGCCGGCCGCGCCTCAGGTGGCCGGCTCGCGCCACAGCTGGTCCATGGCCTGCTCGAACCGGGCCGCCACGTGAACGGCGGCCAGATGCTCGTGATCCTTGATCTGCCAGCGCCCGGCCACCATCACATCGCGCAACGGCCGCCCCGGACTGGAAAACACCAGCACATCCAGCAGCAGCGGGTCCGGAACGCCGAGCAGGCTCGAGTCCGTGCGGTCGACCACCAGCAGGTCGGCGCGGGCGCCGACCTGAAATCCCCATCGCGAAAAGCCCGCCGCCGCAGCGCCGCCGTGAAGCACGCGCTCGAGCAGCCGGCCCGCGGTCGAGGGCTGACCCTGCGTCGGTGCGGCGCCGATGTTGCGCTGCTGCTTGAGCAGCCGCTGCCCGTATTCGAGCCAGCGCAATTCCTCGCGCCAGGTGCGCGTGACGTGGCTGTCCGAGCCGATCGAGATCGGAACGCCCGCCGCGAGCCACGCCGGCACGTCGGCAAAGCCGTCGCCCAGATTGGCCTCGGTCGTCGGGCACAGCACCACGCCGGCGCCGTTGCGAGCGACCAGCTCGATTTCAGCAGGCGAGGCGTGCGTTGCGTGCACCAGCTGCCAGCGTGGATCCAGCCCGCCGCCCTGCTGCGACAGCCATTGGATCGGCCGCGCGCCGAGCGCGGCCACGCACTCATCGACCTCACGTGCCTGCTCGGCAACATGGATATGGATCGGTCCGTCGAAATGCTCGGCCAGCTCCCGCAGCCGCGCGATCGAATCTCCGGTTGCGGCGCGCAGCGAGTGAATGGCCAGGCCGGCCCTGACCCCTGCCGGGCGGCGGGAGGCGATCGCGGCTTGCATCGCCCAAACCTGTTCCGCGCCGGCTCGAAAGCGGCGCTGTCCGGGCGCCAGCGCAGACTGATCGAATCCGGCCCGCTCGTACAGCACCGGAAGCAAAGTCAGCGGCATGCCGGCCTCGGCGCCGCCGACGGCCAGGGCCCAGCTCATCTCGAGCGGGTCCTGGTAGAGCGAGCCGTCGGGGCGGTGTTGAAGGTAGTGAAACTCGCAGACGTGGGTGTACCCGACGCGCAGCAGCTCGATGTAAAGCTGGGCTGCAATCGCCTGCAGCTGCGGCGGCTCGACCCGCCGCGCGATCCGGTACAGCGATTCGCGCCAGCTCCAGAAATCGTCGGTTTCGTGCTCGCGGCGCTCGGCCAGGCCGGCAAAGGCACGCTGGAACGCGTGGCTGTGTCCGTTCACCAGGCCTGGAAGCGCGGGCCCGACCAGGCGCTGCGCCCGCGGGGGCGGCTCGGACACCTCGGGCACGATACGGGACCACAGGCCATCGGCGCCGGCTTCCAGCAGCACCGCCGACTGCCAGCCGCCGTTCAGCCACGCGCTCGGTGCCCACAGCAGTGTGTTCTCAACCATTCGATGGCCGCCATTGAAGCAGGGTTCGAACCAGGCAGCGCAACACCGGCGCAAGCCTTTCCGATCTCTGCGGGTCCGGCCGGTAGGGTGGCGACTCCGGCATGTAGCAGCCCCAGCACATCTCCAGCTGGGCCGCGTGCACGCCCTCGAGCGGCCGGCCGTACCGCCGCACGATGTAGCCGCCCTTGAAGCGGCCATCGGTCACATGCGTGAAATCGGTTTGCGACTGCAGCGCCTGGTCCAGGGCCTGCCGCAGAGAAGGCGCGCAGGTTGCGCCGTCGGCCGTGCCCAGGTTCAGGTCCGGCAGCCGCCCGGCGAAAAGCCACGGCAGCTCGGACTTGATACTGTGGCCATCCAGCAGCAACGCGTAGCCGTGCGCGCTTTTGAGGCGGCCAAGCTCCTGTTGCAGGGCGTCGTGGTAGGGCTGCCAGTACGTCTGGCGCCGGGTGTCCACCTCAGCCTGATCGGGCTGCAGGGCGGGCCGGTACAGCGGGTCTCCCGAGAAAAAGCGTTCCGGGCACAGCCCCGTGGTGTTGACGCCGGCATACATCGGAGCGTCGTCCGGCGGGCGGCTCAGATCGATCACGTAGCGCGAATAGCGCGGCACGATCAGGCTCGCGCCCAGATCGCGCACGAACGCGTACAGGTCCGCCAGATGCCAGTCGGTGTCTTCCAGCGCTCGCGCCCTCGGCACCATCCGGGCCAGCAGCGCCTCTGGAACCATGGTGCCACAGTGCGGAACGCTGACCAGCAGCGCGCTGCTGCCGCGGTGCAGGTGGAAGATCGGTTCGGCTTCGCTCATGGCACGAGCTGCACGCCGCCGCGGACGACGTGCTGGCAGGGATTGCCGCCGAGCCAGTAGGCGAGCTCGGCCGGATGTTCCAGGTCCCAGACCACGAAGTCGGCCCTCAGACCCTCGCACAGGCGTCCGCGATCGCTCAACCCGAGAGCGCGTGCGCCGTTCACCGTGACCCCCAGCACCGCTTCCAGCGGCGTCAATCCGAACAGCGTGCACGCCATGTTCAGCATCAGCCGCAACGAGAGCGCGGGCGAGGTCCCGGGGTTATGGTCGGTGGCGATCGCGATCGGAACCCCGGCGCGGCGCAGCGCGGCGATGGGGGGCACGCGGGTTTCGCGCAGAAAATAGAACGCCCCCGGCAGCAGGACGGCCACGCTGCCGTAAGCTGCCATCGCAGCCACGCCGTCGGCTCCCAGATACTCGAGGTGATCGCACGACAGCGCGCGGTAGCTCGCAGCCAGCGCCGCGCCGCCGCAGTCGCTGAATTGCTCGGCGTGCAGCTTCACCGGCAGCCCCAGGCGCCGCGCCTGTTCGAACACGCGCGCGGTCTGGTCGCGAGAAAAGGCGATCCGCTCGCAGTACGCGTCCACGGCATCGACCAGCGACTCGGCGCTCAGTTGGACCAGCCACTGGCACACCGCTTCGATGTAGTCGTCGGCGTGCCCCGCGAACTCCGGTGGCAGCGCGTGCGCGGCCAGGTAGGTGGTGCGCACGCCCACGCCACGCTCGTGCCCGAGGCGCCGTGCCACCCGCAGGCAGCGTCGTTCGTGCTCGAGCGAAAGTCCGTAGCCGGATTTGATTTCGATCGTCGTGACCCCGTCGGCGCGCAGCCGGTCGAGACGCGCGCCCGCGCTGGCGAAGAGCGATTCTTCGTCGGCCCCACGCGTGGCCGCGACCGTTGATCGGATCCCGCCACCCGCCTGCGCGATCTGCTCATAGCTGGCGCCCTGAAGCCGCAACTCGAACTCGGATGCACGCTGACCGCCGTAGACCAGGTGGGTGTGGCAATCGATCAGGCCCGGCGTAACCAGCGCGCCGCCAAGGTCATGCTCCGCCTCGATGTCCAGGCCTGGTTCAAGGTCACCCTCGCGCCCGATCCAGCGCAGGCGATCGCCGTGCACCAGCAGCGCGCCCGGGTCGATCAATCCCCAGGGTTCGCGGCCGGCCAGAGTCACGATTCGTGCATGGCGCCACAGCGTCGAACGCATCATTTCATCGTAATTGCCGCGCCGGGTCTGGACAAGTACAGTGCCACCAACGATTGATGGTGTGCTGAATTTTTCGATGAAAGACCGGCCCGACTCTGGCGCCCCGGCACTTAACGCGGCGGTGCGAGCCCCGCGCGGCAGCGCCCTGACCTGCCGCAACTGGCTGATCGAGGCCGCTTACCGGATGATCCAGAACAATCTGGATCCCGAAGTTGCCGAAGACCCGCAGCGCCTGGTCGTGTATGGGGGAATCGGCAAGGCGGCGCGCAACTGGGACTGCTTCCAGGCGATTCTGTCGGCGCTGCGCGGCCTGGAAGAGGACGAGACCCTGCTGGTGCAGTCCGGCAAACCCGTGGGCGTGGTACGGACACATGTGGATGCGCCGCGCGTGCTGATCGCCAACTCCAACCTGGTGCCTCGCTGGGCGACCTGGGAGCATTTCCACGAGCTGGATCGCAAGGGCCTGATGATGTTCGGTCAGATGACCGCTGGTTCCTGGATCTACATCGGCAGCCAGGGAATCGTGCAGGGCACTTTCGAGACCTTTTGCGAGGCCGGTCGCCAGCACTACGGCGGCGATCTGGCCGGCCGCTGGATCCTGACGGCCGGCCTGGGCGGCATGGGCGGCGCACAGCCGCTCGCGGCCAGCCTGGCGGGCGCCTGCTCGCTGACGATCGAATGCCAGAGCTCGCGCATCGAAGCGCGCCTGCGCACCCGCTACCTGGACGAGCAGGCGCGCGATCTGGACGATGCGCTGGCCCGCATCGCGCAGGCCACGCGTGCGCGGCAGGCCCGCTCGATCGGTCTGGCGGGCAATGCGGCCGAGCTGCTGCCGGAGCTGGTCCGGCGCGCGCGCGCCGGCGGCTTGAAACCGGACCTGGTGACCGACCAGACCTCGGCGCACGACCTGATCAACGGTTATCTGCCGATCGGCTGGAGCGTCGAACGCTGGCGCGGCGCGCAGGCCGATCCGCGACAGCACGACGAGCTGCAGCATGCCGCGGCGCAAAGCTGCGCGGTGCATGTGCGTTCGATGCTCGAGCTGCGGTCGATGGGCGTTCCGGCATTCGACTACGGCAACAACATCCGCCAGGTTGCGTTCGACCACGGCGTGGCCAACGCGTTCGACTTCCCCGGCTTCGTCCCGGCCTACGTGCGGCCGCTGTTTTGTGTCGGCAAGGGGCCGTTTCGCTGGGTTGCGCTGTCAGGCGATCCGCAGGACATACGCCGCACGGATGCCCGCCTCAAGCAGCTGTTCCCGGATGACCGGCAGCTGCACCGCTGGCTGGACCTGGCTTCCGAACGGATCGCGTTCCAGGGCCTGCCGGCGCGCATCTGCTGGCTCGGGCTGGGTGAGCGGCAGCGAGCGGGCCTGGCATTCAACCAGATGGTCGCGAGCGGGGAACTGGCGGCGCCGATCGTGATCGGTCGCGACCACCTGGATGCCGGGTCGGTCGCCTCGCCCAACCGCGAAACCGAGGCCATGCGTGACGGCTCGGACGCGGTTTCCGACTGGCCGCTGCTCAATGCGATGCTGAACACGGCCTCGGGCGCCACCTGGGTCTCTCTGCACCACGGCGGAGGGGTCGGGATGGGCTATTCGCAGCATGCGGGGGTCGTGATCGTATGCGACGGCAGCGATGCGGCGGCGCGCCGCATCGAGCGCGTGCTCTGGAACGATCCGGCCAGCGGCGTGATCCGGCACGCCGACGCCGGTTACGCGGACGCGATTGCCTGCGCCCGCCGCTTCGAACTCAAAGTGCCGATGTTGCGTGGTTGAGTCACCGGTTTCCGACCGTTTTCGTCCATTGGGCCCGACGGACCGCTGCGGGGCGCCGACGCGATGATTCTCGAGCCTGGCGAGTTGACGCTGGATCAGTTGCAGGCCATTCATGCCTCCCGTACGCCGCTGGAGATCGCCCACCCTGCGCGCGCCTGGATCCGCGCCGCCGCCGACCTGGTCCAACGCGCGGCGCAGGGCTCCAGGCCGGTCTACGGGGTAAACACGGGCTTTGGCAAGCTCGCCAGTCAATCGATCGGCCGTGAACAGGTCGACGCGTTGCAGCTGAATCTGGTGCGCTCGCACAGCGCGGGCGTGGGCGAGCCGCTGGCGCCGACGGTGGTGCGGCTGATGCTGGCACTGAAGGCGGCCAGCCTGGCGCGCGGCTACTCGGGAGTGCGTGAGCAGGTCGTCGATACGTTGATCGCGGTTCACAACGCGGGTCTGATCCCCTATGTGCCGGCCCAGGGTTCGGTGGGCGCCTCGGGCGACCTGGCGCCGCTCGCGCACATGACGCTGGCGCTGCTGGGCGAAGGCCACATGTGGGTTGACGGCCAGCGCAAGGAGGCTTTGCCGGTTCTCCAGGCCGCCGACATCGAGCCGCTCAAGTTGCAGGCCAAGGAGGGCCTGGCGCTGATCAACGGCACCCAGACCTCCACCGCGCTGGCGCTGCACGCCCTGTTCACGTTCGAGCCGGTGCTCGAATCGGCGCTGGTGATCGGGGCGATGACGGTCGACGCCGCACGGGGCAGCGACGGTCCGTTCGATCCGCGCATCCACGAATTGCGCGGGCAACCGGGGCAGATCGATGTGGCGAAGTACTATCGCGCGCTGCTGGCTGGCAGCCAGATCCGCAGCTCGCACCTGGAGGGAGACGATCGGGTGCAGGATCCCTACAGTCTGCGGTGCCAGCCGCAGGTGGTCGGAGCCTGCCTGGATCAGCTGCGCCACGCGGCGGCGGTGCTGCTGCGCGAGGCCAACGCGGTGACCGATAATCCGCTGGTGTTCGTTGCGGACGACGCGTTGATATCAGGCGGCAATTTCCACGCCGAGCCGGTCGCATTGACGGCCGATGCCTGCGCCGTGGCGATCGCCGAGGTCGGCGCGATCGCCGAGCGTCGCATCGCAATGCTGATCGACGGCGCGGTCTCCCGTCTGCCGCCGTTTCTGACCGGCGAGGCCGGCCTGCACTCGGGTTTCATGGTCGCGCATGTCACCGCGGCCGCGCTGGCCAGCGAGAACAAATCGCTGGCCCATCCCGCCAGCGTCGACTCGCTGCCCACCTCGGCCAACCAGGAGGATCACGTCTCGATGGCCTGCTTCGCGGCGCGCCGCCTGCAGGCGATGATTTTCAACACCGCGCACATCCTGGGCATCGAGCTGCTGGCCGCGGCGCAGGGCATCGAGTTTCTCAGGCCGCTGCGCAGTTCGTTTGCGCTGGAGCTGGCGCACGGGCTGCTGCGCGATACGTGCCAGCCGCTGCTGGGGGACCGCGCGCTGGCCGACGACATCGAGCGCGCAACCGCCCTGGTCACCGGCGGAGCCCTGTCGCGCGTATTTCGCACACTGCCCAACCTGACTCCCCTCTGGCCGCTGGCGTGAAATTCACTCTCCCCTCTCCCGCTTGCGGGAGAGGGGCGGGGGAGAGGGTGATCGCGCGCTGGAAACGCTGCATTAACCTTTAGCGTGTACCGTATGGCGCATATTCGGCGCGAGCAGTTTCCCCGAAGGAGGTGCCCATGCGTATCTTCCTAGGCGTTCCGAAAGGCGAAATCGCGTTATCCCTCGCCAGCGCATTGTTGCTCGCCGCGGGTCCGGCCCGGGGCCAGGCCGGATCGTTCTTCAATGGCTCCTATGTCGCACTGAGCGGCGGCGTTGTCGGCCTGGAGGACTCGCAGCTCGATTACGGGGGTGCCCTGTCGAACGGCAACGTCCGCTTCGATGCCGGCTGGGCCGTTTCCGGGGCGGCGGGTTGGCGGGTGCTGCGCTTTTATCGCGTCGAAGTCGAAATCTCGCACCGCGAAAACGACGTGACGGACATTGATCCTGGCTTCGCGCCGGACGGTTCGATGAAGTCGACCACCTACATGGTGAACGGCTACTTCGACATTCCGATCCGGCCCTACGAGGGCGTCGTGCCTTACATCGGCGCGGGCGTCGGCAGGGCCCAGTTCACGCAGGACCTGCAGGTCGACGGGGGCACGCTGTCGCACACGAACGCCCATGCGTTCGCCTACCAGGCAATCGGAGGCCTCGAGCTTCCGATCATCCCGCGGCGGATGAGCGTCACGTTCGAGTATCGCTACCTGGCGACGACGCGCCCTCTATTCCAGGATCAGGGCGGCTTTTTCTACCACGCCGACTACGACAGCCATACCTTCCTGGCCGGCTTGCGCTGGGGCTTTTGAATTCAGAGCTCCGCACGCAGGCGCAGGCCGAAGATCGACACCGGCCCGCGGTCGGTGTTGTAGGCGGGATTCACGACGTACTGAAAGTCGACGCTGATCGACAGGTACTCGGCAAGATGGGCTGCGTAGTAGGTTTCGACGATCTTTTCGAAGCCGTAATGGGGAAGTTGCCCATCGCCGATCAGGATGCCGATTCCGCCCGCCGAAAAGTAACGGCGTGCGGCACTCGACAGCCCATTGACGACCCCGGCCACGCCGACTGTGTCCTGCGGCCGTTGCCACCGATTCCCAGCCAGCGACAGCCCCGCCGCCAATGAGCGGTTGATCTCGGTGAAATCGAAGGCTTCTTTGCTGCCGTCGTTCAGGCTGGCGCGCACAAACAAGCCCAGGCCGGTGCCGAGCTCCTGTTCCAAATTGCCCGCGACGCCGGGGCGCGACGCCATGTGCCGCACCTGCGACGTGTCCGGCACCGCGCCCGTCGCCAGCGCCAGGCTCACCGCATCGTCGTAGGTGCCCATCCTGCCCCGGTTGTCAAAGGCCAGCAGCTTGAGTTTTCCCGGGTGGTTCAACCACCTGTGTCGCTCTTCCGCCTCCGCGACCACTTCGAACTGCTTGAAGCTTCGATCCAGCTCCCTCTGGTTCGGAACGCGCGACAGCGCGAACACGCCCCCGCGCAGCGTCCACCAGGACTGGGTCCATTCGGCCGCGAGACCGTAGGTGTAACCCCAGGCATCGGCCGCGTAGTCGTAAGCGCCGGATTCGATCACCGACCAGTTCATGAAGTCGGTCCGCGCATCGTGCGCGTACCGGTTGGTGTCGAAGATGTCGACGGCGGAGAGTTTGCCGGCGGTCAGCGTCACGTTGTCGGATGGTTGCCGGTCGGCCAGCTGGTTGGGCCCAGGCGGTACCGGCTCCTCCTCGCCCCCGAGGCCGAAAACCTGCCGCAGAAACAGGCGCGGCGTTCGGTAGTACGGCTCGGCCACGCCGATCTTGTACGCCTCGCCGCTCGAAAAGCCCGCCAGCCCCACGCTCGTGCTCAAACCGAATCCTTGATCGACCTCCGGATCGACGTACGCGGCGGCGCCTTTCCAAAGCCGCACGCCCGCGTACAGGGTCAGGTCGACCGTCTCCCTGCCGCTGTTGCCCGCATCGAGGCTGTTCGTTCCGCGGTACGGAGACTCGAAGGACGGGTGGTATTGCTCGACCGCCGTGAACTGGCCATGCAGGCTCCAAGCTTCGGGTGCCGTGTCGGCGTCGCCCGCGCTACCAGAGGTTGCAGCACCCTGCGCCGACGCGCCGGGATCGGAGGTGGCACCGACTGCAGTCCCCGCCAGCACCGGGCACAACGCGATCAGCAACAACTGGATCGTTGCTCTCATTATTCGAATTCTGAAGGTGTGGGTTCAAGGCTGTGGTCCTTCAAGTTCCACCGGCGTCCGGTCAGGACCCGCCGTGGCCCGACGCCGCCATATGGAACAGCTTCAGCAGCAGCAGGCCGGCAGCGATCGCCAGGTACGCCCGCAACACGACCATCCAGACGCGATTGACCAACGTCAGACGGGCCGGCGGCAACTGATCCAGCGGCGGCATTCTCCAGTCCGATCGCGACTCGCCTGGCACCGCAGGCTGGTCGGACGCACGGGACCCCTTGGCCTTCTCGACCAGGTGCACGCCGACTGTCACGGCGGCGCCCAGCACGCTGCCGCCGACCAGGACCGCCAGGATCTGGGCGTCACTGGTGTCCGGAAACAGCACCGACGCGGTCAGGATCACCGACAGCATCAACAGGACCGCGATGATGGCCGCCGTGAACAGGTTGACGGCGCGCCCGTTGACCCACGGACCGAGCACCGTCTTGTCGTTGCACAGGAGCAGCAGAAACACGGTGGCGCTTGGAAGCAGCACGCCAGCCAGCGTCTGGACCATGTTGGTCAGCAGCCCAAGTGGCGTGCCAGGGGTCAGCACCAGGGCCGCGGCGACCGCGATCAGTCCGAAAAAGAACGCGTAGAAGCCCACGGCGTCGGTCGGCTTGCGGTGCAGCGAATGGCGGATCGACAGCACGTCGCCCAGTGCGTAGGCGGTCGACAGGGAAACGGCAGCGGCCCCGATGATGCAGGCATCGATCAGCGCGAGAGCGAACAGGACCGCGGGGGTGCGCCCGAAGTACTTCTGCATCCCCGCGGCCACGGCGCCGGCGTCGGCAAAATGGCCGAATTCGGGCCGGCCAGCGAAAGTGGCGGCGGAAAACCCCATCATCGCGACCGCGCCCACGACGACCAGCACGATGCCGAGCCACAGGTCGACCCGCTCGTAACGGATGAAGCGCGGCGTGATCCGCTTGTCGATCACGTAGCTTTGCTGGAAGAACAGCTGCCAGGGGGCCACCGTGGTGCCGACGATCGCGATGACCAGCAGCATCACCTCGTTCAGCTTGCCGCCGTGGGGCAGCTGCGGGATCAGGAAGTCGTGCGCCACCTCGCCCAGCGGGGGCGGGATCATCACGAGTACCGGAACCAGCAGCAGGCTGCCGAATACCAGGAAAAGGGCGAAGCGCTCGAAGCGGCGGAAATCCCCGGTGCTGGCAGCCGCCATGATCAGCAGCGCCGAGATCGACACGCCCCAGAACTTCGAAAGGCCCAGAGTGCCGAGGGCCAGGCTGATGCCGATGAACTCCGTGACGATCGTCAGGGCGTTCAGCAGGAACAGGTCGATGATGCTGAAGGTGCCCCAGAACCTGCCGAACCGCTCGAAGATCAGCCGGGCGTGCCCGACGCCGGTGACCGCGCCCAGCCGCAGCACCATTTCCTGGTTCACATACAGAACCGGTACCAGCAGCAGCAGCGTCCAAAGCAGCGACGTGCCGTAATTCTGCCCGGCCTGCGTATAGGTGCTGAAGGCGCCGGCGTCGTTGTCGCCCACCATCACGATCAGCCCCGGCCCGAGGATCGCCAGCAGCGTCCGCACCCTGTGACCGAGGGTGCGGCGCGGCTGGACGTCGTGGTGCGCGATCGTGCCGAGCGCGCCGCGGATGTCGCCCACGTGGGCGCTGTCGAGCACGGCGCGCTCGACCGGTGCCACCGGGGTGGCGCGCAGAACGGCGGTGTTTCGGAAGTACACGGCAGCCTCCCGAAGCATCAGCGTCGGGAAACGCCGACCAGCAGCGCGTAGACCCCAGGGCACGCAGTTTGACCCGCGCCTGCGTGCGGACGGTGGGCCACGCGCGCCTGCCCGGCCCGCGCGCCGGTGCTCCGGGACTTGATAGCGGCGGCGAGCCGCCGGAGGAATTTCAGTTCGGCTTTCAAGGTCATTTCGATCACCTCTTGAGTCCAGCCGACCGCCGCAGGCGGCGCCCGGCCCGGCCGCATTAAGCGGCCGACGTTCAGGCCCGCAGACCATGGTCGACCTCGCGCCGAACGCGAAACGACCTGATCCGTCAGTCAAACCGATGGGAGGTGGTCAAAGCCCGCCGCTGGGGCGAGCAGACTGCCAGGTGTTGCTTGCTTGACGCACCGTCCCGCTATTCCAGCGGGACGGCGGTGTGAGACATGGACTCTTGCCGCGGATCCAGCTGGTTACTCCAAAGATCTACTAGGCCCACAGTCCATGGGGTATGCCCCGAAGTTGCAAACATCCAAATAATGGCGTCGCACTGCACCAAAGTCAACCTCGGATTCAGAAAAATTGCAACGAGTTGTCGCGATGAACGCGCGGTAAACTGAAATAGCGGCCAGCTGTCGGCCCAAGCGCTGTCGCGTGCGGTCGGCCGAAACACTCAGTTGAGAGCTCTAACGATTCGGCCGGAGGGCGATCGGGGGAGTCGTCATGCCAGCACACGAGCATGCGCCAAGCTCTCGCGGCGGGGCTTTTCTTTGGTCCGGCATCGGTTTTGGCCTGCTGCTGGTCGTTGGTCTGTTCACGAAGGGCTTCGGGCTGCTGGGTGGCACCCATAACGCGGCCGAGGAACCGGCAGAGGCGGTCCACCAGGGGGACAAGATCATCGTTCCCGAAGGTTCGCCCTTGCGAAACCGGCTGACCGTGATGCCGGCGCCAGCGCAGGAGACCCACTCGAAACTGGTCCTGCCCGGGATCGTCGAGCCGAATCCGGCACGCATATCCGCAGTGCTCACGCCGCTGGGCGGCCGCGTCCTGGACCTGAAGGTCGCGCTGGGCGATCGCGTCGCGCGCGGCCAGCCTCTGGCGGTGATCGATTCGCCCGACCTGGCGCAAGCCTACGACGACAACGACAAGGCGTCGGACCTGTTCGAGCTGACCGCGAAGAACCTCGAACGCCAGGAAGGTCAGTACAAGCTCGGGGCCGCCTCGGACCGGGATCTGGATCAGGCTCGCAGCGACCACGCGCAGGCGGCGGCTGAATACGAGCGAACCCGGGCGCGCCTGAAGATCCTGGGTGTCGGCGTCGCGTCCAGCGACCGCTCGCGCCTGCTCACCGTCAGGGCGCCGGTCAGTGGCAGCGTCACAACGCTCACGGTCTCTCCCGGCAACATGGTCAACGATCCGACGCAGCCGTTGATGACGATAGCCGATCTGTCGACCATCTGGGTCACGGCACTGGTTCCCGAAAAGGATGTTGCAGCGGTCAGCAAGGATCAGGACGCCGAGGTCGGTCTGGTGGCCTATCCCGACCGGCCGCTGCGCGGCAAGGTTCTGTTCGTGTCCGACGTGGTCGAGGCCGACACGCGCCGCAACAAGCTCAGGATCGCTTTTCCCAACGCCGACTACGCGCTCAAGCCGAACATGTTCGCGACGGTGACGCTGCTGGGGCCGAAGCGCAGCCGTGTTGTCCTGCCCAGCTCGGCGCTGCTGATAAACAACGACAGAACGACCGTGTTCGTCGCCACGGCCCCGTGGACTTTCGAGCGCCGCACGGTCGTGCCGCAGCTCGAAGAAGGCGCCTCGGTTGCAATCAGCTCCGGCCTGAGCGCCGGCGAACAGGTGGTCGTCAAGGGCGGAATTCTCCTCAATGATTGATCAATTCGTCGGAATCTGCCTGCACCGGCGAGTTGCAGTCATCGTCCTGGCGTTGCTGGTGACCGCATTCGGCGTTTACGCCTGGAAAACCCTGTCCGTCGAGGCCTATCCCGAGCTTGGCGACGTCGCCGCCCAGGTGACCACGCAGGTGCCGGGGCTTGCCGCCGAAGAGGTGGAGCAGCTGATCACGGTGCCGCTGGAGCGGCAGATCAACGGCACGCCGGGACTGCTGCTGATGCGCTCGAGCAGCACTTTCGGCCTGTCTTTAATCACGGTTCTGTTTCGCGACGGCTACGAGGATTACTGGGCGCGCCAGCGCCTGCTGGAGCGCATCAATCAAGCGGTGTTGCCGTCCGGAGCGTCGCCCTCGCTCGACCCGGTGGCCGGTCCAGGCGGTGAAATCTACCGCTACACGCTGGAGTCCGACACCAGAAATCTTCAGGAGCTGTCCGAAATCCAGCGCTGGATCGTGATCCCCGCGCTCAAGTCGGTGCCGGGCGTGGTCGACGACACCAATTTTGGCGGCTTCACGACCAATTACCAGCTCGATCTGGATCCCACTCAACTGCAACACTACGGTCTGGGGATCACCGATGTGATCAACACCATCAACAACAACAACGCCAATGCCGGCGGTGGGCGCGTCTCGCGCGGAGACCAGAGTTATGTGATCCGCGGCGTCGGGCTGATGCGCAGCCTGGCCGATATCGGCTCGACGGTGGTCACGCAGGTCAACGGCACGCCGGTGCTGGTGCGCGACCTGGGCCGCACCACCCTCAGTCACCAGGAGCGCGAAGGCATCCTGGGAAAGGATACCAATCCCGACACGATCGAAGGCATCGTCCTGATGCTGAAGTACCAGAACCCGTCGCAAACGCTGCGCGGCATTCACGCCAAGGTGGCCGAGCTGAACAGGCAGCTCGCAGCCAGAGACGTCCGGATCGTGCCCTATATCGACCGCGACGATCTGGTGCGGGCAACCATCAACAAGGTCGGCCGCACCATTGGCGAGGGCATCGGTCTGGTCTTTCTGATCCTGATTCTCTTTCTCGGCAGCCCGCGCAGCGCGCTTGTGGTGGCGGTCACCATCCCGTTCGCGCTGGTCGCGGTGTTTTCGATGCTCAACCTCACGAAGGTATCGGCCAACCTGCTGTCGCTCGGCGCGATCGATTTCGGCATCCTGGTCGACGGGGCGATCGTGGTGACCGAAGCCGTGCTGCGCCGGCGCGAGGCCATGCCCGATGAGGAACTGAGCGAAAGCGAAGTCAAGGCCGCGGCGCTGCAAGTGACGCGGCCGATCTTCTTCGCCAGCCTGATCATCGTCACCGCGTATCTTCCGCTGTTCTCGTTCGAACGAGCCGAAGCCAAGCTCTTCACGCCGATGGCCTACACGATGGGCTACGCCCTGATGGGGGCGCTGCTGGCGTCGCTGGCCCTGGTGCCCGGTCTGGCCTATTACGCGTTCCGCCAGCCCGGTACCGTGTATCGCAACCGATGGCTGGAAGGCCTGACGCGCGTCTATGACCGCATGCTCGAGTCCTGCCTGGAGCAACCCCGCATCGTGTACGGCATAGCCATCTTTGCCTTGATGGCGGTGATCGGGTTCGGCGCCACCATCGGCCGCGAGTTTCTGCCGGACCTGGACGAGGGCGCGCTCTGGCTCCAGGTGCAGATGCCCACCGGCCTGGGGCTGAACAAGGCCAGCGACATGGCGAGCGATCTGCGGCGGGCGGTTCTCAAATATCCGGAAGTCTCCTATGTAGTCACCCAGACCGGTCGCAACGACGACGGCACCGATCCCTGGACCATGTCGCATGTCGAAGCGCCCGTGGGGCTGAAGCCTTACGACACGTGGGCGGCAGGCGAGTCCAAGAGGCAGTTCGTCGACCGGTTTGCCGCGGGACTGGCGCGCGACCTGCCCGGGTATTCGATCGGCATCAGTCAGCCGATCATCGACGGGGTCAACGACCTGATCGGCGGCGCCCACAGCCCTTTGGTGATCAAGATCTTCGGTGACGATCTGGATATGCTGCGCAACATCGGAGGCCAGATCGTCACGGTCCTTTACACGATTGAGGGGACGTCGAGCGCATCCATCTTCCAGGAACCTCCGATTCCGCAGGTGGAGGTCAAGCTGGATCGCGAGAAAGCCGCGCGCTACGGCGTCAACATGACCGACCTGCAGAACGTGATCCAGACCGGAGTCGGCCAGGCGCCGGTGTCCACCGTGTACGTGGGCGAGAGAACCTATCCTCTGACCGTCCGCTTCGTCCAGCAGGCACGCGACCGCCCCGAGGCTCTGGGCAACCTGCTGGTCAGCACCGCCGGCGGCGTGCAAGTGCCGCTGTCCCAGCTCGCCGTAATCCGCGTCAGGTCCGGCGAGAGCACTGTCACCCGCGAGAACGGCCAGCGCAACCTGACGATCCGGATCGACAACCGCGACCGCGATCTGACCTCGTACCTGGCAGAGGCCCAGGCCAAGATCGCCGCCCGCGTGCATTTCGACGACGACAAGATCAAGCTGGAGTGGGGCGGTCAATTCGAGAACCAGCGGCGCGCGGAAGCGCGGCTGCTGGTGATCCTGGCGCTCGTGCTGGGCCTGATGCTGATCTTCCTGACTGTCGGGATGCACTCTCTGCGGCAGGCCGCGCTGATTCTGGGTGTCGTGCCCCTTGCGACTCTGGGCGGCTTGATCTCGCTTCGTGTTACGGGGCAGAACCTCAACGTCGCAAGCGGCGTCGGCTTCATCGCCTTGTTCGGAGTCGCCGTGCAGAACGGGATCATCATGGTGTCGAACCTGAACCGGATGCGCAAAGCCGGCCTGGAGCTGCACGAGGCCATCATGAAGGGCGCCACCGAGCGCCTGCGGCCGGTGCTGATGACGGCGACCGTGGCAACCCTGGGTATGCTGCCGGCGGCGATCCATACAGGTGTCGGCAGCGACGTGCAGCGGGGAATCGCCACGGTGGTTGTGGGCGGGCTGGCGATCTCGACCGTACTGACTTTGTTCGTTCTGCCTTCGATGTACCACGTGATCGAGCATTGGGCCGAGGGGCGCCATGGTCAGGCGCGATGGGGTTTGCGATGAGACCCCGTCTCGCCGTCGGGGCATTGGCGGTGGCGCTCTGGGCCTGCGCGGCAGGGCCTGATTTCAAGCGCCCGGCACCCCCTGCTGCCCCAGGCTATGGCAGCGCCTCGCAGCAGGCGCAAACCGTGCCAGTGGAGGGAACCGGGGGCAGCGCCCAGCGCTTCGTGACCGGCCTGGATATTCCGGCGCAATGGTGGACCCTGTTTCGGTCGCCCCAGCTGAACGCCCTGGTCGAGCAGTCGTTGAAAGGCAATCCGAACGTCGACGCGGCTCGCGCCGCGCTGCGCCAGGCGCGCGAGCTTTATCTGGCGCAGCGGACGGCCTACTTTCCGACCCTCCAGGGAAACTTGAGCGCGTCGCGCAACAAGGATGCCTTGAGCGCGATCGCCAATCCCACGGTCTCGCCCGATGCGACTTACAGCCTGTTCACCGCCCAGCTGGTGCTGACTTATGTGCCGGATGTGTTCGGCAGCAACCGGCGTTCCGTGGAGGCGGCCCAGGCACAGCTCGAGGCCAGCCGTTTCCAGCTCGAAGCCACGTACCTGACTCTCAGCAGTAACGTGGTCGTTACGGCCGTACAGGAAGCCTCTTTGCGCGACCAGATCGCCGCCACCGAGCGGCTGCTGCAATTGCAGCACCAGCTCACCGAGACGGTGCGCGGCCAGCGCGCGCTGGGCACAGCCAGCCAGCTCGATCTTCTGGCGCAGCAATCGGCCGAGGCGCAGACCGCCCAGACCCTGCCGCCCTTGCACAAGCAGCTCGGTCAGACGCGCGATGCCTTGACCGCTCTGCTGGGTCGGCTGCCGGCCGAGGAGCCGGAACAAACCTTCCGCCTGGAGGAATTGACTCTGCCTGCCGACCTGCCGGTCAGCCTGCCCTCGAAGCTGATCGAACAGCGCCCGGATGTGCGCCAGGCCGAAGAGAATCTGCACGCCGCATCGGCGCAAGTGGGCGTAGCCCTGGCCAACATGCTGCCCCAGTTCACCCTCGTGGGCAACATCGGATCGAGCTCGCTGCAATTGGACCGGATGTTCACGCCGGGCAATGCATTCTGGGGTATGGGCGCCTCGCTGAGCCAGACGCTCTTCGATTCCGGTGCGCTGCTGCATCGGCGACGGGCGGCAGACGCCGCCCTCGATCAGGCGGGGGCGCAATACCGGGCCGCGGTGATCCTCGCATGCCAGAACGTGGCCGACAGCTTGCGTGCCTTGCAGGCGGACGCCGATGCGCTGAAAGCGACCGCCGAAGCCGATCGCGCGGCCAAGGCGACGTTCGATCTGGCGTGGCGTCAACGCGAGCTCGGCACGATCAGCCTGGTGGCGGTGCTGAACGCGGAGCAGACCTACCAGCAGGCCGAGCTTGCGTTGATCCAGGCTCGCGCCAATCGCTATTCCGACACGGCCGGCCTGTTTCAGGCGCTCGGGGGCGGCTGGTGGAATCGTCAGGAGGAAATCGCAAATGAACGGCCTGGTCCTGCGGCAAGATAGTCACGGCGCAGCGACGCTGACGCTGAACCGCCCCGACAAGCTCAACGCGCTCTCCAAGGACCTGTTCGAAGCCCTGGAAGAGCACGTCGACGCGCTCGGCCGCGAGACAAAGACCGTCGGCCTCGTGATCGTCCGCGGCGCCGGGGGCAATTTCTCGTCGGGCTACGACCTGGTCGAAACGCTCCAGCAGGTCAAGGCTCACGCCAAGCCCCACTATCATTCCGAAGTCATCGAAAAGCTGTACAACCTTCCGCAACCGGTGATCTCCGCGGTTCAGGGATACTGCTCGACCGGGGCCCTGGAGCTCGCCCTGGCGGCCGACCTGATCGTCGCTTCCGAATCGGCTAAGTTCTCGGACGTCTATACACGCTGGGGCCTCACCCCGATCTGGGGCTTGAGCATGCGATTGCCACACCGCGTCGGCACCGCCAAGGCCGCCGAGATGATTTACACATCCCGCACCTATTCCGGAACCCAGGCGCAGGACATGCATCTGGTCAATTTCTGCTTCCCCGACGATCGCTTCGAAGCCGATCTGGCCGAACTTTGCAAGGACGTTCTGGCCAATTCGTGGTACGCGAACCAGGTCAACAAGCGCGCGTTGATGGCCGCCGATGGCCTGACCCTGGCCGAAGCCCACGCGCTCGAGATGTTCAAGAACGAAGGCGTGGCGCCGGATGCGCAGCAGCGCATCGCACGATTTCTCGCCAAGCGCAAACCTCCAGCGGGGGCGAGATAGCTTGAGCAAGGTCGCAACGAACAACGCCGCTGTCATCGCCTGGGCCTTATTTCTGGCCTTGCTCGGATGCGGACGCTCCGCGAGCGCCCAGACCGATGAGATTCAGGTCTATGACGCCACGATCAACGCGCCGGGGCAATTCAGCGTCCAGTTGCATAACAACTACACGCCGATCGGGCGGCGGGAGCCGGCTTTCCCGGGTGGCGTCGTTCCGAACCACGCATGGAACGGCGTGCCCGAATGGGCCTATGGCGTTACCGACTGGTTCGAGCTCGGCACCTATCTGCCGCTTTACACCCGGACCAATGAGGGGCGGTTCGAATTGGACGGCGCCAAGCTGCGGGCGCTGTTCGTCGTGCCGCATGCCAGAGAGCGCACGTGGTTCTACGGCCTCAATTTCGAGCTCAGCTTCAATGCGCGGCACTGGGAAGATACGCGCAGGTCGGGCGAGATCCGGCCGATCATCGGCACCCATCTGGGGCCCTGGGACCTGATCGCCAATCCGATCATCGACACCGGGTTCAACGGCGTGCGCCACCTCGATTTCGCGCCCGCGGAACGGGTCGCCTACAACTTTTCGCCGCTCTGGGCGGTCGCCCTGGAGCATTACGCAGACTATGGCTTCGTCAGCGGCTTTAACCCGCTGCCGCAACAGGATCAAACGGGCTTCGCCGTCATCGACTATAACGGAGCGCCCAACAGCGTCGAGTTCGGCATCGGGCACGGCTTTACCGAAGCGTCCGACGGGCTCGTGCTCAGGCTCATGATCACCCATGAGTTCTGATGCGCTGGCCCACGCGGGGGGTTGCGCCGAACGCCGGGACGCATTTCAATCGATCGTCGCCTCGTCCAGCACCGAGTCGATCATGTTGCGGTTCTTGTCGACGATGCGGATGCGCACCGGGAACCAGTTCAGCTTCTCGCTGATCCAGACCTCGAGCGATTCATCACCGGACGCGGTGGTGCGGTTCGAAAGCACCCGCAGCGCCGGCAGGTGGCCGAGTCCCGAATCGACTATTTCCTCTCCCGTCACCGTGAATGTCCAGTGGCTGACGTCGCGCGTGCCGGCCAGCGTGATCGGCATCACGCTGCCGCGCACGAAACGCTCCGGGTAGACCTGGCGCAGCACCGACAGCTGGAATTGGACGCTCAGGCGGTCCTGCGTTCCGGGTTCGGCCTCGTCCTTCCGGTTGTCCTCGGTGAAGCTGACGCGATGATTGGGCAGGTCGAACTGGGTGGTCGACATCGGATGGCGGGGGCGCGTCTCGGAATAGCGCTCGGGCTCCAGCCCGAATTCGGGATCGAAAAGGCCTTGCGACGACTGGCTGAAATTCACCACATCGATGCTCAAGTCCGATTTGTAATGCCCATCCTTGAATTTCCAACGCGTCGTCGTGCGCCCGCGTACCCCGAGCATGAAGCCTCCGACGCGAACCGTTCCATAGGAGTCGTAGACGAAGCGCGCCGATTTCGGCAGGATCACCTGCACTGCGGCGTGCGCCGGTGGCGCCTGGGCTGCGGGCTCTGAGGCCGCAGCGGGCGGCGGCGGGGCCGTGGCGGGTGCGCCCCCCACCGCAACGGGTCGATCCGGAGCCGCTGCCGGGGCTGGCGCCGTGGCGGCTGCGGGCGCCGGCGGTGCCGGGGATGTGGCCGCCGCAGGTTCGGCGGGGGGCGCGGGCGCAGGGGGTGTCACCGTCGGCGGAGCCACAGCCTTGTCGCTGCTGGCGGCCGGCGCCGCCGTTTCCCGAGGCTTCGATGCGGCCGGACTTTGAGGCGGCGCGTGCGCCGGCGAAGCGGCGGCGGTCGCTGCGGCCCGGCCCGGGGGCGCGGGTTGGACCGCGGTCAGCGGTGCGACGCCGCCCTTGGTCGATCCCGAGCGTCTGGGCGCGGCGGTCCGGACCACCGCGCGGCGCGCCGGCAACGCGATCGCAGGCTGCGGCGGCGGCAGCAGCGCCGCGTCGATCATCGGTGGCGGCGGTGCGCGCCTCGGCAGCAGCACGCGGATTCCCGCCAGCGTCTGCCAAGCTGAAAGATGGATGAAGACCGCCAGCGCAAGCGCGATGGTGGCGCGAAAGGCCAGGCTCGGACGGGCGAATGTCAATGACAGGGAAGACACGACAGGAAGAATAAGATACAGGGATCGTTCGCTGTTGAACCAGACGCAGGAGACACCCGATGACCGATCCGAATCCGCTGGCCGGGATGCCGCTTGCCGAATCGCTCGCTAACAATATGAACGAGTCGCTGCAGTGGATGTCCCGCATGTGGGGCAACCCGACCGCCGCTCCATTGGGGGGCACCCAGTCGCCGCTGGCGCCGGGGCTGCCCTCGATGATGATGCCGACCCTCGATCCGAACGAGCTCGAAAAGCGGATCAACGACTTGCGCACCGTCGAGCACTGGCTCGACATGAACCGCGCGTTGCTGCACACCACCATCCAGACGCTGGAGATGCAGCGCAACGGGCTGATCGCGCTGCAGTCGATGGCGCGCTCTGCGCAGGCCGGCTCGGCCGCCGCGGGCTTTGGCCCCGCGGAGCAGGCCGCTTCCGGGGCGGCCGCAAGCTCGCGGGGCGAACCGGCTGCGGGCGCGCAGGCCGCTGCCTTCAACCCGGCGGTGTGGTGGAACGCGCTGCAGGATCAGTTTGTCCGCGTTGCACAGGCGGCAGCGGCCGAGTCCGAGCGCGCGGCCTCCGCCTCTGAGCCTCAACGTGAAGCCGATGTCTCGCGTCCGAAACCGCCCACCCAGCCGGCGCAATCGCCCCCGGAAAGCAGCTCGGGCCGCAAAGCGCCCAAGTAGTTCACGCGGAGCGGTGCGTGCTGCGCCAGGTCGCAAGGGCGGGCGCGATGTCGTTGAGCGACCGCAGGGCCAATACGTCGGCCGGCACACGCCGCACCAGGGCCGAGCACGATCCGCCAACCCAGATCGCGGTGCCGGGCGGAAGCTTGCTGCGCAGCTCGCCGATCCCGTCGATCACCTGGTTCGGATTCAGGGCCTCGCTGAACGACAATGCGGCGATATCCACCCGCTGGGCCGTGGCCGCCCGCACGATATCCAGCAGGGGCGTTTGAACGCCGAGAGACACGCATCGGCATCCTTCCAGCGCGAAGAACGCTTCGGCCATCAGCAGTCCGAGGCCGTGGGACTCTTGCGGAAAGGTCGTCAGCAGGACCACCGGAGGACGGCTGCCCGGGCGCGGAATCGAGCTGATCGCGTTGCGCAACACGACCTGGATCGATTCGGTGTACAGGTGCTCTTCGTAGATCTCCAATCGACCCCGGGCCCAGGCGTCGCCGACCAGCTCGTTCAGCGGCGACACCATTTCCGCCACGAAGCGCGCCAGTCCGATGCGCAACAGCGACTGCGAAAGCTGGCGGCGCAATTCCTCGACCCGATGCTGGCGAATCAGGTCCAGGTAGACATCCAGGCCGCCGTGCAGGCGCGCAACCTCGGCGCGTCGGGCCGCATGCGGCGCTGCCGAATCGGCCAGCCGCGCGAGCTGCTCGATGGCCATCCCGATCACCTTGCCCGGCCGATGGCCCTGATCGAGCAACCGCTTCAGCACCCTGAGCTTCTCGACCTCCTGGCGCGAGTAGACCCGCTCGCCGGAGGAATCTCGGGCTGGAAGCGGAAACCGGTAGCGCCGCTCCCACACGCGCAGCGTGTCCTTGCTCAACCCGGTGTCGCGCTCGACCGCGGCGATTCCGTATGCACCGTCGGCGGAATCGGAAACCGCATCGTTCATGGCGGAGTCGGTGTCTATCTGTCCACGACAAGCTGTCGAAGGTTAGCGTATCACGGCGGAATGCGGAAATCGCGGCCTTTCAGGCGAATATCGGTTAATCGCTTGGCATGCGCCGACTTACACGCAGGGTGGCCGGCCAAGCGGAGGTTGTTTGTCCAAGTCACGAGACAGGCCTGCCAGGAAAGAGGCCACAACCGCCTCGCCCGGGCGGTTTGCGAAAACCAAGGGGCTGCGGCACACTCGACGGCTGGTTTGCTGCGGCGCGGCTGCCAAGGAACTGCCGCCCGGTGACGCTGTCCCATTCTTGAACTGGACTCTGGACCAAGGTTTCTTTCAGCTGATGAACGCTCCGGATTCGCTTTTCCTGCCCGACGTGCAATCCACGGCCGATCTGCGCCAGCTGGCCATTCAGCAGGTCGGGGTGCGCGCGATTCGACACCCGGTGATGATCGCTTCGGCCAACGGCCCGCAACCGACCGTTGCGTCGATCGACATGTTCGTCGGGCTGCCCGCGCATCAGAAGGGCACGCACATGTCGCGCTTCATCGCGCTGCTGCAGGAGAACCGCGAGCCGCTGTCGGCCGAGGTGCTCGGTTCGCTGCTGCGGTCGATGCTGCTCAGGCTCGAGGCCTCCAGCGGGTCGATCGAGGCCCGCTTTGCCTACTTCATCAATAAGGCGGCCCCGGTGAGCGGGGTCGAAAGCCTGATGGACTACGACGTCACGCTGGGCGCCCGCATGTCGGGCGGCACGCTGACGCTGACGCAGAAGGTCGTGGTTCCCGTGACCAGCGCGTGCCCGTGCAGCAAGCGGATCGCCGACTACGGTGCGCACAACCAGCGCTCCCACGTATCGGTCCAGGTGGAACTGGCAGCGCCGCTTGCGCTCGACCAGCAGATCCGGATCGCCGAGACCTCGGGTTCGTGCGAGGTGTGGGCCCTGTTGAAGCGGCCCGACGAGAAGTACGTGACCGAGCAGGCGTACGACAATCCGAAGTTCGTCGAAGACATGGTGCGCGACGTGGCGCTCGAGTTGAACCGCGATGCGCGGGTGGTCGCCTACACCGTCGAATGCGAAAATTTCGAGTCGATACACAACCATTCGGCGTATGCATTGATCGCGCATGACAAGCGCGTGCCCGGCTAGCCGCCGCAGGCCGCGCACGATCGGGGGACAGGCACTGTTCGAAGACGGGCGCACGCGGTAGTCTTGCGGCAGCCCGTCCAGCGGGAGGCTCGATATGGACACGGACATGCTCTATCCGGACCTGTTCAAGTCGTTGGAGGCCGTCCGCTGGAACATGGAAAAGGACGTCCCCTGGGACCGGTTCGACGGCTCGCGCCTGACCGACGACCAGGCGCTGACGATCAAGATGAACGCGATCACCGAGTGGGCGGCGCTGCCGGCCACCGAGATGTTCCTGCGCGACAACCGGGACGATTCGGACTTCTCCGCGTTCATCTCGGTATGGTTCTTCGAGGAGCAGAAGCATTCGCTGGTGCTGATCGAGTACTTGCGCCGCTTCCGCCCGCATCTGGTGCCTACCCGGCAGGAGCTGCACAACGTGCGCTTCGAATTCGATCCGGCGCCGGCACTGGAGACCCTGATGCTGCACTTCTGCGGCGAGGTGCGCCTGAACCACTGGTACCGGTGCGCTGCCGAATGGCATACCGAACCGGTGATCTGCCACATCTACGAGCTGCTGTCGCAGGACGAGGCGCGCCATGGCGGCGCCTACCTGCGCTACATGAAAAAGCACCTGGCCGAGCTGGGCGATACCGCGCGTGCCGCGTTCGCCCGGATCGGGGTGCTGATGGCCAGCGCCCGCCGCACCGACCGGGCGCTGCACCCGACCAATCTGCACGTGAACCGGCGCCTGTTCCCGCAGGACACGGTGCAGTCGCGGCTGCCGGATCCCGGATGGCTGGACCGCTGGCTCGACCAGCAGATCCGGTTCGATGCGGAGTGGGAGACGCGCGTGGTCAGGCGCATCCTGCACAACCTGAGCCTGCTGTTCGAGCGCACGTTCGACACCGTGCAGGACCTGAACCGGTATCGCAAGGAGCTCACCGCGAGCCTGGCGGCAGCCGCTTCGTCGACGGCGGCCTGAACTGATCGTCTCGATGGGCCAGCTGCCGGGTCATGTGCCGCTGCTGGCCACCACGCGAGGAAGCACGATCGAGTGCGTGCATTACGGCACGATCGCTGTGTGCGACGTGCGCGGCGATCTGGCGCTCGGCCTGGGGGACGTTCAGGCGCTGAACTTCGCGCGCTCCGCGCTCAAGCCGCTGCAGGCACTGCCATTCGCCGAGGACAATGGCCCGGGCCGTTTCGGATTCGGGTCGCACGAAGTGGCGCTGATGTGCGCCAGCCACAGCGGCGAAGCGGTTCACGTGGGGATCGTGCGGCGCATGCTGGCGCGGATCGGCGCGCGCGAGACCGATCTGCAGTGCGGCTGTCACCCGCCGCTTTTCTACGCGGCCACCGGCAAGCCGGTGCCGCCGGCAGCCCGCTTCGGGGCGCTGACCCACAACTGCTCGGGCAAGCACGCGGGATTTCTAGCCTACTGCCGGCTGTACGGCCACGGGCTGGCCGATTACCTGGCGCCCGATTCGCCGTTGCAGGTGCGGATCCGCAATACGGTGCAGCAGTTCGCCGCAACGAGCCCGATCGCGTCGGGGATCGACGGCTGCAGCGCACCGACCTACGCGCTGCCGCTGGCGCGGCTGGCCCAGGTTTATGCGCTGCTGGCGGTCGGTCAGGGAACGGCGCTCGATGCGCTGCGCTACGCGATGCAGCGCCACCCGGACCTGGTGTCGGGAACAGGACGGTTCGATCTGGCGCTCGCTCGAGCCGGCGGCGGAGACTGGATCGCGAAATCGGGGGCCGACGGCGTGCAGGCGATCGGGGTGCGATCGCGCGGGCTGGGAATCGCGGTACGGATTGCCGACGGCAATGCGCGCGCGCTACACACGGCGACCGCCGAACTGCTCCACCAGATGGGACTTCTGCCCGCGCCGGCCGACAGCCCGCTGGCCCGGGATTTCCGGCCATCGTTGACCAATTACCGGGGTGTGACGGTCGGATCGTTGCAGCCGCTGTTTGAGCTGGCCGGGGCCGGCCGGCAATGACCCCGGCCCGGGCCGCCGTCGCACCCGATCCTGCGCGATTCCGGTACCGCTGGCTGGCCGGCGGCGACCTGAACGGTTTTTTTGCGCTGGCGATCGACAACCTCGCGCTGCTCGCCGCGATGAGTGCGATTCTGACCGGCGTCTTCCATCTGCCGTCGAGCCTTGTCTTCGGCCGGATGATTCCCGGCACCGCGCTCGGGGTGCTGGTCGGTGACCTGGCTTACACCGCGCTGGCGTTCCGCCTGGCGCGCCGCGAGCGGCGCCATGACGTGTGCGCGATGCCGCTGGGAGTCGATACGCCGTCGATGTTCGGGCTGTGCTTCGGCGTGATCGGTCCGGCCTGGGTGCTGACGGCGGACCCCGATCGAACGCTGGCCATCGGCAGCGCGGTGCTGGCGATCATGGGCCTCGTCAAGGTTGCCGCGGCGTTTTTCGGCGATTGGGTGCGCCGCAGCCTGCCGCGCAGCGCGCTGCTCGCCGCCCTGTCGGCCGTGGCGATGGCGCTGATCTGCTTCTTTCCGATGGCCAAGATCATCGCCGAGCCGGTTGGCGGCCTGGTCGCGCTGGGCGTCGTCTTGTGCACGCTGATCGGCGGCCGGCGCCTGCCGTTCCGGGTTCCGGCCATGGTCGGCGCCGTGCTGCTCGGCACGGCAGCCTGGGCGGCCGCCCATGCGCTCGGCTCGCCGGCCCCGGCGCCTCGACTCGACGGGGTCGGCCTGCAATGGGCGCTGCCGTGGCCGACGCGCGCATGGCTCGACGGCCTGGGCGCCTCGCTGCCCTACATCCCGCTGGCGATTCCGTTCGCCCTGGTTACGCTGGTCGGCGGCATCGACAACACCGAAAGCGCCAGCGCGGCTGGCGACAACTACCCCACGCGCGACATTCTGCTGGTCGAGGCCATCGCGACATTCGTTGCCGCGTTGTGCGGCGGGGTGGTCCAGAACACGCCGTACATCGGCCATCCCGCGTACAAGAGGATGGGCAGCCGGGCCGGCTACACCGCGGCCACGGGCCTGTTCATCGGACTGGGCGCATTCAGCGGCCTGGTCGGCGTGCTGCTGTCCTGGCTGCCCGAGACGGTGCTGGTCTCCGTGCTGGTGTTCGTCGGCCTGGAGATCAGCGCGCAGGCGTTTCGGCAGACCGACCCCGACCACATGCCGGCGATCGCGATCGCGTTCATTCCGGCCATCGCCCAGCTGGTGCTGATCCATTGGAACGGCCTGCTCGGGGCGCTGCAGCTCGTCCCGGAAAAGCTGCCTGCCGCGCAGCAGAACACCTATCGCGCGCTGCTGCTGCTGGCCAACGGCTTCATCGTGAGCGCGATGCTGTGGAGCGCGCTGGTGATCGACCTGATCGACCGCCGGCGCGGGCGCGCGCTGGTCATTTGCATGCTGGCCGCCGCGCTGACGCTGTTCGGCCTGATCCATTCGCCGTACGCCGATGGCCGCCTGTTCGTGCCGGGCGGATCGACGCCGCCGTCCACCTGGGCGCTGGCCGCAGGCTATGTGCTGATGGGCGCGGTGACGTGGGCGATCGACCGCCTCGACCGCGCGGCGCCCGGCTGAAAGTCGCCCGTGGGCCCGGCGCCTTCCCGCATCAACCCGTGCTGACCACGATGACCTTGAAGGTGCCCGGAATCGCTTCCGGCCGCGCCGGCTTCTGACCTTGCGCGGCCGGAGCCTCGGGCCGGAAATCCGCCGTCGGCAGGTAAAGCTTGTGCAAGCCGCGGTCTGCGGCGATGGTGCGAGCGCCGGGCGCGACCGTGATGGTGGCGAGCGTTTCAAAATGCCCCGGCGTGGTTTCGCCGATGATGCTGGCCGTGCCGTCGCGCCCGTTGGCGCTGATCGCGTAGCCGTCCAGCCAGACGACGCCATCGGGACCCGCGCCGATGCTCGCCTGGCCGATGACCTTGCGGGTCACCGGATCGCTGACCACCATCAGACCGTTGTGGCAGACCGAATAGAGCCTTCCCCGGGAGTCCTCGTCCAGTCCGGTCGGGCTGTCGCACGGGGCGATCGAATAGCGCGCGACGAGTTTGCCCGTGCGCGCGTCCAGAGCGGCGACCTCGGCCGTGTCCTCGACATTGAAGTACACCAGCCCATGGCCATCGACCACCGCGAATTCCGGCTTGCCCCCCACCGGAACCGCCGCCACCACGGCGCCGGTCTTCGCGTCGGCGAGCGTCGCGTCGTGCGAGCGCCCATTGAAAGCGATCACCCGCCGCGAGACGGGTTCGTAGACGATCGCATCCGGATTGGCGCCGGTCTTGATCGACCGCAGCCGGCGCCCGCTGGCAAGGTCGTAGACGCCGATTTCGTCATCGGCGCCGTTGCTCGTGAACACCAGGCCGAGCTCATCGGCGGTGGCGATGCCGTGCACGCCACGCGTATCGGCCAGCTGCCCGATCAGCGTGTCGTGCGCGGTGTCGATGATGTCGGTCTGCGCGCCGTGCGCCACGTAAAGGCGGTGCGTGTGCTGGTCGACGAATACGTAGTCCCAGCGGTTGGGCCCGGGCACCGGCAGGCGCGCGGTCACCGTGTAAGCGGGTGGCGCCGCCAGCGCCGCGGGGGAAAGCAGAAACAGCAGCGCAAGCCTGATCGCAACGATTTTCAAGGTCAGATCCCCCAGCCGGTCACCGCCACCGTCTGGCCGGTGACGCCGGCAGAGGCATCCGAAGCCAGAAAAACGACCACGCGGGCGATATCCTCGCGCCGGGCCCATTTTTTGAGATCCTTCGGCTTCATCGCTTCGATGTTCGATGCCGTATCGACCAGCCCCGGGGCCACCGCGTTGACGCGGATGCCATGGTCGCGGCCTTCAAGAGCCAGCGTGCGGGTCAGCGCTTCCACACCCGCCTTGGCGCAGTTGTAGGCCACCATGTTGGCCTGAGCCGAGCCGGCCCGGGCAAAATTGACGATCGCGCCGCCGCCGGCGTCACGCAGGCGGGGAAACGCCGCGCGCGAGCACAGGAAGGCGGCCAGCAGATTGTTCCCGACTTCCTGATTCCAGTCGTCCAGCGTGACCTCGATGGCCGGCTTGTATCGGGTCAGCCCCCCGGCCAGATTCACGAGGATGTCGAGGCGGCCGTATTCCGAGGCGGCCCGGTCGACCACCTGCCGCACTTCGGTCTCGGCTGTCAGATCCGCCGCCAGGGGCACGACGCGCGCACCGTCGGCCTTCAACTCCTGCGCCCGGGCCTCGACGTTGCTGCGCGACCGGGCCACGATTGCGAGGGCCGCGCCCTCGGCTGCCAGCGCCCTTGCGACCGCCTGACCAACCTGCCCGTCGCGGCTGACGCCGGTGACGAGGGCAATCTTGCCGGATAGAAGATTCGCCATGGAGCACCTCCCTGTTCGATCTGGTTGCGCCGGTCCCGGGGTCCGTCGTCCATGCGCGACACTATGCACCTTCCACGGCGGCAGCAACCCATGCCGGCGGCGCTGCCTGCCGCCAGCGGTCCGGTACACTGTGCGTGGAACGACCGCCGCATAGACATACCACCTTCATGCTCGCCGAACAGCGGCAGGCGATCGCGGAACTGTTGCGCCAGGCGCTGGGCACAATACGCGCGGCGCCTGCCCCCATCGAACTGGAGCGTCCGAAGCTCCCGGAGCACGGCGATCTGTCGTGCCCGGTGGCGCTCGGTCTGGCGCGCGAATTGGGGCAGCCCCCACGCAAGATCGCCGAGCAGATCGCGGCCCGCCTGCGCGAGCTGCCTGCAGCCCGCGACCTGCTGGCGGCGGTCGAGGTGGCCGGACCGGGCTTCATCAACCTGCGCCTGAACGCCGCGGCCAAGCAGGACGTGGCGCGCGCCGTGCTGCGCGAGCGCGGCCGCTTCGGCAGCGGCTCCGACGGCCAGGGGCGGCGGGTGGTCGTCGAATTCGTCTCCGCCAACCCGACCGGGCCGCTGCATGTGGGGCACGCGCGCCAGGCGGCGCTGGGCGACGCGCTCGCCAATCTGCTGGCGGCACGCGGCTGGCAGGTGTCGCGCGAGTTCTACTACAACGACGCCGGCGTCCAGATCGACCAGCTGGCCGCCTCGGTGCAGGCGCGCGCGCGCGAGCTGCGCGGCGAGCCGATCGATCCGGACCTGGTCGGATACCTGGGCGAGTACATCATCGAGATCGCGCGCGCGTTTCTGGCCAGTGCGACGGTTCAGGCGCGCGATGGCGCCGAGGTGCGGGCCAGCGGCGACCCGGATGACCTGCCGGCGATCCGCCGTTTCGCGGTGGCCTGGCTGCAACGGGAGCAGGATCTGGACCTCGAGGCGGTGGGCGTGCGCTTCGACCATTTTTACCTGGAGTCGTCGTTGTACGCCGACGGGCGGGTCGAGGAGGTCGTGCGGGTGATGGGCGAAGCCGGGCTGACCTACGAGTCGGAGGGAGCGCTGTGGCTGCGCACCACCGCGGTGGAAGGCAGCGCTGACGACAAGGACCGCGTCGTCCGTAAAGCCGATGGCACCTATACCTACTTCGTGCCCGACGTGGCTTACCACGTGACCAAGCTGCAGCGTGGATACGCCCGGGCGATCAACGTGCAGGGCTCGGACCATCATGGCACGGTGGCGCGCGTGCGCGCCGGCCTGCAGGTGGCGGGGCGCGCGATGGGGCTGTCGGTCCCGCCCGATTACCCCGAATACATGCTGCACAAGATGGTGCGGGTGATGCGCGGCGGGCAGGAAGTGAAGATGTCCAAGCGGGCCGGAACCTTCGTCGCGCTGCGCGATCTGATCGAGTGGGCGGGGCGCGATGCCACGCGTTTTTTCCTGGTGTCGCGCAAGGCCGATACCGAGTTCGCATTCGACGTGGACCTGGCGCAGGCGCGCAGCGAGGACAACCCGGTCTATTACGTGCAATACGCCCATGCGCGGATCTGCTCGGTGCTGGCCCAGGCGGCTGAGCAGGGCGCGCCGTTCGATGAAGAGGCGGCACTGCAGGCGGACCTGACGCCGCTCGCTTCCCCGCGCGAGATGGCGCTTCTGGCCCGGCTGAGCGACTTTCCGGACGTGGTGGCCGAAGCGGCCGAGACGCTGGCGCCGCACCAGGTTGCCTTCTACCTGAGGGAGCTCGCGGCCCAGCTGCACGGGTTTTACAATGCCGAGCGCATTTTGGTGGAAAACTGGGGCGCGCGCGCAGCCCGGCTTGCCCTGCTGCTTGCGGTGCGCCAGGTCCTTAGAAACGGCCTCGCCCTGATCGGCGTGTCCGCCCCCGAACGGATGTAGAACATGGCTGTCGTCACCTGGTCTGATCGCGCGGTCGTCGGCTTCCTGTCGGGGCTCGTCGTGGGCCTGGCGGTGTCGACGGCCGCGGCGCTTTACATCACGAACTCTCCGGTGCCTTTCATCAACAAGGTGCAACGGGCCACCGCGAACGTGAACCCGGCGGCCGGCGGCCAGCTGCCGGATCCGAATAAGCCGCTCTACTCGAACCGGGCCGTGCTGCCCGCCTTGCCCGACCCCGCGCACAATGCCGCGCCGGCCCCGATCGAGGACAAATCCGCTCCCGCTGCGGGCGCGGCGCCTGCGACGGTGGCAACCGCCGCCGACAGTGGCGCACGGGTGATGCTGCAGGCCGGCGCCTTCAAGTCCGCCCAGGACGCCGACTCGATGCGGGCGCGGCTCGCGCTGCTCGGACTGGATGCGCGTGTCTCGCAGGTCACGCAGGACGGCGGTGCGACCGTCCTTTACCGGGTACGCATCGGCCCGTACCGCGAGCTCGACGACCTGTCGGGAATTCGTCGCACGCTGGCGGAAAACGGGATCGAGGCGCAGGTCGTGCACACTCCATGATTGCAGGGTGCGTCAGCCGCCCCGGATCGAGGCGCGTTAAGCCAGTCGAACAACAGGATTCCATCAACCCGAGGTCACCATGTTTGTTTCGTATTCGCGTCGTGACGTTCTGATCGGTCTGTGTTGCGCGTCGTTGACGCCGCTGGCCGCCCGTGCCCAGGGCGCCTCGGCTCCGCAGCCTGGCACCGATTACATCGTGCTGGATCGCCCGCAGCCGCCGCTGGAGGCCACCGACAAGATCGAGGTGGTGGACTTCTTCGGCTATTGGTGCCCGCACTGCTTCGAGTTCGTCGGCGAGCTGGAAGCGTGGCGCAAGCGCCTGCCGGCCGACGTGGCCTACCGCCATGTCCCGGTCGCGTTCAATCCGACGGAAAACCCGCTGTCGATGACGTTTTACGCGCTGCAGACGCTCGACCGCCTCGAAGACATGCACCTCAAGGTGTTCAAGGCCATTCACGTCGAAAAGAAGAAGCTGTTCGACGCGAACGACATCGCCGATTTCATGGCCGCCAACGGCATCGATCGAGCCAAATGGCTGTCGGTGTACAACTCGTTTTCGGTTGCCTCGGCGGTCTCCCGCGCCAACCAGATCTGGCAGGCCTATCGAATCGACGGCACGCCGACGCTCGCTTGCGACGGCCGCTACCTGACCTCGCCATCGATCGCGCGCAACCGAGGCAGTGCCGGCGCGCTGGCGGTCATGGACTATCTGCTGGAGCTCGCTCGACGCGAGCACAAGAAGAAGTAGCCAAGGCGGCTACGGTCACTTGAACGTCTTTATCACCGGTGCCTCGAGCGGAATCGGCGCGGCGCTGGCGCGCGAGTTCGCGGCGCGCGGAGCGACGCTGGGGTTGCTGGCGCGGCGCGCCGATGCCCTGGACGGCCTGATCGCGCAACTGCCGCCCGGCAGTCACCGCCGTTACGCGCTCGACGTCACCGATCGGGCCCGTCTGCTCCAGGCCGCCCGCGAGTTCGAGCAGGCCAGCGGCGGGGTCGACGTCGTGATCGCCAACGCCGGCATCTCGGCCGGAACGCTGACCGAATGCGCCGAGGACCTGCCGGTGTTCGAACGCATTGTCGCCACCAACCTTCTGGCGGCGATCGACACATTTCACCCGTTCGTGACGCCGATGCGCCAGCGCGGACGGGGCACTCTGGCAGCCATCGCCAGCGTGGCCGGCGTGCGGGGACTGCCTGGAGCCGGCGCCTACTGCGCATCCAAGGCAGCGCTGATCAGCTACTGCGAGAGCTTGCGCGTGGAGTTGCGTGGCAGCGGCGTGCGCGTGGTGACGATCGCGCCCGGTTTCGTCGACACTCCCATGACCGCAGGCAATCCCTACCGGATGCCGTTCCTGATGCCTGCCGAGTCCTTCGCGCGTCAGGCCGCGCAGGCGATCGTGCAGGGAGCCAGCTACCGGGTCATCCCGTGGCAGATGGCCTGGCTCGCGCGCCTGCTGCGCGGCGTGCCGAACTGGGCCTTCGACCGGATCGTGCAAAAGCGCGGGCGCAAGCCGCGCGCCGGCTCGCGGGCCTCGTCAACCGGCTAGTCGTATAGGCTTTTTCCGAAGCGGTCGATGCGAGGCATCCAATTGTCCGTGATGGCCGCCGATACAAGGACCCGGCTTGCTCGGCCGATCAGCAGATCGCGCGGGATCAGCCCGAGAAATCGGGAATCGAAGCTGTTGTCGCGGTTGTCTCCGAGCACCAGATACCGGTCCGGCGGGATCACGATGGGACCGAACGACGCTGCATTGCCGGTTCCGTCCAGCCACTGGATCGGGTAAGGATGATCGCCGAGCTCCTCCCGGACCCGGACCGATGGCCACCGGCGGCCGTCGCCGGCGTCCTCGCTGACGACGCCGATCAGCGCGTATTCGACCTGGCGGCCGTTGATCAGGAGCTGCTTGTTTTTCATTGTGACGATATCGCCGGGCAGCCCGACCACGCGCTTGATCAGTCGAACGCGATCCTTCGGTGAAAAAAAAGTGACGATGTCGCCGTGCCTGGGCTCTCCAAGGCGGGCCAGCACGATGTCGGTCAGCGGCAGCTTCAAGTTGTAGGCGAGGCGGTTGACCAGCACGACATCGCCTTCCAGCAGATTCGGCCGCATCGACCCCGAGGGAATCACGTTGTAATCGGCCACGGCGGTCCGAACCAGGCCGAACAGGAGCAGGAAGGCAAGAAAGCCGCGGTTGCTGCGAATTAACGATCGAATGCTGCGCACGGTGCCCCCTTTGCGTCGGGTCGGTCGATGATGACTCTAGACCATCGGGCTCGTCCGGAGTTCATCGCCTCGACTCCTCCGGATTGAGGCGCCGCAATGGTCAGGGTCGGCGATCGTACGCGATAAAATCCATCATCAGCATGCTGATGCCGACGCCCGATGCTCGCCGACTCGGTGCTCGCGGTCCATTGCGCGATCGTGATCTTCATTACGGCCGGCTTGCCGCTGATCTGGATCGGCGCCGCGCTGCGCTGGTCCTGGATCCGGATCCGCTGGCTGCGCGCGCTGCACCTGGCAGCGATCGGTTTCGTCGCGCTGGAGTCGCTGGCCGGCGTCGCCTGCCCGCTCACGGTGTGGGAAGCCGTGTTGCGACACCGGCAGGCCCCGGAAGGATTCGTGCAGCAGTGGGTCGAGCGCGCGCTGTACTACGACCTCCCGGCCTGGGTATTCACCCTGGCCTACACGGTCTTTGCCGCCGCCGTGGTCGCGACCTGGCTGGCCGTTCCGCCGCGACCGTCGGCGCGCGCCTGACCCGCGCCGCTTACCGGTCGATCCGCGTGATCTTCGAGCCTTCCAGCGTCAGGTTGGCCATCAGGCCCTTGTTGTTGAAGACGAAGCCGATGATCGGCTTTTTCATGGTCTCCGTGTCGATCGCGTCGCCCGCTCCCAGGTTCGCGAGCGCCACCGACCCGTCGACCCCTGCCTTCCAGCCCTGGCTCTCGCGGAATTTGGTCAGCGCCTCGGCCGTCATGAACAGGAGCACGACGCTTTTCTCCTGGACTCCAATCTGCAGGCCCAACGAGCCCGACGCGATGCTGTAGTAGGCGGCGGTCTTGCCGCCGACCAGCAGCGCGCCCTCGCCGTATTCGGCGCCGACGACGAATCCGCCTTTGACAACGGTGGGGAACACCAGCATCCCGGCCGATTTGGCGGCCAGGTCCTTGGCCGCCGAGCTGGTCTTGTACAGGTTTTCGATCGTCTGGCGCACGTGAGCGTCGATCTCCGCTGAGGCGCCCGCCACCGGCGCCGACGAAAACAAGAAACCGGACAGCACCAGCGCCGCGATCGCGGCTCTGTTGAAGCTACCTGCCATCGTCCTCATGTGGGCATCTCCTCGGTTGAATCGAACTCGGTGCTCAACCCGCGCGCAGCCGCTCGAAGCCCGCGCGCAGATCGGCGATCAGGTCGTCGGCGTCCTCCAGTCCTGCGCTGATCCGGAACATCGGCCCCGACGGCGGCAGCGGCTCGACCGACCGCTCGGGGCGGGACGGGACCAGCAGGCTTTCGAATCCGCCCCACGAGAAGCCGCGGCCGAACAGGCGCAGCCCGTCGATCATCGCCTCGAGCGCCCGCTGCCTGACGTGCGGCGCCAGCACCACTCCGAACAGGCCGCTGGCGCCGCGAAAGTCGCGGCGCCACAGCGCGTAGCCCGGATCCTCCGGCAGCGCGGGATAAAGCACGCGCGCCACCTCGGGCTGCTCGCGCAGCCACTGGATCAGCCGCTGCGCGATTTCGCGGTGGCGCGCCAGCCGCGCCGCCAGCGAGCGCAGGCCCCGCAACGCCAGCCAGCAGTCGTCCGGGCTGGCATTCAGTCCGAATTCATGGATCGCGTCGCGCAGCGCCGGCCACGCCGCCTGGTTGGCGGTCACGGTGCCCATCAGCAGGTCCGAGTGGCCGCCGATGTATTTGGTGGCCGCGTGCACCGAGACGTCGACGCCCAGGGCCAGCGGCTGCAGGTAAAGCGGCGTGGCCCACGTATTGTCGATCACGCTGACCGCGCCATGGTTGCGCGCGATTTGCGCCAGCAGCGGCACATCCTGCACCTCGAAGGTCAACGAGCCCGGCGACTCCATGAACAGCAACCGGGTGTTGGGGCGGAACTGCTGCCCGATTTCGGCGCCGATGCGCGGCGGGTAAAAGCTCGCTTCGACGCCGTAGCGCGCCAGCGTGTGCTGGCAGAAGCGGCGCGTCGGCGAGTAGGCCGAATCGGGCACCAGCACGTGGTCGCCCTGCCGCACGTACGCCAGGATCGAGATCGTGCAGGCGGTCAGCCCCGACGGCAGGGCCCAGCTGGCGTGGCCGCCCTCGAGCGCGGTCAGCGCGTCGCAGAAGGCGTGGTGGGTCGGCGTGCCGAAGCGGCCGTAGCTCACCGGCATCGAGTCGTCGCCGTGCGCCCGGCGCACGGCCCGCTGCCGCATGTCGTCCACGCTCGGGTGCAGCACCGTGGAGCCGCGCACCAGCGGTGGATTGACGAAGCCGAAGCCCTCCACGCTGTCACGGCCCACCGTGGTCAGTCGCGTTTCCGGCTGCAGATCCGATTCGTCAGACATGGCTGAATCGGAAGAGGCCGGCGGCGCCGGGCTCGGGCGCCGAGGTCCAGGGAAAGTCCAGCTCGTGTTCGGCCGAAGTCACGCAGAGCTCAGGTTGGGCCACCGTCGGGCGGCCGGTGGGCGGGGCTTGCGCAGATTGTAGTACGCGCACCCCGCGTCCAAGGCAGCGAGGTACCATCGGGAACTGCGCACGGGCCATGAAACACTGTGCGCAAATGCGACGCTTGTGAAGGCCGCGGGGGGTGCTCGAGGGGGGTCGCAGACACCCCTCGAGGCTTATCCTCCCGCTTTTCGGTCCCGAAGCTGTCGCTCGCCGCAAGAGTTGAGGCCTGTCGAAGCTGGGGTTCACTGCAGGGAGGCAGACGGAGATGTCGACGGCGGGCCTGGACTTCGACCTGGGCGAGGACATCGACTCGCTGCGCGAGGCGGTGCGCGCCTTCGCACAACGCGAGATCGCGCCGCTGGCGGCCGAGACCGACCGCAGCGACAGCTTTCCGATGGCGTTGTGGCCGCGTCTCGGAGAGCTCGGCGTGCTGGGCATTACGGTCGAGGAAGAGCTCGGCGGCAGCGGCATGGGTTACCTGGCCCACATGGTCGCGATGGAGGAGATCAGCCGGGCGTCGGCCTCGATCGGACTGTCGTACGGCGCGCACTCGAACCTGTGCGTGAACCAGATCCGGCGCAACGGCAACGCCGCGCAAAAGCGCCGCTATCTGCCCAAGCTCGTGCGCGGCGAGCACGTGGGCGCCCTGGCCATGAGCGAATCGGAATCCGGATCCGACGTGGTGTCGATGCGCCTGCGGGCGCAGCAGCGGGGCGGCTTTTACCTGTTGAACGGGACGAAGATGTGGATCACCAACGGGCCGGACGCCGATACGCTGGTGGTGTACGCGAAGACCGACCCCGACAAGGGCGCCGGCGGCATCACCGCGTTCATCGTCGAAAAGGGCATGCGGGGATTTTCGGTGGGCCGCAAGCTGGACAAGCTGGGAATGCGCGGATCCCACACCGGCGAACTGGTGTTCCGCGACTGTGAGGTGCCGGCCGAAAACGTCCTGGGCGAAATCGATCAAGGCGTGCGCGTGCTGATGAGTGGCCTCGACTACGAACGGGCGGTGCTGGCAGCCGGACCGCTGGGCATCATGCAGTCGTGCATGGACGTGGTTACGCCGTACATCCACGAACGGCGCCAGTTCGGTCAGCCGATCGGCGAGTTCCAGCTGATTCAGGGCAAGGTTGCCGACATGCTGACCACGCTGTCGGCGTGCCGCGCCTACGTGTACGCGGTCGGCCGCTGCCTGGACCGCCTCGGCGGCGGTCACGTGCGCAGCGTGCGCAAGGATTGCGCCGGTGCGATCCTGTTTGCGTCCGAGCGGGCGACCTGGATGGCGGGGGAGGCGATCCAGGTTCTGGGCGGCAACGGCTACATCAACGACTATCCGGCCGGCCGCCTGTGGCGCGACGCCAAGCTGTACGAGATCGGGGCCGGCACCTCGGAGATCCGCCGGATGCTGATCGGGCGCGAATATTTCGGAGAAACGTCCTGACGGCCATGTTGAGGGAGAAGTTGCCCGGGGACGTGCCGACCGTCGATCCGATCGACGAGCCGGCCGCCGCCCAGGTCGCAACGGCGGACGTGCCGGCGCGCTTTGACCGCTCGATGCCGCAGCCGGCCGCGATCGCCCACGCGATCCTGGAAGGATTCGACCTGCACTACCGCCGCTTCCGCTACGTGGCGCAGCAGGCCAAGGCCCGCTTCGAGACGGGCGACTGGCACGGCATGCGGGCCTCCGCGCGAGAGCGGATCGACTTCTATGACCGGCGGGTGCTGGACGCGGTGGATCGCATCCAGCGCGACTTCGATCTGGAATCGCTGTCCGACCACGAGCGCGACGCGCTGTGGCAGGCGGTCAAGCAGCAATACGTTGCCGCCCTGGCGCGGCACCGCCAGCCCGAATGCGCCGAGACCTTCTTCAATTCGGTGTGCGCGAAGCTGCTGAACAGGCTGTACTTCAACAATGCGTTCATCTTCGTGCGCCCGGGCGTCGCGACCGACTATATGGATTCGGACCCGCCGTCGTACCGCAGCTACTACCCGGCCAGCGCGGGCCTGCACAACACGCTGCGGCAGATCGTGATCGACATCGGACTGGCCTCGCCGTTCGTCGATATCGAGCGCGATATCAGGCTGGTGATCCGCGCGATCTGCGAGGCCCATCGGACCGCGGGCGTGGCCCCGGCCTTGAGCCGCCCGTTCCACGTCGAGCAGGATTGCCAGATCCAGGTCCTGTCGAACCTGTTCTACCGTAACAAGGGCGCTTACCTGGTGGGGCGCTTCCTGAACGGTTCCCGCATCATGCCGATTGCAGTGCCGTTCCTGCGCAATGCCCGCGGCGAGATCTACATCGACACGCTGCTGCTGTCGGCCGATACGGTCGCGACCCTGTTTTCCTTCGCCCGCGCGTACTTCCTGGTCGACATGGAGGCCCCGTCGGCCTATATCGAGTTCCTGCGGTCGATCCTTCCACACAAGCCGCCCAGCGAGCTGTACACGATGGTGGGCCTGCAGAAGCAGGGCAAGACGCTCTTTTACCGCGATTTCCTGCACCATCTGCGGCATTCCAGCGACTCGTTCCAGATCGCGCCGGGCATCCGGGGTCTGGTGATGACGGTGTTCACGCTGCCCTCGTACCCGTACGTCTTCAAGGTGATACGCGACCTGATCGCGCAGCCGAAGGAAACGGATCGCGCGCAGGTGATGTCCAAGTACCGCCTGGTCAAGATCCACGACCGGGTAGGCCGGATGTCCGATACCTGGGAGTACTCGCTGGTCGCGCTGCCCCGGCGGCGCTTCTCGCCCGAGCTCATCCGGGAGCTGCTGGCCTATTGCCCGGCCGTGGTCGAGGTCGACGATCAGACCGTGCTGATCAAGCACGTTTACATCGAACGGCGGATGATCCCCTTGAACATGTTCCTGCTGCATGCGACCGATGGCGAGGTCGACCATGCAATCCGGGAGTACGGCCAGGCGATCAAGGACCTGGCGGCTGCCAATATCTTCCCCGGCGACATGCTGTTCAAGAATTTCGGCGTCACGCGCCTGAACCGCGTCGTGTTCTACGATTACGACGAGATCGAATACATGGTCGATTGCAATTTCCGCAGCATCCCGCAGGCGCCCAACGAGGAGGCCGAAATGTCCGGCGATCCGTGGTACCCGGTCGGCCCGCGCGACGTGTTCCCCGAGCAGTTCGGCCCCTTTCTTCTGGGCGACGCGCGGATCCGTGCAGCGTTCATGAAATACCACGCCGACCTGCTGACCGCGCAATTCTGGCAGCGTCGCAAGGAACGCATTCTGCAGGGCGTGCTGGAAGACATCTTCCCGTATTCGCAGGACCGGCGCTTCCAGAACCGCTATCTGGCCCCACAGCAGGCGGAAGAGCGCAGCTCGTCCCCTCTGCCGCCCAGCGGGACAGGGCTGCGGAGCGCAACTAATCCCCTCTCCCGCGCAGCAGGAGAGGGCTAGGGAGAGGGTGAGCGCATGCCCACGGTGCTCGTAGTCGGCGCAACCCGCGGCATCGGACTGGAATTCGCGCGCCAGTACGCGGCCGACGGCGCCCGCGTGTTCGCGACTTTCCGCCGCCCGCAGGACGCCGAGGCGTTGCGCCAGCTCGGCGCGCGCGCCCTGCCGCTGGACGCGCTGGATCCCGATTCGGTCGCGGCGCTCGGCCAGCAGCTGGACGGACAACCGCTCGACCTCGTGCTGCTGGTGGCCGGCGTCTACGGTCCCGACACCACCGATCTGGCTCCGCCATCGCGCGAGCAGTTCGACGAAGTGATGCACACGAATGTGCTGGCGCCGATGCAGCTGATTTCGCTGCTGGGGCAGAACCTGGAGGCGGCGCAGGGCAAGCTGGCCGCGCTCTCGAGCCGGATGGGATCGATCGGGTTGGCGACCGGGACCGATGCGTGGTTGTACCGCGCCAGCAAAGCGGCGCTGAACAGCGTGATCAAGACCGCCAGCATCCAGCTGGGCGCGCGCGGGGTGGTCTGCATGGCCCTGAGCCCGGGCTGGGTGCGTACGGATATGGGCGGCCCGTCGGCCAGGCTCGACGTGCGCGACAGCGTGACCGCCTTGCGGCGCGTGATCGCTGCCGCCAACCGATCGCACAATGGACGCTTCCTGCACTATACCGGCGAACAGCTGGAGTGGTGACCGGCGCACCGCGCGGTAAACTGGCGCCCGGCTGATCTTCCGCGAGACTATGTCGGCTGCCACGATCGCATCGCTGGTCTTTTTCGTCATCTCGCTGATCGCGGCCGGCGCCGTCGAGTTCCTGATCAAGAAGGTCGCCGAAGGGTCCGGCGTGAACCCGTGGGTCTTCGCGATGGTGCCGGCGCTGCTGGCGATGCTGTATTCGCTGATCGTCTACCAGAACGCCGAACGCAAGATCCGCCGGCTGGGCGAGTCCGTATCGCGCGCCATCCTGGTGATGCTGCTCACCTGGGTCTCGTTCGCGGTGATGATCACCTGGACCTGGTGCCAGCATCGGGATTTCGGCTCCTGCCTGGGCACGATGCTGCTCGCGTCGGGCGTGGTCGGCGGCGGACCGATGCTGCTGGGCGCGCTGGGCGCCGGTATCCTCACCGGCGTGCTGATCATCCGCCGACCCAAGCCCCGCATCGAGTAGGCCCTCAGACATGGACAGCAAGCCCGACGCGCCGACGCTCGATTCGACGGTCCGATTTTCGGGGCGGGCGCAGGCGTATGCCAGCGGCCGGCCCGGCTACCCGGCGCAAATCGCCACCCATCTGGTGCGCGAGCTCGATTTATCAGCCGACGCCGTGATCGTCGACCTGGGCAGCGGCACCGGGCTGTCGTCGCGGATCTTTCTGCAGGCCGGCTTCCGGGTCATCGGGGTCGAGCCAAACGCCTCGATGCGGGCACAGGCCGAGCACGCCCTGGCCGATCTGCCGGCCTTTCGCAGCGTGGCCGGCAGCGCCCAGGCGACCACGCTGGCGAGCGCCAGCGCCGATTGCGTGATCGCCGCGCAGGCTTTCCACTGGTTCGATGTGGACGCGACCCGCACCGAGGCGCTGCGCATCCTGCGCGGCCCGCCCCGCGCCGCGTTGATCTGGAATGTGCGGCGCACGCAGGACAGCGATTTTTCCCGCCGTTATGAACAGCTGCTGCTCGAATACGGAGGCGAGTACCCGCGGATCCGCGAGCGCCACACCGACGAGGGCTCGATCGGGGCCTTCTTCGGCGGCTCGCACTGGCGTCGCACGGATTTCGAACACGCGACCGAGCTGGACTTCGACCTGCTGGCCGCCCGCGTGAGCTCCACCTCGTACCTGCCGGCGCCGGATCACAGCGGCCACGCGCCCATGATGAAGGCGCTGCGCCAGTTGTTCGACTCGACCCAGCGCGACGGGCGCGTCCTGATGCAATACGATGCGCGTGTGTACTCCGGCGTGATCCACGCCGCACAAACGGCGTAATCGATGGCCGCACCGATCGAGTTCTATTTCGACTTTTCATCGCCCTATTCGTACCTGGCCTCCGAGTGCATCGAGGCGCTGGCAGCCCGCTATGGGCGCGGCGTCGACTACAAGGCGATCCTGCTGGGCGCCGCCTTCAAGGTTTCCGGCGTGCGTCCTCTGGCCGAAGTGCCGCTGAAGGGCGAATACTCCAAGCGCGATTTCGAGCGCAGCGCGCGCCTGGCCGGGGTGCCGTTCATGCTGCCGGAGCCGTTTCCGATATCGACCGTCGGGGCCGCGCGCGCGCTGCTATGGCTGGGCGAGGCCGATCCTGAGCTTGCCCGGGCGTTCCTGCATGCGGCCTTCCGGGCCTATTTCGGCGCCGGGCGCAACATCGCGGACGCTGCGGTGCTGGCCGACGTGCTGCGCCAGGTCGGGGCCGACCCTGAGCAGGTTCTGGCCGCGATCCAGCAGCCCGACATCAAGGAACGCCTCAAGGCGCTGGTGGATTCCGCGCTGGCGCGTGGCGTGTTCGGTGCTCCTTTCATTTTCGTCGATGGCGAACCTTTCTGGGGCCATGACCGGCTGCCGCAAGTCGAGCGGTGGCTTGCGACGGGTCCGTTTTGAAGACCCGCCGACCATGAGTTCGCGGCGGCCGGCGGTCGCGTTCATCATGGTGACGTCGCTGCTCGACGTGATCGGCATCGGTCTGATCATTCCAATCATGCCGATCCTGGTCGGCGAGTTCACCAGCAGCCGTGACGCACAAGCCTACTGGTACGGGGCCGTGGCCGTCACCTATGGTGCGTTCCAGTTCCTGTGCGCGCCGCTGCTGGGCGCGCTGTCGGACCGGTTCGGGCGCCGTCCGCTGCTGCTGCTTGGAATCGCAGGGTTGGGGGCGACATTCCTGCTGACCGCGCTGGCGCGTTCGCTGTGGGTGATCGTCGCGGCTCGCGTGCTCGGCGGCGGGTTGTCGGCCAATTTCGCGGTCGGCCAGGCGTACGTGGCCGACATCACGCCGCCGGAGCAGCGCACTCAGGCGCTGGGCAAGCTCGGCGCCATGTTCGGCATCGGCTTCGTGCTCGGGCCGATGCTGGGGGGCCTGCTGGGCAGCATCGATCTGCGCCTGCCGCTGTTCGCGGCCGCCGGCCTGAGCGCGGTCAACTGGCTTTACGGGCTGCTGGTGCTGCCCGAATCGCTGCCGGCGCACCAGCGCCAGCCGCTTTCGCTGGCGCGCGCCAACCCACTGACCGCGCTGGCCGGCGTCAGCCGGCTGCGCGGGGTCGGCGCGCTGGTGACGGCGTTCGCGTTCACGGCCCTGGCACAGTGGATGCTGCAGATGACCTGGGTGCTTTATACGAACTTCAAGTTCGGCTGGGGCCCGCGGGAAAGCGGCCTTTCGTTGTTCGTGGTCGGGCTGGTCGCCGTGGTCGTGCAGGGTGGACTGCTGGGCCGGCTGATTCGCGTGCTCGGAGAGCGCCGCTTGATCCTGGCCGGGATGCTGTCGGGCGCGCTCGCCTACGCCGGCTACGGGCTGGCCACCCGAGGCTGGATGCTGTACGCGATCATCGCGTGCAATTTCCTGGCCATGGGGTCGGTGGTAACGATCCAGGGCATCGTATCCAAGGCGGCCCCGCCGGAGGAGCAGGGCCGCGTGATGGGCACCCTGTCCTCGCTGGCCAGCCTGATGGCGGTGATAGCGCCGATCATCGGCAATTCCGTGCTGGCCCAGGTCAGCTTCCTGCCGACCTCGGACTGGAGGGTCGGTGCTCCATTTTTTCTGGCGTCGTCGCTGCAGGTGCTGGCGCTGGCGATCGCGTGGCGGCATTTTGCCGAGCATCGCGGCAGCGGGGCCGCGAACGCTTCGGTGGAGCAGACAGGCTCGTGAGCGTGCTCGAGACCCGGATCGACCGCGGCAGCGAGTCGTTCGCTCGCGCCCGGCAGGCGATGGCTGCCCTGGTCGAGAATCTGCGCGCCAAGGTCGGCCGGATCGCGCTCGGCGGCGACGAGGCCTCCCGCGCCCGCCATGTGGCGCGCGGCAAGCTGCTTCCGCGCGAGCGCGTGCAACTGCTGCTCGATCCGGGGGCACCGTTCCTGGAGCTGTCGCAGCTGGCCGCGCTGGATATGTACGACGGCGAAGCCCCTGGGGCGGGGCTGATCACCGGTATCGGGCGCGTCAGCGGCCGCGAATGTGTGATCGTGTGCAACGACGCCACGGTCAAGGGAGGAACGTATTTCCCGATCACCGTGAAGAAGCACCTGCGGGCCCAGGAAATCGCCCGGGAAAACCGCCTGCCCTGCGTGTACCTGGTCGATTCCGGCGGAGCCAATCTGCCGAACCAGGACGAGGTGTTCCCGGACCGCGATCACTTCGGTCGGATCTTCTACAACCAGGCGACGCTGTCGGCGCAGGGCATCGCCCAGATTGCGGTCGTGATGGGCTCGTGCACCGCGGGCGGGGCGTACGTGCCGGCGATGAGCGACGAGGCCATCATCGTGCGCAACCAGGGAACGATCTTCCTGGGCGGTCCGCCGCTGGTGAAAGCGGCCACCGGCGAAACGGTCACTGCCGAGGAGCTCGGAGGCGGGGATGTGCATACGCGCCTGTCGGGCGTGGCCGACCACCTGGCGCACGACGACCGGCATGCGCTGGCGCTGGCGCGCCGGATCGTGGCGCGCCTCGGCCCACGCCAGCGGGCTTCGGTTGCGCTGCGCGATCCGGCGCCCCCGCTGCACGATCCGCAGGATCTGTATGGAGTCGTGCCGACCGACGTGCGCCAGCCTTATGACGCTCGCGAGCTGATCGCGCGCATCGTCGACGGCAGCGAATTCGACGAATTCAAGGCGCGTTTCGGCACCACGCTGGTGACCGGGTTCGCGTGGATCCACGGCATTCCCGTCGGGATCCTGGCCAACAACGGGATCCTGTTCTCCGACAGCGCGCAAAAGGGCACGCATTTCATCGAGCTGTGCTGCCAGCGCGAAACGCCGCTGGTGTTCCTGCAGAACATCACCGGATTCATGGTCGGGCGCAAGGTTGAGGCCGAGGGCATCGCGCGCCATGGTGCCAAGCTGGTGGCCGCGGTCGCCTGTGCGCAGGTGCCCAAGTTCACGCTGATCGTCGGAGGCTCGTTCGGCGCCGGCAACTACGGCATGTGCGGGCGTGCGTACTCGCCGCGCCTGCTGTGGATGTGGCCCAACGCGCGTATCTCGGTGATGGGCGGGGAGCAGGCCGCCAGCGTGCTCGCCACGGTGCGGCGCGACGGTCTCGAGGCGCGCGGCGCCGCCTGGTCGCGCGAGGAGGAGGAGGCGTTCCGGGCTCCGATCCTGGCCCAATACGAGCGCCAGGGGCACCCGTACTACGCATCGGCCCGGTTGTGGGACGACGGCGTGATTGATCCGCTCGATACGCGCATGTGCCTGGCGCTGGGGCTGTCAGCCTCGCTCAATGCGCCGATCGAGCCGACCCGTTTGCCTGTGCTGCGGATCTGACGTCGCCCCGGCGCGATCCGGTTCCTGATGCACGGCTTTTCACCGGACACCTGCACGCGAGACTGGAGCAACTGCGGATCGCATCGGGTGCATCCGCGATACCGCAGGGCATGCCGCAAACCCGTTGAGGCTACGGGGTTAATCCTCATGAGCGATGGTCGCGGCCGGCGTCGGCTGCTACGTTGACCGCCTCGAGTACCTGCTCGACTGGTCGATCACAACGGATTGCGACGCCCCGCGCAGTCGCAAAGCCGAAGAGCAGCTCGCCGCGCGACGTCCGGCGACATAAGGGGGAGATCCATGTCTGCCGAGGTGCCTCGACCTGGCGCGAGCGTGCGCGCGGCGCTGGTTGCGCTGCTGAGCGTGGCCGTCGCGACCCGCGCCCACGCTGCCGCCGCATTGGCCTCCTACAACGTGGATCGCGCCCAGGTCTCGGTATCGGGCCTGTCCTCGGGCGGCTTTTTCGCGGTGCAACTGGGCGTCAGCTTCTCGTCGGTCTTCAAGGGCGTCGGCATCTTCGCCGGCGGCACCTACGATTGCGCCGCGCAGGTCAATTACGCTTCCTGCATGTACAACGCGACGCCGCCGATCTCGCAGTCGATCGCCAACATGAAAAACTGGAGCGGCAACCGCATCGACAACGTCGGCAACATCGCGAACCAGCGCATCTACCTGTTCACCGGGACCAGCGACACGACGGTCGGTCCGCACGTGACCGACCAGGTCTACCAGCTGTACACCGGGACGGGGCACTTCGTGTCGGCCGCCAACGTGAAGTACGACAACACCAACAGCGCTGTCCATACCTTCCCAACCGACTTCGACGGCGCCGGCGACAACGCCTGCAACGTCTCGATCTCGCCGTACATCAGCAACTGCCACTTCGACGGCGCTGGAGCGGCGTTGCAATGGATCCACGGCGCGCTTAATCCACGCAACGACGGCACCCTGGGCGGAAGCCTGCTGCAGTTCGACCAGACCGAATTCATCGCTGCGGGCCATGGGATGGACGCGACCGGCTGGCTGTACGTGCCGGCCCACTGCGCCGCCGGCCGCCAGTGCCGGCTGCACGTCGCGCTGCACGGGTGTCTGCAGGGGTATGCCAGCATCGGCCCGGATTTCCTCAACAACACCGGCTACAACCGCTGGGCCGATTCGAACGACATCATCGTGCTGTATCCGCAGGCCGTCGCGGACAGCGCGGTTCACACCACCGCCGCGAGCGGCTCGCTGCCGAATCCGAACGGCTGCTGGGACTGGATCGGCTGGTACGGTGCCGACTTCGACCGGAAGACCGGTGCCCAGGCCGGAGCGATCATGGCCATGGTCGATCGAATTCTGGCCGGGCAGGGCGGCCCCACGGGAGGCATCCCGCCGACCCCGGCCCAGGTCACCGTGACCGCCACGACCGGCGATTCGATCACGGTTGGCTGGACCGCCAGCGCGGGTGCCACCTCCTACGACGTGTATCGGGACGATGGCAAGGTGCAATCGACCGGCGCGACGTCGTTCACCGATGGCGGGCTCGCCCCCGCCACGACCCACAGCTATGCGGTGTCGGCCCTGGACTCGGCCGGCGAAAGCGCCCGCTCCAGCGCGGTCAGCGGCACGACCGCGAGCGCAGTGCCTTACTCGCAGCAGGTCACCGCCACCGCACTCGGACACTATCTGGCCGGGCGGATCAACGTCGCGCAGTACGTGCAGTTGGGCCAGGAATACGGCTATCTGACGAACTTCACGCTCTACCTGTGCGGTTCGATCTGGACCAATTCGCCGACCTGCGGCGCGCTGCACTGACCCGTATCGAAACCGCTCAGCCTCGCTTGCGCGATGCCGCTCTGGCCTGCTTGAGCAGACCGGACGCGTTGGCAGGATCACGCAGCCAGATGCACAGTGCAACCGCCATGTTCTCGTCCATCGCGTCCACGATCGCGCGCTGACGATCGAGCTGACCTCGCTGCTCGATGACCCGCTGTGCGGCTGCCTTGATGGCGTCGGGGTCGACGTTCAATTCGTCAAGGCGCTTGACTTGCGCGGTGGCGAACGTCCACCGGCCAAACAGCGAGGTCAGTTCCGAATCGATTTCCGTGCTCATCGGTGCATCGGCTTTCTGCTGTCGCGGCAGGTGGGGAGCCCGCCAGGCAAAACAAGCAGGTTCCAATTTAACCCAAACACCGGATGTCGTCCGAAGTCGATGCCGGCCTGGCAGCGCCAGGCCGGCTCCGGATAGTGTCCCGACTCGCATTTCTGTAGCATCGAGCCGCCTGCGGTGGGCAGCGGAGCCGGCGATGACGCAGGGATTGCAGACGCTTCAGACGGAAGTGCGCGACGGCGTGGGGTTCGTCACGATGGCGCGCGAGCGCGTGCGCAACGCGTTCAACGAGTCGATGATCGAGGAGCTCGACGCGGCCTTCGGCGAGCTGGGCCGGAGCGCGCGCGTGCGCGCGATCGTGCTGGCGGGCCGCGGCCCGGTGTTCTGCGCCGGTGCCGACCTGGACTGGATGGCGCGGATGGCCGACTTCACCCCGGAGCAGAACCGGCGCGACGCGTTGCAGCTGGCTCGCATGCTGCGCACCATCTGCGAGTGTCCGAAGCCGACGATCGCGCGCGTCCACGGCGACGCTTACGGCGGCGGCCTGGGCCTGGTGGCGGCCTGCGACATGGCGTTTGCCGCGCGCGGCGCCACCTTCTGCCTGAGCGAAACGCGGCTCGGGCTGATCCCGGCGACGATCGGACCGCACGTGGTTCGCGCGATCGGGCGGCGCAACGCGCTGCGCTACTTCCAGACCGCCGAGCGATTCGACAGTGCGGAGGCGCTGAGGATCGGACTGCTGCACGCGGTGCTCGCCCCCGAGCAGCTCGACGCCTGCATCGCCGGGGTGCTGGATGCGCTGTCTCAGACGAGCCTGCACGCCACGCGCGAGGCCAAGCGCCTGGTGCACGACGTCGCCGGCCGGCCGCTCACAGACCAGTTGCTGGCCGACACCGCGGAGCGCATCGCCGCGGTGCGCAGCTCGGACGATGGCCGGGAGGGGGTGCGCGCGTTTCTGCAGAAGCGCAAGCCGCAGTGGCAGGTCGGGCATCCGGACCCGCTGCCCGCCAGGGACGACGATGAAGAGATGTGATTCGGGCAGATGTTTCGAACCTTGCTGATCGCCAACCGGGGCGAGATCTGCTGCCGGGTGGCGGCCACCGCGCGCCGCCTCGGAGTCAGGACGGTGGCCGTCTATTCGGACGCCGACGCCGCCTCGGCCCATGTGGCCGCCTGCGATGAAGCGATCCGGGTCGGAGGGCCGGCCGCCTCCGACAGCTACCTGAGGATCGACCGGATCGTGGCCGCGGCGCGTGCCAGCGGTGCCGACGCGATCCACCCGGGTTACGGCTTTCTGTCCGAAAGCGCCGCTTTCGCCACGGCGTGCGGGGATGCGGGCCTGACTTTCGTTGGACCGCCGGCGCGCGCGATCGAGGCGATGGGCGACAAGCGGCAGGCCAAGCAGCTGATGCGGGCTGCCTCGGTTCCGCTGATTCCCGGCTACGACGGCCAGGACGATAGCGTGGCGACGCTGCGCTCGGAGGCTGCGCGGATCGGCTTTCCGGTGCTGATCAAGGCAGCCCTGGGAGGAGGCGGACGCGGCATCCGGGTCGTGACGGCGCCTGACGAGTTCGAGGCGGCGCTGGCGTCATGCCGGCGCGAAGCGCTGGCGGCCTTCGGCAACGATCGGGTGCTGCTGGAGCGCTATCTGCCCGACCCCCGTCACGTCGAGATCCAGGTGTTCGCCGACCAGCACGGCGGCTGCATCTGGCTGGGCGAGCGCGACTGCTCGGCCCAGCGGCGCCACCAGAAAGTCGTCGAAGAGTCGCCCGCGCCGGGCCTTGCGCCGGAGGTGCGCCTGCAGATGGGGCAGGCAGCGGTGACCGCCGCGCGGGCGGTCGGATACACCGGCGCCGGCACCGTGGAGTTTCTCGTGACAGCGGGCGGCCAGTTCTACTTCATGGAGATGAACACGAGGCTGCAGGTCGAGCATCCGGTCACCGAAATGGTTACCGGCCTGGACCTGGTCGAATGGCAACTGAGGGTCGCGGCGGGCGAGCCGTTGCCCCTGCAGCAGGACCAGGTGCGACTGCGCGGCCACTCGATCGAGGCGCGCATCTACGCCGAGGATCCGGATCGCGACTTCGTACCGGCCACCGGGCAGGTCCATTACCTGGGGCTGCCGCCCCATGTCGCCTTCGCCATCAGGGCCGGCGGCGCCGATGGCGGGGAGCCGGCCCCGGTGCGAATCGACGGGTCGGTCCGGGCCGGCGACCGGGTCACACCGTACTACGATGCGATGATCGCCAAGGTGATCGTCTGGGGCATCGATCGCGAACAGGCGCTGGCCAGGATGCGCGAGGCGCTCCAGCAGACGATTCTGGTTGGATTGACCAGCAACGTCGAATTCCTGGTCCGCCTGGTCCGCAATGCGGACTTTTCGAGCGGGCGGGTCGACACCGGGCTGATCGGCCGTGAAATGCCCAGCCTCACCGATCCAGGCGATCCGTTCGAGCCGCATCTGGTGGCAGCGGCGCTGGCGCATGTTCTGGTCGAGGAAGCGCGCGCTCAGAGCGCCGACCCATGGTCGAACCGGCAGGGCTGGCGCCTGAACGGGATCGCCGCCCGACGCGTCTGGCTGCGTTGCGGCGCGGCTTCGCACGAAGCGACGATCGAGTACCTTGCGCAAGGGCCGCTTCTGGCGTCCGGAGCCTGGCGGTCCCCGCTCGCGATCGATGCAAGCGAGGGCGCGCGGCTCCGGTTGCGGCTGGGCGAGCAGGTTATGGCGGCTGACGTCGTGCGGGACGGCGACGTGCTCCACGTATTCGCCGGCGCAGTCCACCGGGCCTTCGCTCTGGTCGATCCGGTCGGTGCCGCCGGCGAGGCCGACCAGGACGAGGACCGGCTATGCGCCCCGATGCCGGGCAAGATCATTGCGATTCACGCATCGGCCGGCGACCGCGTGCGGCGGGGCCAGTTGCTGCTCGTGATGGAGGCGATGAAAATGGAACACTCGATCGTGGCTCCGCACGACGGCGTGCTCGAGCAGCTGCGCTATCGCGTCGGCGACCAGGTCGAGGAAGGTGCAACGCTGGTGGCGCTGCGCGCGGCTGATGAAATTCCCCTCTCCCGCGCGGGCGGCGGGGCTGATGAGACTCCCCTCTCCCGCGCAGCGGGACAGGGGCGGGGGAGAGGGTGACGGTGAGCTCGAGCTTCCCAACCCGCGTAACGCTGGTCGACGTCGGCCCGCGCGACGGGCTGCAGAACGAGTCGCGGCAGGTCGCGACGCCGGTGAAGATCGAGCTGATCGAGCGCCTGGTGCAGGCCGGTATCCGCAAGGTCGAGGCGGCCGCTTTCGTCTCTCCCAAATGGGTGCCCCAGATGGCGGACAGTGCCGAAGTCATGGCCCGCCTGACCCGCCGCCCGGGCACCGTGTACGCGGCGCTGGTTCCGAACCTGAAGGGCTTCGAGGCCGCGCTGGCGGCGCGCGCGGACGAGATCGTGGTGTTCTCGGCCGCGAGCGAAACATTCTGCCGGATGAACATCAACTGCTCGATCGCCGAGTCGATCGAGCGCTTCGCCCCGGTGTGCCAGGCTGCCCGCAGCGCCGGCATCGCCGTGCGCGGCTCGATTTCCTGCTCGCTCGGCTGCCCGTACGAGGGGCCGGTTCGCCCGCAGGCGGTCGCGCGCGTGGCCCGGCTGATGAAGGACATCGGCGTGCAGCAGCTCGGGGTCGCCGACACGATCGGTGTCGGCACGCCGCGCGCGACCCAGGCCGCGTTCGAGGCGGTGCTCGCCGTGTATCCGCTGCAGGACGTGAGCGGCCATTTTCACGACACCTACGGCCAGGCGCTGGCCAACGTCTACGCGTGCCTGCAGATGGGCATATCCACCTTCGACGCCAGCGTGGCGGGGCTGGGCGGCTGCCCGTTCGCCCGCGGGGCCACGGGCAACGTCGCCACCGAAGATGTGCTGTACCTGTTGAACGGGCTGAGCATCGAAACCGGCGTCGATCTGGACCCACTGGTACAGATTGGCCAGTGGATCAGCGGCGTGCTCGACCGCAAGGCGGCCACGCGCGCCGGCAACGCGATCAGCGCGCGGGCCAGCGCCAAATAGCGGGGCGATCTTCAATGGAGCGGATCATGAAGCTTCCAATGGCGCTGTCGCGGCCAAGCGGATTTCTTCCCATTATCATGTCGGGTGCCGCGCTCCTGGCAGTCCTGACACACGTTGCGATCTTCGGCGTTGCGCGCGAGGCCGACGAGGGAGCTGCGGCCCACCTCTGGCAGATTCTCATGGCGGGACAGTTGCCGATCGTGGTTTTCTTCGCAATTCGGTGGTTACGAAAGGATCTGCGAGGAACGCTTGTCGTGTTGGGATTGCAGACGCTGGCGATTGTCGCAGCGATATCGCCCGTCCTTGTGCTGGGACTGTAGTGAGCCCCGATCTTCGACCCGGCATCACCTACCGCCTGCAGTACACGGTTCCGGACACGAAGACCGTGCCGCACGTCTATCGCGAATTCGGCGAGTTCCAGCAGATGCCCGAGGTGTTCGCGACCGGCTTCATGGTCGCCCTGGTCGAGCAGGCCTGCCTGCTGGCCGTGAAGCCCTACCTGGACTGGCCCACCGAGCAGACGGTCGGAACGCACGTGAACCTGTCGCACCTGGCTGCGACCCCTCCGGGCCACCTGATCACCGTCGAATGCGAAGTGACCGGGGTCGAGGGGCGGCGTATCCGCTTTCGCGCCAGCGCGCGTGACGAAAACGACCTGATCTCCGAGGGCACCCACGAACGCACCGTGATCGACTTCGAACGCTTCAACCGGCGCCTGGAGTCGAAGAAGAAGCCCGGGACATGACCGCCGACCGGCACGACACGGCGGCAGACGCCGGCCCCGAGTCGCTGACCCCGGTGCCGTCGCCGTGCAACTCGGTGTGCCGGATGGATGCGGACGGCGTCTATTGCGTCGGATGTCTGCGGACGCTGGACGAGATCGCCGGCTGGGCCGGCTTCGACGACGAACGGCGGCGCCTGATCTGGAGGGAGCTGCGCCGGCGCCGGGCGCAAGCCGCGCAATCGCCATGCGGGCCCAGTCGTTGAATCGGGTCGAGCGCGCCGACGCGCTGGCGGGAGCGCTGCCGCCCGGCGTGCATGTGCTCGAGCGCGGCTGGTTGTCCTCGAACAGCGTGCTGTTCGAGGAGGGCGACCGCCTGTCCGTGGTCGATACCGGCTACGTGCTGCACGCGCGCCAGACTGCTGCGCTGATCGATCGCGTGGGGCGCGGGCGGCCCCTGGCCCGCATCATCAACACGCACCTGCACTCCGACCACGTGGGTGGCAACGCCCGATTGGCGCGTGGTGGCGCCGTGTCGATCCAGATCCCGGCCGGTGCGGCCGATGCGGTACGCGCGTGGGACGTCGAGCGCCTGGGCTATCGAGCGACCGCGCAACGCTGCCCGCGGTTCGGATTCGATCGCGTGCTGCGCTCCGGCGATGAATTGGAGCTCGGTGGCCGTGGCTGGCAGGTGCTGGCCGCAGCCGGCCACGATCCCCACATGCTGATGCTGTACGAGTCGGATCGGCGCATCCTGGTATCGGCCGACGCGCTGTGGGCAAACGGATTCGGAGCGATATTTCCGGAAATCGAAGGCGACGGCGGATTCGTGGAGCAGCGCGCTTCGCTCGACCTGATCGGGCGACTGCAGCCCCTGCTGGTGATCCCGGGGCACGGGCCGCCGTTTCGCCAGGTCGCGGCCGCGCTGCAGCGTGCTTACCGGCGTCTGGACGCGTTGCAGTCGAGCCCGCCGCGCAACGCACGGCAGGTTCTGAAGGTGCTGGTCAAATTCTGGCTGCTGCAGGTTGGCCAGGCGCCACTGACCCGGCTGATCGGGCATTTCGGCCCGTCGCGATATGCTCGCATCGTGCACCAACGCTATTTCGCGGATCTGACCTTCGAGCAGATGCTCGAGCAAACCGTCTGGCAACTGTGTGCCGCCGGCGCCGCCGCGCTGGACGGCTCGAAGGTGAGAAACGTCGATGGCGCCGATACGCCCTGAGCCCGGTCGACGCGGGCTTTGCTCCGCAGCAGCCCTGCTGCTGGTGGCCGCCTGCGCCAGCAGGCCTTCGACCGTGGCGGGGCCTGCCGCCGCTGGCGCCCCTGCCGCGTCGCCGGAGGCCGCGGGTGCGCCGCCTGTGGTGCTTCCGGAGACGCCCGAGCGCCCGTCGCTGGGCCTTTTCAGCCGGATCAGGGCACCCAGCGAGGTCGAGCCGATTCTCGAATTGGCCGCAAGCGGCGTGCAGATCTTCCGCTGCGAACCGGACAAGGAAGGCTTTCATTGGGTGTTCCGGCTTCCCGAGGCCGAATTGCGCGACGCGCACGGACGCGTCGTCGCCCATCACGGGGCCAACTATTCGTTCGAGCATGTCGACGGCAGCCGCCTGATCGGCACCATCGTTGGCTACGACTCGGCCCCGGCCAGCAATTCGGTGCACTGGTTGCTGTTGCGCACCCAGTCGTACGGCCAGGGTGAATTCGAGAAGGTGAGCTACGTGCAGCGCGTGGACACGTCGGGAGGCGTACCGCCGGAGCAGTGCTCGGCAGACCAGGTCAACCAGGTCCTTCGCGTGCCCTTTTCAGCCAAGTTCATTTTTTATCGCCCGCGCTGAGCCCCGCGCGATGCCACGCCGGACCGCCCCGCCTCTGGACCTGGTTGCGCTGCCTTTTGCGGCGGCGATGATCGTCCTGGCTTCGTCATCGGTGGCCGAGCCCACCCCGACCTACGTGGGTCGGCCGATCTACAGCGATCCGTCCAACGGCCTTCAATTGCCGCCGACCTGCAATATCGAGCCGACGTGGCGCTCGCGGATCAGCGGGACTGAAATGGAGATCTGGGTGCTCAACTGCGACTCGACGCCGCGCGCGTGGCTGCTGACGCGGCAGGTCGTCGAGATGCTCAGCGCGCGCGAGGCGCGTCTGAGGTTCCAGGTGGTCGACGAGCGGATACTGCCCGGCGAGACGGTCGGCGATTCGCTCAGCGTGCAATGCTCGGGCGCCGGCGACACGTCCGGCATCATTGTGTATGGAGCCCGCTGGCGCAGTACCGGACGCGAGTTGCGGCTGGCCAGTGCGCGCGGCGCCATGCGCGCTGACGTGACGCGGCGCCGGCTGACCGACGCTGACCCTAGTGGAGTCGACTGCGTGCGTTTTCCCGATCGCGAGGCGATGATGCGCAAGCTGCAACAACCGGAGCGTTCGCCCCGATGACGCTGAAACGGCCCCAGGGCCCGCCTGGCTCGGTGGTCACGCTCGAGCACGTCTCACGCGTGCTCGCCGACAATCCGCTGGGCGACCCGCACGTGCGCAAGCTGTCCGCGTGGCTGCCGTCCCAATACGACCAGGGGCAACGGCACGGGGGGCGGCGCTTTCCGGTGCTGTTCGACCTGGTTGGCTTTACCGGCTCCGGCGCCTCGCACCTGAACTGGAAGGCGTTCGAGGAAAACGTCGCCGAGCAGGCAGCCCGGCTGGTCCATGAACGCAAGATGGGACCGGCCATCATCGTGTTCCCGGACTGCTTTACGCGCCTGGGCGGCAATCAGTACATCAATTCCAGCGCCATCGGCCGCTACGCGGATTACCTGACGCGCGAGCTGGTGCCGTTCGTCGACCGCGAGTTCCGAACGCTGGCCTCGCGCGAGCACCGCGGCTGCTTCGGCAAGTCCTCCGGAGGCTACGGCGCGATCATCCACGGCATGCGGCACGCCGACTGCTGGGGCGCGGTCGCCGACCATTCGGGCGATTGCTATTTCGACTTCTGCTACGGGGCCGACTGGCCCAATACGCTGGACGAGCTGGCCAAGTACCGCGCGCGCCCGCGCCGCGAGGGGCCGGTCGACGTGCGCCGGATCGAGCGC
>DATBCD010000026.1:0-20828 GCA_036270655.1 Burkholderiaceae bacterium
CGCGATCTGACCCGGGTCGCGCACTTCCTCCCCGTAACCGCCCAGCATCTCGGCAAACTTGCCGAAGGGAACGTCCCCCAGCAGGTTGCCCACGTTGCCCCGCTGCTCGCCGTACTTGGCCAGCTGCCCATAGCGGATCTGGTTCATCGCCGAGTTGTTGCCGATGACCGCCAGATAGGGAACGCCAAACCGGTTGGCCGTCTCCATATCGAACGCGGTCATGCCGAAGGAGCCATCGCCGTAGTAGCACAGGATTTCCTTGCCCGGATTGGCCAGCCCCGCGGCCAGCGCAAAGCCGGTTCCCACCCCCAGGCTGCCCAGCGCCCCCGGGTCCATCCAGTGGCCCGGCTTGCGCGGTCGCACCGCCTGCGCCGAGATCGTCACCACATCGCCGCCGTCGCCGATGTAAATGGTCTCGTCGGTCAGAAACTCGTTCAGCTCCCAGGCCACCCGGTACGGGTGGATCGGCACGCTGTTGGACTTGAACAGCGGCATCAGCTTCTCGCCCGCCTGCTCCTCGGCCGCCGCCAGCTCCTTCATCCACGCCCGCCGCGCCTGCCGCTTGTCGTTCTTGATCCGCCCCGTGGCCGCCGCCAGCACCGCCCCCAGCACCGCCCCCGGGTCGCCCACGATGCCCAGCGTCACATCCCGGTTCTTGCCCACCGTGCGGTAGTCCATGTCGATCTGCACCAGCGTGGGCACCGCAATGCGCTTGCCATAACCCATCCGGAAATCAAACGGCGTGCCCACAATCACCAGCACATCGGCCTTGGCAAAGGCCTGGCTGCGCGTGCGGTCGAAGTGGTGCCCATCGCCCGGCGGCAACAACCCCCGGCTGGCCCCGTTGAAATAGCCCGGTATGTCCAGCCCCTTGAGCAGCGCCACCGCCTCCTGGTGCCCGCGCGCCGCCCACACCTGCTGGCCGTACAGAATCGCCGGCCGCTCCGCATTGACCAGCAGGTCGGCCAGCCGCTCGATGTCGTCCACATCCCCCACCGACCGCGTCGAGGCCCGGTACTGCCCCGCCTTGGGCAGCACCGCCTTGGTCACCTCGATCTCCCGGTCCAGCACGTCGCGCGGAATCTCCAGATACACCGGCCCGTAGGCCCCCGCAAACGCCTCCCGCACCGCCATCGCCACCATGTCGGCCACCCGCTCGGTCGACATCACCGTGGCGGCAAACTTGGTGATCGGCCGCATCAGGTCCACATGCGGCAGATCCTGCAGCCCGCCCATCTTCCACTGCACCAGCGCGCTCTGCCCCCCGATGTGCAGCACCGGGCTTTCCGACCGCAACGCCGTCGCTATCCCCGTGACCGCATTGGTGCACCCAGGCCCGGCCGTCGTCACCACGCATCCGAGCCGCCCCGTCTGCCGCGCATAGCCGTCGGCCGCATGCGCCGCCACCTGCTCGTGCCTCACATCCACGATCTTGATGCCCTCATCGATGCAGCCGTCGTAAATGTCGATAATGTGCCCCCCGCACAGCGTGAAAATCGTGTCCACCCCCTCGCTCTTGAGCGCCTTGGCCACCAGGTGCCCTCCAGACACCACGTTCGCATCCCGGCTCTTCTGCTTCAACGTGTCTTCGGCGGTGCTGGTGGCCCGCCCTTTTAACGCTTCCGTGGCAACGTCTGACATTGAGGGCCTCCGCCTGAGGTGTGCTGATGTTCGGTGACTCGAGAATGGTCATTCCCGGCCGCGGGACTGGCAACCGCAGCCGGGAACCGTCTGGATCTTAAAGGGCGGCCGTCACGACCGTAGAGAGCTCAGGTGGCCACCGCCGCGGCCTGCACCGCCGCTTTCGCCTGGGCCGCCTGCTGGTTGTTCTTCTCGATCTGAGCCCGCCTCATCGGCTTGAGCACCAGGACGGCCATCAGCGCCGCGATCCCGTTCAGGATGGCAGCAGTGACGAACACGGAATGCCAGCTTCCGGTGGCCTCCTTCAGCACGTTGGCCCACGGCACCAGCAGGGCCGCGGTGCCCTTGGCCGTGTACATCAGGCCGGCGTTAGCGGCGGCGAACTTCGCGCCGAACGTATCGGTCGTGGTCGACGGAAACAGGCTGTAGATCTCGCCCCAGCCGAAAAACACCAGAGCCGTCAGCAGCACGAACAGCACCGGATCCTGGCCGTAATAGAACAGCGACATGATGGTCACCGCTTCGAGGCCGAACGCGATCAGCATCGTGTTTTCCCGGCCGATCTGGTCCGACACCCAGCCGAAGAACGGTCGCGTCAGCCCGTTCAGTATGCGGTCGAGCGAAAGCGCGAACGTCAGCGCCGGCAGGGTGATGCCGATCAGGCTGACCGGAACTGTGTCGATCTTGAAGTCCTTGGCGATCGGCGCGAGCTGCGCGGTGGCCATCAGTCCGCCGGCCGCGACCATCACGAACATCGCGTACATCACCCAGAACACGGGGCGGCCCAGAATCTGAAGGGGCGCGAAATCCAGGCGGGTCTGTATCACCAGCGGCGAGCGGGATGGCCTGGCCGCCCTCTTCGATGGCGAATCCCAGCGAACGTGTCTGGGATCGGTCAGCGCGAACGAGGCCAGGAACACGATCAACCCCTGGCCGATACCGAAATACAGGAAGGCATCCTGGTATCCGTTGGCCTTGATGATGGCCGAAATCGGAATGATCGTCAGCGCCGAGCCGGCCCCGAATCCCATCGCGGTAAGCCCTGCGGCAAGCCCGCGCCGATCCGGAAACCACTTGAGCGCGTTACCGACGCAGGTCCCGTAGACGGCACCGGCGCCCACGCCGCTGACTGCGGCGGCGATGTAGAACGCCGTCAGGGAATCGGCCATCGAATTCATCACCCACCCGATGCCGCACAGGATCCCGCCGACCATCACGACAATGCGCGGACCGAAGCGGTCGACCAGGTAGCCCTCGACCGGCACCAGCCAGGTCTCGGTCAGTACGAAGATGGTGAAGGCGACCTGGATCGCCGCTTTGCTCCAGCCGAACTTCGTGGTGATCGGGCCGACGAACAGCGTCCAGCCGTACTGCAGGTTGGCGATCATGCACATGCACAGGATCCCGATGAACAGCTGCAGCCATCGGTAGGATGCTGGGCGACTTATCATCGTGTCGATCGTCTGTGCGCTTGCCTCGGTTCCCATCAGGTTCTCCTCGATCGTTGTCTCGTCGATGCGCCGCTCATCCCTTGACCTCGCGGTGGCGGACGAGCGTGCCAGCTCGTCCGCTGCGAGCGTCCGCCTTCCTCCCAACACATGGTCTGAGAATCGACTGAGCGCTATGCCGTTTACGCTGCGTTCATCAAATTGCTCGCGCACCATGCCACTGCGGCTTCGATTTTTGTCGCAGCAAGCACGGCACGCATCGCGGCGGAACAACCGCCCGACCTTCATACGGTATGTGACATATCAGAACGGCGTCAATCGATTTCGATTGTGCGTTGCGATCATGCGTGCATACGCGAGCGAGCGCTCCCGCACACGCGCGATGAGTCGTATTGCGATGCAATAGCACCAGATAGCGTTCGCGCTTCTTCGGTCCGTCGCGTTGCGCAAATCGCGACACACGCATTCGAATTGTTAGCGCGTTTGTTGACCTCGCGCTGATATACCAGATATCGTACGTCCGCTCGACAACATCACCGAGCGGATGGGCGAGACGTCGCGTTGAACATTGCGTTCACGTCGCCGCGGCGCTTCTAACAATAGACGACGCTCAAGGAGGAAAGCATGAGATTCCGTAGTCCGCTCGTGATTGCGGGCGCTGTCGCGATGGCGCTCGCCGGTGCGGCGCGCGCTGACGATGCGAGCGACCTCAAGGCCCAGATGGAGTCCCTGCAGAAGCAGATGGACGCCATGAAGGCGCAGTTGGAGCAGATGCAGAAGCAAAAGGAAGAAGCGGCGAAGGCTGCGCCTGCTGTGCCCCCGGCGGCCAAGGGCGAGGAAGCCGCGAAGAAATATCAGGCGATCGAGTCGCTGTTCGACAAGATCACCAAAGGCTTCTATGGCTCCCTGGACGTGTCGGCCGACTACGTGACCAAGGGCATGAACGGGTTCGTCGCTTACGGGGGGTACGGATGGATTCCGGCTCCCAATGGCGTCGTGGGTGCGGGCTCGTACACCCCGGCGACTCACATCAAAACGACGTGCAACCCGGCCACCGGGGTGTGCTCACCCGAACCGGTGGGCAACGTGGGCTGGTTGCCCGGGCTGTCGACCAACAAGTCGGGCATGGGATACCGGGGCAGTCACAAGCTTCCCGATGCCTTTGGCGATCTGAGTGTGATCTACCAGATCGAGGCCTCGTTCGCGATTACAGCGTCGCCTGGCGCCAGCACCAGCTATACGTCGCAGTCCAACGTGATCAAAGCTGCGCTCGGGTTCGGCGACTCGTTCCTCGGCTTCGGCAGCAAGAAATGGGGTAACGTGAAGTTCGGCACGTTTTACGCGCCGTACAAGAAGTCGACCGACCGGATGAATCCGTTCTCGGGGCAGCTGGGCGACTACGCGGTGGTGATGGGCAATTCCGGCGGTGACAACCGGGTCGAATTCGGCACGCGCCTGGAGCACTCGATCCAGTATGAATCCCCGAAGATGTACGGATTCAGCTTCGACTTCCTGGTATCGCCCGGGCAGAACCGGACCTACGACGCGGTGGTCCAGCCCTCCGGGTCGCCGGACTGCAGCGGCGGCAACATCCCCGGCAGCGGCAACCTGCCGTTGAACTGCGACGATGGCGGCTTCACCAGTGCGTACAGCCTGGACGTAAAGTTCGAGACGAAGGACCTGTACGTCACGGCGGCGTACGAGCGGCACAACAACGTCAATCGCAACAGCGATGGCATTGGCGCGAACCAGCCGATCTACGGCTTCTACTTCGGGCCCCCGGTGTTCCCCGGTAATCCGCTGTTCCTGGACATGACGCCGATCACGATTGCACCGGCCAACGGCGGTGCGACCGACACGTGCGGCGCGTCGACTTGCGTGACCACGTTCCCGCTGGGCGCCTACACAACCGACATCGGCCCCGAGTACGCGTACAAATTCGGTGCCCAGTACATCTTCGACTTCGGTCTGACGGTCAGCGGCGTCTGGGAGTTCCTGCGGCGCGACGTCCCGAGCTACCTGCAATTCCAGAACGAGCGCAGCCGCGACGGGCACTGGCTGGCGCTGACCCAGAAGGTCACCGACTCGATCAACGTCAGCGCCGGCTGGGCGCATGCGGGACAGACACCAGGAGATCCTGGCGGAGAGCACAACTACAATCCGTTTGCGAGCTCCAACACGTCGGACATGGTCACGCTGGCGTTCAAGCAGAAGCTGGACAAGCAGGTCTCGTGGTACCTGGACGTGGCCGAAACATTCAATCACGGCAACGCCCACTACGACCTGGGCGCCGGCGGCCGCGGGTTCCCGACGGACTGTCACGACGGCACCCATGCCTCGCAGATCGACTACTCGAGCGCCGGTCCGACCACCTGGGGCGGTTGCAAACTGAAGGGTGTTTCGGTCGGGATGAACTACACGTTCTGACCGACAGCGCGCGGGTTCGCCCGGTGACGTGCGGGGGCGGAGCGGGTTAAGCTCCGCCCTTGCGCTTTTCAGAGACCCGAAGAGGTGAGGGAGCCAGCGGTGAGAATCGTCATCATCGGCCAGCAGGATTTCGGCAAGGCGGTGCTCGAGGCTTTCACGTCGCGTGGCGACCAGGTCGCCGGCGTGTTCTGCGCTCCGGAAAAAGAGGGCGCAAAGGCGGACGTGCTGAAGGCGGCCGCGCAGGAAAAAGGGATAGGCGTCCATCAGTTCGCTTCGCTGCGCAGCCCGGAGGCGCGCGACGCGATCAAGCAGCTGAACGCCGACATCGGGATCATGGCTTACGTACTGCAGTTCGCGCCGCAGGACTTCGTGAACATTCCGCGGCACGGAACGATCCAGTACCACCCATCGCTGCTGCCGAAGTACCGCGGCCCCAGCTCGATCAACTGGCCGATCATCCGCGGCGACACAAAAACGGGCCTGTCGATTTTCCGGCCCAACGACGGCCTCGACGAGGGGCCGGTGATCCTGCAGAAAGAAACGCCGATCGGGCCGGACGACACGCTCGCCAGCGTCTATTTCGACCGGCTGTTCCCGATGGGGGTCGCGGCGATGCTGGAAGCGGCCGACCTGGTCGCCGCCGGCCGCCACCGCGAGACGATCCAGGACGAATCGCAGGCTTCTTACGAGGGCTGGTGCCGCAGCGCCGAGGCGCGCATCAACTGGGCCAGCCACGTCGACTTCACGTACAACCTGATTCGCGGTTGCAACCCCGCTCCCGGGGCCTGGACCACGTTCAACGGCAAGAAGGTCCAGATCTTCGACGCCAGAAAGCACCTGGTGCGCACCTTCAGCGCCGTCAAGGGCAAGGTCGGCGAGGTAGCCGAGATCGGCCCCGAAAGCCTGCGCATCACCTGCCAGGGCGGTCAGATCGAGGTGTTCAAGGCCAAGGGCGAAGACACGAAAAAGCTGCAAGCGCCAGAGCTTGCCCTGGCGATCGGCCTGCACACCGGCTCGGTACTGGGCTAAATCACCGTCGTTGATACACTGAACTTTCCCCTGTCCCACGTGCGACAGAGGGTTAGGTAGTACGAAACTCCCCTGTCCCGCGTGCGACAGAGGGTTAGCTAGTACGAACTCCCCTGTCCCGCGTGGGACAAAGGGGTGAGGACGAAACTCCCTGTCCGGCGTATGACTGGGGGTCGAGTACGAAACTCTCCGGCTCCGCGTGGGACAAAGGGGCGAGTCGGAAACTCCCCTGTCCCGCGTGTGACGGAGGAGCGAAGTAGAAAACTCCCCTCTCCCGCTTGCGGGAGAGGGGCGGGGGAGAGGGCAGCGTGCTCCCGTTGGCCGCACAGACAGATCTGGGGAAGTCTGGATGAGAATCGCGATCATCGGCGCCGGCGCAGTCGGCGGCTACGTGGGTGTGAAACTGGCGCTGGCGGGCGAAGAAGTCACCTTCGTCGCCCGCGGCGCGAACCTCGCCGCCATTCGCGCCAGCGGAATGAAGCTGGTGCTGCCGGACAGCTCCGAGCAGGTTGCATCCGCGGTGCGAGCCACGCAGGACTACAGCGCCGCCGGCCCGCAGGACCTCGTGATTCTGGCGATGAAGGCCCACCAGGTCGAAGCGGTGGCCGACGAGGTTCCCAAGCTGTTCGGTCCCGAGACAGCCGTCGTCACGATGCAGAACGGCATTCCGTACTGGTACTTCCACAAGCACGGCGGCGAGCTGGAAGGCACGTGCGTCAAGAGCGTCGATCCGCACGGCCAGATCCTGAAGAAGATCGCGCCGGAGCGCGTGATCGGTTGCGTCGTGTACCCGGCCTCCGAGCTGATCGCGCCCGGCGTTGTGCGACTGGTCGAAGGCGACCGCTTTCCGGTCGGCGAGCCCGACGGCAGCGTCAGCCGGCGCGCGACCGCCGTGTCCGAGTGCTTCACGCGGGCCGGCTTCAAGGCTCCGGTGCTCGACAACATCCGCGCGGAGATCTGGCTGAAACTGTGGGGCAACCTCACTTTCAATCCGATCAGCGCGCTGTCGCGTTCGACGCTGGCCGACATCTGCCAGTATCCGCTGACCCGTGAGCTGGCCGCGGCCATGATGACCGAGGCTCAGACCATCGCGGGCAAGCTCGGCATCACGTTTCGCGTTCCCCTGGAAAAGCGGATCGCGGGCGCCGAAAAGGTCGGCAAGCACAAGACCTCGATGCTGCAGGATGTCGAGGCCGGCCGCAGCCCGGAGGTCGACGCGCTGATCGGCTCGGTGGTGGAGCTCGGCCACCTGACCCGCACGCCGACGCCGCACATCGGCACCGTCTATGCGCTGACCAAGCTGCTGTCCAACATGATCGAAGAGGAGCGAGCGGCCCCGCGCCAGGGCAACGTCGCGGGGATTTGAGCCCCGACGCTAGACCAGTCGCAGGCTGTGCGCCGCCGGCACGCGCGGGGCAGCGCCGTCGCGCTCGCTGTTTTCAGCCGCAGGCAGCGCGTCTTGCGCCAGTTCCCGCGCGATGGCCCAGGCTGTCATTTCCTCGGCCGGCATCGGTTTGGCCAGTCCGAACCCTTGCGCCTGGTGGCATCCGAACTGCCGCAGCAGCTCGGTCTGGTCCGGAGTCTCCACGCCTTCCGCGACCACGGTCAGCCCCAGGTTGTGTCCCAGCGCGATGGTGGAGCGGACGATGGCGGCGTTCTTCGTGTCCTGGCGCAGGTGGTTGACGAGCGAACGATCGATCTTCAAGCAGTCGACCGACAGCTGGGTCAGGTAGGACAGCGCCGAGTATCCGGTTCCGTAGTCGTCGATCGCGATTTCGACTCCCAGGTCGCGCACGCGCGCCAGGATGCGCGCCGCATGTTGCGGGTCCTCCATCAGCGCGCTTTCGGTGATCTCCAGCGTGATCAGGCGGGGTGCCACGCGATGCCGCTGGATCGCATCGACCAGCAGCTCGGGCAGCTCCGTGCCGGACAGATCGCGTGCCGATACGTTGATCGCCACGGGAATTTCGATGGCCATCGCGAGCCAGCTCTGGACCTGCGCCAGCGCCGCGTCGATCACCCACCGCGTCACGTGCCGGATGAATCCGGTCTGCTCGGCGAACGGGATGAACTCGGAAGGCGGAACGGAGCCGCGGACCGGGTGAATCCAGCGCACCAGCGCCTCGACACCCTTGAGCTCGTTGGTGCGCAGATCGATCTTCGGCTGGAAGTGCAGTCGCAGCTCGTTGCCGTCGATCGCCTGTCTCAATTCGCCCAGCAGCGACAGGTGGTGCTGGCGGTGCCGGTCGATCCGATGGTCGTATTCCTCGAAGCCGCCGTGCTCGCGCTTGGCCACGTACATCGCCACATCGGCGCGGCGCAGCAGCGTCACGGCGTCGGTCCCGTGCCTCGGAAAATGCGCGATCCCGATGCTGACCCCGACGTCCAGGCCCTGCCCATCGACCACAACCGGCGCCTGCAGGCATTGCAGCAGCTGCTCGGCCACCGCGGGCGCCTCGAGGCGCTGCTGCGGTGACAGCAGGACCGCGAACTCGTCGCCCCCCAGGCGCGCCAGAATGTCGTGCTCGCTGAGCGCCGACCGCAGCCGGGACGCCACTTCGATGATCACGCGGTCGCCGGCATGATGCCCGAGCGTGTCGTTGACGAAGCGGAACCGGTCCAGGTCCATCAGAAGAACGCTGAACGTCTGGCCGGCTTTCCCACACGCGGCGATCGTGTGCTCCAGCTCTTCCAGGAACAACGCGCGATTCGGCAGGTCCGTCAACGGGTCGCGGTACGCCAGCCGACGGATCTCGCCCTCGCGTGAAGCGATCGCATCCTGCATGTGATTGAAAGTGGCGGCGAACGCGCCGATTTCGCCCTGGTGCGGCACGGGAACGGCCGAGGCGTAGTCGCCGGCCTGGATCCGCAATGCAGCCTGTGCCAGTGAACGGATCGGGTGGGTGATCTTTCGCGCGATCAGCACCGACCCGATCACGGTGGCCACCAGGCAGAACAAGCCCAGCAACCCGAAACTGGCGCGCAGTTTCTTGAACGGTTCGACCGCCTCGTCCAGCGACTTCTGCAGTACGACATCGATGGTCCCGCTTCCGGCCGGGCCGAGCGAGCGCACGCGCGTTTCGAGCTGCCGGTCGCGCAGCGACACGGCGCGGCCCGTCCAGCCCGGTGCTCCCAGGGGCACCATCGGCGCAAGCTCCGTGCGCGCCTCGGAAGCGAGGGTGGATGCCGCAACGGCCCGCTCACCGTGCGCCGGTGTGCTCAGGAACGAGACTTCCAGCCCGGTGAGCTCGCCGAGCTCCCGAGCGACCGTGTCGTCGACGCGAAACCCGATCGCCACGTACGCAATCGCCTCGGGGGCGAGCACCGGGACCACGACCAGCTGATACAGGCGGCCATCGATCGCCACGATGCCCGCCGCGTGCCCGCTGTCCTGGGCATGCGCCAGCAATTCGGAGTACTGGAATTTCTGCGTCTCTCCCGCCGGATGGAGCGAGTCGACCAGCACCTGGCCGTCCAGCGACACGACGATCATCGCGGCCGCGCCGACTCGCGTCGCATGGTTGCCCAGCACCGACAGAATCGTGCCGTGATCGTTGCTCGCCAGCGCTTCGCGCAACCCGAAATCGGCCGCCAGCACAACGGCTTCCTGCTCGAGCTGGGTATTGTTCTGGGCCCACAGCCGTTCGAACACGCGCTCGCCGACCTCCAGCTGGTGGTCGACCGTCGTTTGCGCGATCTGATCGCTCCTCAGATCGAGCGAGACGAACACCGCCAGCTGCACCAGCACCAGCAGCGAAACGAAGAACAGGATCATCCGACCCGCAATGCCATCCAGGCGCAGGCTGTTCATCTACTTGGTGTAGTGCAGGGGGTCGAGCGGCGGTTTGTAATGCGGCTTGCGCGGCGCCACCTCGATCACGAAGCGCATCGGCTCGGGCGCCGCGCCGGCCAGCTTCAGGTGCTGCGGCGCGGTTTCGTGGCGCTGGCGCGGGTGCCAGATGCGCGCCTCGTACTCGCCGTCGTCGACCGCGTTGATCTGGACCTGGCCGTCGGCGCCGCTCTTGCCGAACCAGGGCGTATCGACGACCAGCACGTAGCCCAGCATCCAGTCGTGCACGTTGCAGCCCATCGTCACGATCCCGGGCTTGTCGAAGATGATCGGGTCGGGGGCGTCGCCGGCGTACAGCTTGATCTCGAATTTCCTGGGCTGGGAGAACGAGTAGACGTGGTGGCGGATCGGATCCTGATTGGGAAAGCGGACCGCGGCGCCGGTCTGCACCACGGTCACGTAGGGGACGAACTCGCGATCGTGCTGGGCCACCGAAGCGGGCAACGGCACGTGGTTCGCGAGCCTCTGGCCGGACCTGGGAAGTAGAAACACCACGGCGTCCTCGACCCGCTCGCCGGCGGGTCCGACCGTCTCGGCGCGAACGGTCGTCGTGGCGCAAGCCGGTGACGCCCAGACGATGGCGGTCACGGCGAGCGCGAAACGCGAGACGATTGGGCGCATGGAAAGGGCGTTTTGCACGGCAAAGGATTACCGGGTCGGCCGGACGCATTTCACGGCATCGCGCAGACGTTATCGAGTTTCAAATGGGGCGATCGCCGAAACTGACCGCTCCAATGGCCGCACTTTGTCCGCTGCAAAGGCTCTCGCGCGCAAGGCGCTGGCGGCCGCTGTGGTCGATCGGGCTGGCGGCGACCGCATTGCTCGGGTCGAATCTGGCGGCTCAACAGATTCAGGTCGATTCGCCGGTCGATGCGATCACCGAAGGCCGGCTGTCGCTGGAGCTCAGGCCGCGCTATGCCGATATATCGGAATCAGACACGAACGTGAACGGCCACGCGTGGACGATGCGTTCGATCGTCGGATGGCAGACCGCGACCTTTGCCGACTGGCGCGCGGTGGTCGAGGGCATCCACACCGATGTGGTCGATGCCTACCACATCAACACCGACGCATCGCAGTACGGAGTTTCACCCTATCCGCTGCTGCCCGATCCCAGATCGACCGATACCAACCGGGTCTACCTCGACTACCTCGGCCTGCCCGACACGCGGGTGCGCCTGGGCAAGCAGCCGATCCGTCTCGACAACGAGCGCTTTTTCAGCGACGTCGATTTCCGGCAGACGCCGATGCTGTTCAACGGTCTGACCGTGGTCAACAGCAGCGTGCCAGACACCGAGGTCTATGCGGCGCTGCTGAACCGGATTCGCACTGTGTTCGCCACGCAAGCCCGCGCCCGGATCTGGCTGCTGCGCGTGGCCTACAGCCCGGTGCAGGATCATTCGCTGGCGGCGTACGCGTACGGCTCGAACGAGCGGGACAACGGCACCGATACCGAGCTGAGCGACAGCTCGCACCAGGTGTTCGGGCTGCGCGCCGAGGGCGTGGTGCCGACGGGCCTCGGATTCAACGGGCTGTACACGGCAGAGGCGGCGCATCAGCGCCATTACGCGGGCGGCGATCCGCGCATCGAGGCGGACTACTGGCGCCTGGGAGGCGGCGTGGTGTGGCCGCGCCTGGCCGGCCTTGGCGTGCGGGTCGATCGTGAGGTCAAGACGAGCAACAACGGCCAGTACGCGTTCCAGACGCCGTACGAGGACAGCTACGCGTTCAACGGCTGGGCGCTGCAATTCACGACGACGCCGCCGACCGGCCTGCGCGATACCTGGCTGTCGTTGCGCGCGCAACCGGGGCGCTTCGGCCTGGTGGCCGAGTTTCATCATTTCGGCGCGACGTACGGCGGCCTGACCTACGGCAACGAGCGCGACCTGCGCGTGACTTACGCGGCGACCAACAGCCTTTCAGTGAAGCTGCAGCACGCCCGCTTTCACGGCATCGGCGACACCGGAGGCTGGTTCGACTATTACGGCGTCACGAAGACCTGGCTGTCGCTGACGTACGACTATTGATCCTCGCTTGATCGAGGGCCCGTCTGTCTGCGCCACAGATCGGCAACAACCGCGGACGGTAGTGCCTGGACGCTGCTGTTCACTCTAGTCTGCAGCGATGGAGCAGGGCACTGTGCCCTAGCGAAGAGACTTACCGGAAGTCGTGGCTGTCGACCGTCAGCCCGCCCAGCAGCGTGGAATGGTCGACCAGGCGGGCCGCAATCACGTGGATCACCGCGCAATCGGGTGCGTCGATGCGCTCGACGTGGCCGTATACGGTCAGCAGCGTCGAGGCGAGCAGCTCCCGACGGAACCGTTCGGCCGTGGCGCGCCATACCACCACGTTGATCCAGCCGGTCTCGTCTTCCAGCGTGACGAAGGTGACGCCGCTGGCAGTCCCCGGCCGCTGGCGGCAGGTGACGATGCCGGTGGTCCGCACCCTTTGCTGGTGGCGCGCCTCGCCGATGCGGCGGGCGGTCCACAGCCGCATCCGATCGAGCCGCTCGCGCAGCGGCGCCAGCGGATGGCGTCGCAGCGTCAGGCCGATTGCTTCGTAGTCGGCGACGATGTCCTGGCCTTCGGTCGGCGCCAGCAGCTCGACCTGGTGTTCCGCAACCGGCAGTGCGGCGGTCAGCGGGGCCCGGCGCAGCGCCCCGCTGTCCAGGCCGAGCACGCCCCACAGCGCGTCTCGCCGGTGCCCAGCCAGCTGCGCCAGCGCATCAGCCGCGGCCAGGCGCGCCATGTCGCCACGGTCGAGTTGCGCCCGGTGCGCCAGGTCGTGCACGTCGGAAAAAGCCGCCTGCCGCCTTGCCTCGACGATGCGCTGGCCAGCCGCCTCGGAAAGGCCACTGACCTGCATCAGCCCGAGCCGCACCGCCGGCTGAGGGGCCTTAACACCCACCCTCTCCCCCAGCCCCTCTCCCGCTTCGCGGGAGAGGGGAGACAACCGCAGTTCCCCTTCTCCCGCTTCTCGAGAGAAGGGAGACAACCGCAGTTCCCCCTCTCCCGCTTCTCGAGAGAAGGGAGACAACCGCAGTTCCCCTTCTTCCGCTTCGCGGGAGAGGGGAGACGACCGCAGTTCCCCCTCTCCCGCTTGCGGGAGAGGGTCGGGGAGAGGGTGGTGATGTGCTGCCACCCCTGCCTTGCCAGGTTCTGCAACGCACGGCTCCAGCGTGCAATACCAGTGGCTGCTCACCACGCACACCGGCCGCACCGTCACGCCGTGGTTCATTGCATCGCGCACGATCTGCGCCGGAGCGTAAAAGCCGAGCGGTTGCGAATCGAGCAGCGCCGCGCAGAACGCGGCCGGCTGGTGGCACTTGAGCCATGACGAGTCGTACACCAGCAGCGCGAAGCTGGCCGCATGGCTTTCCGGGAAACCGTACTCGCCAAAGCCCTGGATCTGCTGGAAGATCTGTTCTGCATACTCTCTGCTGGTGCCGCGCGCCAGCATGCCGGCGATCAGCCGGTCGCGAAACGGCCCCAGACCGCCCTTGCGCTTCCAGGCTGCCATCGCGCGCCGCAGGCGGTCGGATTCGCCCGGGGTAAAGCCTGCTGCGACCACGGCCAGTTGCATCACCTGCTCCTGGAAGATCGAAACGCCCAGCGTGCGCTCGAGCACGGACCGCACCGCCTCGGACGGGTAGGTGACCGGCTCCAGGCCCTGTCGCCGCCGCAGATACGGATGCACCATGCCACCCTGGATCGGGCCCGGCCGAACGATTGCGGTCTCGATCACCAGGTCGTAGAAGCGTTCCGGTCGCAGCCGCGGCAGCATGTTCATCTGCGCGCGCGACTCCACCTGGAACACGCCCAGCGAGTCGCCGCGGCACAGCATCCGGTAGACCGCCGGATCCTCGGCCGGGATGTCCTGCATCCGCAGGCTCGTCCCGTTGAACGTGTTCAGGTGGTCCAGCGCCCGCCGCACGCAGGTGAGCATCCCGAGCGCCAGGACGTCGATCTTCAGCAGGCCCAGCGCATCCAGGTCGTCCTTGTCCCACTGGATCACAGTGCGGTCGGCCATCGCGGCGTTCTCGATCGGAACCAGCCGCGACAGCGCTTGCTTCGCGATGACGAAGCCGCCGCTGTGCTGCGACAGGTGGCGCGGAAATCCGATCAGCGTATGCGCCAGCTCGACGACCTGCGCGATCACCGGGTTGTCCGCGTCGAAGCCGGCCTGCGCGAGCAGCTCCGGGCGGATCCGGCTGCCGTCCCACCACGACATGCTCTTGGCCAGCCGGTCGACCTGATCGAGCGAAAGGCCCAGCGCCTTGCCCAGGTCGCGCAAGGCGCCGCGCGGCCGATAGGTATGCAGGGCGGCGGTCAGCGCGGCACGATGGCGGCCGTACTTCGCGTAGACATACTGCACCACCTCTTCGCGCCGCTGATGCTCGAAGTCGACATCGATGTCCGGCGGCTCGTTGCGCTCGCCGCTGACAAAGCGCTCGAACAGCACGCTGATCCGGTCCGGATCGACCTCGGTGATGCCCAGGCAGTAGCACACCGCCGAATTAGCCGCCGAGCCGCGGCCCTGGCACAGGATGCGCCGCTCGCGCGCGAAGCGCACGACGTCGTACACGGTCAGGAAGTACGGCTCGTAATGCAGCTTGCCGATCAAAGCGAGCTCGTGTTCGATCAGCGCGCGCACCTTGTCCGGCACGCCCTGCGGGTAACGCACGGCCGCGCCTTGCCAGGTTACGCTGCGCAGGAAGGAGGCCGGCGTGTGGCCGCTGGGCACGATCTCGTCCGGGTACTCGTAACGCAGCTCGTCGAGCGAGAAACGGCAGCGCTCTGCGATCGCCAGCGTCTGCGCCAGCAGTTCGGCGGGGTAGATGCGGCCGAGCCGGTATAGCGGCCGCAGGTACTGTTCGGCATTCGGTGCCAGCTTGCGGCCGCACTGCGCAAGCGGCGTGCGCAATCGCACCGCGGTCAGCGCATCCTGCAGTTTCTTGCGGCTGCGTACATGCATGTGCACGGCGCCGGCTGCAACCAGAGGCACCCCCGCGCGCAAGCTGGCCTGCTGCAACGCGGCCAGCCAGGCTGCATCGTCCGGACCGCGGTTCAGCTCGCAGGCGATCCAGGTTCGGCCTGGCAGCAGCTGGCGCAGCCAGCATGCATCCAGTTCAATTTTGTCCACATCGATGCCCGCCTTCGCATTCCGTGCTTCGGAGGGCATGCCCTCCGTAGCGCCGCCAGGCGCGAAGGAGGGGACCAGCAGCGCCAGCGTGTCTTCCAGCAGGTGAGCCTGCGCGGCCAGATCGGCCGCGGTGAGCCGGTATTCACCCTTGGGCGCGGCGCGCCGTGCCAGCGTGATGAGCTCGGATAGATTGCCGTACCCGGTGCGTGTCTGCGCCAGCAGCACCAGGTGCGGCCCATCGGTCAGCCGGATCTCGGTGCCGTGGATCAGGCGGAATTCGTGTGCCGCGGCCAGTTCGCTGCGTGCCTCGCGCAGCGCCAGGTGCGCCCGCACGGCGCCCGCAAACGAGCACTCGTCGGTGATCGCCAGCCCGGTATAGCCGAGCGCCAGGGCGCGTTCGACCATCTCTTCCGGATGCGAGGCGCCTCGCAGGAAGCTGAAGTTGGAAATGCAATGCAGTTCGGCGTAGGACGGCTGCATCGGGGCCAGGATTGGACCGGGAATACTGAATAAATATACAGTACTCGCAAGAATCCGCGAAGCGGACTGCGGTACGCTGGACTATTAAGCGGAGGGACGAACTTGGGTGCCAACGTATGGCCAGGACGCATGGGCCGATTTCTGATGGCCACCGCAATGCTGGCTGGTTCGGGCGAGTCCGAATGTCAACAGCCTGGGGGCGAAGAGACAGCCCCTGCCGACGCGATGCAAGAAAGCACGGTGCGGGAAGGCTCGGTGCGGGACGGATGCCGCTCCGTGGTGCTGGTCGAATGCGCGCAGACCCAGCAGGAAGCGGCCCCGGCCGATGCACCCGATGGCTCGCTGGAGGCGGCCAAGCGGAAGCTGGAGGAGCGCCGGTTGCGACAGAAGCAGGCGCAGGCCGGACTGAACGCGATCGAGGTCACGAGCGCGCTGCCGCCAGCTGCCGAGACTGACCCGTGGGAGGGCTTTCGCCAGTCCGTGACGGATGCAGCGGTGCCCAGTTGCTTCAGCCAGGACGCAGTTCCTTTCGCACAAGGGTTGCTCAGGCTGCCGGTCCTGTTGGGCGCGGCGGCGATTGGAAAGTGCCGTTGAGCCGATGCGGGCCGCCGTTCACGCCGCGCTTCGCCTGACGGCCATCGTCTGCTGGATGGCTGCGCTGGCGCCGGCCCGAGCCGATCAGTGGACCGTCGAGAAGGCCGGGATCAATCTGTATCGGATCGCCGGTCAGAGCGTTTTCATCCGCATCGACGGCTGCGACGATGCCCCGGCCAAGGGCGTCGTCAACATTCGGAAGGATGGCGGCACGCGCCGGTTGACTTTCAGCGATTCGGCCGCGGCCTGCACGGTGAGGGATTTTCTGGTGCCGGCCGAGGTGCAATGGAGCCAGTACAACGTGCGGCTGACGCAGGATCAGGCCAGCAACTGGTATCGAATAACCGATAGCGAGCTGTATCTGAAGACGCTCGGATGTTTCAGCCGCACGATGTCGGAGCTGGCCGTGCTGGATCTGAATCGGGACGGAACCGGCTGGGTCCGCTTCTCCGATGGCAGGAGATGCGGCGTCGAGCATGTCTTCCGGCGCATGAAACCCTGAGGGTTCGGCCGCGGGCAGGTGCTGCGTGCCGGACGCACCTGGCCGGTTGCGTTACAAGGTCGCGCGTGATCAGCCGGGTTGCGGCGTCGATCTCCATTCCTCGTACTGCACGCGACGCCCGCAGCGCAGGCAGATCCAGGTCGCGTGGCCGTCCTCGACGTGGTCCGGCAAGCCGTTGAAGTCGTGGTCGCAGTGCTCGACGCCACCGCTGGCCCGCATCGAATGCAGGCAGTAGATACTGGAGTCAAGGTGGACCTTGCGTGGCGGACGTGGCTGTCGGTCAACAGCGTCCGCGCGCAGGTTGGTTTCCGCTTTCGTAGCATCCATGTCTTACCTCCTGCGGTTTTCGAGAACTTCCCGGCGCCTTGAGACGAATTCGCGGGTGAAGATCGACTTCACAACTCAAGGCAAGGCTTCTTGAAAAACTCAAGCGGCAGAATTCGAGATGCGCCGGGCAAACCCCCTGTCGTCTCAAGGCTGCAAGATTGCAAGATCGATCAAGCGAGTCGATCTTGCTGCTCACGCCCACTATGGACGTGAATTGAGGTTTTCACAATGGGGTGCGACCCGCAAAGCGGGTAAACCGATGAGGCGCTAAAGACCGCGATTGCGCGAAGAAAATGTGGCGATCTGTTCGCGGTGTGCGCCGATGCCGGGCCGCTGGATTCAACCGTGTGCTTAGTGCGGTCCGCCTGACTCGCGCAGCCGGTCCGGCAATCCGTCGTGCGGCCCCAGCGGCCGCGCGGGCAAATCCTTCCAATGTTCCGCGCCGATCTGCTCATTGCGTGCCGGATGCAGCGGATAGTGAATCCGATTGTCGTCGCGACGGCGATCTCCGACCACCAGAAGCCGCACATCCGCATCGGTGTTGTTGATGAAGGTGTGCGAAAGACCCGTGCCCGCGGGAAATCCGACGCCGTCGCCGGGGGCCAGGCGGACCAGGTGGCCGTCGAGCCACACATCGGGCGTGCCCTCGATCACGTAGATGAATTCGTCCTCGGTCTCCTCGCAATGCGGCCACGAGGTGCGCCGTCCAGGGGGCAGCACTTCGTGATGAATGCCCAGGCGGGCAAATCCGAAGTGGCGCCCGAAGGGCGAGCCGAGCGACATCAGCTCTCGGCTGCCCGGGTAGTGCGAGTTGTCGGGCTGCTGGATTTCCTTCCAATGCTTGATGCAGTCGGGACGGCTCATCGTGTCTCTCCTGGACAGACGGTCGACTTAACGGACGGTCAACTTAACAGAAGAATCCGTGCAGATACCACCCGCGCGGCTGCTTCAACTCGCGGTATATCCACAGCATCTGCCCGAGACGGTTGCGTGCGACGAAATAGTCGCGATGCACGGTCGGGCGGTGCGGGTCGCCGAAATCCCACCAGCCCGCCTCGATCCGCTCCGGGCCGGCCACCAGTTCCAATTCGCCTCTGTAATCTGGAAGCTCGTGCTGCTGCGGCAGCGGCTGCGGTGCGGCCAGGATCAGCAGCGGGCGCTGCGGCGTGGACGCCGGCCGGATCGGGACACGCCGGCTGTCGCGCTCGGCCGCAAGCGGCACGATCCGGGTCGCATGCTCGGGCCGATGGTCATCGACCGCCTGCAATTGGAATACGCGCTCGGAACCGAGCCTGGCATGCAGGGTTTCGGTCAGTTGCAGCCAGTCCAGCCCGTCGTGAATGCTGTCCTGCGACGGCGGCAGCAGGCTTGCGTTCAATGCCTGAAACGGTGCCATGCGCTCGACCGCAAGCGACAGCTCGACCGCAGGCTCGGGCAGGCTGACCCGTGTCAGCCGCTCGGCCAGCAGCTTCGCCAGGCGGCCGGCGTCGCGCTCCGGCGCGGCCAGCGCCAGCGTGATGCGTGTTGCGGTCACCGGTTGCGCACCACGCGGGTTATGGTGCACGGTGAAAACCAGCTCGGCAGCGCCCGCGCCGTGACCGCGCAGAAAGCCTTCGAGCGAACGCAGCAGCCGGTGCGCGGGAAACATCAGCTGCCCGGATTGCATCACGTCGGCCGGCAGCTCGATACGAGCGGCGAATCGCGCCGGGGGGCAAAACGCCGGCTGCGGATCGGGTTGCAGGCCCAGCGCACGATCCAGTTGATCGAGCCGGTCCGCGCCGAAGCGCCGAGCGAACGCATCGCGCGGCAGCCCGAGCACCTGGCCGATCGTGTCCAGACCGAGCGCGTGCAGCGTGCGGGTCGAGTCCGCGTCCCATTCGAGCGTTGTCAGCGGCAGGGATGCCAGGGCCGATTGCAGCTGTCCGTCGGCCTGGGCATCGCGCGCCGGCAAGCCGCTTGCGCGTGCGGTGCCGATCAGCCAGGCTGCGGCCGCAGTTGCGGCAGTGCCGAACGCGGCGCGGTATCCGAGGCTTTCGAGCCCGTGCCGGATGCGCCGGTGCAACTCGGAGCGGCCGCCGAACAGGCGCTCGCTGCCGCCGGTTTCCAGCACCAGGCCGCTGCTGGACGCGCCGGTGCGGATCGTGATCAGGGCACTGTACTGATAAGCCCAGCAAGCCAGCTCGTGCAGTGCGTCGCGTTCATGATCGGGATTGCGCGGCACCACGGCCAGCCCGTGGGCAAGCGCCTGGGCAGCGGCGAGCTTCATGGCCGGCGCGATCCCGGCGGCGCGGGCCGGGTTGTTGCAAAACGCGATCAACGGCCGCTCACGCGGCCCCTCGGTGATGGCCAGCGGGCCGGCGCACTGGATCGCGCGCTCAGCCAGCTGCAGCGGCAGCGCAGGCAGGCATAGGGCGAGCCATAGTGACATGATCGAAACGGGCCAGGCGATTCCAGGATTCCGGATGCACCTGCAGTGCGACCGGTTCGATCAGGGGCCGGCCACGCCGCTTCAGGATTTTGACGGCCAGTTTTTGCGGCTGCGACCCGCGGTCGCAGGCCAGCTGCAGGCGCAGCACGGCCGGCGAGGGTGCATCGGCGCAGCGCGATGGGCGCATTACGAACACCAGTGCGCGATGCCGCTGAGCCAACAGGTGCAAGCGGCGCAGCGCACGGAAGTCGGCAGCGGCGCTGCAGGTCGGCAGCCAGCCGATCAGGGCGCCCAGGTGCGCGGCACGCAGCGACTGCTCGATCGCCCACCAGGCCTCGCGCGCCACGGCCGGCCTGACGAAGATACTGCTGGATGGATCGATGCCGACCTCGGCCAGCGCCGGCGGATACGGCAAGGCCTGCTGCAGCAGGTCGCCCGGGCCGGATTCACACGGCAGGATCCAGACACAGGCGCGGCCGGCACGGGCCTGCACGGCCAATGCAGGAGCGAGCAGGCTCAGCTCACCGATTCCGGGCTCGTCGTACAGCAATTCGACCAGCTGGCCATGCGGCCAGCCACCGCCGGGCAACTCGGCATCCAGGGTATCGAAGCCGCTGGGCGCACATTCGGCGGACGTGGCCACCAGTGCCGGATCATCGGCGTGCCAGACCCCGGGGACGGCCGCCATGCCGGCCGCGCGCAGCACAGGAACCAGATGGGCAGCCTGCATCAACATTTACAGCGAGGCCCGGATCACGCCGACCACCAATCCTTCGATCGCAAGCGCTTCACGCTTCAAATCCACGATGATCGGTGCGTAGTCGGGGTTCTCGGCGATCAGCTCGGCTCGCGTGCCTTTCAGGCGGAAGCGCTTGACGGTGACCTCATCGCCCAGTCGCGCGACGACGACCTGGCCGTTCAATGCCTGCTCCTGCCGATGCACCGCCAGCCAATCGCCAT
>DATBCD010000027.1:0-41018 GCA_036270655.1 Burkholderiaceae bacterium
TCGCCGAGATACCGTTACCCCACGCGTCACCAAAGATGAAGGATATCTCTATGAAAACTACGCACAACCTGACGACGCTCGTGCGTGCAGGCGCTTTGCTGGCCACCGCCATCGCTTGGGGCAGCTTTGCGCAGGCACAGACGTGTACCGCCACCTGGACCGGGAATGCGAATGACGGCCTGTGGAGCAACCCCGCGAACTGGAGCCCGCGCAAGGTGCCGGGCCCGACGAGCGACGCCTGCATCCCGGCCTACGCGTCAGCCGGCGCAATAACGCCGGTTTCGGTCCACTCGCTTCAAATAGGCACGTACGGGGGGCTCCTCATCGAATCGAAGAACTCCAGCACGAGCTTCTCGGTCGCCACCTCACTGAGCAACCAGGGCCTCATCCAACTGTACGGGGTGGCGCTGTCTGCAGCGTCGCTCGACAACATGCCTGGTGGCAACATCAACGTGTATAACCAGAACAGTTCCATCACGAGCCCGGCGTTCTCGAACGATACCGCCGACTCTAACGGCGGCGGCCTGTACGTTGGTGTCGGGCTGACCTTGCGACTCGCGTACAACCCGGTTCAGCTACAAAACGGAATCCTGAGCGGCGGCGTCTGGTACGTAGACGACACCGGCGTGTTGATAATCCCGAGCGACATCTCGCAACTCAGGACTACACCGGGCGCGCCAATCGGCAGCACCGTGGTACAGATCGACGGCAGGGGCTTGATCCAGGACGCGTCCGGCAAAAATGCATTGGTGACGCTTACTTCGCTGGGTTCAGGCACCATACTCGGGCTCGGTTACGGTGCCCCGCTCGTCGTCGACCAGGACCTCACCTCACAGGGGCAGATCAACCTGGGCAACGGCGGCAGTGGGAATTCGTTGACAGTCAAGGGTACGTACACACAGGAGTCGGGAGCCTCGATGGGCATGTTCGGCACGCTGAACGCCACCTCAGTCATTGTCCAATCGGGATCGTCTCTCGGGGGAAACGGTACCATCGCGAGTTCGGTCACGAACGACGGCAGCATGACGCTGCAGGGGTCCATGATCGTGACGGGCAGCTACAGCCAGGCGGCTGGCGCTGCGCTCACTGAGTACTTCGCCTCGACGCTCACTGTGATTTCGAACGCCACACTGTCAGGCGCCCTCAACGTGACGTTCAGCCCCAAGCACCCGCCAGCGTCGGGCGCGAAGTACACCGCCGTGACGGCCGGCTCGCTCAGCGGATCGTTCACGAAGCACACAGCCGGGTTCGCGCTGACAACCAACGGAAACAGCATCACCGTGACAAAGCAATAAGCGGTGGAGGCCGCAATGGGGTACTGCATCCGCCTGCGCAAGCGCTACCGGAAGGAGCACGAGCGCAAACGCGCCCAGCGCGCGGTTGCTTAACGCACATAACTAACGGCCTGAGCGCGAACGAGCTTACGAAGATTTTGCTCGTGGAAGAACCGCGTTGGCGAAGTTGCCCGCCGCTCCAACGGCGCCTACCACCATGAGAATCGCGTTCGCGACCGTCAGCCCGCTTCGCTCCATCGCCTGATCGCCAAAGAACAAGAGGCCTCCGAAGACGGCCCCTCGAATCAGACAACCACTGCGCGAATAACCGAAATACCAATTGAGCACGACTACACCTCGCTGATGCCGACCCCGGCCGGCGACACTGGTTTGGTCTTCCACACATGGATGCCTTGCAGACAAATGCCTGCGTATATGACATCCGATCCGCAAAGCACCCAGAGGCTGCTTTTGACGTGAATCGCAAGAAGGATTGCGCTGCTGAAAATCCAGATGCGGAAACCTCGCACGTCCTGGCGCGCATTCAGAAACGCGCCCACGAATGAGGTCGAAACGGCCGCGATCTGCAGCGCCCAGTTCCAGAATAGAGTATTCGATAAATTCATGCTGCCGGGCGACTACGGAGGTGTCAAATCAACCGCTGGCAGTTTATGCGATGCACCGCCGGGAAAAGTTTTGCGAAGCCCTGGAAATCCTGGTCATTTTCTTTTTCGGACCGCGGGTCGCGCGCGCCAAGACCAGAGCGTCATCGATTTACCGCAAGCCGTCCGTATAACTACTTAGCGGGCACGCGACAACCGGGAACATTTTTGGATTTGCCCTTTCGCCCATGTCCGCGACCCCGCTTCAATCTAGATGACCGACCTCCGAAAGCGCGCCGCATTTCGGACAATCTTCGAAGCTGACCCCAAGCAGAACTGCAAGTCAGTCCGAGAGCGGCCCCTTGTACAACTCGAGCGCTTCTTGAATTAGTCGCTCCGCCGGAAGAGGACGATCTTGCTTCACAAACAATTCGTTTGCTTGCCGGAGTTTCGTGGCAGGGTCGCTTGACTTCGGAACTCCTATTGCAGAGCAGCCAACCACTGCAGCAGGGATTGCCAGGAGACCAACAACAGAACGTAGTGCCATGAATGGCTCCTCTCCGTATTTTTGAGGCCAACCGGCAGCGGGGTTCACGGCCCGTGTTCGCCAGCGGGCTAGGTCGCCGCGACTGCGAAATCTAACCGAGACGTTCTGGAGGCACCATGCGGTGGAGTTCATCGCCGACGACGAGCTGGCCGAGGTCACTCTGACCAGCATCCGCCTGCGCAAGCGCTACCTGAAGGAGCACGAGCGCAAGCGCGCCCAGCGCGCGGTTGCTTAAGGCACATCCTGTCTTGCTTGTAGGCAGCGTCCCTTTGTTGGCAGAGTGCTTACCCTGCGCGTGGGTATCGCTGGGCACTCCCACCTGGCACAAAGACCCTTGACTAGAAAGAGGTCTGGGGAACTGTCCCCAGAAGCCCTATGGGGGTGATCGCAAGCTGTCCCCAGAAACGCTATGTTCCTTCCAGACACTCCAGCGAGAGGGCATTTCAGTGAGCCCAGTTCTTGTACTCAGGTGCAAAGTGCGGGGCCTGATGGGCATCCGGCGCCCGCGGGCGGTGCCGCCGCGTGGTCCAAAGCCACACTTAGGCGCTGGCATCGTATTTGGGGACGTACGCATGATCGTGCCGGCCGGCATGAGCGACGAGCTCTGGCAGTGGCTGCAGGATCAGGGTTGGCGCGAAGTGATCTATCGGCCGGATCACCGGACCTATCGGCAAGTCCCGGGGTCGTGCGCCGCGCAGTTGATCGATGCCAGTGAAGATGAAGATGAGCGCCTGAGCCTGTTAGAAGAGGCGATCGCCCGCGCTGAAGTGCGGGCGTGCTATCGAGTCGACCCGGACACGCTGCCGGCGTACGTCCGGCGCAAATAGACGGGCAGCCCCTGACGGCGCCGAGGCTGGCGCTGTGCTGATCGGGGACATCGCGGACGCGGCCGCGGCGAAGTTTTTCGGCGGCGCTTAACATCGGAAGGAGCATGAGCATGGAACCTGCTCTCGGCTTCGTCCTCTATGTGAACAATCGGCCAACGGCGTTCGGCAGTTCTCTCGACCTGGCACAAAAGCTGGCCGAGCGATTTGTCTGCCATGAGCCGCCGCCGCGCCTTCGGATTGAAAGCGTGACGGCGCTGACCCCGTCCCAGATCTGGGACTACGATTACGCGGCTGGGCTATGGGGCGCGGCGCCCGATCAAGCGGGCCGGCCATCTTCTCGTGCACCCAGCCGCTCGACGAGGGATCCGCTCAGCGAAGAGTCGAACGCCGGTATGCCCGGGCCGTGCGTAAAGGACGCGACCTGATTGCTGAATTTCAGCGATCCCTGGTCTCGACAACGACGTCTGCCGGCTGCTGCGAGCTCACCTGCCCGCGCAGCATGGTCTGGCTGGAGTAGGGCATCGCGACCTGGCCTGCCGGGCTCAGAACGATCATTCCTCCCTCACCGCCTGCGGCTTTGAGCTCTCGAATGACCTCACTGGCAGCTGCTTCGACGCTCTGCTTTCGGTATTTCATCCGCGCGCAAACGTCCGCCGCCGCGGTGAACCGAATGAACACTTCGCCCACCCCGGTTGCCGACACGGCGCACACGCCGTTCTCGGCATACGTGCCGGCACCGACAATGGGCGAATCCCCGACCCGGCCAAAATGCTTGTTGGTCAGACCGCCGGTGGAGGTCGCCGCGGCCAGATTGCCGAGCGTATCGAGCGCGATCGCACCGACCGTCCCCTTCGAGCCGCACGGCAGGGCAGTCTGTGGGGCGCCCTTTTCGGCCTCGATGGCTCGCTGAAGCTCTTTGCGCCGCCGCTCGGTGATGAAGTAGCTCTCGGGCATCAGTGTCATTCCCCGCTCCTGCGCGAACTGCTCGGCGCCTGGCCCGGCCAGCAGAACATGCTTGCTGTGCTCCATCACCTGACGCGCCAGATCAACCGGGTTGGCCACGTGTCGCAATGCCGCCACAGCGCCGGCCTTGCGATTGCTGCCGTCCATGATCGCCGCATCGAGCTCGACGAAGCCCTCGTGATCGAGCACCGCGCCGCAACCGGCATTGAGCACGCAGGAATTCTCCATGACCCTTACGGCGCTCTGTACGGCGTCGACGCTACTTCCGCCGGAGGTCAGGATTTGACTGCCCGCATCCAGGGCGCGATACAGCGTGGCCCTGATGGCTCCGAGCTCTTCGCTCGACAAGTCCTTGGGAAGGTTGCCCGCGCCAGCGTGGATCGCCAGCACCCATTGCGGCTGTGCCTGGGCCTTTGCGCCGCTTGAGCCCACGACCGTGTCGACCGGTTGGTGGATCGTGAGATCGACGGGCGGCGTGGTCTGACAGCCCGTCAACAGGATGGCGAGACTGCAGACCGTAAGGGCGGGCAGGTTGTCGGGCACGGTGAGCCTCATTTGCCCGACAGTCGCCTTCCGAAGGAGATCGCGTAGGCGGGAGATCGAAACAGCAGCACCGGATCGTTGGTTGCTTGCACGCCATCGGCCAGCACCAGGGGGTCGAAATTGATCTTCTCGCATTCGGCCCCGCTTTGTGGCATCGCCTGAGTGATCGTCAAGGTGCCCGCCTTGAAATGCTTTCGTGTCTCGGGCCAGGCGATCGTCGCATTGTCTTCGGGGTCACCGGGCTCTCCCACATAAACAACCATGTCCCATTGCGCAGGACCCTTCGACACCCGCTCGATCAGGCGCTGCTCCAGGAAGTCCTTTGGCGCCGTCGAGATCTCGGACGCAGTCAGTCTCTTTTCTCCGTCGTGGGGAACGAAACGCCAGCGGACTGGATGAACCGCGCCCCCGGCGTCGATGAACTTGAAGGTGTGAATGCTGTAGTAGGCCGAAGTCGCATAGCTCTCGGGCGGATTGTGACTCGTTAAAAAGTTCGACTGAGTCAAAGCGTCAGGATGCGAAGCAAGGAAATCGTGCAGCCTCTTCGGATCGGGCTTTCCGGTCTTGGGGTCCGGCCTGGCGGCCACGATCATGTCGTTGAACGTGGCGGGACTGGCCGCGCCGAATATCGGCGTATTGAGCATCGTCATGTGCTGTCGGCCCCCATCGGACAGACGGAATTCGAGCGCCATTCCGCGTGGGTTCCTGGTCGCATCGGGAGCATTCGGATTGCCTCCGGCCACCGAGAAGCGGGCGACCACGGGAACCCGCGCCCCGGAAAACTGCTTGGAACGGCTCAGCGTGGCCGCGGCAGGGGTTGCAACGAATTCGCCAACGGCACACGTCCCCTTGGTGTGATTTCTGCGCTGGCCAGGATGAACGCCGAAGGTTCCTTCGAGCGAGTCGACGACCTGCTCGGGCGCCACGCCGGGTACCGAAACCGTCTCGGCGGCGTGCGCCGAACCAGCGCCAGCAAGAATTGCAAGGCTCGATATCGCCAGTGCGGCCGCCACGCGTTGCTCGTCTTCGTTCAAGGTCATCGTCAGTCCACCGGTTTCGAAGTCGTCTTGAGACCGACGTCAGATGGCTCCGAGGCGGAACAGTTCAACTTCGCCTTCATCGCGACTGCTCCAGGCGTCGCTGAAGCCCTTCGCAGAACGCGCGCACCAGGGGCGAGGCGGGCCGCTCCTTCAGTTGCAGCAGGAAAAGGGGGCGCACGAGGCTCGAATCGTTCGGATAGTTTAAAGCCTTGACTCGTTCGAGCGTGATCAGCTCGCCCAGCACGCGCCCCGGCAGCATGGCGACTCCGAGTCCGGAAGCGACCGCGCGCGCGATCCCCTCGTTGCTGCCCAGTTCGATCGTGCGCGTGGGCGATATGCCGTGGTCGCGCATCATCCGCTCGGTGACTTCACGGGTTCCGGAGCCTGACTCGCGCACCAGCCACACTTGATCGTTCAACTCCTGCACGGTCGGCTGGCGCCGGCGCGCCAGCGCGGCGCCCGGGTGCGCGACGATCCGCAACCTGTCGTCACGCCAGTGCGCCGCAACGATGCGCGGATCGTTGACGGCCCCCTCCACGAGCGCGACATCGACCTCACAGTCGACCAGAGCGCGGCTTACGCTCTGCGTGTTGCCGACTCCGATCTTCAATTCGATCGAGGAAAACCGCTCGCAAAACGCGGCGGTGTAGGGCGGCAGCCAGTAGCCCGCGATGGTGGTGCTGGCGCCGACCGAGAGCCGTCCGCGCTTCAGTCCGACCCGCGCCCGGATGTCTTCGGTGGCGGCCCGCTCCAGCGCGAAGATGCCTCGCGCGTGGTCGAACAGCGCGACCCCGTTGCTGGTCAGGCGTACCCCCTTGGCGCCTGCGGTGCCTCGCTCCAGCAGCGGCAGATCGAGCTGACGCTCCAGCTCCCGTACCGCCTTGGACACGGCGGGCTGGCTGATGAACAGCGTCTCCGCGGCCCGCGAAAAACTCCTGCGTTCGGCAACGGCGAAGAAGATGCGCAACAGGTGCAGATTGATTTGCATAACCTGGCTTCATGCATCGGTGAAATATATGTATTGGACTCATGATAGACCGCGCCGTAGCGTGGCGCCAATGCGGTCGAACAGCCGCAGGCCCTCTGCAAAAGGAGCGAAGTCATGAGTCACGCGGCGACAGCCGCCCCGCGTTCGGCGGCGGGGGACCCTGGAAATCAGTCCTGGTGGGCGGGCATCGCGCTGGCCGGGGCGGTCGCCGCAGCGGCCATCGCCGCTGCCCACCTCACCTGGGCGCATCGGCTCGGGCTGAGCGCACTGACGCTCGCGATCATCTTCGGCATCATCGCGGGCAACACGTTCTTTCCCGCCATCGCGCCAGGCACCGCGGCCGGCGTGGACTTTTCAAGGAACACGCTGCTGCGCGCCGGGGTCATCCTTTATGGCTTTCGCATCACGTTCGGGCAGCTCGCCGAGGTCGGCTGGGCTGGTGCCGCCATCGACGTACTGATGGTCGCTCTGACGTACACGATCGCGGTTCAACTCGGCACGCGGGTTTTCAAACTGGACCGTGAGACCTCCCTACTGATCGGCACCGGCAGCGCCATCTGTGGGGCGGCGGCCGTATTGGCGGCAGAGCCAGTGGTGCACGCGCAGCCGCACAAAGTCTCGGTCGCGGTCGCCACGGTTGTGGTGTTCGGAACGCTCGGGATGTTTCTCTACCCGCTTGTCTACCCCCTTCTGGGCCTGTCACCGCACGCCTACGGCATCTTTGCCGGCTCGACGATCCACGAGGTGGCGCAGGTCATCGCGGCGGGCAGAGCGGTGAGCGACGCGGCTGCCGCGCCCGCGGTGATCGAGAAGATGATGCGGGTGATGATGCTGGCTCCCTTTCTTTTCTTGCTATCGCGTGCTCACCAGCATCGTGACAATGGCCACGCTGCGAGCGGCGCTGGCGGGGTCGTGGATCGCGGGCGCGTGACGGTCCCGTGGTTTGCCGTCCTCTTCATCGTGGCTTGTGCTGTCAACTCAGTGGGCGTACTGCCCGCTGGAGTCGTGAAATACCTGGTCGATGCGGACACCTTGCTCCTGGCAATGGCGATGGCGGCGCTGGGACTGCGCACGCACGCCGGCGCAATCCGGCAGGCCGGCGCCCGGCCGCTGATGCTGGCGGGCGCGCTGTTCGCGTTTCTGACCGTGGGCGGCTACGGCGTGAATCGCCTCGTGACATCGCTGCTGGGCTGACGGTCGCTGGCTCCCCTCTCCCGCACGCGGGAGGGGCGAAGTGAGCCGCAGCGATAAACTGGCGGCATGTCGGCAATGCCAGATCAATCGCTGAAGCCGGGCAGCTGGACGGGGCCTACGCAGTCGCCCTGGCGCCTGTGCGTCGCTCCGATGATGGACTGGACCGACCGCCACTGCCGCTACTTTCACCGGCTGCTGAGCCGGCACGCAAGGCTCTACACCGAGATGGTCGCCACCGGTGCGCTGATTCATGGCGACGCGGCGCGCCACCTGGACTTTCACCGTTCGGAAAACCCGGTTGCCCTTCAGCTCGGCGGCTCGGACCCGGCCGAGCTCGCGCACGGCGCGCGCCTGGGGCAGCGATGGGGCTACAGCGAAATCAACCTGAACTGCGGCTGCCCTTCGGAGCGTGTGCAGCGGGGCGCCTTCGGGGCGTGCCTGATGGCCGAACCGGCGGCCGTGGCCGACTGCGTGAAGGCGATGCGTGATGCGGTGTCGATCGACGTCACGGTCAAGCATCGGATCGGAATCGATCGGCGCGACGATTACGGATTCGTGCGCGACTTCGTCGGCGCCCTGAACGCCGCCGGCTGCTCGACCTTCATCGTGCACGCCCGCAGTGCGTGGCTGTCCGGGTTGAGCCCGAAGGAAAATCGGGAGGTGCCTCCGTTGCGCTACGAAACCGTGCGCCGGTTGAAGGACGACTTTGCGGATTGCACGTTCGTGCTGAACGGAGGACTGAGTGCCCCCGACCCGGTGCTGCGCGAGCTGCAGCAGGTCGACGGCGTGATGCTGGGGCGGGCCGCGTATCAATCGCCCTGGCTGCTGGTCGACCTGGAGCGCGCGCTGTTCGGACCCGAGGGCGCGCCGACCGGGCTGGACGAAGTGGTTACGGCGATGAGCGATTACCTGGACGGCGCTGTCCAGGCCGGTGTGCCCGTCCGCAGCGTCGCTCGTCCGATGCTGGGCCTGATGCACGGCCAGCGTGGCGCGCGCTCGTGGCGGCGGCTGCTGTCAGATCCGGTGTTCCTGCTGCAGCGCGGGACGCAGTCGTTGCGCGCCGCGGCTGGCCTGGCGCTGGAGGGGACTGATCCGGTTCAGCAGGCCGTTGCCGCTCGCTAGCCTTCAGCGGCCTGCGTGCGGCGAGCACTTGTTCTCGTGCTCTGCCTGCAGCCTTCTGAGCGAGAGCTCGGCCGACGAGCGCTCGCCCCCGGTCGCGGCGTTCAGGTCGTGCTGCGCGTATTCGATGCGGCGCACCAGATCGTCGCACTCGGCAACCTGGAGCTTGCGCAGGTCCGATGCGGCCTCGGGGTCGTGGCTGTCGGCGCCGCCTTCGGTCTGGCTGCGGCGCACAGTGCCGGTGCTCTTCGCGTTTTGAGCGCGCTCGTTCACCGGCGACTTCATCACTTCGACCGCGGGCTTCTCGTCGACGGTCCGGGTTCGCTGCGCGCCCGGCGGGCAGGGCTCATCCGAATAGATGACGCGGCCGTCGGAGAACTCGCACCGATTGATGGGAGCGGCGTGGCACAAGGTCCCGACACCGGCTCCGAGAGTCAGAATGACCAGCCAGACACGCATCGCGACGCTCACAACGAACAGACCAAGCGAGTGTAGTCGCGTTGGCTTGGGACTTAAAGCAGTTTGCCGGGGTTCATCCGTCCGTCCGGGTCGAGCGCCGATTTGATCGAGCGCATCAGCGCCAGCTCCACGGCGGGCTTGTAGCGGATCGCGATGTCGCGCTTCAGCTGTCCGAGGCCGTGCTCCGCGCTGAACGAGCCATGATTCTTTTGCACCGCGTCGTAGACAATTTCATTCAGGGTCTGCTCGTGGTCGAACGCGACCTGTGCCGGCACGCCGGCACGGCAGCCGACGTTGTAATGCAGGTTGCCGTCACCCAGATGCCCGAAGACGAGCGGGTGCGCCCAGTCGAACCGGTGCGCCAGGCGCTGTCCGGTTTCCGCTACAAAGTCGCTGATGTGGGAAAGCGGAAGCGAGATGTCGTGTTTCACGTTGCCGCCGGAGCGTGCCTGCGCTTCCGGAATCGTCTCGCGCAGGCGCCACAGCTGCTCGGATTGCGCAAGCGAGCCGCCGAGCACCGCCTCGACGACCGGCGCCCCGCAGGCCGGGTCCAGCCCCGTCTCCATCAGCGATCGGGCATGCGCCTCGTCTTCGTGGTCGGAGATCTCCAGCAGCACCGTCCAGGGTGTCAATGGCTCGATCGGAAACCGGTTCAGCCCGAGCACCGGTGCCACTGGCTGCAAACTGTCGCGCGACATCAGCTCGAAGGCCGTCAGAGTCGGGCCGGCGACCGAGCGCATCGTCTTCAGCAACTCGATCGCGGCCTCGACCGATTCCACGCCCGCCAGCGCGGTCAGGCGCGATCGGGGCAGCGCGAAAAGCTTCAAGGTGGCTGCGGTGATCACCCCCAGCGTGCCTTCGGACCCGATGAACGCCTGCTTCAGATCGTATCCGGAGTTGTCTTTGCGCAGTCCCTTGAGCCCGTCCCACACGTCCCCGCTGGGTAGCACCACCTCCAACCCCAGTGCAAGCTCGCGCGTATTGCCGTACCGCAGTACCTGCGTGCCGCCTGCGTTGGTCGCCAGATTGCCCCCGATCGTGCAGCTGCCCTGGGCCGCAAGGCTCAGCGGGAACAGCCGCCCGGCGGCCTGCGCGGCGTCCCGCACGGCCTGCAACGTGCAGCCGGCCTCTACCGTGATCGTGTCGTTCTGCGGGTCGACCTCGCGTATCCGGTTCATCCGCCGCGTGTTCAAGACGACTGAATGGCCGTCGGTTGCGGGTGTTGCCCCGCCGCACAAGCCCGTATTGCCGCCTTGCGTGACGATCGCAGCGGCATGGCGGCAGCAGACCCGCACCACGGCCGCGGCCTCGCGCGTCGTCGCCGGGAACACCACCGCATCGGCCCGTCCGGTGAAGCGCTTGCGCCAATCGGTAAGAAAGGGCGCCGTGTCGGCCGCATCGGTCAGCACGTTGCCTTGGCCGACCGCGTCGGCGAGCTGTGTGATCAGGGAAGACACGATGGGGGTTCCGATGCGGCAGATTATATTGAGCGCCCACCCCCGGATCAGAGGCGGAAAAAAATGACGCCCAGGCAGGCTCCCGACGATTCGCGCGCGCGCTGGGCCGCCTTATCGGCGCCCTGGGTGCAGGTTCTACGCCCCCGACTGGACCGTGCCCGCGCGGTGCTGTCGTTCGCGGCGCGCCGGGCCGATCACGCGCGGTTGACTCAGGTCGCGGGCAGCCTGACCTTCTCGACCGTGCTGTCTCTGGTTCCCTTGCTGGCGGTCGCGCTGGCGCTGTTTACCGTGTTTCCACAATTCGGCGATCTGCGCGACGCGCTCGAAAGGAACCTGCTGCGCGGGCTTTTGCCCGATCCGTTCGGCAGTACGATACTGCGCTACCTGAACGAATTTGCGGCCAAGGCGACCCGCGTCGGCGCGGCCGGGTTCGCGGTGTTCGCGCTGACAGCGTTGATGACAGTGATGACCGTCGACCACGCGCTGAACGACATCTGGCAGGTGCGCAGCCGCCGGGCGCTGGTGCAGCGCGTTCTGGTCTACTGGGCCCTGATCACCGCGGGCCCGCTGCTGATCGCGGCCAGCCTGACGCTCACTTCGATGGTCGTTACCACCTCGCTTGGGCTGGTGCACCAGTTGCCGCCGGCGCTGCGGTCGGTGCTGACGGTGGCGCGGATCCTGTTCGCCTGCCTCGTGTTCACGGGCCTGTACATGATCGTGCCCAACCGCCGGGTCGACTGGCGCGACGCGGCCACCGGTGGCCTGGTCGCGGGTGCCATGGCGGAGGCGTTGAGCCGCGGTTTCACGTCCTACATTTCTCACGGCAGCGTGCTGACCGTCTACGGAGCGTTTGCGGTGGTGCCGGTGTTTCTGCTGTGGATCTACTGTTCGTGGTTCACGGTCCTGTTCGGCGCGGCGATCGCCGCCACCATTTCGGGGCTGCGTGCGACGCGCTTCGCGGACGAAACTCTGGCCGGCAATCGCTTTATCACGGCGGTTGGTCTGTTGAAGCTGCTGCTGGCAGCGCGCCTCGAATCGCCGATCGGCGAGCTCTCGACGGTTGAGCTGGCGATCCGGATCCGCAGCCCGGAGGAAGAGGTGGTCGACTTGCTCGGTCAAATGGAACGCCTCGGCTACGTGCGCCAGCTCGCTTCGCCGCAGTCGGCCCGCGCGGGCCGCTGGATTCTGGCGTGCGATCCGGCCAGGACCGGCCTGGCCGGCGTGTTTCATCGCTTCGGGATCGATCCGGGCAATTCGCTGTTGCCCCGCCGTTCCGGGCTCGGGCTGGAGAGCTGGCTGCGGCCGCTGCTGATGGGCGAATGGCTGCAAAAGCCCCTGGCTCAGCTGATGCGTGAATCCGAAGGCTCGGCCTGACGGGGCAGCGTGGCAGCTGCCGCCGGCCTGGGCTTGAAAATCTCGCTGCCGCGCACCGCGATCACCCCGGCGCGGGTCAGCGCATTGGCATACGGTTCTGCCGCCAGCACCCCGAGCTCCATCCGACGGGCCGCGCCGATCGGGTCCTTCGGCGACGCCCTGGTCGAGGGGTGACACATGAACACGGTGCCGTCGGTGGCTGCCGCGAGCCACTTTCGAACCTGGACCAGATACGCGTCGCGACGCAGATTGAAGCGGTACACCCCCACCAGGCAGCCACTGGTCGGAAACCCGGCCTGTCTGCCCATCTCCATCAACGACGCAGCGCCAAGCATCCCGATCACGCGGGCCTTGTAATCCTCATCGTCGAGCGGGGGCAGGCAGATCCGCAGCCACGGCAGCGACTTTGGCTCGCGCGCCAGCACCGATTCGATCAGGACATCGCGCACGACGGGCAGCTGGTGGACATGATGGTGGCCGTCGATGAAATCGGGCAGGCGGCCAAAAGCGTCCGTGAAGGCGTCGAGCTGCCGCTCCACCAGGGCGCGCACCCGCCAGCGCGGCAGCAACCGAAGCATCGACTGGACCAGCAGCAACGGCAGACGCCAGGTCGAGGAGCCGGGTTCTAGTGCCTCGGTCAGGTTCAAGTGCAAGCCGACGTCGGCGCGGTCGGAAACCGCTTTCAGGTCAGGGGCCGCCGCCTTCCAATTCGGCGAATCGACCAGCGCGCTGGTCGCGGTGACCCGCCCCAGCTTGATCAAGGCCAGCGTCGCATCGATTGCACCGCGGTCCAGAGCGAAGTCGTCGGCGCATACGACCCAGCGCCGAGGGGGTCGGGGTTTGGCCGCGTCCCCGCTCATCGGGGCGGCACCGGCGGATCGAAAGGGCTGCGCCCCAGGCGGCGCGCGACCAGGTAGCGCGGTCGCCGCTTGACCTCGTCGTAGACCCGCCCGAGATATTCGCCCAGGATTCCGATCGTCAGCAATTGAATGCCGCTGAAGAACATCAGGCCGGCCACGATCGTGGTCCAGCCGGGTACATCGTGCCCGCCCGTGAAATGCTCGATCACGACCCAGATGCCGTAGGCGATCGCGATCAACGCCAGCACCGTGCCCAGCGCGCTGCCCAGCCGCAGCGGCAGGTTGGAAAAGGCGGTGATACCAGAGGCCGCCAGCGACAGCAGCGCCTTCAGTCCGAACCCGCTGCTGCCCCGGGTGCGGGGAGGCGGATCGAAATCGATCGAGCGGGACCGGAACCCGACCCAGGCGTACAGCCCCTTCATGAAGCGGGTGCGTTCCGGCAGGGCGCACACCGCCTCGACCACGCAGCGGTCGAGCAGGCGAAAGTCGCCCGCGTTGGGTGGAATGTCGATCGAGGAGCCGAACTTCATCAACGCGTAGAACATGCGGGTGCCGATGCGCTTGATCGCGGACTCGCCGCTGCGGTCGCGGCGCACCGCGTACACCATGTCGGCCCCTTCGCGCCACACGGCAAGCATGTCCGGCAGCAGGCTGACCGGATGCTGAAGATCGGCATCGAGCGTGAAAACGACGTCGCCTCGCGCGTGATCCAGCCCGGCTCCGAGCGCCGCTTCCTTGCCGAAGTTGCGGGAAAGCTGCAGGCACACGACGCCGGGCCGCGTCAGCCACGGCGCCAGCGCCATCACGGTCTCGTCGCGGCTGCCATCGTCGACGATCACGATCTCCCAGCTCGGCGACATCTTCTGAAGCTGGGCGGTGAGCATTTCCAGCAGGGTCGGCAGATTGGCCGCTTCGTTGTGAGCCGGTACCACGCACGACAGCGATGGCTGCGACGGGCGGGGCGGCGCGGCAATCGGTGCCGCCGCGCGTTGCTGCTCGGCGGAGGCAGTGCTCTGGACCACTTGCACCGGCGGCTGATTGCCCATGGCGGAACTTTACGCGAATTCCCTCTCCCCCTCCCCTCTCCCGCTGGCGCGGGCGAGGGGCGAACGACCTTCACAAGTGCGTCCGGCGCCGCAGGGGCACGCGGCATGCCCCTGTCCACGCAGCGCTGCGCGGGCAAGGGCGATCGATCACGGCTGGCGCTGTATCGCCCCTCGCCCGCGCAGCGGGAGAGGGGAGGGGGAGAGGGCGAGAGCCGCAGGTAAACTGCCCAGCATGAACTTCCCCTTTCCCCCACCGCCACAGCCGTTCGTTCCAATCTCGGACAGCGCCGACGCGTTCCCGGTCCACCGCATCTACTGCGTCGGTCGCAACTACGAGGACCATGCGCGGGAGATGGGCGCGAGCGGTCGCGAGGCCCCGTTTTTCTTCTGCAAGCCGGCTGATGCCGTGCTGTATGCGGGTTCGGCACCGATCGTGATCCCGTACCCGGATCGGACCGCGGACCTGCAGCACGAGGTCGAGCTGGTCGTTGCGATCGGCTCGCCCGGGTATCGAGTGACGGTCGAGCAGGCTGCGCGGATGATCTGGGGCGGCGCGGTCGGGATCGATCTGACGCGGCGCGATCTGCAAGCCGAGGCCAAGCGCCTGGGACGCCCATGGGAGGTTGGCAAGGCCTTCGAGCGGTCGGCGCCCGTCGGCGCCATTCGTCCGGCCGCCGACCTCGGCAGCCTGGGCAAGCGGCGCATCTGGCTGAGCGTCAACGGCACGATCCGGCAGGACGGCGACCTGTCCCGGATGATCTGGAGCGTCGAGGAAACGATTTCGCAACTGTCCGGGTTGTTCGAACTGGCCGCAGGGGACCTGATCTTTACCGGAACTCCGGCCGGCGTCGGACCGCTGGTGCCGGGCGACCGGATCGAAGCCGGGATCGATGGCATCGGGATCATCCAGGCGCGCATCGGCGATCGGACGTGAAGCTATACAGCTATTTTCGCTCCTCAGCAGCCTTTCGCGTCCGCATTGCGCTGAACCTGAAAGGCGCAGCGGTCGAGTACGTGCCCGTCCATCTGCTGAAAGCCGGCGGCGAGCAGCTGTCCGAGTCCTACCGGCGGGTCAATCCGGCCGCGCTCGTTCCGACCCTCGAGGACAACGGCCACGTGCTGACCCAGTCGCTGGCGATCATCGAATACCTGGACGAGCGGTATCCCGAGCCGCCGCTGCTGCCGACGGATGCGCTTTCCAGGGCCTACGTGCGGGCGATCGCGCTGTCGATCGCCTGCGACATTCATCCCCTGAACAACCTGCGCGTGTTGCGCTATCTGGTGCGGAAACTGGAAGTGTCCGACGCGGCCAAGGAATCGTGGATCCGGCACTGGGTCGAGCTGGGGCTGGGTCAGCTCGAGCAGTTCGTCGTGGCGGCCGGCCGCAGCGGCCGCTATGCGCTCGGCGATCAGGTGACGATCGCCGACGTGGCGATCGTTCCGCAGATCTTCAACGCCAGGCGGGCCGACTGCGATCTTTCGCCGGCCCCGACTCTGAACGCGATCTGCGACCGCTGCATGCAGCTGGACGGGTTCGCCCGGGCGCAGCCATCGGCTCAGCCGGACGCGGAGTGATCGACCTTCACCCCGTTGCGAAGCGGGTGAAAGCGCCTGATGCGGGCGCTCAGCCGGCGCAGCTCGGCCGGCTTGAGCGCACCTCCAGTACGCCGGTAGCGTGCATCCTCCAGCGCCTGCAACAGCACGCCGGCTTCTTCGGCCTGACCCGGCCGCAGCCGCGTTGCGAGCCGTCGCTTCAAATCGGTCAGGCCTTCGCTGGGAGGTGATTGCAGTCCGGCCTGCGCCAGCCTGCCGCGCAGCTTGGCCACGAGGTCGGCCAGCGGATCGCGCAGCTCCCGCTGGCGCAGCGACAGCACGGCCAGCGTCACCAGCACGGCGGTCACGGCCAGCGCGAACGCGATCGACAGGTTGCGCCATGAGGGCGCCACGCCCAGTTGCGAAATCATCGATCGCTGGCGGTCCGCGGTGTAATTGAGCACCGCCTGATTCCACAGATTCTCGATCGCCTCCCAGTTCATTCTCCAGGTGGCCACCCACCCGAGCAAGCTGCCGGGGCGCCCGAAGTGCGAAAGGCCGTACTGGCTGGCCAGCTCGGCCTCGCCCTGTTCGATCCGCACAGGCGAGACCACCGCCGTGGGATCGACGCGGCTCCAGCCGCGCCCGGGCAACCACACTTCGGCCCAGGCGTGGGCATCGGATTGGCGCACCGTCAGGTTGCCGTCGACCGGATTGATTTCGCCGCCCTGATAGCCGGTCACGACGCGGGCCGGTATGCCGACCGCTCGCATCAGCACGACGAAAGCGGCCGCATAGTGCTCGCAAAACCCGAGCCGCGTTTCGAACAGGAATTCGTCGATCGAATTGCGCCCGAGCGCGGGCGGGCGCAGTGTGTAGTGGTAGCCGCCGCGACGGAAGTGGTTCAGCACGGCCTTGATCAGCATCGGGTCGCGCGCATGCGGATTGGGGTCCGACGGATCGACGATCTGGTTTCGCAGATCGGCGGCGAACTGCAGCGTCCTGGGGTTGTAATCGGGAGGCAGTTGCAGCCATTGGGACATATCGGCTCCGTCCGCCTTAAGGGGGCCCACCGTGAACGAGGAATAGCTCCTGACCGTGTAACGCACGCGGTCCCTGAGAGTCGAGTCGGCCAGCGGCTGAAGGTCGTCGGACACGACCAAATGGAATTCGCTGCTGTCGAGGAACCGGGGCAGCTCCAGGGCCATGATCCAGTTTCTGTGCGTCGGCTCCAGCGTGACCGTGTATTCGATCGCACTGGCCGGGGCGGTCTGCACCAGATTCCAATCGATTTGATTCAGGCTCCGATGACTCTGCCCGGACCAGGTCTTTCCGTCGAAGCGGCCGAACACCGGCCCTCTCCAGTAAAGCCACTCCGGACCGGGAATCGGGCCGATGAACTGGGCCCGAAAAGCGACCGCGTCCGATTCGATCAGGCGGTTGATCGAGCCGGGCGACATCGAGTCGGACAGGCCGGTCGAAGAGGCCATCTCGGCGCCGGCAAACGCGAACAGCGGCACCTGCAATCTCGGAAACAGAAGGAACAGCGTGGCGATCAGCGGCACCGATTTGCCGAAGATGCGCAGAACGATTCCCGACTTGCGTGCGGCGGTCAGGTCCGTGTCCGCCAGATTGATGCTCAGCAGCACGAAGAACAGCAACAGCGTGGTGCAGATGGAAAGAAGCGCCACCAGCAGATCCTGGTCGTACAGGAACAGCGTGATCTGCACGAAAAACGTCAGGAACACGACCAGGTTCAGGTCGCGCCGGGTGCGCAGCTCGAGCAGCTTCAGCGCGATCAGAAGCACCAGCAAATTGACCCCTGCTTCGTGGCCGACGATCGAGCCGTGCTGAAGCCAGACCAGCGCCGTGGCGGTGATCAGCAGCGGGACCATCGCGATTTTGCCGGGCGGCGGCCGGCGCGCGACGGTCAGCCAGGCACGCCAGAACCACAGCAGGCAGATCAACGCGGTCGACCACCACGGAAGATGGCCGAAATGAGGGGCGACCGCGATGAACACCGCCGCCAGCAGGATCGCCACGTCGCGGCGGTCGCGAGCGGCGCTGGAGACGTGGCGTTGCATCCACCATCCAAGCCGGCGCCGGATTCGCGCAGACCACCGCAGATTCGGCCGCGGCACCGAAGAAGGGATCGCCGTCATCGCATCAGGATTCGAACAGGGCGAGCGCTTCCAGGCAGCGCTCGCAGTGCTCGTGCCCGCGTCCTATGTCGATGCGAGCCGCCGGCAGTTGCAGCGCATAGGACAGGCCCGCGGCCTCGGCCATCAGGACCCACGCCGCCAGCCGCGAGACCCGCTGCTCGACGCTCAGGGCCGGCGGCAGCGAATCGAACGCGAGCAATACGTCGCCGCCGCCGGTCGATTCGAAGAACTTGACCGACAGCTCGTCGCTGCGGGCAGCCAGGCGCCAGGCGATCATCTTCTGCGGGTCGCCGGCCTGATACGGGCGCACGCCGGAGAACTCGTCGCCGCCGGCGGCGATCCCGCTTAATTCGTCGCGGCTCATCCCGGCAGGAGGCAGCGGCGGCGCGTCGATCTCAGGCGACGGATAGACGACCGTGGTCAGGTCGGGTCGCAGATACGACCAGGCTTCCCACAATCCGAACGGAAAGCGCGTTGACAGCCGGATCCGCGGGCATTCGCGCCGGCCGCGCCGGCGCGTCGGCAGGCCGACGCCGACCCGGCATACGCTGCGGGCCGGCACGTCGACCCAGGTTCCGGGCATCGGCTCCTCCAGCTCCTTGGCAGGAACACGCCAGCGCCGCGCCGGCAGCATGAAGTTGAAGTTCAGCGCGTAGCGTTCGGTCGGAAACGGGTTGTTGATGGTCAGCTCGAACGACGCCACGTCGCCGGCATGCACGGGGTCCGCGCGCTGGCCGCGAATCGTCAGACCGGACAGGTTGCAGTGGGTGTGGTACATGCTGATCAGCGCCATGCTGACGATCGTGAACGTCAGCAGGTAACCGAGTTGCAGCGAAAAATTGATCGATCCGATCAGCAGGACGAACACGACCAGCCAGAACGTGAGGCCGGTGCGGGTCGGAAGGATGTAGATCCGGTGGCGGTCCAGCAGCACATCGCCCGTTTCGACGGCGCGGTACTTCTCGATCCAGTCCGCAATTCGTCGCGATCCGAACAACGCGCTCACCGGTGCGCTCCGCCTTATGGAACCGCAACGATCTCGAGCAGTTGCGCCGCCAGATCGCGACCGTGCAGAGCCTTCGTGCCGTCACGCGCGGCCGCTCGCAGCCGGTGGCTCGCGACCGACGGCAGGACATTCTGTATGTCCTCCGGAATCGCGTGGTCGCGGCCATCCAGCCAGGCCCAGGCGCGCGCGGCGGTCAGCAGCGCCAGTCCGGCGCGCGGACTGAGCCCCTCGGAAAATTTGCTCGAGTTGCGCGTGTGTCCCAGCAGTGCCTGGACATAGTCGAGCAGCGCTTCCGAACAGAACACTTTCTTGACCTCCTGCTGGGCCGCGAGCAGATCGGTGCTGCGGGCAAGCGCGTGCACCGACTTGAGCATATCGCGCCTCGATTCGCCGGCCAGCAGCTGGCGCTCGGCAGCACGGTCCGGATATCCGAGCGAAATGCACATCAGGAACCGGTCCAGCTGCGACTCGGGAAGGGGAAAGGTGCCGATCTGGTGCAGCGGATTCTGGGTTGCGATCACGAAAAACGGCTGCGGCAGCGGGCGCGCCAGCCCGTCGACCGATACCTGGCTTTCTTCCATCGCCTCCAGCAACGCGCTTTGCGTCTTCGGGCTGGCCCGGTTGATCTCGTCGGCCAGCAGCACCTCCGAGAATACCGGTCCCGGATGGAAGACGAACTGCCCGCTGTTGCGGTCGTACACGGACACGCCGATCACGTCCGATGGCAGCAGGTCGCTGGTGAACTGTATTCGCCGAAAGGGCAGGCCCAACGACATCGCGATCGCGTGCGCCAGCGTCGTCTTGCCGACCCCGGGGGCGTCTTCGATCAGCAGGTGGCCGCCAGCCAGCAGGCAGGTCAGACTCTGGCGGATCTGTAGATCCTTGCCGACGATGATCGCCCCGATCCGGCTGGCGCAATCACGAATTTTCTCTAACATGGGCGCTCCGTGATGTGTTAGCTGTGCCGACTCGGTCATTGGGTGGGGGGTCGCTCGGTACATAATTGATCAGGTTAGGAGACAGAACGTGCCGACCGGGTTCTTGACCCATCGTTTATGCACGGCTCACGAGATGGGCAGCTGGCACCCGGAAAGTCCGGCCCGCCTGGCCGCCATCCAGGATCAGTTGCTTGTTTCCGGGCTGGCCCCGTTTCTGGAGCACATCGACGCGCCGCCGGCCCCGCTCGAGGCCATTATCCGGGCTCATGACCCGGAATACGTCGAGCACCTGAAAAACCGGGTGCCCCAGCGGGGCTATTCGCCGCTGGACCCGGACACGTCGATGAACCCGTCGAGCTGGCAGGCCGCGCTGCACGCGGCCGGGGCGGTGGTGGAAGCGACCGACCGGGTGATCAGCGGCGCGCTGTCCAACGCATTCTGCGCGGTACGGCCTCCCGGACACCACGCCCGGCCGACCGCCGCCATGGGCTTCTGCCTGTTGAACAACGTCGCGATCGGTGCGTTGCATGCGTTGGAAGTCCACGGTCTGGAACGTGTGGCGATCGTCGACTTCGATGTTCACCACGGCAACGGGACCGAGGAGATATTCGCCGGCGACGAACGGGTGCTTATGGCCAGTTTTTTCCAGCATCCGTTCTATCCGTACAGCGGCGCCGAGAATCCGGCGAAAAACATGGTGAATGTACCGCTGCCCGCCGGAACGAAGGGCGACAAAGTCCGGTCGGTCGTCGACGAGATCTGGATGCCCCGGCTCGACTCGTTCAGGCCCGAGCTGGTGCTGGTGTCGGCCGGATTCGACGCGCATCGGGAGGACGACCTGGGTCAGATGAGCCTGGTCGAGGCCGACTATGCCTTTATGACGGCGCGCCTGCTGGAGCTCGCCACCCGCCACTGCGACGGCCGGCTGGTCAGCTCGCTGGAAGGCGGCTACAACCTCAGCGCGCTGGGCCGTAGCGTGGTTGCCCATGTGCGGGTGCTGGCACGCCTGTGATGATTCGCTCGGTGATCCAACAGCTTGCCGGCGAGTGCGACAGACTAGGCCGGCACGAGACATTCCTCATTCGAAGCTGCGGGGGTTGTTCATGAACGCGCCTGAATTGACCTCGACGGTGGAACCGGTGTTGCTATCCCGTGCCAGCGCGGGCATCGTGACCCTGACGCTGAACCGCCCGCAGCAGTTCAACGCGCTGTCCGAGCAGATGCTGGCGGCGTTGCAGGCAGAGCTTGACGGGATCGGCACCGATGCCTCGGCCCGAGTGGTCGTGATCGCGGGCGCCGGCAAGGCCTTTTGCGCGGGCCACGACCTCAGGCAGATGCAGGCCAACCCGCGGCTGGATTATTACCAGCGGCTGTTTGCGGACTGCGCGCGGATCATGCGGCGCATCCAGACGCTGCCGCAACCGGTGATCGCGCGGGTGCACGGCATTGCTACGGCCGCTGGCTGCCAGCTGGTGGCGATGTGCGATCTGGCGGTGGCGGCCGAGGAGGCGCGCTTCGCCGTTTCCGGCATCAATGCGGGGCTTTTCTGCTCTTCGCCGGCGGTCGCGCTGTCGCGCAACGTCGGCCGCAAGCCGGCCTTCGAAATGCTGGTTACGGGCGAATTCATCGACGCCCCCACCGCGCTTGCGCGTGGCCTGGTGAACCACGTGGTGGCGCTGGCCGATCTGGACGAGGCGGTCGCGCGCCTGGCCGCCCGGATCATCGCCAAGCCGGCGCGGGCCGTGAGCATGGGCAAGGAGCTGTTCTACCGCCAGCTCGAGATGGGAATCGACGCCGCCTACCAGCTCGCCGGCCAGACGATGGCGTGCAACATGATCGACGACGTGGCCCAGGAGGGCGTCGACGCCTTCCTGAACAAGCGCGCGCCGAACTGGCCCACCTGATTGCGACCCTCAAACTCCCCTCTCCCACGCCAGTAGGAGAGGGGCGGGGGGAGAGGGTGGGGGCCTAAGCGACCCTCAAACTCCCCTCTCCCACGCGAGCAGGACAAGGGGCGGGGGAGAGGGTGGGGCCTAAGCGCCTCAAACTCCCCTCTCCCACGCGAGTGGGAGAGGGGCGGGGGAGAGGGTGTTCGCCTACGCGACCCGGCGCAGCTGTGGCCGCTTTTGCTGCACCACAGGCTTCGGCGTTCCCGCTTCCGGACGGCTCGACAAATCGAGCCGCAGCGTCAGGCAGTAAGCCGATCCGCCGGACCGGTTGAACGACTCCAGCGGGACCACGTGCACCTCGTAGCCGCGCGCGGTCAGCGTGTTGCGCAGCGCATCGCTCGCGTAGCACATCACGACCTGGTCGCCCAGGCAGACCGAGTTCACCGCCAGATGCTCGGCGTCGGCAGCGCTCGCTTCGATCAGCAGGTCCCTGTCGACCAGATCCCGGATCGTCTCGATTGCCTGTGTCGAGAAAGCGGCCGGGTAGTACACGACCTCGCCGCCCGACAGCACGCACAGGCAGGTATCCAGGTGATAGAAGCGCGGATCGACCAGCTCCAGCGCAACGGTCGGAACCGAGAACATCCGCGCGATCACGCCCGCCATCGGCCGGCTCGACCGCTGTCCCCACCCGGTCCACATCAGCTTGCGCGTCGCATCCCAGATCGCGTCGCCGGCGCCTTCGAAATACAGGTCTTCTGGCGTTTCGACGATCGAATCGATCCAGCCACGCGCCTTGAGCGCCGCGAAGAACGCGCGGTTGTGATCCAGCTCCATGCGCCGCTCCGGGTGGCGGAAGCGGGCCAGCAGCGCGGTCCGGTCCAGCACCAGCGCCGAGTTGGCGGTGAATACGAGGTCCGGCAGCCCGGACTGGGGCGCCTGAATCTCGACTTCCACCCCCAGGCTCTCGTACACGTCCTTCAGCGCATTCCAGCCTTGATCGGCCTGCCGCCGGAGGCGGTCGGCCGAGCTGGTCCACTGGGCCGGATCCATCCAGGGGTTGATCCGGTAGCTGACTTCGAAATGCTCAGGCGCGCTCATCATCAGCCGAGGGCGCTGCTCCTGCTCGCGCGCCGCGGAGACGGCCACGCCGCGCGGCGCGAGGTTCGGAGCGCGCGCGGCCGGGCTGGCCGCGTGCTCGAACTGGCGCAGCGTCTCGGCAAACACGTCGATTCCCCAGTCCAGCGCGTCGCGTGAAATCGTCAGGGGCGGAGCAAAGCGGATCACGGTGCCGTGCGTGTCCTTGGTCAGCACGCCGCGCTCGGCCAGCCGCTCGACCACCTCGCGCGCCGACACGCTGCTGTCCAGCTCCACACCCACCCACAGGCCGCGGCCCCTGACCTGGCGCACCAGAGGGCTCGCAATGGCGCCCAGCCGCGCGATCAGGTGTGCCCCGAGTGCGGCACTGCGCGCGACCAGGCCTTCTTCCTCGATGACCCGCAGCGCCTCCAGCCCGACGGCCGCCGCCAGCGGATTGCCTCCGAAGGTCGAGCCGTGGCTGCCCGGTTCGAACACGTCCATGACTTCGCGTTTGGCGACGAAGCAGCTCACCGGCAGCAGCCCGCCGCCGAGCGCCTTGCCCAGGATCACGCCGTCGGGAACGATGCCCTCGTGCTGGAAAGCGAACCAGCGGCCGGTTCTTCCCAGTCCGGACTGGATTTCGTCCACGATCATCAGGACCCGCCGCTCGCTGCACAGGGCCCGGACATCGCGCAGGAAGCCGTCCGGGGGAACCACGATGCCGGCTTCGCCCTGGATCGGCTCGAGCAGGACCGCGCACGTGTTCTCGTTGATCGCGGCCCTCAGGGATTCGATGTCGCCGAAATCGAAATGGCGAAAGCCCGGGCTGAACGGTCCGAAATCCGCGCGGTAGGCCTCCTCGGTGGAAAAACCGACGATGGTGGTCGAGCGCCCGTGAAAGTTTCCGCGCGCAACCGCGATTTCGGCCGCATCCGGCGCGATTCCTTTGACCCGATAGCCCCAGCGCCTGGCGGCCTTGATCGCTGTCTCGACGGCCTCGGCTCCGCCGCTGGATGGCAGCGCCTTGGTCCGGCCCGGATCCAGGTCGCACAATCCGGTCAGATGCTCCAGGAACGCTCCCAGCGTCGCGCTGAAATAGGCGCGCGAGGTTACCGCGACATGCGCGGCCTGATCCGTCAGCGCCTTGACCAGGCGCGGGTGCGCGTGACCATGGCTGACTGCCGAATAGGCGCTCATCAGATCCAGGTAGCGGCGACCGTCCAGATCGAACAGCCACTCTCCGCGCCCGCTTTGCAACACCACCGGGATCGGCGCGTAGTTGGGGGCGGCGACTCGTGATTCCAGTTCGATCGAGCGATCGACAGCGGCGCTTCGCGGCGTCATTGCGGTTCTCCAAAACGGAACAAGATTCGACCCTCTCAGTTTAGGCACGGCTGCTCGCAATGGCGGTGCTTCGGCGTGGCTGCCGGCGCCGAGTCGGAAGCGGTGCAGCCTTGCGGCCGCGGAATCGGCAGCCCTGCGCAGTCGGCACTTTCCCCATCACCCGCTCTCAGTGGGCGGCAGGGAATATGGCATACTATGCCATTGCAGCGAAGCGCTGACAGGAGCCGCCGATGCCCACACGCAACGTTGTATTGACCGGACATCAGGCAGAACTCGTTGAGCGCCTCGTGGCATCCGGGCGCTATCAAAACGCAAGCGAAGTCCTCCGCGAAGGGTTGCGGCTGGTGGAGGCCCAGGAGGCAGAGTCCAAGGCGCGCCTTAAGGCGCTACGCGAGGCTGGGAAGATCGGAATCGCGGACATCGATGCCGGGCGTTTTCGCGAGTTTCAATCAGCAGGCGAACTGGAGCACCACCTGGGCTCGCTGCGTGACAAAGCGCTCGGCGAGAAGGCGCCGACCAGCAGTGTCGAGTGACAACCGGAAACCCGCCTTGGATCATCCGGCTCACCGCGGCAGCGGAACTCGACTACCAGGGCATTGTTCGGTGGACGAAGGCGCAATTCGGCCAGACACAGGCTCACGGCTACGCTGAAACTGTCTCGAAGGCCATCGAGGCCCTGCTCGATTGGCCAAACGTTCCAGGCGTCCGACGCCGCGACGATATTCTGAAAGGCCTATTCGCGTTGCACGTCGCTCGTTCCGGTCGCAAGGGTCGGCATTTCGTGATGTTTCGGGTGGCTTCAGACAACGATCCGCCCGCGATCGAGGTCCTTCGGATCCTCCATGACTCCATGGATCTGCCGCGTCACCTGGCGCCGCCTGATTCGAAATAGACATTCGCTGAGGCCAACGCCGATTTCGCCGAGATAAAGCCTCGAAAAGACCCCTAAAGCGCCCACGGCCTGGTTCCGGCTCGACTTCAGTTTGGCGGGATGCCTGCCGATTTGACGATTATGGTGAATTGTCACTGGGGTCCTGGGACCCGATCGTGGCTGCCGGCGCTTGCGGGCGTGCGGCTGGGGTTCACCGACGCGCCGAAATGAAGTCCCTGCGGCGCGTGATGCGCAGCCCGCTCGGGTTGCGCATGCTGAGGCAGTACTTGGCCGTGGCGCTGCTGCCCATCGTCGCCCTGGCGAGCTTGTTCTATGTCCAAATGAGTACCCGACTGGAGCAGGCGCGCGACCAGGAACTCGCGCAGGCAGCGCGCGCCTGCGCCGAGGTGCTGAAGGCACGCCTGGTCGCCGCACAACGGGAAGTCAGTGCTGCGGCAACCGCCAGCGCCGGCAGCAGCCTTCAGGGTGTGCTGGCGGACGAAGCTGACAGTGAATTCCAGGCCGTTGCCATCATCAACGCCACGGGGCGGCGACTCGATACGCGTGGCGACACCGGCGACCTGCGGAAACTCGACCCCGAGACACTCCAAGAACTCGACGCGGGCCACGCTGTTCTACGCCTCCACGAAGGACGCCCATCGCGGGTCGCGGTGCTTCACGCCCTGCGCGCCGGCCCATTGGAGCGCAATTACCTCGCCGCGGTGATCGACCCCCGGTATCTGGCCGGCGACCCGCGACACGACCCGATGCAGGTCGATTTCTGTGTCCTGTCTGCCGGCCAGGTCGTAGCGGGCTGCAGCGGCAGCGGGCAAGGACTGCCACGCGCGCCGCTGCTGGACAACGCGCTGCACGGCCGCAACCAGGCGGTCCGCTGGCGCGAAGGCGACGACTACTACCGATCGAGCGCCTTGACCTTGTCGCTCGAACCTGCCCTTGCCGGGCCGAACTGGACCGTGATCGCCACCCAGCCCGAGTCGTACGCCCTGGCGCCGGCCCGCTCTACCGGGGCGCGCTTTCTTTGGATCACCGTGATCGTGGCGGCCCTCGTCCTGGCGCTGGCCGTCGACCAGGTGCGACGTTTTGTCGAGCCCCTGCGACGTCTCGTGGTGGCAATCCGACGCATCACGCAACAGGACTTTTCGGCGAAGATCCCGGTCGATGGGCGTGACGAGTTCGCCCAGCTGGGCCGCGCGTGCAAGGAAATGGCGCGCGGCCTGCGCATGAACTTCGCGACGATGAATGTTCTGTCACAGATCGATCGGACCATCCTGACCAAGCTCGATGTGGGCCGGCCGGCACGCAGCGCGTTGCACTACCTGCGTCATATCACATCCGTCGACTTGGTGATCTTGGGCCTGTTGGAAGGTGATGATGAAAAGACGATGCGCTTGCACGTGGTACGGGCGCACGGCCACAGCCAACTCGACGGAACCGTGGTTCAGTTGCCGGCGGAGATTCGCCGGTGCCTCGAGAGGGTGCCGGACGGCAACCGGATCGCCAATCCGCTGCCAACGGAAATTCAGGTCCGGCTGCATCGCGAGGATGGCGTCAAACACTTCTGGGTTCAACCCATCGCGCGCGGCGAGCGGATCTGGAGCGTTGTGGTGCTGGCTCATTCCGCTCCCCCGTCACTGTCGGCCATTCAGCTGGCGTCGCTTTTGGCAGTTGCGGATCGCCTCGAGGTGGTCTTTGCGACCGTCGAGCGCGATCGGAAGCTGCATACCATGGCCCACGTCGATGCTCTGACGGGGCTTCCGAACCGCTCGGCGCTGTTGACGCTCTTGTCGCAAGAACTGGCGCGTGCCCACCGTAATCGCAGCTGCGTTGGAGTCTTATTCCTCGACCTGGACCGGTTCAAGGAGACCAACGACACCCTGGGCCATGCCGTCGGCGACACGCTGCTGCGGCGCGTCGCCGAGTGCATCCGGCGCAACGTGCGCGAGGACGATTCCGTGGCCCGACTCGGCGGTGACGAGTTCACGATCGTGCTTGGCAGCCTGACTTCAGCGCGCGATGCCAGCTCGGTTGCGCGGCAGCTCATCAAGGCGCTGTCGCGGCCGTTCGAGGTCGACGGCCACTTGATACACGTCGGCGCCAGCGCCGGGATCTCGATCTATCCGGACGACGGCACGGAGGGCGACGATCTGCTCAAGAAGGCCGATACCGCAATGTATCGTGCAAAGGGCGAGGGCCGGAATCGGTTTGCGTTCTACGAAGAGAGCATGAACGTCGAGGCGCGGCGCCGCGCCACGCTGGACCGCGAGCTGCGTCATGCCCTCAGCCACGACGAATTCGTGCTGCACTATCAGCCGCAGATCGACCTGCGAACCGGGCGGGTATGCGTCGTGGAGGCGCTGGTGCGCTGGCGCCATCCGAAACGCGGCCTGCTGTACCCCGACGCCTTCATCGCGTTCGCCGAAGACGCCGGGCTGATACCCGACATCGGGGCCTGGGTGATGCGCGAGGCCTGCCTTCAGCACCAGCGTTGGCGTGCCGCCGGCGTGCCGATCCCGCGCGTCTCGGTCAACGTATCGACCGAGCAGTTGCGCCGGCCGAATTTCGTGCGCACCGTCCTGTACCTGTTGAACCTGGCACAAATGCCGTCGGGCAGCATCGAGATCGAAGTGACGGAATCAATGTTTCTCGAGGGCGGCAAGGCCGCGCTCGATGCCCTGCATACGCTTGTCGAAGCGGGCGTGAACGTGGCAATCGACGACTTCGGCACCGGCTATTCCTCGTTCGGCTACTTGAAGACGCTTCCCGCCTCGGTACTGAAGCTCGACAAGAGCTTCCTGACCGATGCCACAGCCGACAACGATGCCGGCACGATCATCGCCGCCATGATCAACATGGCCCACACGCTGCGCAAGGAAGTCGTGGCGGAAGGCGTCGAGCGAGAGGGCCAGCTCGAGTTCCTGCGTGAACTCGGCTGCGAGAAGGTCCAGGGTTACCTGTTCTCCAGGCCGGTGCCGCCAAACGAAATCGCGCGCTACGCCGTTGAGCGCAAGGAGTCGTGTGCGACGCCCGAGGGCGCCAGCATGGCCTCGACCTTGGACGACGGTGCGCAATCAAGGCGGGATATCAGGCTCGACCCCGGAGTGCAGTCCGGCTCGAGCTCATCCGAGCAACACGCCGATGGGGCGTGCGCTCTGAGCGTGGACGATCCTGCCCCGGTCGGGCCCGCCGTGCCGCAGCCTGGCCTGGTCCCCGGTGATCGACAACCGGTGCGCGACGGCGGCGTCGAGGAGGTTGTGCTCGACGACGACTTGCTCGAGGAATACGTCATCGATCCGACGGCAGTTAACGAAGGTCTGTGGCGCGTGCTCTGGTCGGCGCCGGCCCCGACGGACGATCGAGCCACCGGGGAGGCTGCTTCAAAGTCGTCGCCTTCCAAAGCCCCGGTTCTCGCCCTTGACTCACTTCAGGACCGCAGCGGAAATCCACGAAACGGCTTGACCGTTTGCAACTCGGGCTTGGAAGACAGCCGCTCGATCCCCAGCGTCGAATCGTCGGTCCAGGCGTTGGTCAGATCGCGGTAGTGGTCCAGGCTCTCGCATGCGATCCGCAGCACGTAATCGGACTGGCCCGAGACCAGGAAGCACTCGATCACCTCGTCGCAGGCGCGCATCCTGGCTTCGAAGCGCGAGTGCGTGGCGGCCGACTGGTCTCGCAGCGAAACTTCGACAAACACGGTCAGGCCGGGGGCGATCTTGCGCGGTTCCAGCAGCGCCATGTAGCCGGTGATGATGCCTTCACGCTCGAGCCGGCGGACGCGGTCCAGGCAGGCGCGCGGACTCAGTGAGACTTTCTCGGACAAGGCCTGGTTGGTGATGCGGCCGTCGCGCTGAAGCAATTCCAGGATCTGACGGTCGAGGCGGTCCAGTTCCTTCATTCGGTTTCAATCAGCCAGGGCCGCGCGGATCTGCTCCAGCGAGGTCGGATCCTCGATCGTGGTCAGGTCGCCGGGATCGCGCCCTTCGCAGATGGCCTGTATCGAGCGTCGCAGCAGCTTGCCCGAGCGCGTCTTGGGCAGCCCGGTGACGAAATGAACGCGCGCCGGCCGGGCCACGGCTCCGAGCTGCGAGTCGACCTGCTTCATCAGCTCGGCCTCCAGCGCCTTGCGCTGCTGCGGTGACTCGATCGAGCGGGCGTCGCGCACGACGGCGAACGCGACCGCGACCTGGCCCTTGATCGAGTCGGCGACTCCCACCACGGCGACCTCGGCCACGCCCGAGTGCGAGCAGATCGATTCCTCGATCTCGCGCGTGCCGAGCCGATGCCCGGCCACGTTGATCACGTCATCGGTGCGGCCCAGGATGGTGTAGTAGCCGTCGTCGTCGCGAATGCCCCAATCGAACGTCGAGTAGACGGTGCGACCCGGCACGCTGCGCCAGTACGTGTTCACGAAGCGCTCGTCGTTGCCCCATACGGTCGTCATGCAGCCCGGCGGCAGAGGACCTTCGATCGCCACCACGCCCTTGGTATTGGGCCCGACCTCCTGGCCGGTGTGCTCGTCGAACAGTTTTACCGAAAAGCCGTAGCAGGGCAGCCCGGGGCTGCCGAATTTGGAGGGCAGCGCCTGGACGCCGCGCGCGATCGCCAGGATCGGCCAGCCGGTCTCGGTCTGCCAGTAGTTGTCGACGATCGGCTTGCCCAAGGCCTCGGCGATCCAGCGGCCAGTCGGCTCGTCCAGCGGCTCTCCGGCCAGGAACAGAAGGCGCAGGGAAGACAGATCGTGCCGCTTCAACAGGGCGGGATCCTGCTTCTTCAGCACCCGGATCGCGGTGGGCGCCGAGAACATCACGCTGACCCGATATTGCTCGACGATGCGCCACAGGATCGCGCCATCCGGCCGGACCGGCGTGCCTTCGTAAAGAACCGTGGCCATGCCGGCCAGCAGCGGCCCGTACACGGTGTAGCTGTGTCCGACGACCCAGCCGATATCGCTGGTCGCGAAATAGGTCTCGCCGGCGTTGCCGCAGAAGATCTTCTGCATCGAGGAGGCCAGCGCCACCGCGTAGCCGCCGGTGTCGCGCTGCACGCCTTTGGGCGTGCCGGTGGTTCCCGAGGTGTACAGGATGTACGACGGCTCGCTCGATTCGAGCCATTCGCAGGGGACGATCGCGTCCAGGTGCCGGCTGCGCAGTTGCGCGTAATCGTGGTCGCGGCCGGCGACGCGCCGCATCGGCGCCAGCCCGCGGTCAACCATCACGACCGATTGGGGCGGGGCTTTGGATCGCTCGATCGCCTCGTCCAGCAGGACCTTGTAGGGCACGACCCGGCCCGCGCGTGAGCCGGCATCGGCCGACACGACGACCTTGGCCCCCGCGTCGTCGATGCGGGAGGCCAGGCTCACCGAGGCAAAGCCGCCGAACACGACCGAATGAATGGCGCCGATGCGGACGCAAGCCAGCATCGCGAACACCGCCTCCGGCACCATCGGCATGTAGATCAGCACGCGGTCGCCGCGCCCGACGCCCAGGGATTTCAGCCCGGCCGCGAAGCGGTTCACTTCCCGGTGCAGCTGGCGGAACGAGAATGTCTTTTCGACGCCGGTCTCGGTCGACACGTAGATCAGCGCGGCCTGGTCGGCACGAGCGGCCAGGTGACGGTCGACCGCGTTATGGCAAAGATTGGTCGTGCCGCCGACGAACCAGCGTGCAAACGGCGGGCGCGAATAGTCGAGCACGCGCGAAAACGGCCGCTCCCATTCGATCAACTTCGCTTCTTCGGCCCAGAAGGTATCGGGCGAGTGGATCGCGCTATCTAGGAACGCGCGGTAGCTTTTCACCGGGCCCATCCCCCTCGACTTTGGCCGACTGGAGCTCCTGCTGCTGGCGCACCAGGCGCAGCAGCGGATTGAGCTGGTCGAGCAGGCGAGGCAGATGGGCCACCACCTCGCTGCCGCGTCCGGCTCGGATCAGCGCGAGCGCGAGGTTGACGTCCATCGAACCGTCTTCGCCGCGGCCATCCAGTGCTCCGGGCGCAGCGCCCTCGGCCGTGCCCAGGATGATGCGGCGCGAGCGGGCGGTCTGCGCCTGCATCGCGCGCTTCTGGGCCAGTGCGCGAAGCTCCTCGGCGCCGCGCCGCAGCTCCTCGGACAGCGTCGCCACACCGATGCAGGTCCAGACCTCGACTCCGGGGCCCGCCGCCTCGACGTTTTCCAGCACTTTGCGCAGCCGCGCCGCAAATCTGAGGATGCCGGACAGTCCGTTGGTCTGCGTTGCGACGCAGAATTCGAAGCGGTCCGACTGCGTGCCCAGGTCCTCCAGCCGGATCGATGCGGCCAGCGTGCGACCGACCAGCTTGATGCGCTGCTCGATTTCACCTTCCCAGGTGTCGCCCTGCGAAACGGACAGCTCGACGCGCACGCAGATCAGTGCCAGGTCCGACAGGTTGCGCCGCGCGTACGACACCAGCTTGTCGACCTGTTTGTCGAAGAATATCGGGTGCAGCAGTTCGGTATCGGGATCGATGGTGCGCGCCGACTCGAGCGAAGCCTGCGACTCGGCCAGCGCTTCGCGAGTGGCCGACAGCTTCATCAGCACTTCCAGTCGTGGCACCAGCTCGGCGCGCGGCGTTGTCTTGGTCACGAAGTCGGTGACCCCCAGACCGGCCGCGCGCTGCCGGTCGTGCCCTTCCTCTTCGGAGGTCATCACGACCACCGGCAGCTCGCGGATGCGCTTGACCTTCGAGCTGCGCACCCGCGTCAGCAGGTCCAGCCCATTGACTTTGGTCAGCCCCAGCTCCGTCAGTAGCAGCCGGATATTGCCGTCCAGCAGGACCGCCTGCCAGGCTGCCTCGCCGTCCTCGGCCTCGCGCACCTCGAATCGGTCCCTCAGATGGCTGCCGATCACCGCGCGCACGCTGCGGGACGTGTCTGCGATCAGCACCCGCGGCTTGGCGGGGCCTGATGCAGTCGGAGAGGGGACCTCGTTAGCCACACAAATCCTGTCTGGACAGCCCGGCAGGCCGGTGATCCGCAAGCCGATTACCTTAAATGTACCGGATTCACAAGCGGCGGGATCGCGAATGGGTCAAACTCCGCCCGCTTGGGGCGGTCTTCGCAGTCCAGATTCACAACCGGCGGGGTCCCGGTCGATCAAGGTCCGCCCGGCCGGCGCCGGCTTCGGCGCCCGACGGATCGGTAGTAGGATCCAGCGCGCTTTTTTTCTGAGGTCAGGGTCGATGGAGCCGGTGGATGTCATCGTGATCGGGGCCGGGCACAACGGCCTGACCTGCGCCTGCTATCTGGCATCGGCGGGACTGAAAGTACGGGTGCTCGAGCGCCGTTCCGTCGTGGGCGGGGCGGCGGTGACCGAAGAGTTCTTTCCGGGTTTTCGCAACTCCAGCGCCAGCTATACCGTCAGTCTGCTCAATCCGGCCGTGATCCGGGATCTGAACCTGGTCGGCCGGGGCCTGCGGATCATTGAGCGGCCGTTTTCGAATTTCCTGCCGACCGGCGACGGCCGTTTCCTGAAATTCGGCGGCGGCGCCTCGGGGTCCTCTCAGGAGGAGATCCGTAAGTTTTCGCGGGCCGACGCCGACCGGTTTGACGGGTTCTGCCGGCGCCTGGAACGAGTGGCCGCGCAGCTGAAGGATTGGGTCTTGCGGGCGCCCCCTGAGCTGGGCGGTCCGCTGGCCGTGCGAGGCTGGCGCGATCTGGTCGCCTCGGCCCGCCTGCTGTGGACGTTCGGGCACCTGCCGCCCGAAGCGCAGCGCGACTGCGTCGACCTGTTCACCCGCAGCGCCGGCCACTGGTTGGACGCCATATTCGAGGCCGATTGCCTGAAAGCAGTGCTGGGGTGGGATTCGATCGTCGGAAACTATTCGAGCCCGTACGCCCCGGGGTCCGCGTATGTGCTGCTGCACCACACGCTGGGCGAAGTCAACGGCAAGCCTGGGGTCTGGGGGCACGCGGTCGGCGGGATGGGGCGAATTACCGAGCTGCTGGCCGACGAAGCGCGGTCCCGTGGAGTGCAGATCGACCTGCAGGCCGGCGTGCAGCGGGTCCTGGCCGACTCCGGGCGGGTGCACGGCGTCGTGCTGCAGGACGGGCGCGAGCTGCGCGCGCGGGCCGTGGCCGCCGGCGTCGATCCGAAGCTGCTGTACCTGAAACTGCTGGCGCCGCAGGCGCTGCCGCCTGATTTCGTGCAGTCGATCCGCGGGTACCGCTGCGGCTCCGGCTCGCTGCGAATCAACGTCGCGCTGTCCGAGTTGCCCGACTTTCGCTGCCTGCCGGGCACGCAGCCCCAGCCCCACCACGCCAGCGGAATCCTGTTTGCCCCGTCGCTGCGCGCGATGGATACGGCGTGGCGCGACGCGCTGCACGATGGATTTTCGAGCGCGCCGATCATCGAGATGTTGATTCCCAGCGTGGTCGACGACTCGCTGGCTCCACGCGGCGCGCACGTGGCGAGCCTGTTCTGTCAGCACTTCGATCCCGATCCGCCCGGCGGCTGGGATGGGCTGAAAGCGGCCGCGGTCGAAGCGGTATTTGGGCAGGTCGAATCGCACTGCCCCAACTTCCGGCGCGCGCTGTTGGGCTACAAGGCCTGGACGCCGCTGGACCTGGAACGCGACTACGGCCTGACCGGCGGCGACATCTTCCATGGCCAGCTGTCGCCCGACCAGCTGTTCTCGCTGCGGCCGCTGCTCGGCTACGCGCGCTATCGAGGCCCGCTCCAAGGCCTTTATCACTGCGGGTCCGGCGCCCACCCCGGCGGCGGAGTCAGCGGCGCGCCGGGGCACAACGCGGCCCGTGAGATCATTCGTGACCTCGCCTAGCGACCCGCGCCCGGTCGCTTCGTATAATCGCGGCAATCACGTGGGCGGGCTGCGCCCGACTGGATCGAGATGAAGATTCTGGTTTCCGTCAAGCGCGTCGTCGACTTCAACGTGAAGGTTCGCGTCAGATCCGACGGCAGCGGCGTCGACACCAGCAACGTGAAGATGTCGATGAATCCGTTCGACGAGATCGGGGTCGAAGAGGCGGTGCGCCTGCGTGAGGCGGGCGTCGCCACCGAGGTCGTCGCCGTCTCCTGCGGGGTCGCGCAGTGTCAGGAGACGCTGCGCACCGCGCTGGCCATGGGGGCCGACCGCGCGATCCTGGTCCATACCGACGAGGAACTGCAGCCGCTGGCGGTCGCCAAGATGCTGAAGGCGCTGTTCGACCGGGAGAAGCCTCAGCTTGTGATTCTCGGCAAGCAGGCCATCGACGACGACTCCAATCAGACCGGGCAGATGCTGGCGGCGCTGGCCGGGGTAGGGCAGGCCACGTTCGCGTCCAAGATGACGCTGGCCGATGGGTGGGCCCAGGTCACGCGCGAAGTCGATGGAGGTCTGCAGACCGTCGCGGTGAAGCTTCCGGCGGTGATTACGACCGACCTGAGGCTGAACGAGCCCCGCTACGTGACGCTGCCCAACATCATGAAGGCGAAGAAAAAGCCGCTCGAAACCGTGACGCCGCAGGATCTGGGGGTCGATCCGCGGCCGCGCCTGAAGACGCTGCGCACGGTGGAGCCGGCCCAGCGCAAGGCCGGCATTCGCGTGCCCGACGTTGCGACGCTGGTCAGCAAGCTGCGCGACGAGGCCAAGGTCATTTAGCGCTCACGAAGGGTTGCCGATGGCGGTACTGGTTCTGGCGGAACACGACAACCGACGGCTCAGGCCCTCGACCCTGAACGTCGTCACCGCGGCTGCGCGGCTGGGTGGCGATGTGCACGTGCTGGTTGCGGGCGGCGATTGCGCGCAGGTGGCGCGCCAGGCGGCGCAGGTCGCCGGCGTGTCGAAAGTACTGCTGGCCGATGCGCCGCACCTGGCCGACGAGCTGGCCGAGTGCGTGTCCGAACAGGTCGTCGGGCTGGCGAGTGCCTACAGCCATGTGCTGGCGGCTGCCACCAGCTTCGGCAAGGACGTGCTGCCCAGGGCGGCCGCGCGCCACGACAGCGCGCTGGTTTCCGACATCATTGCGATCGAGTCTGCCGACACGTTTGCCCGCCCGATCTACGCCGGCAACGCGATCGCCACCGTGGTATGCCCCGAGCCGATCAAGTTCGTCACGGTGCGGCCAACCGCCTTCGACGCAGCGCCCGCCGAAGGGGGCAGCGCGCCGGTCGAAGCGGTCCCGGTCGCTGCCGACCCGGGCCTGTCGCGCTTCGTCTCGCGTGAAAGTGCCAAGCTGGACCGGCCGGAGCTGCAGGGCGCCAGGATCGTGGTGTCGGGCGGGCGAGGGCTCGGCTCGGCCGAGAATTTCAAGCTGCTCGAGCAGGTGGCCGATCGATTGAACGCGGCGCTGGGCGCGTCGCGCGCCGCGGTCGATGCCGGGTACGCCCCCAACGACTGGCAGGTCGGCCAGACAGGCAAGATCGTCGCTCCGCAGTTGTATCTGGCGGTCGGCATCTCGGGCGCGATCCAGCACCTGGCAGGCATGAAGGACTCCAAAGTGATCGTCGCGATCAACAAGGACGCCGAGGCGCCGATCTTCCAGGTCGCCGACTACGGTCTGGTGGCGGATCTGTTCGAAGCGCTGCCCCAGCTGCTCAAGGAGCTCGGCTGATGAGCTACCAGGCGCCTTTGAGCGAGATGCGGTTCGTGCTGCGGGAGCTGGCCGGCTTGAGCCAGTTGCAGCGGCTGCCCGATTTTCAGGAAGCGTCCGACGACACGGTCGACGCGGTGCTGCAGGAGTGCGCCCGGCTGGCGTCGGAAGTGATCGCGCCGCTCAATGCGAGCGGCGATCGACAGCCCTCGGTCTGGGCCGACGGCCAGGTCACGACGTCCCCGGGTTTCCGCGCCGCCTTCCGCTCCTTCGTCGAGGCAGGCTGGCAGGGGCTGGAGCACGCCCCTCGCTTCGGAGGTCAGGGGCTGCCCAAGCTGGTCGCCACGCCGTGCCACGAGATGCTGCAGTCGGCCAACCTGTCGTTCGCGCTTTGCCCGCTGCTGACCGACGGAACGATCGAAGCGCTGATGACGGCCGGTACCGAGCGCCAGCAGGCCGTGTACGTGCCTCGGCTGATCGACGGCAGCTGGACCGGAACCATGAACCTGACCGAGCCGCAGGCCGGATCGGACCTGGCGCAGGTGCGCACCCGGGCCGTGCCGCAGGCCGACGGCAGCTACCGCCTGTTCGGGCAGAAGATTTTCATCACGTACGGCGAGCACGACCTGTCGGAAAACATCATCCACCTCGTCCTGGCCCGCACGCCCGATGCTCCCGAGGGAGTCAAAGGGCTGTCGCTGTTCATCGTGCCCAAGTTCGTGGTCGGGCCCGATGGAAGTCCCGCGTCGCGCAACGACGTGTACTGCGCCTCGATCGAGCACAAGCTGGGGATCAAGGCCAGCCCGACCGCGGTGCTGATATACGGCGAGGGCCGCGGACGGGTCGGACCAGGGGCGGTGGCCGAGGTTGTCGGCGAGCCCAATCGCGGGCTGGAATACATGTTCATCATGATGAACGCGGCCCGGTTCCAGGTGGGAATCCAGGGGGTCGGGGTGGCCGAGCGCGCCTATCAGCAAGCGGCGCGGTTTGCCCGGGAGCGGGTGCAGAGCCGGGCGGTGCAGGGATCGAGCGGTCCGGTCCCGATCATCGAGCACCCGGACGTGCGCAGGATGCTGATGCTGATGCGGGCGCAGACGCAGGCCGCGCGCGCGGTGGCGTACGTGGCGGCCGCTCAGTGCGACCTGGCGCGTGCCGATCCGGATCCGGACGCGCGGCGCAACGCGCAGGCCGTCTACGAGTACCTGGTGCCGATCGTCAAGGGATGGAGCACCGAGATGGCGGTCGAGGTGGCCTCGCTCGGAATCCAGGTGCACGGCGGCATGGGCTACATCGAGGAGACCGGCGCGGCGCAGCATTACCGCGACGCCCGGATCCTGCCGATTTACGAAGGCACCACCGCGATCCAGGCGAACGATCTGCTGACGCGCAAGACCGCGCGCGATGGGGGCGCGGTCGCGCGCTCGCTGATCGCCCAGATGCGCGAGACGGCCGCGCGCCTGAAGGAGCGCGGCGGGGCCGACAACGACGCGATCCACGTTCATCTGACGGCCGCGGTGGACGCCTACGAGCGCGCGGTCGATTACCTGGTGCGAGCGATCGAATCGGATGTTCGGGCTGCGTTTGCGGGCGCGGTGCCGTACCTGCGGCTGGCCGGGACCGTCCACGGCGGATGGCAACTGGCGCGCTCGTCGCTGGCGGCCCAGAGCGGCATCGCGGCGGGTGGTTCCGACACCGCGTTTCTGCGTGCGAAGATTGCGACGGCTCGATTCTTCGGCGAACACGTGCTGTCGCAGGCCCCGGCACTGGCGACCGCGGTTGCATCGGGCGGCGCCGGAGCGCTGGCGTTGGCAGGCGACGACTTCTGATCTGGGGCATTTTCGGTCACGCCACCGCGTGGCGCGGTCTGCCTGGTACGGCGTCCCTGGATAGCTATCAGCTATCCAAATCATTGTTACAATTTACTAGATTGATAATGTTGCAACGCGTAGATTTTGCGGCAGCGGGCGGGTCCAGAGGGCCGAGCGGCGCTTTTGCAAATCGCCCGATTGACCGAAGGGAGAAACACGATGACGAAGCTGAAGGGATCGAAGACCGAGCAAAATCTGAAGGACGCTTTCGCCGGCGAATCGCAGGCGAACCGGCGTTACCTGTACTTTGCGGCCAAGGCCGACGTCGAAGGCTACAACGACGTGGCCGCGGTATTCCGGTCGACGGCCGAAGGCGAGACCGGTCACGCGCACGGACACCTGGAATACCTCGAACAGATCGGTGACCCTGCGACCGGGTTGCCGATCGGGCCGACCCGGGCCAACTTGAAGTCGGCCATCGCCGGCGAAACGCACGAGTACACCGACATGTACCCGGGCATGGCCAAGTCGGCCCGCGGCGAAGGTTTCGATGAAATCGCCGACTGGTTCGAGACCCTGGCCAAGGCCGAGCGCTCGCACGCCAACAAGTTCCAGAAGACGCTCGACACGATCGTCGACTGAAAACCTTCTTCGCGCCTGACGGCGCTTCGGAGGTCGAGCCTCCTTCGCGCCTGACGGAGAGCAAGCCCGCCGCAGGGGTGGAGGGCTGGCCCTCCGTAGCGGCGGAGCCGCGAAGGAGGGTCCATATGACAACCCGCGAGGGCAGCCTCGAGGCACCCACGCGCCATCCGATCGACTGGCGCAGCGAGGCGTTCTACGCCGAGGACCAGCTCGAACAGGAGCTCGAGCGCGTCTTCGGGATCTGTCACGGCTGCCGCCGCTGCGTGAATCTGTGCGGGGCGTTTCCGACCTTGTTCGATCTGGTCGACAGCGCGTCCAGCGGCGAGGTCGACACGGTGTCGAAATCGGACTTCGGCAAAGTCGTGGACCAGTGTTACCTGTGCGACATCTGCTACATGACCAAGTGTCCGTACGTTCCGCCTCACCCCTGGAACGTCGACTTCCCGCACCTGATGCTGCGCGCCAAGGCGGTCGAATTCCGCCGCACCGGTGGACGTATGCGTGACCGGGTCCTGTCGTCGACCGATTCCCTGGGTCATCTGGCCGGGATTCCGGTTGTCACGCAGGCCGTGAACGCGGTCAATCGCACCGCGCCTGCCCGGCGCGCCCTCGAGGCGACACTGGGCGTCGACCGCAAGGCGTGGCGCCCGGACTTCGCCCGTCGCAAATTTCGATCGACAGCACGCCCGGATGGCTCGCTGCCGGTGGTGGACGGTGAGCGCACGCCGGGCAAGCTGGCGCTGTTTTCGACCTGCTATGTGAATTACAACGAACCGGGTATCGGCAACGACTTGTTGAAGATCCTCGAGCACAACCGGATCCCGGTGACGCTCGCGCGGAAAGAGGCATGCTGCGGGATGCCGAAGCTCGAGCTGGGCGACCTGGCGGGCGTCGAGCGCTTGAAGAACATCAACATACCGATGCTGGCGCCGCTCGCCCGCCAGGGGTACGCGATCGTTGCGGCGGTTCCTTCGTGCACGCTGATGTTCAAGCAGGAGCTTCCTCTGCTGTTCCCGGAAGATGCTGACGTACGGGCGGTCGCTGCGGCCTTCTGGGACCCGTTCGAATACCTGGCGGCGCGCCGCCGCGACGGGCTGATCCGCACCGATTTCACCCGGCCGCTGGGACGCGTCTCGTACCACATCCCGTGTCACGACCGCGTGCAGAACATCGGCCGCAAGACCGAGGAAGTCCTCAGATGGCTGCCGGGCACCGAGGTGACCACGGTCGAGCGCTGCTCCGGTCACGCGGGAACCTGGGGCGTGAAGAAGGAGTTTCACGCGACCGCCATGAAGATCGGCCGGCCGGTTTTCAGCGCGATGGCGCAGGCCGGAGCGGATTTCATCAGCTCGGACTGCCAGCTCGCCGGCCACCACATCGAGCAGGGCATCGGCCAGCTCGCAGACAACGACCGCGCCGTGCCAACGCTGGCCCACCCGATCACGCTGGTACGAATGGCGTACGGCATCGAATGATCCTTATCTGGAGACTGAAGTGCCAACCATCACACGCGACAGCCTGCTGACTCTGGAAGCGTATTCGAGACAGCGCGAGGAGTTTCGCGCCCGCGTGCTGGCCCACAAGCGCGAACGAACGGTGCACGTCGGCCCGCACGCGACGCTGATCTTCGAGGACGAGCTGACGGTGCGCTATCAGATCCAGGAGATGCTCAGGATCGAGCGCACGTTCGAGGAAGAAGGCGTGCAGGCAGAGCTGGACGCGTACACGCCGCTGGTTCCGGACGGCAGCAACTTGAAGGCGACGATGATGATCGAGTACGAGGAGCCGGAGCGCCGCCGCATCGAACTGGCCCGCCTGAAGGGCATCGAGCGCCGGGTGTATCTGCAGGTCGGCAATCTGCCCAGGATCTTCGCGATCGCCGATGAGGATCTGCCGCGGGAAAACGACGAGAAAACCTCGGCCGTGCATTTCCTCCGGTTCGAATTCGAACCCGCGGCGGTGAAGGCGTTGCGCGCCGGCAGCCCGCTCGCCGTGGGCATCGATTACCCGCTCTATTCGGAACGGATCGACGCGCTGCCGCCAGAGGTGACCAGGTCGCTGGTCCGCGACTTCGCCTGATCTCGAAAAACGAACGATCGAAGTGCGCGCCGCACCGGCCCGCTAGGTTGTGGTTGTAGGATCGCGAGCGGAGGTCGCAGCGGCGAAGCGTGCCTCCCTTTTTCTGTGCAGTGCAGGAAACGCCTCCCGCTCGAGCCACCAAAGTAATTGTTGGGCCGTCCTGTTCCGACCTTCGGCGCGGCGCGCCAACCATTGCAGAACCGCCGTTTCCTCGAACCACCATTGTCCGCGTTCGTCCCGGCAGAAGGCGGCCTGGCCCCAACTCAGCCGCAGGCGCCGGATCGCCTGCGTATCGAAACTTTCCCCCAGAACGTCGAAAAGATCCCGCGCGGCAACGCGACACTGGCCATCGTGCTGCTCGATGCGGACAGGTCGATCGCCAAAAGCATGGAGCCTGCCGTTGCTTTTGCGCAGCGTCATCCACTTCAGGAAAAAGAACCCGGACCCGGCACGATGAATCAAGAACCAGGCCAGGTAGACGCCCAGGATCGGCGTGCAGATGACGAATCCGAGGGTCGGGCCGTAGGCGAACCGGGCGATTGCGTACGCAATCGCATAGAACAGTATCGCCGCCACAGCGCTCAGAATGCGGTTGCTGCGTGCCTCACGCTCGCTGGGGAAGTCCGAATTCACGCCATCGATGATATTCCAGCACCCTCTCCCCCTCCCCTCTCCCGCTGCGCGGGCGAGGGGCGATCAACCACGGCTGGCGCTGTACCGCCCCTCTCCCGCTGCGCGGGCCAGCGACGATCAACCACGGCTGGCCTGTATCGCCCCTCGCCCGCGCAGCGGGAGAGGGGAGGGGGAGAGGGCCA
>DATBCD010000028.1:0-12466 GCA_036270655.1 Burkholderiaceae bacterium
TTGCCGCCGGTGAACTTCTCCACGTATTCCTCGTTGACGCGGGCCGCGCGCTCCAGCAGGCGCGAATGCAGGTAGAACACGTCGCCCGGGTAGGCCTCGCGTCCCGGCGGACGCCGCAGCAGCAGCGAGATCTGCCGGTACGCCCACGCCTGCTTGGTCAGGTCGTCGTAGATGATCAGCGCGTCCTGGCCGCGGTCGCGGAAGTATTCGCCCATCGTGCAGCCCGAGTAGGGGGCGATGTACTGCATGGCGGCCGGGTCGGACGCGGCGGCCGCCACCACGATCGTGTAGGCCATGGCGCCGGTTTCTTCCAGCTTGCGCACCACGTTGGCGACGGTCGAAGCCTTCTGTCCGATCGCAACGTACACGCAGATCAGCTCCTTGCCCTTCGAGTTGATGATCGTGTCGATCGCGACCGCGGTCTTGCCGGTCTGGCGGTCGCCGATGATCAGCTCGCGCTGGCCGCGGCCGATCGGCACCATCGCGTCGATCGACTTCAGGCCGGTTTGAACCGGCTGCGACACCGATTTGCGGAAGATGACCCCCGGGGCGACCTTCTCGATCACGTCGCGCGCCCTGGCGTTGATCGGGCCCTTGCCGTCGATCGGCTGGCCCAGCGCGTTGACCACGCGCCCGAGCAGCTCGGGGCCGACCGGCACGTCCAGGATGCGGCCGGTGGTCTTGACGATGTCGCCTTCCGAGATGTGCTCGTACTCTCCCAGGACCACGGCGCCGACCGAATCGCGCTCCAGGTTCAGCGCCAGCCCGAAGGTGTTGTCCTTGAACTCGAGGATCTCGCCCTGCATCGCGTCGGACAGGCCGTGGACGCGGCAGATGCCGTCGGTCACGGTGACCACCGAGCCCTGCGTGCGCACGTCGGTGTCGACGCCCAGTTGCTGGATCCTGGTCTTGAGCAGCTCGCTGATTTCGGAAGGGTTCAGTTGCATGTTGGACTCCGAAGCATGGATGTCATGAGGTCAGTTGCGCGCGCATCGCGTCCAGCCGGGCCCGCACGGAGCCGTCGAGCACGCGATCGCCGACCGTCACGCGGACCCCGCCGATCAGTTGCGGCTCTATCCGCAGCTCCGGCTTCAGGCGGCGCGGGAACTTGTGGCCGAGGCGCTTGACCAGATCGACGAGCTGCGCATCGGTCAGCGCAAAGGCGGTCTCGATCAGGCAGTCCGCGGTCCCCTCGGCGTCGTTTTTCAGTCGGCCGAACTGTGAGGCGACCTCGGGCAGGGCGGCCAGGCGCTTGTTCTCGATCACCACTTTCAGGAACGCACCGAGCTCGGGCGGCAGCGCGGTGGGTGCGACCGCGCTGATCAGATCGACGATCTGCTGGTCGGAGATACGCGGATCGGTGGCCAGGCTGGCGATCTGCGGCTGCGCCACGGCCTGGGCCATGGCCTGCAGCAGCGGCAGCCAGGCGTCGGCCGCACCCTTGGCGGAGGCCGCCTCGAAGAGGGCTTCGGCGTACGGGCGGGCGATGGTTGACAGCTCGGCCATGGCGCTACAGCTTGGCCTTGAGCTGCTCGAGCAGCTCGGCGTGGACCTTGGGATTGACCTCGCGCTTCAGGATCTGCTCGGCGCCGGCCACCGCGAGCGCGGCGACCTGGTCGCGCAACACGATCTTGGCGCGAACCACCTGCTGCTCGGCCTCGGAGCGCGCCGCCTGGATCAGACGGTCGCCCTCGAGCTTGGCCTGCGCCTTGGCCTCCTCGAGGATCAGCTGGGCGCGTTTTTCGGTCTCGGCGATCAGGGTCTGCGCGCGGACGCGCGCCTCCGCGTCGAGCTCGGCGGCCCGCCGCTGGGCCTCGCCCAGGCTGCGCGTTCCCTGTTCGGCGGCCGCCAGGCCGTCGGCGATCTTCTGGCGGCGCTCATCCAGCGCCTGGATCAACAGCGGCCAGAGGAACTTCATCGTCACCCAGCCGGCGACGAACAGGACGACTGCCTGGATAAACAGCGTGGCATTCAGATTCATGCGGCACCCCGATGCGCGCCGGGCCGTGAAGCGGGCCCTGACGCGTCTGACGGTTGGAAGCGGGCGCTAGCGCGCGACTAGCCTGCCGTGAAGGGGCTGGCAACGGCGAACCAGAGCGCGATCCCGGTGCCGATGATGAACGAGGCGTCGATCAGACCGAGCAGCAGGAACACCTTGGTCTGCAGCGCGTTCATCAGCTCGGGCTGGCGCGCCGAGGATTCGATGAACTTGCCCGACATGATGCCGATGCCGATGCAGGCGCCGGCCGCGCCCAGTCCTATGATCAGGCCGCACGCGATGGCAACCAGGCCGATGTTAGTCATTGCATCTCCTATATATATTGAGTGTTAAGCGAAATCTTTGCGGCCGCCTCAGTGGGCGGCGTGCGACTCCTGGGCCTGCCCGATGTACACCAGGGTCAGCATCATGAAGATGAACGCCTGCAGCAGAATGATCAGGACGTGGAACAGAGCCCAGATGGTGCCGGTGAGCACGTGAAGGGCCACGCCGAACAGCGTGAAGCTGCCGCCGAGCAGCGCGATCAGGAAGAAAAGCAGCTCGCCTGCGTACATGTTGCCGTACAGCCGCATCCCCATCGAGAAGGTCTTGGACACGTACTCGATCAGGTTCAGGCCGAAATTGGCGGCCGCCAGAAAGAGCGCGCCGATCCACGTCAGCGGGTTCAGGCTCAGGTGCACCTGCCCGAACGGTGCGACAAACAGCTCCTTCAGGAAGCCGAACAGTCCCTTGACCTTGATGCCGTAATACAGCGACAGCACCAGCACGCCCAGGGCCATCCCGAGCGGCGCGTTCAGGTCCGCCGTGGCCAGAGGGCGCATGTGTTCGGCCCCGAACAGGCGGGCCAGGCGCGGGATCGCATCGACCGGAATCAGGTCGATCGCGTTCATCAGCGTGACCCAGCAGAATACGGTCAGGGCGAGCGGCGCGGCGTAGGTGCGATCGACCGAGACGACCGCCTTGGCCTGCTCGTCGACCAGTTCGACCAGCATCTCCACGAACGCCTGCAGCCGGCCCGGTACGCCGGGGGTCGCCCGCCTGGCGACCAGGCGCAAGGAGATCAGCACCACGCTGACCGTCAGCAGCGAAAAGGCGAGGGTGTCGTAGTGGACAACCGAGAAATCGAACAGGCCGTGCTGGTCGGCGCTGGCAAATTGGCGCAGATGGTGCGCGATGTATTCGGAGCCCGTTGTGGATTCGGGGGATGTCATTGCAATTCAACGCCGGATAAGCGCAGCAGGTTGTATCAACAACACGGCAATGACCGCCACGATCAACGCCGACCAAACCACATCGCGGACCGTCCGGGCGATCAAGATCAGCAACCCGATCGTGAGGACGACCTTGATGAACTCGCCGACCAGGAGTGCAAGCGCATACACCTGCGCGCGTCCCGATCCACCGTCAACCGCGCGCGACTGCGGCAGGTGCCCGAACCGCGCGAGATTCAACGCAAACAAACCATTTGGCAGGGTGCAGGCCAGGCCGCCGAGTAACGCCGAAACCGCCGCGCGATGTCCGCCGATCACCCCCGCACCCGCCGCGACAAGCAGCGAGGTGAGGAATTGCGCCGCGACGACCCGGAACATCACCGGAACCTGTTGTCGCCGCGTCGCCGGACGCGCCGTCGCCCGCACCTGCCCAGGCGACCACGCGGCCGTCTCCCCGTCCCCTCCAAAGCGGTGCGAGTTTACGGCGCGGTGTCATCAAGGGCAAGTCGGCCCCGGTGCGTGCTTGACGCCGCTCAAAGCCGGGTCATTTGTGGCCGGCGTCGGCCCGCAGGCGGTCGATCAACGCCTGCAGCTGATCCAGGCTTGCGAAATCGATTCTGATCTGTCCCTTACCCTGCGCACCGACGCGTATCGCGACGGTCGCGCCAAGCGCGTCGGATAACTCCTCCTGCAGTCGGGTCACGTCGCGGTCCGTGGCTGGACGCGGACGCGCGCTTTTGCCCGCTGGCCGCAGCGCGTGCTCGACCAGCGCTTCGGCTTCGCGCACCGACAGTCCGCGCGCGGCGATGTGCTGTCCGAGCTGGATCTGCTCCGCGGCCTGCAAAGACAGCAGCGCGCGGGCATGCCCCATTTCGAGGGCGCCGTCCATCAGCAGCTGCTGTACGGGGCCCGCCAGGTTCAGCAGCCGCAGCAGGTTGGTGGTCGCGCTGCGTGAGCGGCCGATCGCCTGCGCGGCCTGCTCGTGCGTGAAGCCGAATTCCTGGATCAGGCGCTCTACGCCACGCGCCTGCTCCAGCGCGTTCAGGTCCTCGCGCTGGATATTCTCGATCAGCGCGATGGCCAGCGCGGCCTCGTCGGCCACCAGCTTGACCAGCACCGGGACTTCGTCCAGCCCCGCCATCTGCGCGGCGCGGTAGCGCCGTTCGCCCGCGATGATCTCGTAGGAATCGCCCCCGGTCGGCCGCACCAGGATCGGCTGGATCACGCCCTGGGCGCGTATCGAGTCGGCCAGTTCGCTCAGGGCATCCGGGTCCATGCGGGTCCGCGGCTGATAGCGGCCGGGACGAAGCTGCGACAGCGCCAGCGTCTGCGGCGCGCCGGCCGGCGCCTCCATCACGGTCGCGCTGTCGCCCAGCAGCGCGTCGAGCCCGCGTCCCAGCCCCTTCGGTCTTCTGTTCATCGGTGTCAGCCCGTCCGCATCGATTTGACCCGCTCGATCACTTCGGCCCCGAACGAGACATAAGCCTGCGCTCCGCGCGCGTTGCGGTCGAATACGACCCCGGGCACCCCGTGGCTCGGCGCCTCCGCCAGGCGCACGTTGCGCGGGATGATCGTGCGGAACACCTTGTCTCCAAAATGCGTTTCCAGCTGGTCCGACACCTGTTGCTGCAGCGTCATGCGCGAGTCGAACATTACGCGCAACAGCCCGATCAGCTCCAGGTCGTGATTCAGTCCGCCGTGCACCCGCTTGATCGTGTTGACCAGGTCGGTCAGGCCTTCCAGCGCGAAGTACTCGCACTGCATCGGAATGATCACGCCTTGCACGGCGCACAGGCCGTTCAGCGTCAGCAGCGACAGCGAGGGCGGACAATCGATCAGCACAAAGTCGTAAAGGTCGACGAGCGGCGCGAGCGCGTCGCGCAATCGCGATTCCCTGCGATCCAGGCCGACCAGCTCGATCTCGGCGCCGGCCAGCTCGCGATTGGCACCGATCAGGTCGTACGCTCCCCCGGGCGAGCGCACGATCGCCTCGGCGGCGGTCGCCAGGCCCAGCAGCACGTGGTACACGGTGCGCGGCAGCGTGCGCTTGTCGACGCCGCTGCCCATCGTCGCATTGCCCTGAGGATCCAGGTCGATCAACAGCACGCGCTGCTGCTGGGCGGCCAGCCCGGCAGACAGGTTGACTGCCGTCGTCGTTTTGCCGACGCCGCCTTTCTGGTTCGCGATGCAAAAGTGCCGGGACAAGGCCTCGATCCGTCAGCGCGATGGCGGCGCCGGCCGCAACACGATCAGATGGCGCGCCTCCTGCAGCAGCGGGACGCGCAGTTCAGCTGTGCGCGCCGCAGTCACATCCGGCGGCAGCTGCAGCAGTTCCTCGGCGGGCAGGCGGCCCTTCATCGCAATCCAGTGTCCGCCTGGCGCAAGAAGATGCCGGGTCAGCGATACGAATGCCGCCAGCGAGCCCAGCGCACGCGAGACGATGACGTCGAACTGGCCTTGCAGCTGCTCGAGCCGGCCGTGCAGTGTGTGGACGTTGGTAAGTACCAACTCCAAGCTCACTTGTGTAGTGAATGCACACTTCTTCGCGACAGCGTCAATCAGCGTGAATTGGTGGCCAGGTAGTGCCACGGCCAGAGGTATGCCGGGCAGACCGGCACCGGCGCCGGCGTCCAGAATCCGCAGCGGCGGTGCGGCCGGCAGCTCGCGGACCAAGCTCAAGCTGTCCAGCAGGTGATGGCTCAGGACCTCGTCCTCCTTCGTGACGGCGGTCAGGTTGTGGATCCGGTTCCAGCGCAGCAGCAGCCGCACGAAGCGTTCCAGCTGCCCGCTTTGCGCAGGCGTCAGCTCCAGGCCCAACTCGCGCGCGGCCACGCCGATGCAGTGGGCGCTGACTTCGAAGTCCGAGTCGAGCGACGCCTGCACCGGTGGCCCGCCGCCCGGGCTCCGCTCAGGCGGCAAGGCGGCGGCCGGCTGCACGGGGTGCGTCGGCCCGCCCGGCACCAAGCGGCTCGTTCGGCGGCCCCCCGCGCTGGCGCAGCCGCTTCAAATGGACCAGCAAAAGCGAGATCGCCGCTGGCGTGACACCGGATATCCGGCTCGCCTGGCCAACCGTCCCGGGCCGATGAGCAGCCAGCTTCTGCCGGACTTCGACTGACAGACCGGCCACGGCCGCGTAATCGATGTCGCCCGGGATCGTCGTCGTCTCGTGAGATTCGTGCCGCGCCACCTCGACCTGCTGGCGGGCGATGTAACCCTCGTACTTGGCGGCGATTTCGACCTGCCGGGCCACCGTGGGGTCGCCGTCGACCCCATCCACCGGTTGCCCGAGCTGCACGCCGTCAACAGATCTAATGGATAGAAGATCCGCGTAGCGGATCGACGGCCGCTTCAGGAGCGAAAACAGTGTGTACTCACGTTCCAAGGATTTACCGAACAGCCGCTCTGAGTCGTCGTTGTGAAGTATGCGAGGGTTCACCCACGTCGACCGCAGCCGTTCCAGTTCGCGCGCGACAGCATCGCGCTTGCGGTTGAACTGATCCCACCGGGTGTCCCCGACACACCCGAGGCGGCGGCCAACCTCGGTGAGCCGCATGTCCGCGTTGTCTTCCCGCAACGACAGCCGGTATTCGGCGCGGCTGGTGAACATCCGGTACGGTTCGGTGACGCCGCGGGTGATCAGGTCGTCGACCAGCACTCCGAGATAGGCTTGGTCGCGCCTCGGATACCACGTGTCGCGGCCGAGCGCCTGCAGTCCGGCGTTCAACCCGGCCAGAAGACCCTGGGCTGCGGCTTCTTCATAGCCGGTGGTCCCGTTGATCTGACCGGCAAAAAACAGGTTCGAGATTGCGTGCGTCTCCAGGGTCGGGCGAAGCGAACGCGGATCGTAGTAGTCGTATTCGATCGCATAACCGGGTCTGAGCACGTGCGCCTGCTCCAGACCGCAGATGCTATGGACCAGGTCCAACTGAACATCGAAAGGCAGCGAAGTGGAAATCCCGTTCGGGTAGAACTCGCTGGTCGACAGGCCCTCGGGTTCCAGGAAGATCTGGTGTGAGTCCTTGCTCGCAAACCGATGTACTTTGTCTTCAATCGACGGGCAGTAGCGGGGACCGATTCCCTCGATCACTCCCGAGTACATCGGCGAGCGATCCAGATTGGCGCGGATGATCTGATGGGTCCGGGTGTTCGTGTGCGTGATCCAGCACGGCAGCTGCGCTGGATGGCGGTCGGCCGAGCCGAGGTACGAGAAGACCGGCACCGGATCGGAATCTCCGGGCTGTCGCTCGGTCCGGCTGAAGTCGATCGTCCGGCCGTCCAGCCGCGGTGGGGTGCCTGTTTTCAGGCGCCCACGCGGCAGGCCCAACTCGGCCAGGCGGCGCGCAAGCCAGATCGCCGGCGGATCACCGGCGCGTCCCGCCGCGTGCTGCTCGAGTCCCACATGAATCAGGCCGTTCAGGAACGTGCCCGTGGTCAGCACGACGCACCGGGCTGTGAACCGGATGCCCGACTGGGTGACGACGCCCGTGACCCGATCGCCCTGCAGCAGCAGATCGTCAACCGGCTGTTGAAACAGAAACAGGTTGGGCTGGCGCTCCAGGCTGCCTCGGATCGTCGCGCGGTACAGCGCCCGGTCCGCCTGGGCCCGGGTCGCCTGCACCGCTGGCCCCTTCGAGGCGTTCAGGATCCGGAACTGGATGCCGGCGTCGTCGGCCGCCAGCGCCATGACGCCATCGAGCGCGTCGATCTCTTTGACCAGGTGACCCTTGCCGATTCCGCCGATCGAGGGGTTGCAGGACATCTGACCCAGGGTCTCGAGGTTGTGTGTGATCAGAAGCGTCGTCGCACCCAGGCGCGCGGACGCCAGGCAGGCCTCGGTGCCGGCGTGACCACCGCCGATCACGATCACGTCGAAATCGCTTCGAAATCCCATCTGCGAGGTAGCTTGCGGCCCGACCGACCGGCTGGCTACAAACGTAAGTATAGAGCCACGCCCTAAGGAACGCGCACGATGTTCCACGTGAAACCGAGAGCAGTGTCCCAGCCGACATGTCCGGCCGGGTGTTTCACGTGGAACAACAGGTCAGAACACCCTTTGGGGGGCACGGCCAAGGACCCGCCTAGTAGAATTTCAGTACGCTGTTTCTCGAATCAAGGCGCGAGCCGGGCCAGCATCGTTTGCGTTGAGTCCGCGCACAGACACTGGATGGACGGCAGGGAAGTCGCCTCTCCCGCTTGCGAGAGAGCGCTAGGGACAGGGTGTGTGCAACGGCAGGACGCCCGTATGCGGACCCTCTCCCCCGGCCCCTCTCCCACGGAATGGGAGCGGGGTGGAAACAACGCATTGCATGTTCACAGCTAGCGACCGAACTGCGGGTGGGTGACGGTTCCCCGAACGTGCAATCGCAACGGCGCCTGAATCCGGGCCCCGCCGAGGTTGACATGGATCACTCCATCGATCGCCAACTCGGGCGTCACCGTCAGCTCGCCACGAGTCCAAAGCGCGCCGGCCACGCCATGGACATCTCGGAAAAGAACGCCCGTGTGGCTGGAGAGAAAGGACGCATCAAAGTGGGTGAAGCGAGTCGATGCGGAGCTGTTGGAAGCATTGAGCGAAGGCCGGCTGGCGGCGTATCCGAGATTGATCCCGTTCAACGTTGCGCTGCGCACCTTGATCACGCCGGCAGCCATCAGCCCTGCCAGCGCATCCTCCGGCGTTGCCCCGGCACCGCTCAGCTGCGCCTCGATCGAGGCCGTGCCCGAAATCGCCGTCGCCGGAGCGGGGTTGCTGCCACTGAATTTGCTCGCGGCTGCGGCTTCGCTGGCGGCCTGTGGGGACTTCGAAATCTGATCGATCAGAGTCGCCACGTCGATTCCGACCGTCGATACCTGTCCCGTCGCCGCCCATGCGGCCGACCCCTGATCCTGCCGCCGCACCGCAAGCTGCCCCTCCATCGCCCCAAATGCCGATCCAAGCGTGAACTTGTCGACCTGGATCGCGTCGGCGCTCACGCGCCCGCTGGCGACGAGCTCCGACCAGGCGGTGCGCGGCGCAAAAGGCGGTTGCCAGTCGGCCGCGTCGCACTGGAACGAGACCGAGCCGCCTGCACGATCGGGCGTGATCTGCATTTGCATGCTGCCCGAGGGTTCCAGGCGACGCAGCGTGACAGTCGTAAATTGGCCATTGGGCTCACGGCGCGTCGTGGCCTCGTAGTGATCAGGCAGCAGTGCGCTGGAGGCAAAGCGCAATTGGGCGAACCTGACCCGGGTGACGCTGTCGGGCACCAGCTGGTGCAGCGACGACAACCACGTCAGCAACTGGTTGGCCTGCTGAAAAGTCAGCGTCGTGGGCGAGACGACGATGTCACCCCAGCGCCGCTGGCCGGACACGACAGCCCGCCACAGGCTGGGCGCCGTGAACTCCAAAGTCACTTCGTCCAGCCGCACCTGTCCGCCGAGATCGACACCGAGCAGCACGATGGCCGGAGCCGGCGTGGTGCGTATCCGGCTGTCCTGAATCCGTACCGGAACATGAAGCACGGCCGACAGGCGCTGGGAGACGTGCTCTGCAGTCAACGCCTCTCGTTGTCCGGCTAGCCAGACACCGGCCAGCGCCACGACGGCCAACAGAACGAAGTAGGGCAGCAGCCGGCGCGCCCAGATCCGCAGCGACGACCGCCACGCCCGGCTTGCGTAGAACGAGGCATCATCCTGCTGCTTGCGGTCATCGACCTCGCGCTGATCCAACCGATCCGGGACGTTGACCGATGTGATCGCAAAGTCGCTCGATGGGAACTCGGTATGAGTGCCAGCCATGGAGCTCTCAAGAAGAGCGAGCGCTTACCCTTGTCATAGCCACGATCCTGTCTGCACCGGGCGAATTGAACCTGTCTACCGAGCAGGCCGATCCGCCTGCATGATCGGCGATTTCGGCGTTATCCGAAAGACCAAGTTGACGTCGCAGACGGGTCCGGCTTCACGCAGAGACGGGCCCGGCTTCAATCCGGCAAACGTGATGCGAGGCGTTGCCGGACTGCCTGAAGCGCCGCGGGGACCCGATCGCCGATCGAGGCGAAAAAGGCGGCGTGCGACTCGAGCTCGCGCCGCCACTCGGCGGCGCTCAATCCGATGGCACGATCGAATGCCATGCCGTCGAACTGCAAGCCTTGCCAGTTCAGGTCACCGAAGCGCGGTGACACGCCGAGGAAGGTCTGTGCCCCGCCGTGTGTGCCCGCCACGCGCCCGACGATCCACTCGAGCACGCGCATGTTCTCGGCGTAGCCCGGCCAGACGAAGCCGCCCTGTTCGCCGCCGCGAAACCAGTTCACACAGAACATCCTGGGAGCGCGCGCGCCGGCCGCCGCCAGTTGCTCGCCCAGACGCAACCAGTGAGCGAAATAGTCTCCGACGTGATAGCCAATGAACGGCAGCATGGCGAACGGATCGCGGCGCAACACGCCCTGCGAGCCGGCCTGCGCGGCGGTCGTTTCCGATGCCAGCGTGGCGGCCATGTAAACACCCTCGTCCCAATCGCGCGCCTCGGTGACCAGGGGCACGGTCGTCGAGCGCCGCCCGCCGAACACGAACGCATCGATCGGAACGCCCGTCGGACTTTCCCAGTCCGGATCGATCGACGGGCACCGCGCGGCAGCCACGGTGAAGCGCGAATTCGGGTGTGCGGCCTTCCGGCCCGTGGCGGCCCCGATTTGCGGTGTCCAATCGCGACCCTGCCAATCGATGCAGTGAGCCGGCGCATCGCTCTGTCCTTCCCACCACACGTCCTGGTCGTCGGTCAGCGCGACATTCGTAAAGATCACGTCGGACTGCAGCATCCGCATCGCATTCGGATTGGTCCGGAACCCGGTGCCCGGGGCCACGCCAAACACACCCGCCTCGGGGTTCATCGCATAAAGCCGCCCGTCATTGCCCGGTTGAATCCAGGCGATGTCCTCTCCGACGGTCGTGACTTTCCAGTCGGCGAACCCCGCCGGCGGAACGAGCATCGCAAAGTTGGTCTTGCCGCAGGCGGAAGGAAAGGCTGCGGCGACGTGGTACTTGCGGCCTTCGGGCGAGGTGACGCCCAGAATCAGCATGTGCTCGGCGAACCAGCCCTGATCGCGCCCCATCACGGAGGCGATCCGCAGCGCCAGGCACTTCTTGCCGAGCAGCGCGTTGCCGCCATAGCCGGAGCCGAAGCTCCAGATCTCGCGCGACTCGGGAAAGTGCACGATGTACTTGGTTGCGTTGCACGGCCATGGAACATCGGCCTGGCCGGCAGCGAGCGGACAGCCGACCGAGTGCACGCATGGCACGAACGGCGCCGATTCGCCCAGCGCCTCCAGCACCGGCTTGCCGACCCGCGTCATCAAATGCATGTTGACGACGACATAAGGGCTGTCGGTCAACTCGACCCCGATCTTCGCGATGGGACTGCCCACCGGGCCCATCGAAAAAGGCACGACGTACAATGTGCGGCCGCACATGCAGCCGGCGAACAACGCGTCCAGCGTCGAGCGCATCTCGGCCGGCGCGGTCCAGTTGTTGGTCGGGCCCGCGTCGTCGCGGCGCTCACTGCAGATGAAGGTGCGGTCCTCTACACGGGCGACGTCCTGCGGGTCGGAGCGGGCCAGGTACGAGTTGGGCCGCTTGTCAGCATTGAGCCGCAGCAGCGTTCCGCCAGCCACCATCTGCACGCACAGCCGCTCGTATTCCGCGCGCGAGCCGTCGCACCAGACGATCCGTTGTGGCTCGGTCCGCCGGGCGATCCGGTCGACCCACTGAAGAAGCCCCTGATGGCGCACGGCGGCCGGGGCGGACAGGAACGCTTGACGCGAGGGTACTGCACTCATCGAAATGTCTCCTCCTGCTTTCTTATAAACAAAAAGCGCAGCCTCGAAACGCGGCGGTCACCCGAGACAACGGCATGGGAGACGACGACATCGGTGACCCATGACATGCCTCACGGACCGCAGCGTACTCGGCTGCGCCGTGACAATCGCCCAGGAGCTCGCCGGCTCTCAGGACAGAGGAACGATCTCGACGGCCTGCGGCCCTTTTTGGCCCTGCTGGACCTGATATTCGACGCGCTGGTTTTCCTTTAGCGTCCGAAATCCTTTGGATTTGATACCACTGTAGTGCGCGAAGACGTCGCTGCCGCCATCGTCGGGCTTGATGAAACCGAAGCCCTTGGTCTCATTGAACCACTTTACAACGCCTGTGGGCATAGCAAGCTCTTCATGGGAAACGCGGGAAGCGCCCGCGGCGCGCAAGCGATGAGTCCATAGGACGTTGCGGAATG
>DATBCD010000029.1:0-9829 GCA_036270655.1 Burkholderiaceae bacterium
TCTGCGCGGGGTGATCGTGCCGATCGTGGACTTGCGGGTGAAGTTCGAGCTGGGGGAGGCGCGCTACGACGCCTTCACGGTGGTGATCATCCTGAACGTGGCGGGGCGGGTGGTGGGGGCGGTGGTCGATTCGGTCAGCGACGTGCTGCAGCTGGGCGACAAGCAGATCAAGCCGGCGCCGGAGTTCAACTCGCTGCTGGATGCGGGCTACATCACGGGGCTGGGGACGGTGGACTCCGGGGAAGGCGAGCGGTTGCTGATCCTGGTGGACATCGAGCGGCTGATGAGCAGTCCGGACATGGGACTGCTGGACGCCGGCCACGCCGGTTGAGCTCGGTCTGCCCGGCTCACACGGCCGGCCCGGGAAATTCTTGAGCGGGCAAAGAGGCCGATTTTGGCCTCTTCCTGCCGTATCGCGTTCCGCGCCTGGGAAAATAATGTGAGAGTGAATCAGACCGCCGCCGGCTTGGCGCGGTCCGAACCAACGTCCCCTCAAGGAGCAGAAACGATGAAGCAGCTAGTCCGATGCATCGCCTGCGTGCTGGCCACCGGCGCGCTGGTCGCCCAGGGTACCGCGTTCGCAACGACCGACTTCGCCACCAAGGACGAAGCGGTCGCGATGGTCAAGAAAGGCGTGGCCTTCATCAAGGGCAACGGCAGGGAGAAAGGCTACGCGGAGATCAGCAACAAGAAAGGACAGTTCAACGACCGCGATCTGTACCTGGTGGTGTACGGCCTGAACGGGATCGTGTACGCCCACGGTGCGAACGAGAAGCAGATCGGGAAGGACCTGATCGACATGAAGGACGTCGACGGCAAGCTGTTCGTCAGGGAACGCGTCGAGCTGGGGCAAAAGCAGGCCTCGTTCTGGCAGGAATACAAATTCACCGATCCGGTGACACGCAAGATCGAGCCGAAGGAGATGTACTGCGAGCGCCTCGACGACGTGGTCGTGTGCGGCGGCATCTACAAGCATTGAGTGGGGGGCCGGTGGATCACGCCTCGGCAGTTGCGGATGACTGCCCTGGTTGATGCGCCGGCGCCGACGGCGGCGTCGTTTCTCCACTGTCACTTGTCTGGCACAAGCGGAAGATGAAAATCCTTCACAAGATGCTGCTGGCGCCGGCCCTCGCCATCATGCTGATGGGCGTGGTCGTTGCGATTTCGTACGTTGCCATGCACCAGCAGCGGCTCGCGCAGGAGGAGCTGACGGCCCGTTACCTTCCGGCGCGCGCCAACGTCAGCAAATTCGAAGCCCAGATCTCGACCATCCGCAGCGAGGTCTACCGGCTGTTCACGCTGCTGGGCAGTTTCGACGCCAAGCGCGTCGAACAGGAGCGCTCCGGGCTGAAGACCCGGCTGCTGGCGATCGGTTCGACCCTGCGCAGCGCCGACTTCGGGCAGAGCGAACAGGCGGGCCAGCTGGTGACTCGCGGCGTGACGGAAATCACGAACTACGCGAAAAAAGCCGACGACGCCATCGATCTGTCCACCGGGGACGTCAACATGGGCATCGCGGCGATGATGACCGCGGATGACCAGTACGGCGCCGTGATCAAGGCGCTCGACCAGATCGGCGCGCTGGTCAACGACAAGGCCGACGAAATCGCCAGGCGTACGCAGCGCATTGCGCTGCTTTCCCAGCTGCTGATGGGCGGCGCGCTGGCCGCTGCCATCTGCGCGGCCCTGTTGGTGGCCGTGCTGTCGGCGCGCGCGACCGCGCGCAATCTGCGCGGCGCCTCGGAGATCGCCCAGAAGCTCGCCGACGGCGATCTGGGAGCGCGCTTTGCGATCGACAGCCGCGATGAGCTCGGCGAGCTTTCCCATTCGCTCGACCGGATGTGCGAGGCCTTCGCCAAGATGATCGGCGACATTCGCAAGACGTCCGAGTCGGTCAGCGTGGCTTCTTCCGAGATCGCTCAAGGCAATGCCGATTTGAGCGCTCGCACCGAGCAGCAGGCCGGCAACCTCGAGGAGACGGCCGCCTCGATGGAGCAGCTGTCGGCCACGGTGAAGAACAACGCGAATACGGCGCGCCAGGCCAATCAGCTGGCCGCATCGGCCTCGGAGGTCGCGACGCGCGGCGGCCAGGCGGTCGGCCAGGTGGTGTCGACGATGACCGAAATCCAGGCCTCGAGCCGCAAGATCGCCGAGATCATCGGCGTGATCGACGGCATCGCGTTTCAGACCAACATTCTGGCGCTGAACGCTGCGGTCGAGGCGGCCCGCGCCGGGGAGCAGGGTCGAGGATTTGCGGTGGTGGCCGGCGAGGTCCGCAACCTCGCGCAGCGCAGCGCGCAGGCCGCTCGCGAGATCAAGCAGTTGATTTCGGACAGTGTGCAGAAGGTCGACAGCGGCTCGCGTCAGGTCACCGAGGCCGGGCAGACGATGCGTGACATCGTCGACCAGGTCAAGCGCGTGGCCGACCTGATCGGCGAGATCACGTCGGCGACGCTGGAGCAGGATTCTGGCATCGGACAGGTCAATTCGGCGGTCACGCAGCTCGACCAGATGACGCAGCAGAACGCCGCGCTGGTCGAACAGAGCGCGGCGGCTGCCGAGAGCCTGAAGCACCAGGCGGCGCGGCTGGCGCAAGCGGTGGCGATCTTCAAGCTGGGCCGGCAGGAAACAGTCCAGGCGATCGCCCAGGCACAGGCCAGCTCGCAAGCCGTGGTCAAGCCGAAACCGCGCGTGCAGGGCCCTCCGAGGGAAGCAGCCCCGGCGCCGAAGACCGAGCGCCGGGGAGCGCGCCGGCTCAACCCGCCGTCGCCGCGTCCGCCTGCCAAGTCAGGCAACGACGACTGGGAAGAATTCTAGGCTCCACCCCGTCAGCGGTCTCTTCTACTCATTTGAGACCCTCTCCCCCTCCCCTCTCCCGCGTTCGCGGGTGAGGGGCGACACCACCTGCCCCAGTGAACGATTGCGCGCTAGCGACGCTCGATCACCCCTCGCCCGCGACGCGGGAGAGGGGAGGGGGAGAGGGTCTCTTAAGAAGGACACGATGAGCGAACGATTGGCGCGCTCGATCGCCCCTCGCCCGCGACGCGGGAGAGGGTGTCTCTTCAGGGTGGTCGCGTAGAACGCGCGATCAGGCGCGCACGCCGCGCTGGGCTGGCCGCGTCTTCGCGCCGCCCGCCAGGCCGTCGGCCGAGTACAGGGCCCCGGTGCGGCCCGGCCCGAGCAATGATTCGATGCGGGCCTGGTTCATGCGGAAATGAGGCGCAAGCAGGCGGGCATTGCGCTCGTTCAGATCGCGCGCGCGGCGAAGCGCCTCGCGCAACGCGGGCTGATCGCCGCGCTCCAACTCGGCAGCCAGGCGCCGCAGTGCCGCCTCCTTGCCATGCACCGCCTGAGCGAGCAGATCGACGTTGGCGCCGACCAGCGCGTCGCGCTCGTCACGCAAGCATTGAAACAGCTGTGCCAGCGAGGTTGCGGCCGGGCAGGGCACGTCGCTCGCCTGCCCGGCGAACGGCGGCAGCGCGCGTTTCACGGTCAGGCCTTGCGGCCCGCCAGTTGCGCGGCGCTCGCGAGCAACTTGTCGGCGATGGCGCCGGCGTTGACCTGGTAGCGACCGTCCGCAATGGCGGAACGGATCTCGGACACCTTCCCGGCGTCGAAGCTCGATCCCGAAAACTGGCTCTCGAGCTGACTGAGACGATTGGACAGGTCGGACAGCTGCACGTGCGCGCTGGTGCTCGGCTGAGCGGCGCTCGTGGCCGGTTGGGCCGCGGTGCCGGTCGTGCGCGCAGCACCGCCCGCGTTGGAGGCGCGCTCCGCACGCGTCGGCTCAGAGGTTCTGGTGATTTTCATCGCGACTCCTACGGCAATCAAACCCGCCTGACTTCAATTCGGCGTCCCGTCCCTGAACTTTAGCGGACCGATCCGCTTTCATGATCCCAAAACGCGGTGCGCTTGCGCACTCGACCGCTCCCATCAGAAGTTCACCTCGACGATACGGCCCTCGCGCGCGGTGCCGGTGACGATCTTGCCAGAATCGACGCGCACGCGCACGGGCTGCCCGATGGAGGCAGCGGCGAGCGCGACACCGTCGGTCGTGATCGAAAAGCCCTGGCCGCGGCCGACCAGCTTGACCGGGTCGCCCTGGGCCACCGCGGGCAGATCGGACAGCATCGCCAGCCCGATCGGCTGGCCGGCTGCGATGCCTCTGGCCGGAACGCGCTGCTGCAACTGCGAAAACTCGCGCGCCACGCCCTGTGGCTCGCGCGTCCATTCGACTTCCTCGGTCCTGAGGTCCGCCTCGCTGATCGGCTGCCCCGCCGGCAGCGCGCGTGCCGCCACCAGGGCAGCGCCGTACACGCGCACCTGCACCGGTACGCTGATCGTCCATTGCGCCCCGGACACGCACTTCAGCCCGACGAAGGCGCGCCCCCACAGCCGCGCCCCGCTGCGCAGGAACGGCTCGGCACGTTCGCAAGGTGCCAGGCTCAGCCGGGAATCGGCTTCACCGATCGATATGTCGATGCGGGAGGCGCCCTCGATCCGGCCCAGCTCGTTCTGAACGAAGCGGCGCACCGCGTCCGCCGGCACCTGCGCCCGCGCCGGCACGAGCGCCGTGATGCCGATCCACAAAACAAGGGTGAGGAGCAATCTCATGAACGAAAGCTTAAGACGCACGCACCCCTCCGATGGTGGAAGAAGGTGTGCGCGATCCGGACTTATCGGTCGATCGATCCTGCCCCTCATCGGAATAATCGGTTTCAGCCCAGGAAACTTTAGGCCCTGGCGGGGCTCGACCTCATATGCCAAGCACACCGATCGACCGCATGACGGCAACGCTCGACTTTCAGGCCGCTGCGCTGAGCCTGCAGGCGCAGCGCGCGAAGGTCCTGGCGTCGAACATCGCCAACGCCGATACGCCGAATTACCGGGCCAAAGACTTCGATTTCGGGCAGGCGCTGACGCAGGCGACACAAGCCACGACCCAGACCCAGAGTGCGGCCGCCGTGGCCCGCACGCACCCGGCGCACCTGTCGGCGGCGGGCACGGTCGCCCCGGCCCCGGTTCTGCAATACCGGCAGCCGCTTCAAGCCGCACTGGACGGAAACACGGTCGACCTGGACACCGAACGGGCTGCGTTCGCGGAGAGCTCGGTGCGCTACGAGGCGACCTTGCGTTTCCTGAACGGCCAGATCAAGACGATGCTGACCGCGATCAATGGCCAGTAAACGCACCGGCCGGCCGTGCATGCAGCGCGGCGGACGGTAAAGGGAGTGGGTATGTCGCTATTCAGAATTTTCGATGTGTCCGGATCGGCCATCTCGGCCCAGAGCCAGCGGCTCAACGTGGTCGCCAGCAACCTGGCCAACGCCGAGTCGATCGCAGGTCCCGATGGCCAGCCGTACAAGGCCCGCCAGGTCGTGTTCCAGACCGAGAACCTGGGCACCGATCCCGGATCGGCCGGCGTGCGTGTGGCGCAGGTGATCCAGGACAACACGCCGGCGCGGCGCATCCACGATCCATCCAATCCGATGGCCGATGCCCAGGGAATGGTGACGATGCCGAACGTCAATCCGGTCGAGGAGATGGTGAACATGATCTCGGCCTCTCGCAGCTACCAGACCAATGTCGACGTGATGAACACGGCCAAGAGCCTGCTGCAGAAAGTGCTGCAGCTCGGCACGTAAAGGAGTCCAGCCATGACAGTCAGTACGCCCAGCACACTGGCCAGCCTGCTGCAACAGACGTCGAGTACCGGGGCGACCGGCACCAACTCGGGCGCGAACGGTACCAGCGCGCAAAGCCTGTCGGACACGTTCCTGAAGCTGCTCGTTGCGCAGATGAACAACCAGGATCCGCTCAACCCGGTCGACAACTCGCAGGTGACCTCCCAGATGGCGCAGATCAGCACCGTCACCGGGATCAGCAGCCTGAATACCACCGTCAGCCAGCTCGTGTCCCAGCTGCAGCAGAGCCAGGCGCTGCAGTCGACCCAGCTGTCCGGCCACACGGTTCTCGTTCCGGGCAATTCGCTGACGCTGGCCAGCACGGCCGCGAGCGGATCCAGCTCGACCCAGCTGGCCGCATACGGCGGCTTTTCGCTGGCGCAGGCGGCCGACACGGTCAGCGTGACCGTGAAGGACTCGACCGGCGCGACCGTGCGCACGATCAATCTGGGCGCGCTCGGCACCGGCGTGCAGGACTTCAGCTGGGACGGCACGACCGACAGCGGCGCCAAGGCGGCCGCGGGAAGCTACTCGTATTCGGTGACTGCCAAGGCGAATGGCCAGAGCGTCACCACGACCGCCTACAGCGCGCAGCAGGTGGTCGGCGAGGCGCCCCAGTCCGATGGTTCCTTGAAGTTCCTGCTGTCCAACGGTTCGCAGGTCGGCTTCGGCTCGATCGCGCAGATCCTTTAGGCCGATCCGGCTTGCTTTGAACGGGAGAACGACATGAGTTTCGAACAGGCCCTGTCGGGCTTGAACGCCGCATCGCAGAACCTGGACGCGATCGGCAACAACATCGCCAATGCCTCCACCATCGGCTTCAAGGACGGGCGGGCCGAATTCGCCGACGTGTTCGCAGCCTCTCTGGCCAGCTCCGGAACCCAGATCGGGATCGGCACCCGCCTGACCGCGGTCAGCCCGCAGTTCACCCAGGGCAACATCACGACGACCGGCAATCCGATGGACGTAGCCATCAACGGCCAGGGTTTCTTCCGGATGGCCAGCAGCGGCGCGGTCAGCTACTCGCGTGACGGCGAGTTCCAGCTCGACAAGAACGGCTTCATCGTCAACAGCACCGGCGCGCAGCTCACCGGCTACCCGGCCAACGCGAACGGGACCATCAGTCCCGGCACTCCGCTGCCGCTGCAACTGTCGCTGGCCAACATCGCGCCCAAGGCGACCGCCACTGCCAGCCTTTCGCTGAACCTGGACTCGCGCTCGACCACGCCGACGGCCGCCTTCAACATCAACGACCCGACCTCGTACAACTCCTCGACTGCGCTGACGGTCTACGACTCGCAGGGCAATTCGCACACGCTGTCGATGTATTTCCGCACCACTGCCGCCAACACGTGGTCGGTCTACGCCGCTGCGGACGGCTCGATTCTGAATACCGGCAACCCGATCGGCACGCTGAGCTTCAACAGCTCGGGCGCGATGTCCGCCGACGTCACGATGAACCCGTCGATTCCGCTGACCAACGGCGCGGCCACCCCGCTGACCTTCGCCCTGCTGTTTCCCGCCGCGTCGACCAGCCAGTATGGCGCCAGTTTCGCGGTCAGCAGCAACTCGCAGAACGGCTACACCACCGGGCAGCTGTCGGGCTTTTCGATCGGTTCCGACGGCATCGTCCAGGGCCGCTACAGCAACGGTCAGACGCGCGACCAGGGCCAGATTGCGCTGGCCAACTTCATCAATCCCCAGGGCCTGGTGGCGCTGGGCGGCAACCAGTGGGCCGAGTCGTCGGCTTCCGGCCAGCCGCTGATCGGCACGCCCTCGACCGGCAGCAACGGCGCCCTGCAGTCGAGCGCGCTGGAAAGCTCCAACGTCGATGTCACCAGCGAGCTGGTCAACATGATCACGGCGCAGCGCGTCTATCAGGCCAACGCCGAGACGATCAAGACCGAGGACCAGGTGCAGCAGACTCTGATGAACCTGCGCTAGCGATCACGCTCGATTGACTGAACACGACAGCTAGCCACCATGGACAGAGCCATATACACGTCGATGAGCGGGGCCAAGTACCTGCTCGAGCGGCAGGCGACGCTGGCCAACAACCTGGCCAACGCCTCGACCACCGGCTTTCGAGCCGACACGGTCGGGTTGCGGGCGGTGCCGACCGTCAGTGCGCAGGGCGCAACGCGCGTGTTCACGGTGGAGACCACCACCGGCGCCGACTTTTCGCAGGGGCCGATCTCGGCGACCGGGCGCACGCTGGACGTGGCGATTCAGGGGCAAGGCTGGCTGACGGTGCAGGCCGCCGACGGATCGGAGGCTTACACCCGCAACGGTGCGCTTCAGGTCGGCCCCGACGGCACGCTTCAGCTTGGAAACGGCCTGCAGGTGCAGGGCACCGGCGGCCCCATCTCGATACCGGCCGACGCTCAGTCGATCCTGGTCGCGGCCGACGGCACGGTCTCGGTCAAGGCGGCCAGCTCCAAGGTTCCGACCACGGTGGGTCAGTTGAAATTGGTCAATCCGCCGATCTCGGGCCTGGCCAAGGGTTCCGATGGCCTGTTCAGGACTCAAGACGGCGCACCGGCCGATGCCGACCCGTCCGTCAAGGTGGCCGACGGCGCCCTGGAAGGCAGCAACGTGAATGTCGTGGAGGCGATGGTCGGAATGATTGCCGCTTCGCGCCAGTTCGAGCTGCAGATGAAGATGCTCAGCACCGCCGAGCAGAACGAGCAGAAGGCAGGCACCGTGATCGGTGCCTGACATTGGTAAGACGGCGCATTCGCCATCCACGCACGGAGCAACAAATGATCAGAAGCCTCTGGATTGCCAAGACCGGCATGGACGCCCAGCAGACCCAGCTGGACGTGATCTCCAACAACCTGGCGAACGTCGGCACCAACGGATACAAGCGGCAGGTCGCGCAGTTCGAGGACCTGCTGTACCAGAATCTGCGCCAGGCCGGAGCCAACTCGTCGCAGCAGACGCAGCTGCCCACCGGCCTGCAGCTGGGCACCGGCGTGCAACTGGTGGCGACCCCGCGCGTCTTCACGCAGGGCAATCTGCAGCAGACCGGCAGCCAGTTCGACATGGCCATCAACGGCAACGGCTTTTTCCAGGTCCAATTGCCGGACGGCACCACCGCCTATACGCGCGACGGGACGTTCCACATCGACGCCGCCGGCCAAATGGTGAACAGCTCGGGATTTGCGCTGACGCCTGCGGTCACGATCCCGCCCACGGCACAGTCGGTCACCATCGGAGCCGACGGAACAGTCAGCGTCACGTTGCCGGGTCAGACCAACTCGCAAAGCGTCGGCACGATCCAACTGGCTGGCTTCATCAATCCGGCCGGGCTCGAATCCAAGGGCCAGAACCTGTTTGCCGAAACCGCCGCGTCCGGCACGCCCAGTGCCAACACGGCCGGCACCAACGGGCTTGGCACGCTGCAGCAGGGCTACGTCGAGACCAGTAACGTGAACGTGGTCGAGGAGCTGGTGTCGATGATCCAGACCCAGCGTGCCTACGAGCTCAACTCGAAGGCGATCTCGACCTCGGATCAGATGCTGCAGCGCCTGTCGCAGATGTAACCCGCCTTCGCGCTGCGCGCTACAGCGGGCAGGCGCCCACTCGACCGATCCATTCGACGATGACATTCCTGATCCGATCTGCCGGCTGGGCCCTGATTGCCACGCTTCTGGCGCTGGCCGGCTGCGCGTCGCCGCGCGATTCGATCAAGGTCACTTCGGCGACCACGGCCCGGCCGCAGCCGGTATTGGCGGCCGATCGCCCGACCGGCGCGATCTTCCGCCCGCACGGCAATCTGCTGTTGTTCGAGGATTACAGGCCGCGCGCGATCGGCGATCTGCTGACGATCCAGTTGAACGAGACACTCAATGCAAGCCAGAGCGCGACCTCCAACACCGAGAAAAAAACCAGCGCCACCGTCGTGATACCGAAGATCAAGGGCGTGTTGGGAATGGGCATCAATGGATTGAACACCACCGCCGGCTCCGACAATTCATTCAACGGCACCGGCGCCACCACCTCTTCGGGCCTGTTCACCGGAACCATCACGGTGACCGTGGTCGAGGTATTGGACAACGGCAACCTGATGGTGGCCGGAGAAAAGCAGATCGGAATCCGTGAAAACTCCGAGATCCTGCGTTTCTCGGGCACGGTCAACCCCG
>DATBCD010000030.1:0-230393 GCA_036270655.1 Burkholderiaceae bacterium
TCAGCTGCGTGATATTGGAGCGCACGCAGGTCATTTTTTCTGCGCATTCGCTCAGGCTGAGCGGCTCGCCGGCCTGCGCCAGATGGGTCAGGACGCCGAACTTCGGACCGGACAGGCCCACCTTGCCCAAGGCGTCTTCCACGCGCCCTTCGACCGCACGCGCAGCGTGCAACAGGGAATACATCAGCGACTTCTGCTCGGACGGCGCGGGCGAACCACGTTGCGCTCGACTACTGTTCATATATGAAAAGCTACAGCGGTGCCGCTGCCGGTGTCAAGGCGTCAGGCGCCCGGCGAGATCGCCAGTCCAAGGTTGACGTATTTGCCGTTGGGCGCGACCATCGGCGCGCCCGCGCCGAACGGAGACCGTATGGGGCCCCTTGCCTGCCAGCGCCACTTGTTCGACATCCCCCGCGACGTCTGCTACCTGAACGGCGCGTATATGAGCGCGATTCCGCGTCCCGTGCGCGAAGCGGGCGAACGCGCCCTGCTGCGGCGCGCTGCTCCCTGGCAGATTGCGGCCGCCGATTTTTTCGAGCCGGCCGAGGCGGCGCGCCGCCTGATCGGCGACCTGATCGGCGCCTCGCCTGAACACATCGCGTTCGTGCCGACCGCGGCCACCGCGATTGCGACGGTTGCCAGGAACATCGCGATCGGTCCGGATCGGGAAATCGTGCTGTTGGCCGATCAGTTCCCGAGCAACGTGTATTCCTGGCGCAAACTGGCGTCGGGCGGGTCCCGCATCAGGATCGTGGAGCCGCCCGCCGGCGCGGATCGCGCGCGGCTCTGGAACGAGCGGCTGCTGTCCAGCATCGGCTCGGCCACGGCACTGGTGGCGATCGAGTCGGCGCATTGGACCGATGGAACTGTGTTCGACCTTAGGGCGGTCGGCCGGCGCTGCCGCGAAGTCGGCGCCTGGTTCGTCGTCGACGCAACGCAGACGATCGGTATCGAGCCCATCGATGTCGGAGCCATTTTCGCGGACGCGTTGGTGGCCCACGCTTACAAGTCGCTGCTGGCCGACTACGGCCTCGCATTCGCCTATTTCGGCGAGCGGCTGGCCGGCGGCTCGCCGCTGGAGGAAAGCTGGCTGATGCGCCACGGCAGCGAGGACTTTTCCCGGCTGGTCGACTACCAGGACGGCTACGCGCCGGGCATGCGCCGGTACGACACCAGCTTGCGCGCGAACCTTTCGCTGGTCGGCATGCTGACCGCCGCGCTCCAGTTGTTTCGCGAATGGCAGGTATCACGCGTGCGCCGCTATTGCGGCGAGGTCTCCAGAAAGCTGATCGAGTGCGCGCAATCGGCGGGGTATGCCGTGCCCGGGGATGGAGAACATGCCGCGCACCTGTTCGGAATACGCCCTCCTGCCGGAACGAATCTGGAGGCTTTGCGCCGGTCCCTGCAGGCCAACGGCGTCTATGTCTCGGTGCGCGGAGACGCGATGCGGGTCTCGACCCACGTCTACAACGACGACATCGACGTGGGCCGCTTCGCGCAGGTGCTGGGCGGACGAGGCCGCTAGCCGGCGCCGGACGTCGACATCTGAGGCGCGCTTCGGCCCGATTCGCTACAGGAATCGTATTGGCGGGTCCGGGGTCGATTCCGGCGCACTGGTCTCGGGCATGGCTGCGGCCTGCCCTTCCGATTCTTCGATGGCGCGATGATGCATCCAGAGGAATTGATGGGCAATCCGCTGCGCCGCGCTTGACACATCGTGTCGATAGAAATCGCCGGACCCCAGGTCGGGCCCATGGCGTTGGACCAGTGCCGCCGCGACGTCCTCGGGATCGACCAGCTCCGCTATCGCCTCATACGTTTCGCGACTGATCGCAGTATCTTCCGGCAAGCCGTCGGTACTTTCGCGGACCTCGCCGACATAACTGTCGAGGAAAGCGTCCACCTCGGCGGGGTCCGCTTGAATCTTCTGGCGAAGATCCGACGCCACTTCGGCCGACGACTGCTGGGCCCAGAGCCAGTAAAGTCCGCGCGCGGCGCGCCCGAAAGCTCGATGCAAAGGCGTCGCGGCGGCCTGTGACCGTATTCGATCCACGAGGGCGGACCGCATCGCCTGGTCGCCGTCCTCCGAAAGCAGCTGGTCTTCCTGCGCGCGATCGGAGGTTCTGCGCATGGCCCGCAGGCACTCGAAGGCGAACGTCATCGGCTCGGCGGTTTCGGCGATCGCCCGCGCGATCGGGCTTCGTTCCTGGACCTCAGGGGTCTGCTTCACGAGGCTGGTGACCAGCCGGCTCGCATGGCCCAGCGTCGAATCGAGCATCGATGTGCGCGTGCGTTCCCCGTACAGGAGCGACGCGTTACGCGCGATGGCCAGGGCCAGAGCGGACGCCGTATCGGCCTGCATCGTCGGGGCGGCCTGATGCAGCTTGTGAACAAGCCGGGAGAACGCGCCTCGCCGCGCAAAGGCCTGCAGTGCAGCATCCTGTTTGGGTGCGCTCGACGACGAGATGCTGCCCAGAAGCGACTTGACTTCGAGATCGCCGATGTCGCCCGGCGGCACGCTGTAGGCGAAATAGCGGTGAAAGTACTGCTCCGAACAGATGCGCTGCTCGCGCGCCCAGGTGGCTTCCCAGTCCTGCCCATAGCGGGTCATCCTGAGCCTTGGAAAGAGCGCTTCGAGCAGGTCACCCCGCAAGGCCGCGCTCTGCTCGGGGGTCATGTCACCCGTGGCCTCGGCGATCAAGTCACCGATACCCCGCCGCTGCGCGCTTTCCATGTTCTGGTCGGAATCGCGTCCCCCGCCCAGGAACAGGTCGGCGTTGTCGCGGATCGCCAGGTAAAGCTTCGGATAAAAGATGCGGATGCCTTCGATCAGAAGCAGGTCGACCGGGTGCACCTCCTCCTTTAGCAGCGGCAGCGCGAAAGTTGCGGCGTTGACATAGAGCTTGGCTTTGCGCGGCGTGTCGAGGCGCGCTTCCAGGCCGCGCACGAAGTGATGCGCAAAGGCGTCGGTCTGATCCTCCGCGAGCTCGATTCCCGACTGGTGCAACGCGGTCGCAATCCCGTCGAACACCATCCAGCGCAACTGCATCGCGTCGGGAGGCGGCAGGTGTAATGGCACCTGGATGATCTTTGCGAGATAGTTCCGCCCCGCCTCGTATCCGGCCTGGGCATATCGCTCCCCGATCGATGAGGCGACCATCTCGTCGTCGAACGCAAGAACGTAGCTCGTGCTGGCGAAGCTGGCCGACAGCTTTACAAGCTTGAAGATTGCCTGCAACTCGGCGCGATCCAGCCGATCGATGTCGTCGATCAATACCACGACCCGTTTGCCGGCCTTCTGCAGCACCTCCTCGACCCGCTCCTTCAGCTCGTCGAGTCTGACGCTTGCCATCGAGTCGCCGCCCGCGTCGCCCGCCTCCAGCGACCGTGCTGCCGCCGCGGAAAACGAAGCCGATAACAGCAAGGAGCCGTAATCGCGCAGCAGGCTGCCGATTTTTTCCGCGAGCGACGGCGACGCGCGGCCGAGCGCTGCCGCGACCGTGTCGAAAAAGCCGCGCAGCAGGCGCTCTTCGGAATTGAAGAGCCACGGGTTGAAGCGCACCACCACGACGTTGGAATGAGCCGCCAGCGCCTCTTCCATCAGATTGAGGGTCGAGCTTTTCCCGTCGCCCCATGGGCCGTACAGGCCGATCACGATGCTTGACGGATCCCGCCGGGTCGCCGTCGTATCGGCAACGCGCATCGCGAACGGTGCACGATTGAATCGATCCTCTCGCTTCGATCGGATCGGATGATCGGACGAGTAGGTGACCTTGTTGACCCGATCGTCCATCCCAGCCTCGCCCGGTTCCCGCTGCACTACCGTACGGCGACAGGCGCCGGCCCGTCGCCGACGGATTTGCCCGTTTCGATCCGGTAGCGCGCGGGAGTGATCGAACGATTTCTCTGGCAAGCAAGCGTCATGTGACTCTGCGTGAAATCCGACCGTAGAGGCGGTCGTGCCCAGCGGCCGCCTGGTGGCGGCAAACGAATCCCGGGCACGAGCGCCCAACCTTCATTATGTACCCGTGCGGGACTTTCTCCGGTTGAGGCCTGAAACGCCTCCCGGAAATTGTCTCACCCCAATGACGGCGACGCGGGACCTTTTGAAGATCGCGGCAGCGGGGCCATTGCGGCCCCGCGCCGGCACCTGATCAGGCGCTGCCCCTGACGGGCTTAAGGCTGGTACACGATGATGCTGTCCCAGAAGGCACAGTTATGCCGGTCCGACCATTGCGAGTTTGTAAACGTCGACAGGGTCGGCACGTTTTCCGACAGGAAGGCTGGCTGGTCGTCGGAAGTGGTATAGCGCGGCCAGGGCGAATTTCCGGTCCCGTTCGGATTTCCGGTGGCGGCGAAGTTGGTCCAGGCCGCGACGAGCTCATCGGAGAGCTTCTCCTCCTCCGCCGTCAGAGTCGCGGGGTGGTTGAAGCCCAGAACGCCACCGTGCCAGTCTGGAAACAGGAACTGGATGTCGATCGTATGCGCCGCCAGGGGCGTAAACCCGGGCAGAATCGGGAAGTAATACGGCGCGCTCTGGTCGTTGAACTCGTACTCGTAAACCGGCACGCCTGCTTGTGTCCACAGCGCATCGATGTGGCGATTGCGGCAGGCTCCCGGATGCGTGCCAACCAGGTCAAAGGTCGCCTGCGGGTTCTCACCGGCCGGGTACTGGGCCAGCACCTTGTCGACTGTCCCGGCGGGGTAGTTCGGTCCGGCCGGATATTCGGGACCGCTGTAGGTCCCCGTGACACTGGCAACGTACTGCGCCGCCGTGATCGGAGCCTGTGGATTTGCGAAGTACTGCGTGATTCCAATTCCGAAGTTCGCTTCATCCTGGACATTTCCACCCATGATTGGCATGTGGTTGAACCGGTTCGTTGTCCAGGCCGTAATCGGCGTAACGGGCATCAGGGTGCCGTCCACCATGGGGCCGGTGACATAGGGACCGGTGACATTCGGTGTCCCCACGAGTTGCAGAATTTGCGCGGCCGGCAGCGCCCGCAAGCACGCCGCAGTGGCGGCGTCGGTTCCCGGGCAGCCGGCTGCCGCTGCGAAGGCCATCCCGCGGGTCAATCCAAGCGATAAGGGCGCCAGCGATGACAGGGGCGAGCTCTCGTAGATCGCCCGGTTGAACAAGCCGGTGCTGAGCGGCGAGATCTGATTGATGCCGGTGTCCTGCGCCCCCGCGGATTGACCGCCAAGGGCGACACGGGAGGGGTCACCGCCAAAGGCTGCGATATTGCGCTGCACCCAGCGCAACGCCGCCTGCTGATCCAGGATTCCGTAGTTGGCAAACAGATGCCCCTCCGAGTCCAAAGCCGGATGCGCCAGAAAGCCGAACAGGTTCAAGCGATAGTTGATCGTCACGACCACGGTCGGAGTTCCAAGTGGCCCGCCCGTGGCGAGCTTGCTGCCGTCGTAGTCGTTGGACTCCCCGTCCACATTTCCGCCGCCGTGAATCCAAACGAGCACGGCGTGCCCGCCACCCGAACCGCGGCCGAGCTGCGTGGTGAAGACGTTCAGATACAGGCAGTCCTCGTTCGTGTTGGGCGGACCGGCGAACACGCCGAGTTCCGTGACCTGTGCGCAGGTGTTGCCGAATTGGGTCGCGTCGCGCGGCGCATCCCAGCTGGCCGGCGGCCGGGGCGGCATCCACCGCAGCGGCCCGACGGGAGGGGCCGCATACGGGACACCCAGGAACTGGTACACCCCATCTTTGACGAACCCGCGAACGGGTCCGTTGCTGGTCGAAACAACCGGCCCGTCCTGGACTTCAGCCGCCACCGCGGGGTTTGCCAGTGCGCCTGCCGTAAGCAGCAAGGCCAGAGACAGGGTCTGTGCCGTGAGCGTTCGCGCCCTCGTTGAAGCGGCGCCGTCGTTTGCTCTCCACATCATGATGCTTCTCCTGGATGTCGTATCTTGTTTCCTATCCCCCCTACCTGCGCGCCACGCCGTTGCGATGATTCATGCAGCGGTGATGTCCGTCGGAACTAGTCGCCCAGCCGTTGGGACAGCCACCGCTCGTAGAACCTCGCAATTTCGAGGGTATTCATTTCAAGCACGGACGCGATGTATTTGGGGCGGAATGGGTTGATCCATTTCATCGTCTGCTCCTGGTCCTGGTCCTGGCGGACATCTGATCCCTGGTCGCGAAGCCAAGCCGACAACAGATCGGCGCTTCGAGCGTCGTCTCCTGGCATGTTGTGGTTCGAGGCAGACTTGGCCGGCCTTGCCGGCGGGCGCTGGACTGAGGAGGTCGGCCAGCAAGGGCGGAGGCCCTCCCGCAAATCGCGCGGAAAAGGCCTCCTTCTCCTCTGTAGGCCGCGGTCGCAGATCGCGTGCTGGCGCGCGCTATCCCGTCGTCCGAATCCAGCCGCGCCGCGTGTCGTTCCGCCCTAGAGCCAGCTCGTCGGCCCAGCCCTTGAGCTTTGAAAGCCTGTCCCTGGGAATCAGGGAGTTGGCAGGAACAACGGGCGTCGGGTAGCCGGGACCTTGAAGGACGGTATCCATCGTCCCGCCAGGCTGAAGCTCCGGCGCTGCGGCAAAGTCGCTCAAGCCACCCGCCCTGTAGCGGAACGGCGCAGGCGGAAGGCCATAGAGACGAGCGGAGTTCAGGCCGAAAATCTTCCTCTTGGCCGCGTTGGTCAGCTCAGGGTAGCCCCACTTATTAGCGATACTCTCGGGTATCTGAAAGCGCCACAGTGCCTCGATCTGCCACTGCGGTCCGCCATACCACATCGAGTCCGAGCCGAAAACGATGTTGTCTTCCCCCATGTAGTACAAAAGCTGGCCGATAAGATGCGCCCACACGGTGGGGAAGGTGACGATCATCGAGGCCATCGTCGTGCCAAGCTCTGCGTAAACGTTGGGCAGCCGCCTGGTGCTCGACGGAGATGTCGACGAGGGTTCGGCTCCAGCCATATATTTGCCGCCTGCGATTTGCGCGAACTGAGTGGACCATCGGATGTTGGGAACGCTGTGTCCGTCACTGTCGGTCAGCACGATCGGCTCCATCGCGCCCTGGAGATTCTCGATGTCCTGCAGCGACTGAAGCACCCAGAAGCTGGGCCGGATGCACGAGTGGTAGATGATCCAGTTGAACTGCGGCCAGTCCGTGGCCACCTTCACCATGTCGTCCGGATTTCCGAAATCGGGCGTGTTGTTGGGACCGCCAGGTTGTGTGCCGTTGGCCGACAAACCCTTGTGGATGCAGATGTTGAAGAACCCGGGATGCTTTCTGAGCTGATCCCTGTTTCTCGCGATGATCTGGTACGTAGGGTACGCGATGACCTCATCGTCAAGGCGCCAGCGCCCAAATTGCATTCCGGGACCACTGCTGGCCGCAAACGCAACGTTGTAGCCTTTCCACGAGTCCGGCTGCATGTTCTCGATTTGCCACTGCGTGTAGTCACCAAACAGCGGGTCGGCGATATTTCCCGGCCCAGGATAGATCTGTCCATGGGCGAGCGCTCGCGTTGACCCGGCCAGTCGATTGATGAAGTCGCGGCATTGTCCCGTTTGCCACCCTGTCAAGCTCTCGCTGACCAGGCTGTCGTGAATGTTGCTCGCGGGTCCCGGGGTCCCTCCGCCTGGCGGCGTAAAGAGAGCGATGTTCGCGTTGCTGATGATTGAGACGCTCGTCTGAGCTTCCAGATACATCCGATTAATGTACTCACCGAGGTGGAATTGCCCGAGGAGAGTCGTCGGCGGCCCCGAGTTCGGAGGCGAGTCGGGGCCGAGCTGGGCGGGATTCCACGGCGTCCAGGCGTTGCCCAGTTCGTCGACGCCAGCGGGGTTTCCGCCTGTCCCGTTGAAGGGGTTGAACTTAAACCCTCCAGCCGTAGACACGGGACCCGGGCCCTGCGCGAGCGCCCTCAACCCGTTCGGACCGTTCGTGCTCGAGCGGACGATGTGCGTCTGATCGTCGAACACGAACAAGTCCTTCGGCGGCCCGTTTTCCGAATAGGCTGCCGGCTCGAACAGCTCGACCTGACTCACGTTGAAATTGGCGCCGTACACCTCGTTCATCGCGAGGAAAGACGCGGCCATTCCACCCGTGCCCTCCAGGAATTGGCGCCGGGTCATTCCGAGCTTTTTCGCGGCCGAGTCGGCGATCTGCTTGACCCGCTCCTCGACGCGCCTCTGTTTGTCCGTCTGCGGATGGGGCATGTATTCGCCATTGGAGGTCATGCGGGTCGGCACCGGACCTTTAAACGCCTCCGCTTCTGCGGGAGCGCAGCGTTTCAATTGCTCGTCGCTTAACCAGGCGTCTTCCTCACGAGATCCCGGTATTCTTTCTGGCGTCGACATAGTTTTCTCCCGTGGTAATTTCACTTGACAGCGTGATCAGCCTGGCCTGCACGCCGTTCGATATCCGACTTTCGGATATACGACCTTCGTAGAACAATCTCCCCTAGCCCTCGCGGGGTGAAGCGACGTGGACAAAAAATCCCGCGTCGTCGGACAGTCACGCCGGTGTTTCGGCGATGCAGAGAAGGGGCGCAGTGTTCGTGATCCGGTTGTGCGGGTCTAGAAGAAATCTCCGAAATCTGTTGAAAGATTCCGCGCGATCCCCTGGCATATAGCCATGCTTCGAATCTCGTTTTTCCATCGAAGCAAGTGCTCTTCGCGTAATCTGGCGACCCTCGGATCTGACATGGTGCATCTGTGCACGGATCCGGCCCACTAGCAATTTGCGGTCTTTGGGTTACTCGGGGAAGCGACGGTGCAGCGACGATGCATGGATCTGGTTGTTGACCATTGCAATCGGCCGATCGAATTCGGTGCATTGCGGTGGTCCAGTGCGACAGGCCCCTGGGCCGGGTTCCCCGTCGAGTGCCGCCTCGTCGGGCCGCGCGGGCGTCTGGAAGAGTTCGGCATGGTCCACACGACGTTCGGGCTTTGCGTGGACGGAAGCGGCACGCTGCGCGTGCGCGAAGGAAAGACGATGCGCCGCTTCGCGTCGTTGCCCGGAAGATTCTCTTTGCTTGGGCGCGGTTTCGAGCAGCGACCGGTCGCCTGGAGCGGAACGCGGGAAATGCTTTATGTCGCTCTTGATACGGAGCAGCTCCAACGTTTGATGCCGGATGATCCAGCTTCGAGCTGCCTGAGCGTCGAACCTCAGTACGCGATTTCGGATCCGCAGGCTGTCTCCATCGTCTTGAACATGCGCAACGAGATCCTGGCCGGCTGCCCGGCGGGAAGCATGTACGGCGAAGCCCTTTCGGTGGCGCTGGCCGCCTACCTGTTCGGGCGGTATGCACCCCACAGCGTGCCGGTCGCGGCGCGCGGCATTGCTCTGTCAGCGGCGCAGATTCGCGATGTGCGTGAACATGTCCGGGCAAACCTGGAACACGATATCGGCCTGGCGGAGCTGGCCGACCGGGTGGGCCTGAGTCCGCACTATTTCTCGACGCTGTTCAAGAACGCCTTCGGTGTCTCGCCTCATCGCTACATCCTGTCCGAACGTGTCCATGAAGCCAAACGACTGCTGTCCGGCGGCCGAATGGCGATCTCCGAGGTGGCGCTCAGACTCGGGTTCGCCGACCAGAGCCATTTCTCGCACGTGTTCAGGACGTTCGTCGGAACCACGCCGAAGCGCTATCAAGGCTCGCGTGTATTCAGAATGTTCGTCGCATCGGCGCCCACCGGGGCACCGGGCGACGCCCTGAACCCCCCGCGAACAAAGCCATCTCACGGACTTCGGGTCTTCTAGAAGCTGTAGCCGTACGAGGCGATGATCCGGCGCGCGGCATCGCTCTTCAGGTAGGCAAGAAGCTCGGTGGCCGCGGCTTTGCCCCGGCCCTTGTCGAGAACGATCGCGTCCTGACGTATCGGCGCATGAAGTGCCGACGGGACGATCCAAACCGACCCCTCGACCTTTCCCTCTTTCATCACCTGGGACAGGGCCACGAAGCCGAGCTCTGCCGCGCCGGTTGCGACAAACTGATGCGCTTGAGTAATGTTCTCGCCGAGGACGATTTTTGGTCTCAAGGATTCGTATACGCCGAGGTTCTTCAGGACTGAAACAGCGGCGGCGCCGTACGGTGCCAGATCCGGGTTGGCCAGGGATATGTGCCGGAACGATCCGCTCTTCAGGATATGCCCCTGATCGTCCACGTATCCGGCCGTCGGCGACCACAGAGCGAGCTTTCCTGTCGCGTAGGTGAATCGACTTTCGGACACCGCATTGCCCTCGGCGGCGAGCCTGGCCGGGGTTTCCTCATCGGCCGCCAGCAGCACGTCGAACGGTGCACCATTGCTGACCTGGGCGTAGAACTTACCGGTCGAACCGAATATCAGCTCAAGCTTGTGGCCGCTCGCCTGTTCGAACAGCGCAGAGATCTTCCGCATCGGCTCCGTGAAGTTGGCGGCTACGGCGACCCGCAGATTGTCGGCGACCGCGCTGGATGCGGCCAGGCTCAGCAGAAGGAAGATCGACAGTTGGCGCAATCAGTCCTCCATGGGCGCGGCGCGAACATCCTGGTCAATCGAAGCGGAATAGAACGACGCTGGACGCGTCGACCACCGCGCAACAGGGCCTGCCGACCTTCAATCCGAGCTTGTCCAGGCTTTCCGGCGCCAGAATCGCCACGATGCTGCGGCCGCTTTCCAGCGCGACATTGACTTCGACATGGGCCGCCCCTTCGTGGACCCGCGCGACCTTGCCCCGCACGACGTTTCGGGAAAGGCGGCCAGCCGCCGCGTCGGTGCGCAGGCTCACCGACGCTGCTTTGAAAAAGGCATGCACTTCGGTGCCGACTCGAAGGTCCAGGGCGTCGGCACTTTCCTGGGTGACCAGCGACGAGATCTCGTTGCGGTCATCGATCCGGACGCGAACCTCGACGCCCCTGGAACCCTCCGACAGTGCCGTGATTGGTCCGACAAATTGGTTGCGCGCGCTGGTGCGCAACGGCATTGTCCGCAACATCGTTTGAAAGTGCCGTACATCGCCGGCTCCCGCCTCGCCCAGACGATCGGCCAGCCGGTCCAGCGCCTCCTGGGATTCCTGCTCGACGGCCCGGTACATCGCGATCAGGCGGTGGCCGTAATCGGTCAGCGTCGTTCCGCCTCCGTATCGGCCGCCGGTCAAGCGCTCGACGACCGGCCGCTCCGTGACGTTGTTCATCGCGTCGACGGCGTCCCATGCCGCCTTGTAGGACAGCGGCACCATCTTGGCGGCCCGCGAGATCGAGCCGCAGCGGTCGATCGCTTCGAGCAGTCGGATGCGCACGTCACCGAGAAACACGCCGACCTCGGTTTCTACGGCCAGTTTGCCGACCAGTCTGCGAGGGGCCCGACGCCTTGCAACCTTATGCACCACGAACCTCGAACGCTTCGAGTCTTCGGACGAGGCAGCCCGATTGGAGTCCGTTGCCGCGTGCGATATATGCCCAATAATACAGCGCTACATCGGCTTCACGCCGGAGCGCATGCAGGTGCTTGGGATGGCCTGACGGGACACGCTGGAGCCACGGGTCAGGCGAGCGAGGGTCAAAGATCTAAATGCCGCTCCAGCAGGCGCGCCGCGTGAAGGGCTTCCCGGCCTGTGCCGTGTGCGATCTGTTGCCGGCAGCTGGTTCCGTCCGCGATGACGATGCCCTCCGGACATCGGCGCACGGCCGGCAGCAAGCCGGCTTCCGCCATCCGGATCGACAGTTCGTAGTGGCCCGCGTCGTAGCCGAAGCTTCCGGCCATGCCGCAGCACGAGCTGTCGATCGCCTCCGGGTTTGCGCCAGGGATGAGCCGCAGCACATCGAGAACCGGACTGAATGCGTCGAAGGCTTTCTGATGGCAGTGACCGTGCACCAGGATCGGGGCCTGCGCGGCCTTGAATCGGAGCTCGAACCGGCCGGCCTGGGCCTCGCGCGCCACGAACTCTTCGAACAGCAGCGCGTGCTCCGACACGATCCGCGCGCCCTCGCCCAGGCCCATTGCCAGCGCTTCGTCGCGCAACGTCAGCAGGCACGACGGCTCCAGGCCGACGATGGCGATTCCCGTCCTGGCGAAGGGAAGCAGCTCGTCGATCAAAGCGCCGGCTTTGGCCTTGGCTTCGTCCACCATCCCGACGGACAGGCAAGTGCGCCCGCAGCAATGATGCCCGGCGCGCTTTGCAAGCGTGTGCAGCGTGTAACCGGCGGCCTTCAGGACGCGGGCTGCCGCCAGCGCGTTGTCCTTCTCGAAGATCCCGTTGAAGGTATCGACGAACAGCACGGCGGCTTTTCCGCCCGCCATCTGCGCCGCCATCGTGTCCTCGCGGTTGGAAAACAGCGTTGCGTCGTGCCGGTGCCAGAAGGTGCGCGCGGGCCACTGGGGCAGCGGGCGCCGGCTGGACATGCCCAGCAACTTCTCGCTGAGCCAGGCGGCGCCCGGCAGCCGGTCTCGCAGATTCAACAGCCAGCGCAGCCGGCTGGCGGTCTGCGCATAGTCAGGCAGGCCGGCGATCAAGCGGTCCTTCAGCGTATGGCCGTGCCGCGCCTTGTAATGGCTGAGAAACTCCACCTTCATCCTCGCCATATCGACTCCGGTGGGGCATTCGCGACGGCACCCTTTGCAGCCCACGCACAAGTCCATGGTTTCGTACAGGGCCCGGCTTGCGAATGCGTCCGGTCCGAGCTGCCCGGACAGTGCGAGCCTGAGCGTGTTGGCGCGGCCGCGCGTCACATGCTGCTCGTCGCGCGTGGCGCGAAAGCTCGGGCACATCGTGCCCGCGTCGAATTTGCGGCAATGGCCGTTGTTGTTGCACATTTCCACGGCCTTGGCGAGTCCGCCGGTCGTGTCGCCGCCGCTTCCAGGGGGCGTCGTCTCGCCGGTCACCGGGTCGTTTTGCACATTCCACTCCGACCAGTCCAGGGCAGGCACCAGCACAATGGTCTGATAGGGCCGCGGCGCGCCCGGCGGCGCAAAGCGAAACAGCGACGTGTCGTCCATTTTGGGCGGATCGACGATCTTGCCCGGGTTGAACAGGCCGATCGGATCGAGCTCGCGCTTGATCGCACGAAACGCCTCGTTGATCGCGGGGCCGAACTGCCATTCGATCCACTCGCCGCGGCACAGACCGTCGCCGTGCTCGCCGCTGTAGGCGCCCTTGTACTTGCGCACCAGCTCGGCCGCTTCCTCGGCGATCGCGCGCATTTTCGCGGCCCCGCCTTGCGCGCCGCCGCGGCGCATGTCGAGGATCGGCCGCACGTGCAGCGTGCCGACGGAGGCATGGGCGTACCAGGTCCCGTGGGTGCCGTGCCTGGCGAACACCTCGGTCAGCGCGTCGGTGTAGCTCGCCAGATGCTCCAGAGGCACGGCGCAGTCTTCGATGAAGCTCACCGGCTTGCCGTCGCCCTTCAGGCTCATCATGATATTGAGCCCAGCCTTGCGAACCTCCCACAGATTTCTTTGCTGCGCCTCGTCCGCCATCCGCACCACGCTGCCGGGCAGCCCGATCTGTTTCATCAACTCATCCAGGTCGTTCAGCTTCCGCAGCAGCGCGGCTTTGTCGAGGCCTGAGAACTCCACGAGCAGGACCGCCGCAGGCGAGTCGATCAAGGCTGTCTCGATGGTTGGCCGGAATACGGGATTGGCCAGGCTGAGCTCGATCATCGTGCGATCTACCAGCTCCACGGCGGTCGGGCCCAGCTTGACCAGGTGCCGCGGCGCATCCATCGCGCGGTGAAAGCTCGGGAAGTTGACCACGCCCAGCACCTTGGCGCGCGGCAGCTCGTGCAGCCTGAGCGTCAGCGTCCTGGTGCAGGCCAGCGTGCCTTCCGACCCGATCAGCAGGTGGGCCAGGTTCACGCCGCCGTCCGGCGTATAAGGGCGCTCGCTGCGGTTGTGGAAGATGTCCAGGTTGTAGCCGGCGACGCGGCGCAGCACCGTGGGCCACTGCGTTTCGATGGCTGCGCGGTGCCGCACGGCCAGATCGCGCACGAAAGCGGCGATCTGCGCCGCGCGCCCGCCGAGCGTCGAGACCGGGCCGAACTCGATCAGCGAGCCGTCCGACAGCCAGGCGCTCGCGCCGAGCACGTTGTGGACCATGTTGCCGTACTCGATCGAACGCGACCCGCACGAGTTGTTGCCGGCCATGCCACCCAGCGTGGCTTGCGCGCCGGTCGACACGTCCACTGGGAACCACAGGCCATGCGGCCTGAGCTGCGCGTTCAGCTGGTCCAGCACGACCCCGGGTTCGACCACCGCAGTGCGGGCCTGCAGATCGATATCGAGCACGCGGCGCAGATGCTTGGAGTGGTCGATCACCAGCGCCGCGCCGGTGGTCTGCCCGCACTGACTCGTGCCCGCGCCGCGCGCGAGCACCGGCACTTTGAAGTCGCGCGCGATGTCGATCGCCAGCGCGACATCCTGGTCGGTCCGGGGCACCAGCACGCCGACGGGCATGATCTGGTAGATCGATGCATCGGTCGCATAACGCCCGCGCGATGCGGCATCGAACAGCACCTCGCCCTGCGTTTCGCCCCGCAGGCGGCGCGCCAGCCGCTCGCCAGGCCCGTCAGGCGGTCGCTCGGCGCTCGGCTGGACCACTGCCAGACTACCGCCGCGGCCCGTTAGCCGCACATCCGGCGCGGCGGCGGTGGCGCATCAGATCCATGCATCATTGGGGGCCGTGCGCTCGCCGCCCTCATCGCCCGTATTGCGAACGCCGCGCGGCTCGATCAGCAGCAGCTTGACCTCGCGTTCGGCATAAGGCTTGTGCTCGACACCCCGCGGGACGACGAACATTTCACCGGCCGACACCTGGACCGCGCCGTCGCGAAAGTCGATGCGAAGCACGCCGTGCAGAACCATGAAGGTCTCGTCCGTGTCCTTGTGGTCGTGCCAGATGAAATCGCCCTGGAGTTTGACGAGCTTGAACTGATAGTCGTTCATTTCGGCGATAACCTTGGGCTGCCATTGCTGGTCGATCAGCCCGAGCTTCTGCCCGAAATTGATTGCCTTGTAGTGCATGCACCATCTCCGCGATTGCAACAGGATTGCCGGCGGGGCGCAGCAGGAAATCCCGACCGTGCGCCACCTCGACCGCTGGATATTATGTGTCATTCGCCCCGCGGCCGGACACGGCGCTTTTGCCGGCGCGCGGGATCGCATGCTCGCCGGTATCGGGGCGGGCCGGACTGTGGAGGCAAGGGGATGAAGTGGTTCCGTGCAAGCAATGTCGTGTTGATGTTGTTGTGCCTGATGTACTTCATCACCTACCTGGATCGGGTCAACGTCAGCACGGCGGCGGACGGTTTCGCGAGGGATTTCGGCCTGAACAAGACCCAGGTCGGATTGGTGTTCTCCGGGTTCGCCTACCCCTACCTGGTGCTCCAGATCATCGGCGGCTGGGTCAGCGACCGGTTCGGGGCGCGCGGGACGCTGATCGCGTGCGGTCTGCTCTGGGCCGCCGCGACGGCTTTGACGGGCCTGGCCGGCGGACTCGTGTCGCTGCTGGTGGCGCGGGTTCTGCTCGGTCTGGGTGAGGGAGCGACGTTTCCGGCCGCCACGTGCGCGATGTCGCGCTGGTTTGCGAAGGAAAGGCGGGGCTTCGCCCAAGGCATAACCCATGCGGCAGCGCGCGTGGGTAACGCGGCGGCACCGGCGGTCGTCGTCGCTGTGATGACCGCCTACGACTGGCGCGTCTCCTTCTATGTTTGCGCCGCGATCAGCTTCGTTTGGGTCGGCCTGTGGGCGGCGGCGTTTACGGAGCGCCCTGTCGATCACCCTCGCATCACCCAGGCCGAGCTCGACGTGGTGCCGACGCCGGATGCGAACAAGCCCGCAGTCCCATGGAGGCGCCTTTTCAGGCGGATGATGCCGGTGACCATCGTCTATTTCTGCTACGGATGGACCTTGTGGCTTTTCCTGAGCTGGATTCCACAGTACTTCCTGCACAGCTACGACCTGAATCTGAAGAAATCGGCGATCTTTGCCTCGAGCGTCTTCTTCGCGGGTGTGGTGGGCGACACGCTGGGCGGGGTCGTGACTGACCTGCTGTACCAGCGTACCGGCCGACTGGATCGAGCACGCAGCTGGATGGTGGCCTTCTGCATGTTGCTGACGGTGCTGTCGCTGGTACCGCTGCTGTTCGTGCACAGCCTGTACGTCTCTCTGGCGTGCCTTTCCGCCGGGTTCTTCTTTGCCGAGATGACGATCGGACCGATGTGGGCCATCCCGATGGATATCGCCCCCGCGTACTCAGGCACGGCCAGCGGCATGATGAACACGGGCTCGGCGCTGGCTGCCATCATCAGCCCGGTCCTGTCCGGCCTGCTGATCGACCGCTTCGGCAATTGGGAGCTGCCATTCGTCGGCAGCATGGTCCTGATGGGCTTTGGGATCGTGCTGGCGTTTCGGATGCAGCCCGAAAGCAGATTCGAAAAAGCCGAACCGGCCCCGGTGCAATCGGCCGGCGCGCGCGCCTGATCCGGTCTCTATCGTGTCGCGATATGTTGTCAAGCGATCCAATGGCTGCTTCAATGCTGGATGTCGACGATTCGATCCCCGGCGGTCGTGAAGGACAAGCCGACTGCGGCGCCTGTGCGCCTGCGCAAGGCCGATTACGAGAGGCTGGCCGCGTTCCGCACGACGCTGCGGCGCTTTTTGTCGTTCAGCGAGGCCGCGGCGCGCGGGATCGGGCTTGCATCGCAGCAGTACCAGGCGCTGCTGGCGGTGAAGGGCTATCCTGGCCGCGATGCCATCACGATCAACGAGCTCGCGCAGCAACTGCTGATCAAGCACAACAGCGCGGTCGGTCTGGTCGATCGTCTGGAGGCCGAGGGTCTGGTTCGTCGCCAGCCGGCCGTGGGCGACCGGCGCAAAGTCGACGTCCGCCTCACGCCGAAAGGTACGCGCTTGTTCGAACGCCTTGCGGCGACGCATCACGCGGAATTGGCGCGGATCGGACCCCAGCTCAGGGACTTCTTCGAGTATGTCTCGGATCCGGCCGGCAAGGCGCCCGTCGCGAGCGCCCGGCGTGCCGCCGGCGGGAGCTCCGGGAGGCCGCGGGCGCTGAGCGGGCTGGCTCGTACCCCATGACCCTGCGTTAGCGTCGCGTCTCATCCAGAAAAACTTATTACAAATCAATTTACTGGCTAGCTGACCTGAAGAGATTTCACAGGTCTGGGAACGCACGCAAATACTTTTGAATTCTTGTTGTTATATAAGGTTAATTGATGCCAGGACCCGTAATGAGTCAACCCATACCTGCCACGTTGATTCCCGGAGACGGGATCGGCCCCGAGATCGTCGACGCCACGTTGGCCGTCCTCGATGCGCTGCAGGCGCCGTTTCAGTGGGATCGCCAGATCGCCGGGCTGCAGGGCTTGAAGTCGGCCGGTGACCCTCTGCCTCTACCGACGCTGGAGAGCATTCGCCGCACGCGTCTGGCACTGAAGGGGCCGCTGGAGACCCCGTCCGGCGGTGGCTACCGCTCGTCCAACGTGCGGCTGCGCGAGGAGTTCAAGCTGTACGCGAACCTGCGGCCGGTCAGAACGCTGATCCCCGGCGGGCGTTACGACCATATCGACCTGGTGGTGGTCAGGGAGAACGTCGAAGGCCTCTACCTGGGCTACGAGCACTACATACAGATCGATGACGATCCGCACGCGGTTGCGATGGCCACCGGCGTGAACACGCGCCAGGGCAGCCGCCGTCTGCTGGAGTTCGCTTTCGAGCACGCGATCGCGACCGGCCGCCGCAAGGTGACGATCGTGCACAAAGCCAACATCATGAAGGCGCTGACCGGAATCTTCCTGGAAACGGGTCAGCAGGTGTACGAGCGCAAGTTCAAAGGCCGCATCGAGATGGACACCGCCATTATCGACGCGTGCGCGATGAAGCTGGTGCTCGACCCGTGGCAGTTCGACGTGCTGGTGACGACCAACCTGTTCGGGGACATCCTGTCGGACCTGGTCGCTGGACTGGTCGGTGGCCTGGGCATGGCGCCGGGGGCGAACATCGGCACCGACGCGGCGATATTCGAGGCGGTTCACGGGTCGGCGCCGGATATCGCCGGCAAGGGATTGGCGAACCCGACCGCGCTGATGCTGGCTGCCGCGTTGATGCTGGATCATTGCGGATTGAGCGGCCTGGCCAGCCGCTTGCGCACGGCCATCGACCAGACCTTGAACCTGGACCAGGTGCGAACCCGCGACCTGGGCGGGACCGCATCCATTTCGGCCCTCACCGCCGCTCTGGTCAGGCGAATCACCCACGGATAGCAGGCCGTTGGACCGGCGCCGGGCGCTACGATCCGCGCTGGACAACAGGAAGGCGCAACGATGGCCGTTGAAAGCTCCAGGGACCTTCCGCTCGGAACGCAGGCACCCGACTTTGCGCTGCCGGATACTGTTTCCGGGCGGACCATTCGTCGGGACGATTACGCGGCTTCACCGGCTTTGCTGGTCACGTTCATCTGCAATCACTGCCCGTATGTGATCCACGTTCGCCCTTCCTTCGTGGAATTCGCGCGTGAATTCCAGCCGCGCGGGCTTGCGATCGTCGCCATCAGCGCCAATGACCCGGAAACCTACCCGCAGGACGGCCCGGAGCAGATGAAGCTCGAAGCGAAAAAGGCGGGGTTTTCGTTTCCATACCTGTTCGATCGGACCCAGCAGACTGCGAAGGCCTATCACGCGATGTGCACCCCCGAGTTCTACCTGTTCGACTCCGCGCAGCGTCTGGTCTATCGGGGCCGGTTCGACGCCAGCCGGCCGAACAGCCAGCTTCCGGTCACAGGAGCTGAACTGCGCGCGGCGGTCGAAGCCGTGCTGGCCGGGCGGCCGGTTCCCGCCGACCAGAAGCCGAGCATCGGATGCGGCATCAAGTGGAGGCCCGGTAACGAGACGGCGGCTTAGTGGGCCGCGGTCCGAACGCCCTGCTCCGCGGGCTCGATGAGTGACCTGGCGCTTTACGCCTGCTCGGTCTTGATCTGGGGATCGACCTGGCTGGCCATCAAATTCCAGCTCGGCATGGTGCCGCCTGCCGTGTCGGTCGCCTGGAGATTCGCAGCGGCCGCGCTGATCCTGATGGTCTATGCGAGGCTCAAGCGCCTGCCGCTGCGTTTCGACGCCCGCACCCACTTGTGGCTGGCGTTGCAGGGGCTGTTGCTGTTCGGCGTCAACTACGTGCTGGTCTACGTGTCCGAACAGTCGCTGACCTCCGGCCTGGTCGCGCTGATCTTCTCGCTCGTGACCTTTTGCAACATCCTGGGACTGCGCGTGTTTTTCTCGGTCCCTGTCAAGCGTGCTGCGCTGTCAGGCGCCGTCCTCGGAGTGATCGGTGTCGCGCTCGTGTTCTGGCCCGAGGTTGCCAACTTTTCCAATTCGCCGGCGCGACGGGTGGGGGTGATCCTCGCCCTGCTCAGCGCAGTGTTCGCTTCGCTGGGCAACATGACCGCCACGCGCAATCACCGCTTCCAGCTGCCGGTGATCCAGGCCAATGCCTGGGCGATGATGTACGGAGCACTCTTCGTGGCCGTCTATGCGATGCTGGACGGCGAGCATTTCGTGTTCGACCGCTCGCCGCAGTACATCGTTTCGCTGCTCTACCTGGCGCTATTCGGTTCGGTGATCGCGTTCGTCGCCTATCTGACTTTGCTGGGCCGCATCGGCGCGGACCGCGCCGGCTATACGGGCGTTGCAATTCCCATCGTGGCCCTGGCCTTGTCGTCGCTGTTCGAGGATCTGCACTGGGATGCGATCATGGTCGGCGGTATCGCGATGTGCGCGGCCGGAAACGTGCTGGCGCTGCGCGGGGGCCTGGCCGGCGCGCGCCGGTGATCGATCAGTACCGGCTTCGCAGCTCAAAACGCATGATCGGCCGCGTGGGAGTGCGCCGCGCGATCTCGGTGAAGCCCGCCTTTAGAAATGTCGTGGCCACGCCGGTCCACATCGAGTTTGCACCCTGAAAGCCTGACGGCGAATCCTTGGGGTAGCCCTCGAGCAGGCGGCCGCCGCGCTCGGCGACGAAGCGCTTGGCGTGTTCCAGCATCGCCAGTGAAAGACCGGCGCGCCGGTGGCCGGCTTTGACGAACACGCAGGTGACCGACCAGACGGCCTCCTGATCGACCGGTACGAGCGCGCGCGAGCTGGCCAGGCGCGGGTAGCGCGGGCGAGGTTCGACCGCGCACCAGCCGATCGGCTGCTCACGCTCGTACGCCAGAAAGCCAGGCACGTCGCCCCGATCGACCAGCGCTTTGAAGCTGCGCCGGTTCGCCGTCCCCTTCTTTTGCCGGAACTCTTCGGGCGAACGCTTCCACCACATGCACCAGCAACCACCGCACGCGCCGTTCGGCCCGAACAGCTGCACGAGGTCGGGCCAGCGGTCCGGTGTCAGGGGCTCGAATCCAAGGCTGTCGCGCACTGGCACAAACCGTCACGGGCCGAGTTACTCGCGCGCCAGATCTCCGAGACCTGCACGCAGTTCGCCCAGAAACGGATCGAAATCCCGCCACTGGTCGACTCCGTCCCGGAAAATCGGGCGGCGCACCTGTTCCGAGCTGGCAGTCTGGACCGCGCGGTCCGTTTCCCAGAAGCGCAGGCAAGCCGGCTCGAACGGCAGGCCCAGCGATTCCAGCAGCAGGCGTACCTGAGCATCCGTTTCCGCCACCATGTCCTCGTGCATGATCCGATGGACAGCGCCGGGCAGCACGTGATCGATGTGTGACATGAAGCGGATATAGGCCTTGTAGTAGCGCGCCAGATGATCGAGCCGGTAGCTGAAAGCCTGACCGCGCGCAAAATGCTGCTTGAAGTTCGAAAAGCAGCAGGCCATCGCGCCGCGCCGCGCATCGACGATCTTCGCGTTCGGCAGGATCAGGCGGATCATCGGCACGAAGACCCAGTTGTTGGGCATCTTGTCGATGAAGAGCGGCCGGCTCGTCTTGCGGTAGACGCGCGTTGCCTGCAGGTATTGAGCGCCGAGCATCGACAGCTGGCGTGGCTCGCACCGGGCCAGCGCGTCGACGAAGCCGGCATGAAGGTAGCCGGAGTCACCGGGCGCGAGGCTGCGCGCCAGCATCTCCAGGTCCGGCAGCTCGTGCGTTCCTTCCACCATCGAATGGCTGGCGAGGATCTGCTCCACCAGCGTCGAGCCTGAGCGCGGCATGCCGAGGATGAAGATCGGGTCCGGCGCGGGGTCGCCCTGCTCGCGTCGCGCGGCGAAGAAAGCGGCATCGAATCTTTCGATCGCGGCCGCCACCAGCGCCTCCACCAGCCTCGGGTCGTAGTGCAGTTGTCTGGCGCGGATCGCGTTACCGGCCGCGTAGTGGTCGAACGCAGGCTGCGGCGCGTTCGCGTCTTCATGCGCCTTGCCCAGCGCGAAATGCAGGTGCAGGAGGTCGTCGTCGGAAATCCGGGCGCCGGCCTGCAAGGCTCGTTCCATCGCCTCGATGTCGGAGGCCGCGAAGCGGATCGACTTCAGATTGGCCAGGCTCCACCAGGCCTCGCCCAGCGTCGGCTGCAGCTCGATCGCACTGCGGTAGGCACCCACGCTTTCGGTGCTCTTGCCGACCGTCTTCAAGGAATGTCCGTAGCTCAGCCAGATGCGTGCATTCTTCGGACGTCGCTTCAGGACGGCTTCGAACCGCAGCGTGGCATCCGTGTAATCACCGAGCTTCGCCAGGGCGACGCCCTCCAGGTTGATGAAGGCCGGATTGTCCGGCTCCTGCTCCAGCAGTGCCTGGGCTTCGGCCAGCGCTTCGGGAGCCCGGTGCGTGCGCAGCAGCAGCATCGCCATGTTCTGGCGCGCTGCGAGGAATCCGGGCGCCAGTTCGATCGCCCGCGTCAGCAGCGCTTCGGCGTCTTCGAGTCGACCGATCCGGGCAGCAAGCTCGGCCAGCATGCGTATCGCCGCGACGTCGGTCGGGTGGGCTTTAAGATGGGGCTTGATCAGACGCTCCGCGATGTCGAGCCGGTTGGCCGCCAGTGCCAGCGCCGCTTCGCGCAGCACCGGATCATTCACCGATACCAGCGTCGCGCGCTGGTAGGCTGCATCGGCTTCAACGGAAAGGCCGGCGCGGAAACAAGCGTCCGCCAGTGCGCGCCAGCTATCGGGGTCGGTGGGGTTGTGCCGCGTAGCCGCCCGCAGCGTCTCGATGAACTCGCCTGGGTTGGAGGAACATTCGCCGGCCGCCCCGATGCCCATGGCGCTGATGATACTGCCGGCTCGCAGCGCGGCGCCCGGCGTCGCTGTCGCGGCACGCCTTCGGGGCGCGGCCTAGCTGCCTGGAGCTGCGTTTGCACCGATTTGCCCCAAGGGATCGCCGGTTGCACCCGAGGCGTACTGCGGCAGCTTGAGCCCAAGCGGCCATGCCGGGGCGCTGCCGAGCTGGACTGATTCTTGCTTCCGATCGTTGCTGAGGGCGCCGCGGATCGCCGTGCGGGCCGGGCGGGGGGCGGGAGTTGATTGTTGAAACTGTCCCCGCCGCAACCTATAAACTGTCTACAACCGTCCGGCGCGTGCCAGCGCTCGAACAGGGCGGACAAGAACAGAAAAGAAGAGCGAGGGGGAATTCGATGTACAAGCACCTATGTGTTGCTCGGCGCAGGGAGCAGATCGAGCGAATCGCGCGCCGTATCGCCGCCTCGCTGGTCGCGATGCCGGCAGCGCCCTATGCCATCTCGCCGGCGATGGCGCAGGAGGCGACGGCTCAGGCTGACAACACCCCCGAGGCGATCGTCATCACCGCCAGCAAGCGGTCCGAGAGCCTGCAAAGCGCGCCTTTGAGCGTGACCGCGCTGACCGGTGACCAGCTGAGCGAGCACCAGGTCACGTCGCTTGATGATTACGCCAAGTTGCTCCCGTCCGTGAGCTACCAATCCTTCGGTCCGGGGCAGTCGCAGATCAGCTTCCGCGGCATCAGTACCGGCGGCGACGGCATCGTCACGGGCCCCTTGCCGACGGCGGGCGTCTATGTCGACGAGACGCCGGTCACGACGATCGCCAACGCGCTCGACATTCACATCTACGACATGGCGCGGGTGGAGGCGCTGTCCGGGCCACAGGGCACGCTGTATGGTGCCAGCTCGCTGTCCGGCACGCTGCGCCTGATCACCAATAAGCCGGTGATCGGCAAGTGGGACGGCGGATTCGACGTCGGGACAAGCAAGTTCGGCCCGGGCGGCGACGCCGGCGCCAGCTTCGAAGGATTCCTCAACGTGCCGATCAACGACCGGATGGCGGCGCGTTTCGTCGCTTACGTCGAACACGACGGCGGTTACATCAACAATACGTTCACGCAGCGCACCTACCAGCGGCCGGTTTGGGTCAATCCCAACGACCCGAATTCCGTCGTCAACGATTTTCCGCTGACAGTCAATAACGCCCGGTACGTCGAAAAAAACGCCAATCCGATCGATTCGTACGGCGGGCGGGCCGAGCTGAAGATCAATCTCGACGAGAACTGGACGCTGTCGCCTGCCCTCTTCATTCAGAGCCAGCAGGCGCGCGGCTCCTTCCTGGTCGACCCCCGGCTCGGCGACCTGCAGGTGCACGACTTCACCAAGCCCTTCAACAGGGACGACTGGGAGCTGGCCTCCCTTACCCTGCAGGGCAAGGTGTCGGACTGGGATCTGACCTACAACGCGGCCTACCTGAGCCGCCGGGTCGACAACGTCTCCGACTATTCGTACTTCACAGTCGCCTACGACAAGCTCGCCCAGACCGTGGCCTCGGACTCCGGTTATACCTTCCTGAAGGATTCTCTGGGACACGACATCGATCCGACGCAGAACGTCCATATTGCCAACCACTACATCAAGCAGAGCCACGAGCTGCGCATCAGTTCGCCCGCCAGCGCCCGGTTGCGCGGGACGGTCGGCGCGTTCTATCAACGCCAGACCGACTCGAATATCGCCGACTATCGTGTTCCCGGCCTGAGCGGCGCCGTCAACGCATTTTCGCCGTCGTTCGCCGGCGCACCGCCGGACGATGCCTTCTTCACGGACCTGTATCGCGTCGACCGGGACTACGCGCTGTTCACCGAAGGGGCTTTCGATATCACGAAGGAGCTGACGCTGATCGCCGGTATCCGGGGCTTCTTCGCCGACAACACGCTGTTCGGCTTCTCGGGCGGTGCCGGCTCCCTGGCCAATTCCGTGATAGTGAATGGCTGCGCGGTCGCCGCCGCCACGGCCTGCGCCAACACCGACAAGGCCTATCGCGAGTCGGGCGAGACGCACAAGGTCGAGCTCAAATGGCAGCTCGACCCGACGAAGATGACGTATTTCACCTACTCGACCGGATTCCGGCCGGGGGGCAACAACCGCCCGGCGTACATCACGACGGCCACCGGGCCCCGAAAGCAGGACCTGCCCCCCTTCCAGGCCGACACGCTGACGAACTACGAAATCGGCTGGAAGACCAGCTGGTTTGACCGCAAGCTGTACGTCAACGGAGCGGTCTTCTGGGAGGTGTGGAACAAGGTCCAGTACAGCGAGCCGGGGATCCTCGGCATCTACTACACCGTGAACGCCGGCGATGCCCGCTCGCGCGGCTTCGAGACGCAGGTGCTCTGGAAGGCCACGCCCGCGACCACGCTGACGTTCAACGGGACCTACGCCGATCCGCGCCTGACGACGCCATTCTGCAATCAGCAGTTCGGCTGCAATCCGGCCAATGGCGGACAGCTGCTCGCGCCGGCCGGGACCCCGCTGCCGGTCACGCCCAAGATCAAGCTGAACAGCACGGCCAGGTACAGCTTCGAAGTCGGCAGGTACGACGCGTATGTGCAGGCAGGCATGAACTACCAGAGCGATACCACCTCGTTTCTGCGCACCGACTTCGAGTCGGTCATCGGGCCGACCGGCGGCTTTACCACGTTCGACCTGTCAGGGTCAGTGTCGCTGGACAGGACGACGGTCACCGCGTTCGTCAATAACATGTTCGACATCCGCGGCGTCCTGAGCAAGAACTCGGCCTGCGTGCCCAACACTTGCGGGCCTTACGAGCGCAACTACGTTGTCAAGCCGCAATTGTTCGGGCTGAAAGTCGGCTACAAGTTCTAGACAAACGACATCGCGTCGGCCTTGGCCAGCGGCGGCTGTGGCGTCGACTAACCCTCAACGAATGGGCGTGGTGGGATGCACCTGGCTGTGCCCCATCTTTTTTATCGGGCATCGTTCGCGGTTTTGGCAACCGGCGTGATTGTCAGCTTCAGACGCTCGGCGGTTGCGCCAGAGAATTGAAGGATCAGATCTTTTTCGGCGGGCAGCGAATAGAGCACGATCTTGTGGGGTGCCTGGCACCCCGGCCTGCCCTGAAAGTCTTTGGAAGCGACGATCTGGTGATTCGCGACGACGTCGATCCAGAAAGCCTGATCGAGCGCGATGCGGTAGTCGCCCGCGGCCGTCAGGTGCAGGCGGGCCAGGCCGCCCGACGCACCCTCAACGCCCTTCTTCCTGCCGGGTGGGGCTGCGAACGCCACCTGTTCCTGCGGTGCGAGCGCCAGTTCGTAAAGCTGGTCCGGAGCGAGCAGCGGCGCCGATGCATCGTTTTTGCCACCGGGTACCGGCTCGGCCGCCGTGGCAAAGAGCGCGCGTTCGCGACTGACGTCCCACGTGAAGCCGGCGCAAGGATTGTCGTCCGCGAGCGCGGCAGCGGCCGCTGCGCCGAAAGCTGCGAAAACGATCCATCGCATACGCCGGTTTCGCGAAGGCACTGGAAATCGAGGCGGCCGCGACCGTATGGGCTGGATCAGTTGACGCCGGTCACGATAAAGCCATGTACCGTGGTTTGAGTCGTGGTGTTGATCTGATAGCGCCCGGCGATCGTGCCGCTCTGATTGATGCAGGTCGCCGCGGTGGTGCTGTTGATGAAGCTCGCGCCCGGGTATTCGAGGGAGACGATGGTGCCGTCGGGCCTGCGCATGAATCCGCGATGCAGTGAATTTCTAGCGCCGTAGACGCCGACGATGTAGCCGCCCTGGTTGATGTCGCTGGCGCTGGTGGGCGCGCCGTTGACGGTAAAGGTCGTCAACGTGCCGTTGGTGTCGCGGAAGAAGGCGTAGTAGACGTAGTTGCTGCCGGCATAACTGCCCGCGATCTGCCCGGCATCGTTTAAATGAACCGAGGCGTTGACGGTTCCACTGGGCAGGCTGTAGACGGTATAGCTTCCGCCGGAGCTGCGCAAAAAGCCGTGTACGACGCCCGAAGAATCCTGCGTCCATCCGGCGATCTGGCCCGAGGTATTGATGTCGTTCGGAATGGTCGCTGCAGCGCCTGGAGCGGCCAGTGTGACGATCGACCCGTCCGCGTTGCGCAAAAAGCCGTGCTCGATCCCGCTCAAATCGGTCCAGGAGCCGATCGCCTGCCCCACCGAGTTTGCCGCAACGAGCGTGGTCTGCTTCGAGCTGGGCACGTCGAAGCGGGTGTAGGGGCCACCGATAGGGCCGAAGAAGCCGTGCTCAACGTATGAAGTGTCTGAGTAGCTGCCCGCGATTTCGGTGGAGCCTGCAAAGCCGATCCAATCGGTTGAAAGCGAGCCGGGATAGCTGATCAGCGTGATGCTGCCATCCGTATTGCGGATAAAGCCGCCGTAGGTCTGATTGGAGTGGAATACGGTGCCGATGATGCGCCCCGACGAATCGATTTTGGCAGGCTCCGTTGCGTGAGGATCCGCGTCGAAGCTGGTATAGGTCTGTGCCTGCACCGGCAAGGCCGTAAATCCCGCGACGGCGAACAGACCCAGCAGCGCGATAGAGGTCTTTTTCATGAATGTCTCCTGTCTGATGTGAGGCAGTCCGATATGCGCTTTCATGCCGAAGTGCCGCTGGTTTTTTTTCTTCGCCCCGCGGCAATCTTATCGGTCAGACGGCGGTCGGCGACGGGTTTGCGGGCATTCCCCGGCAACGTTCGGGGATTGATCCGACGTCCGGAGTTGGCGGGGTCCCAAATTTCGCACCAGCTGACCGGCTGCAGCCGGGTAGATGGCACGCAGGAGACTGCAGCCGTGTCTTAATGTCGCGCTGCACAACGCGCGACTGCTACAGGACGATGACCTGACTGACGATTGCGATGCCGTTAGTCACACCGCCTTAGAAGTTCAGAATATAGGTCACCCGATAGACGTCGTCGAAGGGATGTGGGCCCGATACTGGCACGTCGACGCCTAACGTCAGCGAATTCTCCGGCAGGAACCAGAAGCGCACACCGGGTGTCAGGGTGGCGACCGTGTGCCCTGACTTTGCGCCGTCGAGGTCGGTCGTGGCGAACGCCTCGAGGAATGTCGTGAAGTTGCCGAAAAGCGGCTTGCGACGCTCGGTCCACGTCTTCGCGAGCGAGACGTCGTACGCTATGTCGGTCTCCCGCGTGCCCTTCGCGTGCTGGCCGGCCAGCACTTCATAGGTGGCTGAATAGTAGAGGCCGGTGCGGGAAAGCCCGACCAGGGGGTACAGGTCGTTGAAGGCGCCGAATCCAAGTTGAGTCGAGGTCTGCGTCTGGCCGACGTTGTGGTTGGGCTCCGAGACGCGTAGCTGCACGGCATAGGACGACAGCTCCGTATCGATCAATTGGAACCGCAACAGTCCGCCGCCGCCGCCGCCACTGGCCTTGGCTCCGGTGTCAGCGCTGTTCCACTGATAATTTGAAATCACCTCGAGCATGATGCGCCGATTAAGACCATAGGCAATAAGGCCGTTCAGGAAATCGGAATCGTTGAACTTGGAGCGCTTGATGCGACTGGTGCGGGCGTAGTCGAGGCGCAGCTCGCGCTCGAGAAAGTTGGTCGTGACTTTGAGCAGCGCCATGTCCGGCGTGCCGGACGCGCGATCTCGCTTGGCCCAGGGCTCGCTCCAGCCTTCCGAGAAGAAATTGTCGATGGTCAGGTCCGACAGATGCTTCTCATTCGACGCCTTGTACTCCTGCGCGTTGGCACCGGTCGAGATGCTCGACGCCAGCAGGAGCGTGAAAAGGAGCTTCGGCGCCAGGTGACGCGTTGCCCCGGTCGGCACCGTTCGTTTCGCGATGATCATCAACCTCTCCCCGCTCATTTTCGTTATAGTCTATTGGCTACAGCGTTTGGCAACAAGGTGCCGCGGGGGGAGATAGCGGCGAGTGGGGATGGGGCGCTCAGCGCGCGGGCGCGCTTGAAATCGCGTCGGCCTTGGCCAGCAGAGCCTCGGCCATCCGGATGCTGGCGATGTCGATCAGGCGGCCATCCAGCGACACGGCGCCCTTGCCTTCGCGCGCGGCCTGTGCCATCGCCTCGACGATGCGCCGAGCCTTCGCGACCTCGGCAGGCGACGGCGTGAAGACGCGGTTGGCCAGCTCTATCTGCGACGGGTGGATGGCCCATTTGCCCTCGTAGCCGAGCACCGCCGCGCGGTTGGCCGCCGCGACGAATCCGTCCGGATCGCCGAAATCGCCGAACGGCCCGTCGATCGGCCGCAAGCCGTAGGCCCGGCAGGCAACCAGCATGCGGGTCTGCGCGGCATGCCAGGGATCGGTCCAGAAATACTGCCGTCTGCCCTGCTCGTCCTTGTCGGTCAGCACGCCGCTGTCCCGGTGCACTCCTCCGATCACGGTGGTGCGGGCGCGGGTGGATGCGGCGTAGTCGGCCACCCCGAAGCTCATCGCCTCCAGGCGGCGGCTGGACTGGGCGATCGCCTCCACGTTGGCCATGCCCAGGGCGGTTTCGATCAGCACCTCGAAGCCGATCCGCTTGCTGCGCTTCCTGGCCGCCTCGATCTGCGTGACCAGAACGTCCACCGCGTACACATCCTGCGCTACGCCGACCTTCGGGATCAGGATCATGTCCAGGCGCGGACAGGCCTCGGCAATGTCGACCACATCCCGGTACATGTAATGGGTGTCCAGGCCGTTGATCCGGATCATCATCGTCTTGGTGCCCCAGTCGATCTCGTTCAGGCCCTGGATGATGTTCCTGCGCGCCTGCTCTTTATCGTCGGGCGCGACCGCATCCTCCAGATCGAGGAACACGATGTCGGCCGCGCTGCGGGCCGCTTTTTCGAAGAGGCCCGGGTTGGATCCGGGCACCGCCAGCTCGGAGCGGTGCAGGCGGGGCGTCGCCTGTTCGATGAGAGTGAAGCTCACGTAAATCTCCTGAGTTGATTGTCGAAGTTGAAACCTGTCAGCCGGTGGCGCCGAAGCCGGCGGCCGCGCAATTGATCGACAGCAGCAGCGCGTTGCGCACTTCGTCATCGCCACCGGCGCGGAACTGACGCAGCAGGCTGATCTGCTCGCGGCTGACCTGGTTGAGCGTCGTCAGCCGCCGCTGCAGGCGGCGCCGGTACTGTGGAAAGCGTTCGGCGATCTCGGCGCCGCCGGACACGCGCAGCACCATCTCGCACGTCAGGCGGTACTCGCGCTCGACGCGGCCGAAGATCGAATCGCGCAGCGCCGGGTCATCGACCAGCTCGGCATACGACCGCGCGATCTGCAGATCGACCGCGAGCAGCGTCTTTTCGACCTCGTCCATGATGATCCGGAACAGGCGTGCATCGCGGAACATCCGGTGCAGCAGATCGAGGCCCGGTTCGTGCCGCACGTCGAGAAACGCTTTCAAGGCGCTGCCCACGCCGTACCATCCGGTGATCAGGTGGCGGTTCTGGGTCCACGCGAAGACCCATGGGATCGCGCGCAGATCCGCCAGGGTGCTGGCTTGAGTGCGCCGCGCGGGGCGCGATCCGATGTTCAGCAGCGCCAGCTCCTCGAGCGGGCTGGCGGCGGTCAGATAGTCGAGGATCCGCTCCGAACGCATCAAGTCGTGGTAGGCGGTCCACGACAGGCCGGATAGCGACTCCATCGCCTCATCGAACTCGTGCACCGGGATCAGGGCCCGCTCCTGCTCCGACACGAGGGCGTGCTCGATCACGGAGGCGGCCAGCAGCTCAGCCTGGTATGCCGCGGTGCCGCGATTGGCGTATTTGAACGAAACGACTTCGCCCTGCTCGGTCACGCGGAACTGTTTCTTGATCGAGCCGGCCGGCGCAGCGGCAATCGCGCGCCCGGTGGGCGCGCCGCCGCGGCTGACCGAGCCGCCGCGGCCGTGAAAGAACGTGATCGTGACGCCGTGCTCCTTGCCGAGGCGGGTCAGCGCCGTCTGGGCCTTGGCCAGCTCCCAGTTCGCGGCGAAATAGCCTCCATCCTTGTTCGAGTCCGAATATCCGATCATCACCTCCTGCACCCCGCCCTGCCCGTGCAGGCTGCGGTGTACCAGCGGAACGGCCAGCAGCTCCTTCAGAATCGCCGGCGCCCGCTTCAGATCGGAGATCGTCTCCAGCAGCGGGACGATCGGCAGCGTGCAGCGCTCGACCGCGCGCAGGTCCGAAAACAGGCCCGCCATTTTGGCCATCAGATAGACCCCCAGCACGTCCGCCGCGCTGTGCGTCATGCTGAGGATCAGCGCGCCAAAGGCGTCGCGGTCGACCTGCTGGCGCAATTGCGCGATGGTGGCGAACGTCCTGAGCGTCTCGCGCGCTTCGGGGGCAAGCAGCTCCGGCTCCAGCGGCGCTTCGCGCGGCATCGCCAGCTCGGCGAGCAGCCATTGCTTCCACTCGGCCGTGTCGGCTGCGGGCGGCTCGCGGCCGCGCTGGCTGGCCCGGTAGATCGCGGCCAGCGCCTGGTTCATCCGGATCGTGTTTTCCCGCACATCCAGGCGCACCGTGCTGAAGCGGAACACCCCGACTTCGCGCTTCAAGGGCAGCAACAGCGAGCGGGCCAGCGGCCCGGCCCCGGCCTCGGTCAGAGACGCGATCATCTGGTCCAGGTCGCCGATCATCTGGTCGGCGGTCCGGTAGCCGGTGGCCTCCGACGTCGGACGGTGCCCGGCGCAGTCGCACGCCGTTCGTTCCAGCCGGCTGAGCATCGAGGCCAGGAACTGGCGAAATGGCTCCCCGGCGTTGCGCGCGGCCAGCGCCGGCCCGTCGGGCAATTCGGCCAGGCGCTCGCGCACCGATTGCAGAAAACCGGCCTGCAGCGGCAACGCGTGCTCGGCGATGCTGAGGTCGCGGATAAGATGGGACACCCGCTGCTGGTAGCGATTCAGGCTGGCCAGCCGGTTCGACCACACCGTGTCGCGCGTCACCTCGCAGGTGACATACGGGTTGCCGTCCCGATCGCCGCCGATCCAGGATCCGAACTGGAAGAACAGCGGAATGTCGAACCCGACATCCGGGTAGCTCTGTTCGATCGCGCTCTGGGCCTTCGCCAGCAACTGCGGGACGACGTCGAACAGGTTCTCATTGAAGAAATACAAACCCCAGGCCACTTCCTGGGCCACCGAAGGCTTTTCCAGCTTCAGCTCGCCGGTGAGCCACAGCAATTCGATTTCGTCGCGCAGCGAGCGGATCAGCTCCTCTCGCTCGCGCTGGGTCCAGCGCGGCGACTCCAGCTCGAACAGGCGCAGGTAGATGCGTCGATGGTGTTCCAGCACCGTGACGCGCTTGGCCTCGGTCGGATGGGCGGTGATCACCGGGCGTATCCGGATCGACTGCAGCAACTCCCGGATTACCTCGCCCGATATGCCGTTGCCGGCCGATTTCTCGAACACCGCGGCGAACGTGCCCTTGACCGCGGCACGCCCGTGCTCCCGCTCGAGCTCGCGCCGATTGCGCATATCGCGGTTCTGCTCGGCGATCGCCATCAACTGGAACAGGATGCCCTGCGCCTGCAGCGTGCGGGCCAGCACCCGCGGGCTCAGGCTTTCCGTTGTCGCTTCTCCGCGCAGCACCCGGCCTGCCTGCGGCTCGTGGCGCTCGACCACGTCGGTCAGCAGGCGGTTGAGCAGCTCCCAGCGCGAAAACCCATCCTCCGGCGCCGCCGCGCTGACCCCGGACTCTTCTGCAGCTTCTGCGCTCATTGCTTCATTGACCCTTGAAGCTCCTGGACTGGCTTTCCATTGGCTGGGGGAGCACGAGGGGGCCAGCCAAGCTCCCTCGTTCTCTTCCTCCTACTTTTCCGGCCGAAGGCCGGGAAAGCTCCGGGGGCCAGCCCAGCTCCCTCGTTCTCTTCCTCCTGCTTTTCCGGCCGCAGGCCGGTTAACTGACCTTGGCCAGCACCTTGGCGACGGCCGAGCCGAGCTCGGCCGCGCTGGGCGCCACGGTCAGGCCGAAGGAGCGCATGGTGTCGGCCTTCTCGGCCGCAGTGTCGCCCTCGGCCGAGATAATGGCGCCTGCGTGCCCCATGCGACGTCCCTTGGGTGCGGTCAGCCCCGCCACGTAGCCGACCACCGGCTTGCTCATGTTCGATTTGATCCAGGCCGAGGCCTCCGCTTCCTGCGGGCCGCCGATTTCCCCGATCATGATCACCGCCCTGGTTTCGGGATCCTTCTCGAACAGCGCCAGGTGGTCCAGGAACGAGCTGCCGTTGATCGGGTCTCCGCCGATGCCCACGCTGGTGGTGACGCCGATGCCGAGCGCCTTCATCTGCGCTGCCGCTTCGTAGCCCAGCGTGCCGGAGCGGGACACGATGCCGACGTTCCCGCGGGTGTAGATGTGCCCGGGCATGATGCCCAGCATCGCGCGTCCGGCACTGATGATGCCTGCGCAATTGGGCCCGACCACCAGCGTGCGGTTTTCCCGCGGATAACGCATCAGGTAGCGCTTCACGCGCATCATGTCCTGCGCCGGGATGCCGTCGGTGATGATGCACACCAGCCGCAAACCCGCATCGGCCGCCTCCATCAGCGCATCGCCCGCATAGGGCGGAGGCACGAAGGCCAGGCTCGCCTCGGCGCCGGTTGCCCGGACCGCTTCCTTCACGGTGTCGAACACCGGACGATCCAGGTGCGTCTGGCCGCCCTTGCCGGGGGTGACGCCGCCGACCACGCGCGTGCCGTACGCGATCATTTCCCTGGCGTGGAAGGTGGCCTTGTCGCCCGTGAATCCTTGAACGATCACGCGCGTCTTCTCATCGATCAGAATGCTCATGCTTCGGCTCTCCGGGTCGGACTCAGGCGCGCGCGGCGGCGACGGCTTTTTGGGCGGCGTCGGCCAGGTCGCTCGCGCCGATGATCGGCAGGCCGCTGTCGCGGATGATCTGGTTGCCCTGCTCCGCGTGGGTGCCGGCCAGTCGCACGATCAGCGGAACCTTCAGGCCGGCGGCTGCCTGGACCACGCCCTTGGCGACCCAGTCGCAGCGATTGATGCCGGCGAAGATGTTGACGAGGATCGCCTTGACGTTCCGGTCCGACAGCACCAGGCGGAACGCCTCGGCCACGCGCTCGGGCGAAGCGCCGCCGCCGACATCCAGGAAGTTGGCCGGCTCGCCTCCGGCGTACTTGATCATGTCCATCGTGGCCATGGCAAGGCCGGCCCCGTTGATGATGCAGCCGATATCGCCGCTCAAGCCCACGTAGTTCAGTCCGTTCTGGCTGGCCTGGGCCTCGCGCGGATCTTCCTGCGACGCATCGCGCATCTCGGCCACCGCGGGACGCCGAAACAGCGCGTTGTCGTCGAACGACATCTTGGCGTCCAGCGCCAGCACGCGGTTGTCCCTGGTCACGACCAGCGGGTTGATCTCGACCATCGTGGCGTCCAGGTCGCGGAAAGCCCGATAGCACCCCAGGATCGTGGTCACGGCGCGGCTGACCTGCTTGATGTTCAGGCCGAGCCCGAACGCGATTTCGCGGGCCTGGAACGGCTGCATGCCGACCGCGGGCTCGACCAGGACCTGCCGGATCGAATCCGGATTTTTCCTGGCCACCTCCTCGATTTCCATGCCGCCCTCGGCGGACGCGAACACCCGGATGCGCTGCAGCTTGCGGTCCAGCACCAGCCCGAGGTAGAGCTCCCGCTCGTAGGGCTCGGCCACTTCGATGTAGACCCGCTGGCAGATCTTGCCCTCCGGGCCGGTTTGGGCGGTCACCAGGCGCCTGCCGAGCATCTCCTTGGCCGCGTCCGAAACCTCGTGATAGGTCCGGCACAGCCTGACGCCCCCGGCCTTGCCGCGACCGCCGGAATGAATCTGCGCTTTGACCGCCCAATGCCAGCCGCCGAGCTCGGTTGCGACGAAAACGGCCTGGTCCGGGCTGTAGGCAACGCTGCCGCGCGCGACCGGAACTCCGAATCCGGACAGCACTTCCTTGGCCTGGTATTCGTGAATGTCCATCGAGTGTTCTCTCCTGCAGCGATTCGTCAACCTTCGCCGGCGCTACCCCAAGCGGCCGAGCACCGTGTCATAGGCTTGCCCGCTGGCGCTGGCGCATCGCGCCAGCAACCGGTCGAGCTGCTCGCGCCGGGAGCGCACGAACTCGGCGTCCTTGATCGACGGCGCGTTGATGTAAACGTTCAGCGCCGCGCTTCGAAGCGCCGCGTACGCGGTGACCGAGGCGACCCCGGCGTCCGAGATCACCCCCCGATTGCCGCAGGGCGCCACCCGCCGCGCCAGGTCGATCACCTGGGCGCACGCCTCGGCGCAGGCCAGTGGCACGTCGGTCGCCTGCTTCAGCGCGTCCTGAATGGCTGCCGCCCGGGCCAGCTTGTCCTCGTCGGTCGCACGCGGCAGCTTGTAGGCCGCCATCAGCGCTCCGAACGCCTGCACATCGGCCTCGATCATTTGCGTCAGGCGCTGACGCAACGCTTCGGCCTCGGCCAGCGCCTGCCGCATGTCGGCCTCGACGCCCTCGCAGTCCTTCCTGCCGATCGTCACGTTGCACACCATCGACACCAGCGCGGCGCCCATCGCCCCCATGATGGCCGCGGCGCTTCCCCCTCCGGGCGTGGGCGCCGAGCTCGCCAGCTCGTCCAGCGTGCGGCGCAGCGACTGGTCTGCGATCATCGAGGACCCTTCACTCAGCTCTTGCCGACCATCGTCTTGGCGATCTCATAGATCTGCTCGGCATCCAGCACCACGTCGTTGGATTCGAACAGCCGGGCAACGCACGCCCGATGCAGCGCGATCTTCAAGGAGCCGAAGCCGATTGCGCCGAACACCGTCTTGCCGTGCTTCACGGCCCCCTTGTCCATGATGTCGACGCCTTCGATGCCGGCCGGCGGCGTCGCATTGGCATCGCACAGCAGCTGCAAGGTCGGGCTGTCCTTCCAGCTGGCCTCCGCCAGCAACTGGACGCCCGCGGCGCCGGTCGACAGCACGACGTGGGCGTTGCGCGCGTCACGGGCGCGCGAGGCCTCGTCGGCGCCTTCCAGCGGCGTCACGTCGACGCCGAACCTGGATTTGATCGCCTGGCAGGCGGCTTGCGCGCGCGCCAGCGTGCGCGACGACAGTCCGACCTGCGCGCCTTCGCGGCTCAACATGAAGGCGGCGCGCATTCCGACCGGTCCGGTGCCCGCCAGAACGACGGCCTTCTTGCCCGCCAACGGGGCCGAATGCGCCAGCCAGGCCACTGCCGCGGCGGCGGTCGTGTTCGATCCGTTGCTGTCGAGCATCACCGACACCCGGAAGCCGGCGAAGAACTTCTTGCGCACCGCCGCCAGCAGCGTCTCGCCGGCGGCCATGTCGCTGCCGCCGATGAAAATGGCGGTGAACTTCTTGTCCTTCGGAGCGCGCGTGAAAATCGTGCCGTCGACCAGCCCGCCGACGTTGCGGGGATCGACCCCGCCATAGGCCGTCACCTGGTCGGCACCGCCGTCGTACGCGACCACGTTGTCGAACGACGACGGCATCGGGTCGGTGTCGAACTGATACAGGAGCTTCTTCATGGCCACCTTTCTATAAGCAACCGCCCTCACCCTGGCCCTCTCCCACTGGCGCGGGAGAGGGGAAACTTCGGGTTTCGCTCTCGCTGGCGCGGGAGAAGGACCGCTTTCTCAACTGCTCAACCGGTCACCAAATTCTGCGGCTTGCCCTCGGCCCAGGCGTCGATGTTGTCGATCAGCTGATCGGCCAGGAACTGCATCGCCCCGTCCGAAGCCCAGGCCACGTGCGGCGTCAGGATGAAGTTGGAGCGCCGCACCTGCAGCAAGGGGTTGCCCTCGCGCGGCGGCTCCACCGTCAGCACGTCGAAGCCGGCACCGGCGATCAGCCCTTCGTCCAGCGCCTGGATCAGAGCCCGCTCGTCGACCAGCCCGCCGCGAGCCGTGTTGATCAGCAGCGCAGTGCGCTTCATCCGCCGCAGTTGCTCGATGCCGATCATGTTGCGCGTGCCGGCGGTCAACGGAAGGTGCAGCGAGACCACGTCCGCCGTTTCCAGCACCTGCTGCAGCGGCGTGAATTCGACACCTGGAGCCTTGGGCGGCTCGTGGTCGGCGAACAGCACGTTCATTCCAAAGCCGCGCGCGATCGTGGCCGCCCCCTGGCCGATCGCCCCTTCGCCGATGATCCCCATCGTCGCGCCGAACAGGTCGCCGATCGGGTGCGTCAGGAAACAGAACTGCTCGGAGCGCTGCCAGACGCCCTGCTCGACGTCGTGCCGGTACGCGAGCAGGTTGCGCCGCAACGCCAGCACCATCGCGAACACATGCTCTGGCACGGTGTGCACCGCGTAATTGCGGATGTTGGCCAGCGCGATGCCGCGGCGCCGGCAGGCTTCGACATCGATGCAGTCGTAGCCCGTGGCCGCCATCGCGATCATCTTCAGCTTGGGCAGCAGCGCCAGCGTGGCATCGCGCAACACGACCTTGTTGATGATGGCCACCGTCGCATCCCGGAGCCGATCGACCACCTGATCGGGCGCGGTCTTGTCGTGCTCCACGTAGGTGGCGGCGCAGCGCGGCCGCCGCACGTCCGCCTTGACCGACTGGCGCTCCAGGAATACGACGTGCTCCTTCATGTGCGCACGCCCTCGGTCGAGCCGGTCGAGTGCGAGGCGTAGATGACCTCGCTGCGCGATACCTTCTTTTTCGCGATCGGATCGTTCGCCCGCCAGTACTGCTGCGCCGCGCCCACGCCGCTGCCGGCCTCGATGCGGACTCCGACATCCAGCATGGCCATCTCGGCGCCGGCGAGCGCGCCCAGCAGCATCAGCTCGTTCAGGTCGCCGAGATGCCCGATACGAAACACCTTGCCCGCGACCTTGCTCAGGCCGGCCCCCAGCGCCAGGTTGTAGCGGCGGAACGCGACGTCGATCACGTGGGCCCCGTTGATGCCCTCCGGCACGACCACCGCCGAGACCGTGTCCGAATACCACTTCGGTTCCTTGGCGCACAGCTTCAGCTTCCAGCCATCCAGCGCCGCGGCGCGCACCCCGTTGGCCAGGTAGCTGTGCCGTGCGAACACGGCTTCCAGCCCCTCTTCCTCGAGCAGCATCCGCAGCGACTCCCTCAGTCCGTACAGCATCGGAAGCGCCGGCGTGTACGGGAAGTAGCCGGTCTCGTTCGCCTTGATCATGTCGCCGTAGTCGAAGTAGCAGCGCGGCTGGCGGGCCGACTGGCGCGCCGCCAGCGCCTTCGGACTGACGCACGTCACTCCCAGGCCGGCCGGAAGCATCAGGCCCTTCTGCGAGCCCGATACGCACACGTCCACGCCCCACTCATCCATCCGGAAGTCGATGCTGGCCAGGGAGCTGACCGCGTCGACGAACAGCAGCGCCGGATGCCTGGCCGCATCCATCGCCCGCCGCACGGCGGCGATGTCGCTGGTGACGCCGGTGGCCGTCTCGTTGTGGCAGGCAAGCACCGCCTTGATCTTGTGCGATTTGTCCGCTTCCAGCGCCGCCAGATAGCGCTCCACGGGCACGCCGACGCCCCATTCGCAATCGATTGCCTCGACTTCGAATCCCAGCCGCTGCGTCATGTCGATCCACAGGTGGCTGAATTGCCCGAAGCGCGAAGCCAGCACCTTGTCGCCCGGGCTCAGGCAGTTGCTCAACGCCGCTTCCCAGCAGCCGGTTCCGGACGACGGGAAGATGATCGGAGTGCCGCCGGTCGTCTTGAATACCTTCTTCAAGTCCTTCAGGATGCTGAACGTGAGCTCCGGAAACTTGGAAGACCGGTGATCCTCCATCGCGACGACCATCGCGCGCTGGACCCGATCCGGCACGTTGGTCGGGCCCGGGACAAAAAGAAAATTGCGACCAGCCATCAATGTCTCCTTCCTGGTTTCTCTTCGGTTTGCTGTCAGCCGTACACCGGCAGTCTCGCGCACAGGCGCTGCACCTCCGAGGCCACGCGCGAGATCACCGCGTCGTCCCGCGGCGCCTCGAGCACGTCGGCCATCAGGTGAGCAACCCGCGTTGCCTCGTCGACGCCGAAGCCGCGGGTCGTCATCGCCGGAGCTCCGACGCGGATGCCCGAGGTGACGAAAGGCTTTTCGGGATCGTTCGGAATCGCGTTCTTGTTCACGGTGATGTGGGCCCGACCCAGCGCGGCCTCCGCATCCTTGCCGGTGATTTTCCTGGCGCGCAAGTCCACCAGGAACAGGTGGCTCTGGGTGCCCCCCGAAACGATCCTGAGCCCGCGTTGCGTCAACGTGGTGGCCATCGCGCGGGCGTTGGCTTTCACGTGCTGCTGATAGCTCTTGAATTCCGGTTCCAGCGCTTCCTTCAATGCGACCGCCTTGGCCGCGATCACATGCATCAGGGGCCCGCCCTGGATGCCCGGGAAGATGGTCGAGTTGAGCGGCTTTTCGAACTCGGCGCCCGACAGGATGATGCCGCCGCGCGGCCCGCGCAGCGTCTTGTGCGTGGTGGAGGTGACGAAATGCGCGATGCCGACCGGGCTCGGATACTCGCCCGCCGCAATCAGCCCCGCGTAGTGCGCCATGTCGACGAACAGGTACGCGCCGGCCCGGTCCGCGATCGCGCGAAAGCGCCGCCAGTCGATCTCGAGCGAATACGCCGAAGCGCCCGCGACAATCATCTTCGGCCGGTGCTCCTGCGCCAGGCGCTCGACCTGATCGTAGTCGATCTGCTCCGTTTCGGCGTTCAACCCGTACTGGACGGCGCGGAACATCTTGCCGCTGAAGTTCACGCTCGCCCCGTGCGTCAGATGGCCGCCGTGCGCCAGCGACATTCCCAGAATCGTGTCTCCAGGCGACAGCATCGACAGGTACACCGCGGCGTTGGCCTGCGAGCCCGAATGCGGCTGCACGTTGGCAAACTCGGCGCCGAACAGTTGCTTGGCCCGGTCGATCGCAAGCTGTTCGGCGATGTCGACGTATTCGCAGCCCCCGTAGTAGCGCTTGCCCGGGTAGCCCTCCGCATACTTGTTGGTCAGAACCGAGCCCTGCGCAAGCAGCACGGCGGGACTGGCGTAGTTTTCCGAAGCGATCAGCTCGATGTGGTCTTCCTGCCGTCTGACCTCCTGCTGGATCGCTGCCCAGAGCTGCGGGTCGGTCTGCGCGATCAGGCGTTTCGGGTCGAACACATCTCCTCCTCGGGCCTGACGGGCCCATCACGTTCCGTTACCGAGCGATATTCTGAGCGCGCAGCTTAGAAGCAGACTAAGTGCCCGACCAGTCAAAGTTTTTTGCTGTTGATATCAAGATACCTTATGGATAGGCGAGTCCAAATAAGAAAGGCGAAACATATTTTGGCCATGACGATAACCGGCCAGAATGGCGCCGGACCAGAGGATGGCCGATGAGCTCACAGCCCGATCGCAACTTGCTGATGTCCTTGTTCCGCGCTGCTGTCGAGGCAGCGGACCCGATGCGGATCGTGCCGCCGCATCTGCCAGCGCCCCCGCGCGGGCGCACGCTGGTGGTCGGGGCGGGCAAAGCTTCGGCTCAGATGGCCCGAGCGGTCGAGTCGACCTGGAAGCAGCCGATGCAGGGGCTGGTGGTGACGCGCTACGGGCACGGGGTGCCCACCGAGCACATCGAGATCGTGGAAGCCGCGCATCCGGTGCCTGACCAGGCCGGTCTCGACGCGGCGGGCAGGATGCTGCGGCTGGTGCAAGGCTTGAGCGCGGATGACCTGGTGCTGTGCCTGATTTCCGGCGGTGGCTCCGCGTTGCTGCCGCTTCCGGTTCCGGGGTTGACGCTGTCCGATAAACAGCAGATCAACCGCGCGCTGCTGCGATCGGGCGCGACCATTTCCGAGATGAACTGCGTGCGCAAGCACCTGTCCGCGATCAAGGGCGGACGCCTGGGCGCCGCCTGCGCACCCGCGCGCGTGGTTTCGCTGCTGATCTCCGATGTGCCGGGCGACGATCCGTCGGTGATCGCATCGGGGCCGACCGTTCCGGACCCGACCACCTGCGCCGACGCTTTGGCGATCCTGCAGAAGTATTCGATCAGCGAGCCAGCCGTCGCGATCGAATATCTCCGGCGCGGTCACGACGAGACGCCCAAACCCGGCGACCCGCGGCTGGCGCGCGCCGAAGCGATCATGATCGGCACGCCTCAGGCGTCCCTGGAGGCGGCAGCCGAGCTCGCGCAGGCCTCGGGCGTGACGCCGCTGATCCTGAGCGATGCAGTCGAGGGCGAAGCGCGCGACGTTGCGCTGGTGCACGCGGCCATCGCGCGCCAGATTGCCGCGCATGGGCAGCCGGCTCGACCGCCCTGCATTCTGCTGTCCGGCGGCGAGACGACGGTCACCGTGCGGGGTAACGGGCGCGGTGGACGCAACGCCGAGTTCCTGCTGGCGCTGACGATCGCGCTGGAGGGGCATCCGCGTGTGCACGCGATCGCGTGCGACACGGACGGAGTCGACGGCACCGAGGACAACGCCGGCGCAATCGCGGGCCCGGACTCGCTGCAGCGTGCCTCGGCGCTGGGGCTGCGGGCCAAGGACTTCCTGGCCGACAACGACGGGTACACGTTCTTTTCGAAGCTGGGCGACCTGGTCGTGACCGGCCCGACGCTGACGAACGTGAACGACTTCCGCGCGATACTGATCCGCTAGGTAGGCAGAGCTGCACCGCAGGCCGACTTCAGACCTGCGGCGGCTCGTCGGTCAGAACAGGCCGACCACGCGTCCCTTGTCGTCGATGTCGATCGCGTGTGACGAGGGCACTTTGGGCAGCCCGGGCATCGTCATGATGTCGCCGCAGATCATCACGATGAACTCGGCACCGGCCGCCAGCCTCACCTCGCGGATGTCGACCACGTGGCCCGAAGGCGCGCCGCGCACCGAGGGATCGGTCGTGAACGAGTACTGGGTCTTCGCCACGCATACCGGGTAGTGCCCGAAACCGGCCTGCTGCAGGCGCTCGATCTCGGCTTTGACCTTGCTGTCGGCCGAGATGTCCGCGGCGCCGTAGACACGGGTCGCGATCGTGCGCATTTTGTCCCACAGCGAGGTGCGCTCCTCGTAGACGAATTTCATCTGGCTGGGCTGCTCGGCGAGGCGCACCACTTCGTGGGCCAGCTCCTCCGCGCCCAGGCCCCCCTGCGCCCAATGGCGCGCGATCACCGCGCGACTGCCCTTCTTCGCGACCCGCTCCGTCACCAGAGCGAGCTCGGCCTCCGTGTCGTGGCTGCGATGATTGATCGCGACCACGCAGGGCAGGCCATAGACCTGCCGCACGTTGTCGATGTGGCGCTCCAGGTTCGGAAGCCCACGTTCCAGCGCGGGCAGGTTCTCTTTCGATACGGCAGCGACCTCGACCCCGCCGTGAAACTTCAAGGCGCGCAGGGTCGCCACCAGCACCACGGCGGACGGACGCAGGCCGGATTTGCGGCACTTGATGTCGATGAACTTTTCGGCCCCCAGATCCGCGCCGAAGCCGGCCTCGGTGACGACGTAGTCGCCCAGCTTGCTGGCGCTGCGGGTTGCAAGCACCGAGTTGCATCCATGCGCGATATTGGCGAAGGGTCCGCCGTGGATGAACGCCGGGTTGTTCTCGAGCGTTTGCACCAGGTTCGGCGCCAGAGCATCCTTCAGCAGCACCGTCATTGCACCGGCCGCGTGCAGATCGCGCGCCAGGATCGGCGTGCGGTCCGCCGTGTACGAAACCACGATGCGTCCCAGCCGCTCCTTCAGGTCGCGCAGCCCGGTGGACAGGCAGAAAATGGCCATCACTTCGGAGGCAACCACGATATCGAACCCGTCCTGGCGCGGAAAGCCGTTGCCGGGACCGCCCAGGCCGACCGTGATGTCGCGCAGCGCACGGTCGTTCATGTCGACCACGCGCCGCCATGCGATGCGCCGCACGTCGATGCCCAGGCTGTTGCCATGGTGCACGTGGTTGTCGATCAGCGCCGACAGCAGGTTGTTGGCCGCCGCGATCGCGGCGAAGTCGCCGGTGAAGTGCAGGTTGATGTCCTCCATCGGAACCACCTGCGCATAGCCTCCTCCGGCCGCTCCGCCCTTCATTCCGAACACCGGACCCATCGAGGGCTCGCGCAGGCAGATCACAGCCTTCTTGCCGATCCGGTTCAGTGCATCGCCCAGTCCCACGGTGGTGGTGGTCTTGCCTTCACCGGCCGGAGTGGGCGACATCGCCGTGACCAGGATCAGCTTGCCGTCGGGGCGCGACTGAATCGAGTCCAGGTAATCGAGCGACACCTTGGCCTTGGTGTGGCCGTAGGGCTGCAGGTGCTCGGCGCCGATGCCCAGCTTGTCCTGCGCCACTTCGGCGATCCGCTTGAGCCGGGCCTGTTGTGCGATCTCGATGTCACTCAGCATGTGCTCCCCCCTAATGAGCTTTCATTGGATTTATTTTGCAACGGAGCCTCGACAGGGTCGAAGCGCAAGAACGACCGGTGACGGTGCCTCACCTGCAGCCTCACATTATCCGGGTTCCTTCGACGGCTGGAAACATTGGAGGCGTCGAGGATTCCGGGGACGGTGGCCTGAAGAGCTTCAGAAAGTTGTCGTGGGTGGCGCGCGCGATCGCCGATACGGGTTGCGACGTCAATTCGGCCAGCTTCTGCGCAACCGCCACCACCCGCGCCGGTTCATTGATCTTGCCGCGATACGGAACCGGCGACAGGTACGGGGCGTCGGTCTCGATCAACAGCCGGTCCAACGGGATGTGGGGGACGATAGCCTGAAGGGCTCCCGCATTGCGAAATGTGACGATCCCCGAAAACGAGATGTAAAACCCCAGCTCGAGCGCCTCGCGGGCGAATTCAAGCGACTCGGTAAAGCAATGCATCACGCCCCCGGCTTCGGAGGCGCGCTCCTCCTTCAGAATCTTCAGGGTGTCTTCAGGCGCACTGCGCGTATGCACGACCAGTGGCTTGCCTGCCTGCCGGGCCGCGCGGATGTGCACCCGGAAGCGGTCCCGCTGCCAGTCCAGCGGCTCTTCGAGACGGTAGTAATCCAGCCCGGTCTCGCCGATCGCAAGCACGCGCGGATGCGCCGCACGGGCCACCAGCTGCTCGACCGTCGGCTCCTGGGACTGGGTCGTGTCCGGATGGGCGCCGACCGTGGCAAAGATGTCGGGTTGCGTTTCGGCCAGAGCCAGCACGTCCGCGAACTCCTCCATCCGAACGCACACGTTCATCGCCGCGCTGACGCCCGCGCGCCGCATCCGGTCCAGCACCCCGGGATGATCGGCCGCCAGCTCCGGAAACGACAGATGACAGTGAGAATCGATATACATGTCTGGTGTTACCCAAGCAGCACTTTAGCTTGGCGGCAGTCTTCGATATGGGCCTGCTAGCAGCTGCGATGCTTGTGAAGGCCGCGGGGGGTGCTCGAGGGGGGTCGCAGACCCACCTCGAGGCTTATCCTCCCGCCTTTCTGCCACATGCCTCGATGGTGTCGGAGCTGCGCCGCCCGCACGGAGAAAACCAGCTATAGGGTGTCGGAGCTGCGCCGCCCGCGCGGAGAAGACCAGCTATAAGGTGTGGGTGGGGCGGGCCGATCGAAGGGCCGCGCCCAGCGCATCCTCGATGCGTTTGCGCGCGCTGAACCCGGAGTCGTCGGCCGGAAACTGAACACCAATCCCGGGCGTCTTGGACGCGCCGCCTCCCGACGGGCTGATCCAGACGACTTTGCCGGCGACCGGAATCTTGGTCGGATCGTCGAGCAGCGTCAGAATCAGGTAGACCTCGTCGCCCAGCTGGTACGGGCGGTTGGTCGGCACGAAGATCCCGCCGTTCCTCACGAACGGCATGAAGGCCGCGTACAGCGCCGCCTTCTCCTTGATCGACAGGGACAGGACCGCAGGTCGGCCGCCACCCTGACCGGCCGCGCCCACCTGCGCGGCGAATACGCTCGCGCTCATGTTCGCGCTCATGATCCGAATCTCACGTTCGATTCCATCGCCAGCCCAACGCCCGGATCAGTCCTCAGGCCCCATTGATCGACTGCACATAAGAAAGCAGCATACCCTCGATCGCCAGCTTGGCGTTCAGCGGGTGCTCGGCAAAGGACCGGGCAATTCGCAGCTCCGTCATCCAGCAACAGGCCTGGGTCACTCGCCATCTGGCGCCGAGCTGCCGCATTGCGGCTATCTCATCCGGATGATATCGGACGGTCCCGGCCAGGCTAAACGCCAAAAAGTCCCATCCCCAGCGCTGAAACAGAGCGACCGAGCCGGCGATTGGAACGTCGCGCGGCACCGCCGCCACTACGTCCGCTGCCGCCAGCCGGGTGCCCTTGCGCAGCAGTGCGAGCAGCCGATCGCGCAACTCGGGTGACAGCCCGTCGCGGTCGGCCTGCGCGGCCGCGAGCGGCGCACCGCCGGCCTCGATCAGACGCTGTCGCGGGTGCTCGATGCCTTGCTGCTCGAGCCAGGCAAGCGCGATCGCGGGCGACGGCAGGGGCACCCGGACCAGGGCGCTGCGCGAACGCAGCGTCGGCAGCGTCTGCTCGACCCGGTGGCTGACCAGAAAAAACACGGTTCCGGGCGGCGGCTCCTCCAGCACCTTCAGCAGCGCGTTGGATGCGGGCAGATTCAACGACTCGACCGGCTCGATCACGATTACACGCGGCCCGCCGCGATGAGTGCTCAGCGTGACCCATTCCGAAAGATCCCGAATCTGCTCGATCCGGATTTCGCGGCTGGCACGGCTTCGGGATTCGCTCGGCGTGGCGGCGGACCTCGGTTCGCCTGCCTCGTCGTCTGGCCCCTGGCCGGCGCGCGCGTCGGGCTCGACCAGCGCTTCCGGGCGGACGATCCGAAGATCCGGATGGTTGCCGGCCGCAACCAGCGCGCACCCGGGGCAGCGGCCGCAGGGGCTGCCGTCCGATTGGCGCTGCTCGCACAGCAGGGACTCGGCCGCGTCCAGCGCCAGGTCCAGCTTGCCGATGCCGGCCGCGCCATGCAGCAGCAGCGCGTGAACGTGGCGCGCCAGCAGCCGAGCGATCGCGCCGCGTGCCGCCCCTTGCCACGGAAGCGCCTTCAGGCGCGCCATGGCTTCACGCGCTCGACGATCTGCTCGAGGATCTCGGCGCCGGTCCGGGTGCCATCGATCAGCAGAAAGCGTTTTGGCTCGGCGCGGGCGCGCGCCAGATAGACGTCGCGCACGCGCTCGAAAAAGGCCACGTCTTCGCCTTCGAAGCGGTCTGGCGCGCGGGCCTTCGCGCGCCGGATCGCAGCCTGCTTCGGGTCCAGGTCGATCACGACGGTCAGATCCGGCTGCAGCGTCGGATGGACCCAGGTCTCGAGGCTGGCAATCCATTCGGGGGCGATGCCACGACCGCCGGACTGGTAAGCGTAGGTCGCGTCGGTGAACCGATCGCACAGGACCCAGTGTCCCGTACCCAGCGCCGGCACGATTACTTCGTCGACGTGTTCAACGCGTGCCGCGAACATCAGCAGCGTCTCGGTCAGCGGCGACATCGGGCGCTCGAGCAGGATTGCGCGCAGCGATTCGCCCAGCGCGGTGCCTCCAGGCTCGCGCGTCTCGAGCACATCGATGCCGCTGGCTCGCAGCGCCGCCGCCGTCGCGCTCAACTGCGTGCTCTTGCCGCTCCCGTCGATGCCTTCGAAGGTGATGAAGCGCCCGCGCATCGGGCTCAGTCGGTCACCGCACGGCGGCGGGACTCGGGCGTGGCGGGCTTGGCCCCGGTCCGCTGAAACCGGTCGACCGCCCGCTGGTGCTCGGCCAGCGTCGCGGAAAACTGCGAGGTGCCGTCGCCGCGCGCGACGAAATACAGGTCGCGCGTCGTTTCCGGGTTCACCGCCGCTTCGATCGCGGCCTGGCCAGGCAAAGCGATCGGCGTCGGCGGCAGCCCAGAACGCAGATAGGTGTTGTAGGGTGTGTCCGCATCGAGGTCTTTGCGGTGCAGTCGGCCATCGAACGCGTCGCCCAGCCCGTAGATCACCGCCGGGTCGGTCTGCAACGGCATCCCGAGCCGCTGGCGGTTGACGAAAACGGCCGCCACGCGCCGCCGCTCGCCGGGTTGCCCGGTCTCCTTTTCGATCAGGGACGCCATGATCAGCGCTTCGTACGGATTGCGGTAGGGCAGATCCGGGGCGCGCAGTTGCCACGCGTTTGCGATCCGCTCGGCCTGCATCCGATAGGCGCGCCGGTACAGGTCCAGATCGCTGGAGCCGGGATCGAACAGGTAGGTATCCGGCGCAAACAGGCCTTCAGCATCCTTCTCGGAGGCGCCGATCGCCCGCAAAAGCTGCGCCTTGCTGAGCTTGGCCGTCTGATGTTGCAACTCCGGGGTCGAATCGAACTGCTCGCGCAGCTCGTCGAACGTCGTTCCCTCCAGGATCGTCAGCCGCTCGCGCAGAACGTCGCCGCGCTGGATCATCTCGACCACCGCCCGCATCGACATTCCCCGCTCGATCGCGTAGCGGCCCGCGCGCAAAGTCCGGGTTGCGCCGCTGGCGCGGGCCAGGGCGACGAATTCGAGCTCGTTCAGCCCAACGCCCGCCGAGCGGATCGCATGCGCAATCGAGCGTGCCGACGCGCCATTGGCGATTCGCACCTCCACCCGGTGCGCGCTCATCGCCAGCGGGCGATCCAGGTCGCGCAGGGAACAGAAGACCCCCACGCTGGCCGAGACGGCCAGCACGGATACCATCAGGATCCAACCCCACGAACGCAACCAGCCCGTGATCAGCATCCTTTCGCTCGATCGGTCAATTTGCAGATTTTACGGTGTTCATATAATGCCGACAGCGGCGCCCACTTTCGGACGCCCCAGAAAAACGGTGCCATCCGATGCCTGAAGATCCACGCTCCACCGCCCGACCAGGTTCCTGGTCGGCCCCCGTCGAGCAGCTGCGGCTGGCGCTGAGGCACCCGGTGCTCGCTGCACTGCCCGAGCTGGGAATCGTGGCGGTGCGAGGGGCCGATGCACAGCAGTTCCTGAATGCGCAGTTGACCGTCGATGTGACGGCCATCGAGGCCCAGCACTGGCAGCTGGGGGCCTACTGCTCCGTCAAGGGGCGCGTGCTGGCCCTGTTCGAGATGTGGCGCGCCGATGACGGCTTCTGCCTGCTGATGCCGGCCGAGCAGTCCGAGCCCTTGCGCACACGCCTCGCTCGCTTCGTGCTCAGATCCAAGGTGAAATTGGAAGACGTCAGCAGCCAATGGACGGTATTCGGCCTGACCGGACCCGGGATCGAAGCGGCGTTGACGGCGACCGGAAGGCAATGCCCGGAGGCGCCGTGGAGCAGCCGGAACCTGGACGACGGGGCACGGCTGGTCAGGGTTCCCGCCTCGCCCCGCACGGGGGCACGCCTGATGCTGGTGGTGCCGGCGGCGGCAAGCCAGTTCTGGCGTCAGCAGCTGGCAGCCGTCGCGCCGGTCGATGCAGGGGTCTGGTGGTGGTCCAAAGTCGATGCCGGCCTGCCGGACGTGTTTGCACTCACCCAGGAGCGCTTCCTGCCGCAGATGCTGAACCTCGACGTGCTGGGTGGAGTACATTTCCGCAAGGGCTGCTACCCGGGGCAGGAGGTGGTGGCGCGCAGCCAGTACCTGGGCAAGCTGCGCCGCCGTATGATGCGCGGCCATGCCGAAAAGGCGGCGGCGGCCGATGATCTGTTCGATGCGGACGCGGGCGGCGGGCCTGTCGGGACCGTCGTGATGGCGGCGGCGTCGCCCGACGGCGGGGTCGACCTGCTTTTCGAGTGTCAGGCCGGCGCCGCGCAGCTACGGATCGGCGCGGCCCAATCGGCCAGCGTGAGCCCCGGCGAACTGCCTTACCCGATGATCAACCCGACCGCCTGACCGGTAGCGTGGCCCCAACGATGCCAATGCGCCCATACTTACCGGGATACGCGGTCCGCCTTCGCGGGCCGGAGGGCAACTTGACGCGATGTGCCTGATCCTGTTCGCCTGGCAGACTCACTCGGAATATCCGCTGATCGTCGCGGCGAACCGGGATGAGTTCTATGCTCGCCGCACCCGGCCCGCGTCCTGGTGGGGTCAGGCCGTTTCGCTGCTGGCCGGCCGCGACGAAGAAGCCGGCGGCACCTGGCTGGGCATCAACCGGCGCGGGCGCTTTGCGGTGGTCACGAATGTGCGGGCCCCCAACGAGCGCAATCCGCATGCCACGTCGCGCGGACTGCTGGTGCTGTCGGCGCTGCAGACCTCGCAGTCGATGGGCGAGTGGGTCGATGACTGCCAGTCGCGCGCCAATTCATTCAACGGGTTCAACCTGATCGTGGCCGAACCGATCGCGCTCGGATCGCGCGCTCGCGGCTCAGAGCTCGTCTACATGAGCAACCGCCTCGATGACGGCGTGCACCGGTTGCAGCCGGGTATCTATGGCCTGTCCAACGCCGCCCTGGACACGCCATGGCCCAAGGTCACGCGCTCCGTGGCGGCTTTCGCCTGTCAGACCGCGCAGCGGGTTGCCGCTGACAGCCTGCTGCGGCTGATGGCCGATCGGGAGGTCGCCGGCGAGCTCGAGCTGCCGTCGACCGGCATTCCGCGCGACTGGGAACGGGCGCTGTCGGCCATTCAGATTCGCGCCAATGGGTACGGGACGCGCGCTACCACGATCGTGACGGTGCGACGCGACGGCCTGGTCGGCTTCCTCGAGCGCACCTTCGACCCGGCCAACCCGGACAGCTATTCGGACCGTCGTTACGAGTTCATGATCGACGGCGCCACGCCCAGTCCGGCGGGCTTCGGCGACCGCACCAAGGGTCAACAGCGCTAGACCGGTCCGTGCGCCTCGCGCGTCTGTTGCAACGCTAGAGCGTCGCGCGCATCGTGATGTGCAGGATGCCGCAGTCGTCGAAGGGCTCCCCGACCGCGACGAAACCGAATTGCTCGTAAAAGTGCTGCGCGTGCACCTGCGCGAACAGCTCGACCTGGCGATGGCCCGCCTGTCGCGCAGCCTGCATCAGGCGCTGCAGCAGGGCCGCGCCGACCCCCTGCCCGCGCGCATCGCGTGCCACCGCCATGCGCCCGATGTGTCCGTCCGGCAGCAGCCGTCCTGTTCCCAATGCGCCTGCGGCCGATCGCAACGCCAGCGCGTGAACGCTGACCGGATCCATCGCATCGATCTCCATGTCGAGCGGAACTCCCTGCTCGGTCACGAATACCTCGAGGCGGATACGGCGTGCCTCGTCTCCGAGCTCGTCCCAGGATCCGAGCTTGATCCGGATCGGCTCCTGTTCCGCCACCCTCGCCTCGTTCAATGAGCCCCCTTCTTCGCGTCGCCTGCGACGACGATCGTCATCCTGGAAAGATCGAGGTACTTGCGCACGACCGAGAGCATCTGTTCGGCGGTGAGCGCCTCCACATGGGCCTCGAACTGCCGGTTGAATTCGTACGTCCGGTCCAGGTCAAGATGCCCGACCCAGCCGGCCGCCAGCGCACCGTCCTCCGAGCGGGCGAGCAGGTGCTCTTCGCGATAGCCCTGCTTGGCCTGCCGGATCTCCTCGTCGGTAAAGCCCTCGCGCAGTACGCGCTCCATCTCCTCTTTGACCTCCTGCTCGACCCGGTTCACATTCTGCGGAGCCGCGATCGCACCGATTCCCCAGAAGGCGGCCCGATCGCGGCCGCTCACCTGCAAGCCGGCTCCGATCCCGTACGACAGCCCGTCCTTCTGTCGAATCCGGTCGACCAGCCGGTTGTGCAGTCCCGAGCCGCCCCCGATGATGCGCGTGGCCAGCGACAGTGCGGGGGCGTCGGGATCGTCGTCGCGCAGGTCCAGCGCGATTCGCGCCCGGTAGACCGCATTTTCCTTGTCAGGCGTATCGACGAAGATCCGCGCCGCCGGCACGTTCGCCACGTCGTTGAGCAGCCGCTGGTACGGCGCCTTCGATTTCCAGGCGCCGAACCGTTCCGCCAGCAGCGGTCGGACCTGCTCCGGGTCGAAGTCGCCCACCACCGCGATCCCGCCGCGCGCGGTGCCCCAGAATCGATCGAAGAATCCTTGCACGTCGGCCAGCGAAGTGTTCTTCACCGCTTCGATACGATCGGCCAGCGGAATGTAGCGACGCGGATCGCCGGGCGGATAAGTGCTGAAATGCGCCATCAAGGCGTCGCGCGAGCGCTCGCTCGGGTCGTCCAGCTTGCCCTGAAGCTCGGTCAGCAATTCCCGCTTGAGCTGGTCGAATTCGGAGGCCGGAAAATTCGCCTCCTGCAGCACGGACTGGATCAGCTTCAACGCATCGGCGACGGTCGCGCGGCTCGCCTGGAAGTTCATCAGATCGCCCGTGACTTTCAGCCGGGTGAGCTCGTCATCGATCTGCTGCCGGCTCAGCTTCGCGGTGCCCCGCCCGAGCATGTCGCGCGCCATTTCAGCGGTGACCATCTGGCCGTTCAATGTCTTCAGGTCGCCGAACTGAAAGGCCATCGCGACGTTCACGGTCCGACCCTTGGTCTTCTTCGGCAGCAGCGCGATCTTCAGGTCCTCCGCGCGCGCCACACTCGTGCGGGCATCGATGTTCTGGGGACTCGGATCAAAGCGTTCCCCGGCCGCGGTGGCCGGGCGCGGCGTGAAATCCTTCAGCATCTGCTCGACCGCCAGGGGTGCAGGGATATCGGCCCGTTGCGGCGCGTCCTCCGGCAGGAAAATGCCCACCGTGCGGTTGTCACGCCGCAGATACCGTTGCGACGCCGCTGCGATCTGGGCCGCATCGACGCGCTCGGTGGCGTCGCGAAACAGGAAGAACAGCCGCCAGTCGCCCTGGGCGATGTAATCCGACAGCACCACGCCGAATCCCTGCGGATCGGCCAGCGCTCGCTCGGCATCGGTTTCCTCGGATCGGCGCATCCGGTCCATCTCGGCGCTGGTCGGCGGGTTCTGCCCGAGAGAATGCTCGACCACATCGATCAGCTTGTCGCGCGCACGGTCGATCGAATCGCCCGGCTTGACCATGGCGCCGAACACCAGCGCCCCGGGGTCGTGCAGGAACATCGGTTCGGCGAACACCTGGGCTGCGATGCCGGATTCGACCAGCTCGTGGTGCAGGCGTCCGCTGGGCGTCTGGCCCAGGATGTCGGCCAGCGCCGACAGCGCGGCCGTATCGGTGCTGCGCCCTGCCGGAATGTGATACCCCACCAGCACGATCTGCGAGTCGCCTTTGCGGCGCACCGTCACGCCGTGTTCGCCGTCCTGCGGCGGCTCCACCGTCCATTGCGGCGGCAGCGCGCGCTTGGGGCGCGCAATGCGGCCGAAGGTCCCGGTAATCAGCCGCAGCGTCGGGTCCACGTCGAAGTGGCCCGCGATGATCAGCACCGCGTTGTCCGGCTGATAGTAGAGCCGGTAAAACGCCTGCAGGTTCTCGATGCGGACGTTTTCGATGTCGCTGCGTGCGCCGATCGTCTCCTTGCCGTACGAATGCCACTGGAACATGGCCGACAGCAAGCGCTTGTACAGGACGTCGAGCGGCTCGTTCTCGCCCTTCTCGTACTCGTTGCGCACGACCGTCATCTCGGAATCCAGATCCTTGCGGGCGATGAACGAGTTGGTCATCGCGTCGGCCTCGCGATGCAGCGCCCAGCTCAGGTTGTCGTCGCTCGCCTGGAACGTCGAAAAATAGTTGGTGCGGTCGTAGCTGGTCGATCCGTTGTTGCGAAAGCCGCGCGCGGCGAATTCGCGGTCAGGATCCGGGAAGTGGGTGGAGCCCTTGAACATCAGATGCTCCAGCAAGTGCGCCATGCCGGTTTCGCCGTAGTTTTCCATCCGCGATCCGACCAGGTACGTGACGTTCACGGTGACGGTCTGCTTGGACAGGTCGGGATACAGCAGAACCCGCAGGCCGTTGGTCAGGCGGTACTCCGTGATGCCTTCAACCGAGGCGGTCTGGCTGACGCCCGGTGGCAGCGCCGCCCAGGCTGGAGCGGCCGTTTGCAGCCCGAGCGTCGTCAGGCCGGCCCACAGCGTTACTGCACGGATCGTTGGCATCGGGATCGTCGGCAGGCGGCCGTCGCGCGGCCGCCGTATTGTTCTAGGAGGCGCGATTGTGCCGGATCGGGCGCCGCCCATCGCTGGCCCGGGATCCCTGGCTAAAATGCGCGTCGGCCAGGCTCCGCTTCGAGCAGGCCGACACCGGATGTCCCGCGGGCCGTTGCAAGCGGCATCGGCCCGATCGTTCTGGCGAGAACCGAACTTGAAGATTTTGCTTGATCTGCTGCCGGTCGTCGTTTTTTACGGCGCGTTCTGGATTGCCAACAGAGCTCCTCCGCAACTGGTGCAGGCTTGGGCCGCCCTGCTGCCGGGAGCGATGCACACGGCAGGCGGCGCCAGCGCCGACATCGTGCCGGTGGTGCTGGCGACGGCCTGCGCGATGGTTGCTACCGTCATCCAGGTGAGCTGGCTGCTGCTGCGCCGAGCCACCGTTGCGGTGTCGGTCTGGCTGAGTGCCACCTTCATCGTGGTGCTGGGCTGCCTGACGGTATGGCTGCGCAACGAGTGGTTCATCAAGTGGAAGCCGACCCTCCTTTACTGGGCTTTTGCTGCGGTGCTGGCGTGCGGCCATTGGATCTGGAAGCGCAATCTGCTGGGGGTGCTCTTTTCCAGCGAGCTGCAGCTGCCCAAGGTCGCCTGGGATCGCCTGCTGATCGCCTGGGCCGCGTTCTTCCTAGTGCTCGGCTGCCTGAACCTGGTCGTCGCTTATCACTTCAGCACTGAAACCTGGGTCAGCTTCAAGACCTTCGGCCTGCTCGGGCTGACCTTTGCCTATTCGATTTCGACCGGCATCTACGTGGCCCGTCATATGGGCGAGCCGACCAATGGCTGAAGCCACGATCGATCGGATCCGCAACTTGCTCGCCCCGCTGCAGCCGCTGGAGTTGCAGATCGAGGACGAGAGCGATCGGCACGCCGGGCACCCCGGGGCGCGCGACGGCGGCGGACACTACCGGCTGCGCCTTGTCAGCCCCCGTTTTCCGGGCTTGACACGGTTGCAGCGTCACCGGCTCGTGTATCATTGCCTTGATAGCCTGATGCCGCGTCAAATCCATGCGTTGGCGATGACCTTGCTGAGCCCCGAGGAGGCGGGCTTGGAAGGTTCCCATCCACCCTCCCGAGAGTAGATTCCCGATGTCCCGACTTTCCCTTTTATTGGTTGCGTTACTGGCGGCCGGATCCGCATTTGCACAGAACGCTGCCCCGGCCAAGGACAAGCCCGCGGCTGCCGCCGGCGAGAAGACCGCCACTGCGGGCGGCGACAAGAACATCGCCGTGGTCAACGACAAGCCGATCACCAAGGCGACGGTCGACCAGTTCGTCCAGCAGCTCGGGCAGCCCGACACGCCTGAATTGCGCGATCGGATCAAGGAGCAGTTGGTCGAGCGCGAGGTCTTTCTGCAGGAGGCGACCAAGCGCGGCATACCGGATCGCCCTGATGTCAAGTTCCAGCTCGACTTCGTGCGCAAGACAGCGATCATTCAAAACCTGTTCCGCGACGAGGCGAAAAAGCATCCGGTCACCGACCAGCAGGTGCAGGCCGAGTACGAAAAACAGAAGGCCGCGCAGGGCGACAAGGAGTACCACGCGCGCCATATCCTGGTTGAGAAAGAGGACGAGGCCAAGGAAATCATCACGGAGCTCAAAAAGGGAACCAAGTTCGAGGACCTGGCCAAGCGCTCGAAGGATCCGGGCTCGGGCAGCCGGGGTGGCGATCTGGGTTGGGCCGGGCCGGCCGCCTACGTGAAGCCGTTCTCCGACGCCATGGTGAAGCTCGACAAAGGCAAATTCACCGAGACCCCGGTGCAGACGCAGTTCGGATACCACGTGATCCTGCTCGAGGATGTACGCGCGACGCAGGTACCGTCGCTCGATCAGGTCAAGAGTCAGATCACCGAATCGATCCAGAACAAGCAGGCCCAGGCGTTCGCCGAAGAGCTGAAAAAGAAAGCGAAGATCCAGTAGCCGTCGGACCGGCCGTTCGGCTTCAAAGGGGGCGCTTCAGCGCCCCTTTTTGCAACGGGACGCCCGATCAGTCCGCAGCCAGCCGCCGCTTGCCCCCTACCCGCTTCTTGACCGTACAATCCGGCGACCAAACGGCCCCGCTCCGACCGGTTCGGGCCACAAAACCAAAGCAGGAGACTCCGATGACCCTATCGTTGGTTCGCCGCGCGGCGCTCGGCCTTGCCGTTGCGCTGGCTGCAACGAGCAGTTTCGCCGCCAACGTGCTTTCACTGAAGGAAAAGGTCGAGCTTTCGGTGCCGCCGCAAAAGGCCTGGGACCTGATCAAGGATTTCGACGGATGGCAGAACTGGCATCCGATCGTGGCCAGCACCGAGATCACCTCGGGCAAAACCAACAAGAACGGAGCCGTACGCGTGCTGACGACCAAAGACGGCGCCAAGATCACCGAGCGGCTCGAGCGCTACCAGCCGAAGATCTTCTCGTACACGTACCGGATCACGGACAGCCCGCTGCCGGTCACCGACTATGTATCGACGATCCAGGTCAAGGCGACCAAATCCGGATCGGTCGTGAACTGGAGCTCGCATTTTAAGGCCAAGGAGGGCACGCCGGACGCCGACGCCCTCAAGACGATTCGCGGCATCTACCGGGCCGGCCTGGACAACCTGAAGGAAAAGCTCAAGTAGCCTGCTCCGACTAGTCGAGCTCCTCGTACAACGGCAACGTGAGGAACTCGATGAACTCCTCGCTGGTCGACATCACCTCGAAGATCCGCGCCGCACGCTCGTAGTTGGCCGGCGCCTCGTCGACCGCCTGCTTCACCCTGGCCAGCTCTTCGGGGATCAGCGCGCGGACCAGCTCGGCCGTGACCTTGCGCCCGTCCTGCAGGCGCCCCTTGGCGGAGCGTATCCACTGCCAGACCTGCGAGCGCGAAATCTCGGCGGTGGCCGCATCCTCCATCAGGTTGTGAATCGGCACGCACCCGTTGCCGCCGAGCCACGAGCCCAGGTAATGAATGCCCACGTTGATGTTCATCCGCAGGCCGTTCTCGGTGATCGGACTTTCGGGCTCGAACCGCAGCAGGTCGGCCGCGACGGCGTGAACGTCGTCGCGCTGTTTTTGGATCTGGTTGGGACGATCCCCGAGCACGCGTGAGAACTCGGCCATCGCGATCTGGACCAGGCCAGGATGCGCCACCCAGCTGCCGTCGTAGCCGTCGCCAGCCTCGCGCGCCTTGTCGGTACGCACGCCCGCCAGCGCGCGTTCGTTGGCGGCCGGGTCGTTCTTGATCGGGATCAGCGCGCTCATCCCGCCGATCGCCGGGGCCCCGCGCCGGTGGCAGGTCTTCAGCAGCAGCAGCGAATACGCACGCATGAAAGGGGCCGTCATCGTGACCAGCACCCGGTCGGCCAGGCAGAACTGGTTGTCGCTGCGGAACTTCTTGATGCACGAAAAAATGTAGTCCCAGCGGCCGGCATTCAGCCCGGCCGAGTGTTCACGCAGCTCGTACAGGATCTCGTCCATTTCGAAGGCAGCCATGATCGTCTCGATCAGCACGGTTGCCTTGATCGTTCCCTGCGCGATGCCCAGCTCGTGTTGCGCGCGCACGAAGATGTCGTTCCAGAGGCGCGCCTCCAGATGCGATTCGATCTTGGGCAGATACAGAAACGGCCCCTGGCCACGCTGCGCCAGCTCGCGGCCGTTGTGGTAGACGAACAGCGCGAAGTCGAACAGGCCCCCCGAGACGCGTTGGCCATCGACCAGCAGGTGCTTTTCATCCAGATGCCACCCGCGCGGCCTGACCAGCAGGGTTGCGGTTTTTTCATTGAGCCGATAGACGCGACCGTCGGCCGAGGAAAACGAGATCCTGCGGCGGACCGCGTCGACCAGGTTCAGCTGACCTTGTATCTGGTTGTCCCAATTGGGCGTGTGGCTGTCCTCGAAGTCCGCCATGTAGGCGTCGGCGCCCGAGTTCAGCGCATTGATGATCATCTTGCGCTCGACCGGTCCGGTGATTTCGACCCGGCGGCATTCCAGGGCGGGCGGAAGCGGGGCCACCTGCCAGCTGCCTTCGCGCACCGACCTCGTCTCGGGCAGAAAATCGGGGCGCTGACCGCGGTCCATCTGAGCAGCCCGCTCGGCCCGCGCCGCCAGCAGGTGACGGCGGCGCGGCTCGAATTCGCGGTGCAGCCCGGCGACGAACTGCAGCGCGTCCGGCGTCAGCATCGCATCGAAGCCGGGCTTGATCAGTGCCTGGACGACGACGCCCGAGGAAGTGTTCATGATCTTCCTCCGCCGTACAACTCAAGAGCGAAATCGACCGCGTCATTCAGCGAGCGCCCGATGCCGTCGGGCTGGCCGCCCAGCCGTTCGATCGGCGCCGAGGCGCGGTTGACCCAGTAGCTGCGATAGCCGTACCACTTGGCGCCGATCGCATCCCAGCCGTTGCTGCTCACCAGCAGCAGTTCCGCGGCCGGATGACCCAGCGTCAACGGGCCGAGCTCGTACACGGCCGGGGCCGTTTTGTAGGCGCGCGCCTGATCGGCCGACAGCAGCACGTCGAAGTAGTCGTCCAGCCCCGCCCCGTGCAGCGCGTCCTCCAGCTGGCCAGGGTCCCCGTTGGTCAGCACCCCCACCGTGAGGTCGGCCGCGATCAGGCGTTGCAGAGCAGGCACCACGTCGGAAAACGGCGTGAGCTGCGTGAATTCATGCATCAGCATTCCGCACCCGGCCGAATCCAGCGGCAGATGCAGCGCCTCGCACGCGTATTGCAGCGCGTCCTCGACGACCTGGGTGAACGGAACGTAGCGCATCGACATTGTGCGCAGGCGGCTGTATTCGAGCTGCTTGTCGCGCCACAGCTGCGACAGCGCTGCCCCGCGACCCGGGAACAGCTGGTCGGCGCGAGCCGCAACCGAATGCACGTCAAGCAGGGTCCCGTAAAGATCGAACAGAACCGCGCTCAATGCCCTCGTCATGACTCGCCTCCTTTCGGCGTTCTGCGCACCGGTTCGTACCGGGCCAGTATATTGGAGCGTTCGAGCTTTTCGCTCGACCCATTACACGGACACGGCGAACCGTTCCAGGTCCAGCGTCGACCGCCGCCCCAGAGCGGGCTCGTTCTGAGCCAGCCACGCTTCGGCGCGGGCCCGGCCCTCCGCCTTCAGACGCTGCAGAAAGGGCAGGCTGGTGTTCAGCGTCTTTTCGATCTCCAGCTGACTGACCTTCTCGTCGGTTTCGATCATATGCAGATTCAGTTCCAGCAGCCGCTGTTCCAGACGCCCGCGCAGCAGCATGGTGCGGCGGGCCGCGCGCAGACTCAAGGCGAAATCGCGCATCTCGGTCAGGAACGTCGTGTTGAAATGGATTTCGGTAAGACGCGCCCGGATCGCGTCCGCGCTGGTCGGGGTCGCAGGCCGCCATAACGGCAGCAGCAGCACGATCAAAAGGTCCCGGCTTCTGCACTCGTTGACGAGCGGATGAAGGGGAGGATTGCCGGTGTACCCGCCGTCCCAGTACGCCTCGCCGTCGACCAGAACGGCCTGATTGATGGCCGGCAGGCAGGCCGACGCCAGCAGATGCTCGACCGCGAGCTCGTGCTCGCGGAAGATGCGCAGCGCGCCCGTTTTGACCTGGGTGGCCCCGACGAACAGGCGCACCGGGCTGGCCCAGCGAATGCGCTCGAAATCGAACAGGCGCTCGATGATCGCCCGCAGCGGATTGATGTCGAACGGATTGAGCTGGTACGGCGAGAAGAATCGCGTCAATCCGAGCAGGAACTTCGTCTGCGTCGCGATCAGGCCCGAGCCGGGCGCTGGCGCCGTTGCCAGCGCGGGTTGCACGGGGTAGGACGCCCCACCCACCGCCGTCCAGAACGCCTCCAGCTTCTCCTTGGCGCCCGCCGGACCGCCGTCGGCCAGCCCTTGCGCCAGCGCCACCGCGTTCATCGCGCCAGCGCTGGAACCGCTGATCGCCTCGAAGCCCAGGTCCGGCACTTCCAGCAGGCGATCGAGCACACCCCAGGTGAATGCACCCAGGGCGCCGCCACCTTGCAGGGCCAGATTGACGATGCGTCGACGCAAAAGGTAGCCGATCGTTCGGCCGATGCCAGATTCGAGGTTCGCGCAAACCCGGGACAAAAAGAAGCCGCCATAAGGCGGCTCCAACTCTTCGTATTCTATCTTTGTGTTGTTCTGGAGGCGTCCCCAGGTACCTCGCCCCGCCCATCTCCCTCCGGCGCTCGCGCGCAATTCTCGAAGCGCGGCGGAGCATAGGGCGCGGACGGGCGCTTCACAAGTCGCGTTGCAACCGCCCGTTGCTTTCGCACAACGCGGACGATTACGCTTGCTCAGGCAGCCTTTCGTTCGCTCTTCGCAGCGAAAAACTGCTCGTCTTCAGTCGATCCCGACAGCGCGGTGGTGGACGACTGCCCGTGCTGGATGGTCTGCGTGACGGCATCGAAATAACCGGTTCCCACTTCGCGCTGGTGCTTGACGGCGGTGAATCCGAGCTCCGCCGCCTCGAATTCGGCCTCCTGCAGCTCGACGAACGCGCTCATCTGATTGCGCGCGTAGCCATGCGCCAGCTTGAACATCGAGTAGTTCAGGCTGTGGAATCCCGCCAGCGTGATGAACTGATACTTGTATCCCATCGCGGCGAGCTCGTGCTGGAAGCGCGCGATCGTCGCGTCGTCCAGGTTCTTCTTCCAGTTGAACGAGGGCGAACAGTTGTAGGCCAGCATCTTGCCCGGGAACTGGCGGTGAATCGCCTCGGCGTACTGGCGCGCGAACTCCAGATCCGGCTTGCCCGTTTCGCACCACAGCAGATCCACGTACGGCGCGTACGCGAGTCCGCGCGACACGGCCTGCTGCAACCCGGGTCGGGTCCGATAGAACCCCTCGACGGTGCGCTCGCCGGTCAGGAACGGCCGATCGTTCTCGTCCACGTCCGACGTCAGCAGATCGGCCGCCTCCGCGTCCGTGCGCGCAATCAGCACCGTTGGCACGTCGAGCACGTCGGCCGCCAGGCGCGCGGCCAGCAGCTTTTCGACCGCTTCGCGCGTCGGCACCAGCACTTTGCCTCCCATGTGCCCGCACTTCTTGACCGACGCCAGCTGGTCCTCGAAATGCACGCCGGCGGCACCGGCTGCGATCAGCGATTTGGTCAGTTCGAACGCGTTCAGGACTCCGCCGAATCCGGCTTCCGCGTCGGCCAGGATCGGGGCGAAATAGTCGATGTAGCCGGGGTCACCGGGATTCTTGCCCTCCATCCACTGGATCTGGTCGCACCGCGCCAGCGCGCTGTTGATCCGCGCCACGACCGACGGCACCGAGTTCACCGGATACAGCGATTGGTCCGGATACATCTCGCCGGCCAGATTGGCGTCGCCAGCGACCTGCCAGCCGGACAGGTAGATCGATTGCAGGCCTGCCTTGACCTGCTGCATCGCCTGATTGCCAGTCAGCGCGCCGAGCGAACTGACGAACGGCTCGGTCGTCAGCATCTGCCAGAGCCGCTGCGCGCCGCGCCGCGCCAGCGTGTACTGGATCGTCACTGAACCGCGCAGACGGATGACGTCTTCGGCGCCGTAGCTGCGCCGTATCCCCTTCCAGCGCGTGTCCTCGGTCCATTCTTTTTGCAGGCGCTGGGCCTCTTGCTTGCGAGCAGTCATCAGAACCCCCTGGGTCAACTTGCCATTGCGTTCGATCGTTGGTTCGATCACCCGGATGGTCACCAGCAGGTGATTTCGAGTCGATCGATGGAAGAATCGTAAGGTGCGCGAAGCACTGCAACAAGTCTCATATCATATAGAAGACGTTGCTTTTTAACATTTGTATTCAGTCGCTTATAATATTCGTGCCGAATTGCGAAATCGTTTTTGTGGTTTTGAAATGAGTTCTATTGCTCCGCACAAGCTAAGTTTCGTATCGCGAAATGCGCTTCGCGGCCTGAAACGCCCTGGGAGGTCGGGGATAATGACGCCTCCCAATTGCCGGACCTTGTATGCGCCGTAATCGCTTCATCTCGCGTGCCCGCCACCAGGCGGACGCCGACACGCTGGCCAAACTGGCTCGTCGGCTGTCGGAATCCGGCAGCCGGATCGAGGACCGGCTGTGGGAACGCCGCCTGGTCGAGCTGGTCAACGACCGGCTGGCTCGCGGATATGGCGATGCGATCGAGGCCGCGCTCGATGAGCTCGGCTCCGAGCATCCGCGAGCCTACGACGACCTGGCCGACCTGGCCGAGTCGTGCGCCGAAAGCGCAACGCTTGAAATCGACGGCGAGCCGCAAGATGCGCTTCTGCTGGCGATCCCGCTGCTGGCCTGGTCGCGCTACAAGCTGCCGGCGACGAAGTTGAGCCCTTCGGTGGTGGAAAACGTGCTGACGCAGGTGGTCGGTCACCTGGCGCCGCGTGGGGCACGCTGCGCGGTGGCCGATTTCATGTTCTCGATCGATCAGCTGCCCGAATCATTGGGAGAAGTGCGCGACACGGCCGATCAGCTGTTTTCGGCTGCCGTGCAGGACGGGCGTCTGAAGGTCGATGCCAAGAGCTTGCGCGAGCCGATCGCGATGCTGGCCGACGCCCGCTACCTGCTGGCGGCTATCGTGGTGCCGCAGGGCAGCCCCCTGTTTCACTGGCAGCAGACCGGTGTGGATCCGGATTCCAAGTTGAGCGCCGTGCAGGCGCTGCGCGAGCAGCTCGACAACGTGCTGACGCCCGTGATGACCGGGTGCAAGTTCCGCACGCTGCCGCCCAACGCGTTTCACGCGGCGCTGCGGCAAGGCGATCGCGAGCTGCGCGAATTTTCCCTGGAAGCGGCCATCTCCTACCTGAAGCTGTCGTTCGACCTGTCGGCCTCGGCGTTGCAGGCGACGATCGCGCCTTACGAGGAAAAACGCGAGCGCTCGGCCCCGGAGTTCCGGATCGGCATCTCCCGGGCCGGCGAGGACGACCTCGTGATCGAGGGTGTCGTGTGGCCGCTGCTGGGAGACGACGAGGAGCGATCGGTCGAGGAAATCGAAGCCGCGCTGCGCCGCCTGGGCGTAGTTCGCCTGGTCACCCACGCGCACCGCTTTCCGCTGGAGTTCTGCGACGATTGCGGCGCTCCGATGTTCCCCAACGCAGCCGGCCACTCGGTGCACACCGAGCCGCCGGACGACGGCGAGGAGCAACCCTCAACCCCGCTGCACTGACGGGCATCACAGCCTGCGGTTCGTTGCGGCGGAATCCGCCAGCGCGCGGGTGGCGGTATGGACGCTGGCGACGCTCACAGGCTGGCGTGGGGCTGCCGCCGCCGATGCGCTCGCCGGCATCGGGCCGACGCTGGCAAACAGTCGAATGACGCTGCTCAGCACGAGCGTCGTTGCCAGGGCGGCGATCGCTGCGGCGAAAAGGCGGTCCTGGCGGATCGGATACTGGCTGGTGTTCATCGTCGGGCTCCCGGATCCGACCGGTGCGGCGCACCGGAATCGATGGGCGTACTTTGCGACCGGCGATGCCTTTCAGTCCTTGAGCGGGCTGAATCGGGGCTTAAACGTTCTGAAGGGGACGCTGCGCGGTCTCCGGACGGGGTGAACCGGGGCGCCGCGCGTTCGCACACAGAGCCATGACCGCCGACGACGCGATCGCCTTCGTCCGGCATCACGGGATCGTCCTGGCCTCCGCCAGGGGCCCGGTGCCGCGCCTGGCCGAGGCCATTGCGGGCGAGGCGATCAAGGGCAGCTGGTGGGCTCATCCGAAGAGCCATTCGATCTTCAGGATCCTGGAGGCACTGGCCAGGTCGCCTGACATCCTGACCTGCCGTCTGGTGGGCGGCAAGGTGACCTTCGTCCACCGCAGGCTATGGCCGGCGCTGGTCAGAACCGCCGGCGGCTTCGATCGCGATCGGCTGGCCCAGGTCGAGCAGGAACACACCGCGGCCGGCTACCACGTCAGCCGCGACATTCCGTTTCCGAAGTGGGTGCCGCGCGAAGTCATGGAAGAGGCCCGCAGTCTGAGCGAGGAGGAAGCGCGCTCTGCGCTTGCCGCACTGTTCCTGCCGTCCGCCAAAGCGGTGGACACGGGGCGCGGCAAGGCGCCCCGACGCACGACCGGGCGTCGCGGCCAGTCAGGCCGATGAGGAAACCCGCCGTACTTCCCGCGACCACCGCGCACCCCGACCACCCTCACCCCAGCCCTCTCCCGCTTCGCGGGAGAGGGGGAAGTTCGTCAGACCGGGTTGATAGGTAACACTTCGGACTGGCGGCTTTCTGCCGCGCAAGCTCCTCAGGCTCGCGACAGTTCCGCCTGCAGAAAGCGGCGCACGGCCGGATCCGATTCCAGGCCTATGGCGCGCCGGTACGCTTCGGCGGCCGCTTGCGACCTGCCGGCCCGAGACAGCAGCGCGGCGCGCGCTGCCCAGTAAGGCTGGTACTGGTCGAGCTGAGCGCCTTGCAGCGTGTCCAGGGCCGCCAGCCCTTCGGCGGCGCCGCGCGGACCGCCCACGTGCGCGGCCAGCGCTACCGCGCGGTTGGTTGCAACCACCACCGAGCCCGTCAGTGCGGACAGCGCATCGTAGAGCTCGACGATCGCCCCCCAATCGGTGGCGCCGGTCAGGCGGCGCGCCGCGTGCGCCGACTGCACTGCGGCTTCGAGCTGAAATCGACCGGGTGCGCCCAGGCGGCTGGCGGTAAAAAGCAGCTCCTCCGCTTCGTCGATCAGCGCCGCATCCCAGCACATCGGGTTCTGCGCTTCCAACGGCACGAACTGGCCCTGCGCGCCGCGCCGCGCCACGCGGCGCGCCTCGGCGTGCAGCATCAGCGCGAGCAGCCCCAGCGCCTCGGGCTCTCGCGGCAGCAGCGATGCGACCAGGCGCCCGAGCCAGATTCCTTCCTGTGCCAGGCCCCGGCTGCGCGCCTGCGTGCCGGCAGGATCGGACCAGCCTTCGGCGTAGATGGCGTAAATCGCCTCGAGCACGGCGTCCAGGCGGCCGGCGAGCTCCTCGCGTTCCGGCACCCGGAACGGAATGCCGGCCTGCCGGATGCGGTTCTTCGCGCGCACCAGGCGCTGGCCCATGGTCGCAGGAGCAACCAGGAACGCGGAGGCGATCACGGCGGCGTCGAAGCCGAGCACCGACTGCAGGATCAGCGGCGCGCGCACGCCGGCGTCGATTGCGGGATGCGCACAGGCGAACATCAGCCTTAAGCGCTCGTCGGGAATGGCGGGCTCGCCGTCGGCGGCGTCGAATTCGTCCGCGAGCAGCGCCAGCGTCGGCGCCGCCTCCTCGCCCGCGCGCCGGCGCCTTGCCGCATCGATCAGTTTGCGCCGGGCGACCGTCAGCAGCCAGGCCTCGGGGACGCGAGGCACGCCGCTGTGCGGCCAATCGGCCAGCGCCGCTGCGAACGCATCGGACAGCGCGTCCTCCGCCCCCGCCACATCGCGTGTGCGAGCGGCGAGGAAGGCCACGAGCTTGCCGTAGCTCGCCCTGGCCACCGCCTCCGCCGTTTTTTCTACATCGCCCAGATGGGGCGCACCTCGATCGCGCCGACCTGCGCACCCGGGCAACGCGCAGCCCATGACAGCGCAGCGTCCAGATCCGGCGCCTCGATCAGGTAGTAGCCGCCGAGCTGCTCCTTCGTCTCGGCGAACGGCCCGTTCAGAACGCTTTGCTTGCCGCCCGGCGCCCGCACCGTGGTCGCCTCCGAGGTGGGCCGCAGGCGATTGGCGCCGACCAGCACGCCCGCTTTCTTCATCGCCTCGGTGTAGGCCGTGTACGCCGCAAGCATCTGATTCGCCTGCTCTTTGGACGCGCTCAGCAGGGCGGACTCGTTTCCGTAGATCAGCAGCAGGTATTGCATGGTTCCGGTCTCCTAATCGGGTTGTCGCGGGCAACGTGCGCCGCTACGACAATGACGCCCGGCAAGGCCGCATTTCGACCGCCGGCGACAGATATTCTTCGAGCGCCCAGCAGGCAATGCGGCAGTGTGGTTTTCGATCGGCGGCTGGTCCAGCAACGGTTTCCCGGCAGGGCCGGCCTCCCTCAATCAACAGACGGCAGCCAATCTCGTGCTGGCCAGGTGAAGCGGCGAGCACGCGGTCGCGCTTCAGCCTTTAAAGCCGGTCCGCCCGCGGGCGGACCGGCTTCGTGCGATCACCTCAGTGGACGGTGCGCTCGAACAGGAACCGCCCCTCCTTGAAGTCGACCGGGACCACGTCCTTCGGACCGACCTTGCCCTCCAGCAGCAGCTTGGCGATCGGGTTTTCGATCTGCTGCTGGATCGCCCGTTTCAGCGGGCGCGCCCCGTACAGCGGGTCGAATCCGACTTTCGCCAGCTCGGCCACGGCCGCGTCGCTGACAACCAGCTTCAGATCCTGCGCGGCCAGCCGCGCCTCCAGGCGGCGCAACTGGATCCTGGCGATCGCCTCGATCTGGCGCCGGTCCAGCGCCTGGAACACGACGATCTCGTCGATCCGGTTGACGAACTCGGGCCGGAAATGCTTGCGCACTTCGGCCATCACGGCTTCCTTGATCAGGTCCGGATCCTGCCCCGCCATCCGCTGTATTTCGTGCGATCCCAGGTTCGACGTCATCACGATCACCGTGTTCTTGAAGTCGACCGTGCGCCCCTGGCCATCGGTCATCCGGCCGTCGTCCAGCACCTGCAGCAGCACGTTGAACACGTCGCCGTGTGCCTTTTCCACCTCGTCGAGCAGGATCACGCTGTACGGCTTGCGCCGGACCTGCTCGGTGAGCTGACCGCCTTCCTCGTAGCCGACGTAGCCCGGCGGCGCGCCGATCAGCCGCGCGACCGAATGGCGTTCCATGTACTCGGACATGTCGATCCGGATCAGGTGGTCCTCGCTGTCGAACAGGAATTCGGCCAGCGCTTTGCACAACTCGGTCTTGCCGACGCCGGTCGGACCCAGGAACAGGAACGAACCATACGGCCGCCCCGTGTCCGACAGCCCGGCACGCGAACGGCGGATGGCATCGGACACGAGGCGCACCGCCTCGTCCTGTCCGACCACCCGCGAATGCAGGTGTTCCTCCATCTTCAGGAGCTTCTCGCGCTCGCCCTGCATCATCTTGGAAACCGGAATGCCGGTGGCGCGCGATACGACCTCGGCGATCTCTTCGGCTCCGACTTCCTTGCGCAGCAGCTTGAACTCGCGCTTGCCGCCGCCCGATTCGGCCTCCTTCAGCTGCCGTTCCAGCGCAGGCAGCTTGCCGTACTGGATCTCGGCCAGCTTATCGAACTGGCCGCGCCGCTGCAGATCGGCCATCTGCGCCTTGAGCCGCTCGATCTCGCCCTTGATCTGCGCCGAACCCTGCACGGCGGCCTTCTCGGCACGCAGCAGTTCCTCCAGGTCGGCGTACTCGCGCTCGAGCCGCTTGATCTCCGACTCGATCAGCTCCAGCCGGCGACGCGAGGCCTCGTCGGTTTCCTTGCGGACCGCTTCCCGTTCGATCTTCAGCTGGATCAGGCGCCGATCCAGCCTGTCCATCACCTCGGGCTTGGAGTCGATCTCCATCTTGATCCGCGCGGCCGCCTCGTCGATCAGATCGATCGCCTTGTCGGGCAGGAAACGGTCCGTGATGTAGCGGTGCGACAGTTCGGCCGCCGCGACAATGGCCGGATCCGTGATCTCGACCCCGTGATGCAGCTCGTAGCGCTCCTGCAGGCCGCGCAGGATCGCGATCGTCGATTCCACGCTCGGCTCGTCGACCAGCACTTTCTGGAAACGGCGCTCCAGCGCCGCGTCCTTTTCGATGTACTTGCGATACTCGTCCAGCGTGGTGGCGCCGATGCAGTGCAGCTCGCCGCGCGCCAGCGCCGGCTTCAGCATGTTGCCGGCGTCGATAGCCCCTTCGGCCTTGCCGGCACCCACCATCGTATGGATCTCGTCGATGAAAACGATGGTCCGGCCCTCGTCGGCCGCGATCTCCTTCAGGACCGACTTCAGGCGTTCCTCGAATTCGCCGCGATACTTGGCCCCCGCCAGCAGCGCCGCCAGATCGAGCACCAGGACGCGCTTGCCCTTGAGGGTCTCGGGCACTTCCTCGTTGACGATGCGCTGGGCCAGTCCCTCGACGATCGCGGTCTTGCCGACCCCAGGCTCGCCGATCAGCACCGGATTGTTCTTGGTTCGCCTCTGCAGGATCTGGATCGTGCGACGGATCTCGTCGTCCCGGCCGATCACGGGGTCCAGCTTGCCCTGGCGGGCACGCTCGGTCAGGTCGATCGTGTATTTCTTCAGCGCCTCACGCTGGCCCTCGGACTCGGCCGAATCGACGGCCGCGCCACCGCGCACCGCCTCGATCGCCGCATCCAGCGCCTTGCGCGTCAGGCCATGCTCGCGCGCCAGGCGCCCGGCCTCGCTCTTGTCGTCGGCCAGCGCCAGCAGGAACATCTCGCTGGCGATGTAGGCGTCGCCGCGACGCTGGGCCTCCTTGTCGGCCTGGTTCAGCAGGCCGGTCAGCTCGCGCCCGACCTGTACCTGGCCGTCGGTGCCCTGCACCTGCGGCAGGCGCTTCAGCGCCGCGTCGACCGACGCGGCCAGCGGACCGACCGCCACGCCGGCACGCTGCAGCAGAGAGCGGGCCCCACCGTCGGGCTGGCGCAGCATCGCCGCCAGCACGTGCACCGGCTCGATGTACTGGTGATCATTGCCCACCGCGATCGACTGAGCGTCGGCGAGCGCCTCCTGAAACTTCGTGGTCAAGCGGTCCTGTCGCATGGCACGGCAACGCCTTGTGTGGCTCTCCGGGACGCTAGTTTGGGCGTCCTGGCCGTGTTTTCAACCGCCTGCGTTGGGAAGGCTAGGACAGCGTGGGTTCTCCGGAAAAATCCAGCCAGCGCTGCGTCGCGAAGTCGTACAGCTTGCAGCGGCGCGCCGTATCGAAATACCAGCGCCAGGAAAATGCCTGAACGACGATACGGCCCGGCAGCAGCTGCTCGAGCCTGGCCTGCGCTCGCTTGAGCCGGTACAGGGGAATCGTCATGTCCAGATGATGGGCGGTGTGTTCCATGATGTGGTGCATCAGCGCCCCAAAGCCGCGACGGAATGTCAGGTGCACGGTGGTGCTCACGGCCGGGTTGGAAGCGCTCCAGGCCACCTTGTCCGCGAACCAGCTAATCGACAGGTGGGTGTGGTGCACGTACACGACGAACCCGATCATTCCGTTCCAGAAAATGAACGGCACGACGAAGGCGACCAGCAGCAGCCAAGCCACCGACTGGCCGGTGGCCGCGGCCACCCAGATGACGCCGCCGATCCAGGCCAGGCCCGCCACCAGAGCAAGCGCGCAATCGGCGAAGAAGATCGGCCGGCGGCTTGGCATGTGCCGCTGGCTGGGAAAGAACATGCGCAGCCACCAGATCTCGACCAGGTAATAAAGCCAGGGAGCCCAGCCGCTGCGATAGACGCGCTCCAGGCCGCGGCGCCAGGCCGGCATCGCCGCATATTCCTCGGCCGACTTCGGAGCCCACACGAAATCGAAGCCGCGCAAGTTGGTGTAGCCGTGGTGGACGACGTTGTGCCCGACTTCCCACAGGCTGTATGGGGTCAGCGATGGCAGGAACGCAATCCGTCCGATCCACCGATTCAGACCGCGGTGCCGCGTGTAGCTCTGGTGACACGCATCGTGCCCGATGATGAAGAGGCGCCCGATCACGAAGCCGCACGCCACGGCCGAAACCAGTTTGACGATGGGGTTGAGGGCCAGCAGCGCGCCGGCCAGCGCGACCGAATACAGCGCGACGTCCAACAGCAGCAGCGCGATGGCCAGCGGCGTGGACCGCTTCACCAGCGGCGCGAGCTCGTTGCGCAGCTGTTTGCGCGACGGAAGCGGCGCGGGGATATCGGGTGGCGCGCACTGCGGCTCGGTGGCTTGCTTCTCTACGGTCATCAAAGGCCGCCCATGCAGGTGTCAAACCTATCCATTGTAGCTCACCCTATCGACCGTACGGTTGCTATTCCCAGTGCGGTCAGACCGAGCGAACCGGCCAGATGCGCGAAGGCTGTTGCCAATGCCCAGGACAGCTGGCCCCGCGCCAGCAAAGCCACGACTTCGGCCGAAAAGGTCGAAAACGTCGTCAGGCCCCCGAGGAAGCCCGTGATCGCCAGCAAGCGCCATTCCGGAGCCAGTGCCTGGTTTTGGGCAAACACTGCGACCGCTATGCCGACCAGGTAGCCGCCGATCAGGTTGGAGGCCAGCGTGCCGAGCGGAACGGTCGGAAAGAGCGGATTGAGTCTCAGTCCCAGCCACCAGCGCAACCAGGCGCCGCAGGCACTGCCCACCCCGACCGCGGCGAACGCCATCCAGACCGACCCCTGGCGCATCAGGCCACGTGCCCTACTCGCGCGGCTCACCGCGCTGCCACGCGGCGCGGGCCTGCTCGTCCGTGGCGCGCGCTTCGACCCAGTGCGAACCCTGCGGCGTTTGTTCCTTTTTCCAGAACGGCGCGTCGGTCTTCAGGTAGTCGATCAGGAACCGGCACGCCTCGAACGCGTCGTGCCGATGCATGCTGGTAACGGCCACCAGCACGATCTGATCCAGTGGAGCGATGCTCCCGATCCGATGCACGATCAGCGCCTCGATCAGGCTCCAGCGTTGCCGGGCCTGCTGCACGATCGCTTCGAGCGCGCGCTCGGTCATCCCTGGGTAATGCTCCAGTGTCAGGCCAAGCACCTCGCGGCCGTCGTTCAGGTCGCGTGCCAGCCCGACGAAGCTGGCGATCGCCCCTACCCTTGGATCGGCGCCCCGCAGTTGCGCCAGCTCGGCGCCCACATCGAAATCATCCTGTTGGATCCGAACCGTCATCGCAAAATCCCGCCTCGCCGCGCCGTCACCCGCCGCCGTCATCCACCCGTGACGGGCGGAAAGAACGCCACTTCGGCGCCGTCGCGCAGACGCGTCGAATCGCCCGCCATCGCCTGATCCAGGGCAGCGCGGATCGGCCGGATCTCGGCGAATGCCGTGCTCCACGGCGCTCCGCGCTGCGCCAGCCATGCGCGCAGCTCGCCGACCGTGGTGACGCCCGACGGTATCTCGACATCCTCCGCGGAACGCCCGACCGCCTCCTTGAGGCGGGCGAAGTACAGCACCGACAGTTTCAAGCGAACAACTCCGAAAACGCAAGATACGGAACCTGGTCGCCGCGGGCGACACAGCGGGCGGCCTCCACATCGGCCAGTCCATCAGCCCACGCAGCCGACGTCAAGACGGCCGAGTTCTGGACGGGGAACGCTTCGAGCAGGCCTCGATCGGTGACCCGGACGCGCAGGAATTCGCGCCGCGTCCCCGCCTGCTTCATCTCGAAATCGGCTGTCATCGGAATTGCACGCGGCTGCAATTGCGTTGCTCCTTGCCGCTTCAGAATGAAGGGTCGGGCCAGCAACGCGAAGGTCACCAGGCTCGAGACGGGGTTGCCCGGAAGCCCGATGAACGGGACGCCCCGCACATGACCGAACGCCAATGGCTTGCCGGGCTTGATCGCGACCTGCCACAGAGCGACCGCTCCCTCGGCCTGGACCGCGGCTCGCACGTAGTCCGCTTCACCGACCGAAACGCCCCCGGAGCTGATCACCAGGTCGTTGCCCTCGGCGGCCCGAAGCAGGGCTTGCCGCGTGGGCTCCGGCTGATCCGGCACGATCCCCAGGTCGATCACCTCGCACCCCAGCCCCTGCAACAGCGTCGACAGCAGGTACCGGTTGGAGTTGTAGATGCGGCCGGGCGGCAGCGGATTGCCGGGCATCACGAGCTCATCGCCCGTGAACAGCACGCCGACGCGAAGGCGCCGAACCACGGCCAGGTCGGTCCGCCCGACGGAAGCGGCCACGCCGATATGGGGCGGCCGCAGTCGGGTTCCGCGCGCCAGAACGCGGGCCCCCGAAGCGATGTCCAGCCCTGCACGCCGGATCCACTGTCCGGGCGACGGTTTCTCGAGCACGACCACCCGCTCGGCCTCGGATCGGGTTGCTTCCTGCGGCACGATCGCATCGCACCCGGGGGGAATCGGGGCTCCGGTGAATATCCGCGCAGCCGAGCCTGCCAGCAGCGGCTGGCCGACCTGTCCGGCCTGGATCCGCTGGGATACCGGCAGGCTCGCCGGGACCGAAGTCAAATCTGCGCAGCGCACCGCATATCCGTCCATCGCCGAATTGTCCAGCGGCGGCACCGCAACGCCCGAGTCGACCGGCTCGGCCAGCACCCGCCCGAGCGCAACTGCGGTCGCGACCGTTTCGGTCTGCGTGAGCGGCGAGGCCTGAGCCAGCAGCTCCTCGATCGCCTGATCGAGCGAACGCATCAACCAGCTCCCAGATGTCGAACGATGAAGGCGGCGATCGCGGCCACGTCATCGCGCGCGAATCGCGGCAGCGCGAGATCGACCGGATCATCGCACACGATCGCGACCAGGTTTGGTGCGCTGAGCGTTTCGAGGGCCTTGCCCTCCGTAGCGCCGGGCGCGACAGCGCCCGGCGCGAAGGACGGGCGAACTTCGATCTGCGGAATGCTCCTTTCGCTCCGAAAACCTTCGACCAGCACCAGGTCGCAAGGAGCGAGCTCGCCGAGCAGACCTTCGAGGTGCGCGGCCTGTCCTCGCAGCTCGGTCATCAGGGCCCACCGCTGGGGCGCGGCGATCATCACCTGCATCGCCCCCGCGGCGCGCAATCGGAACGAATCCTTGCCCGGCCGATCGATGTCGAAGCCGTGGTGGGCATGCTTGAGCGCCGACACTGTCAGTCCCCGTTGCGCCAGCAGCGGAATCAGGCGCTCGATCAGGGTCGTCTTGCCGGACCCGGACTGACCGACGAAAGCTATGGCCTTCATGATGCCTGCATGCCTAGACCGATCGGGCCTCGATGTAGCGCCGGATCCGACCCGCATCGGGCGGCATCTTCTCGAACCGCTGGGGGCGCGCCAGCGTTGCGCTCATTTCGCGGGTGAGCGGCGGCGCCTGGCCGATCGCCTCGACGATTGTTTCGGAAAATTTTGCCGCCTGCGCGGTTTCCAGGCAAATCATCGGAACGCCTGGACGGCACGACTCGCGCGCGACCTTGATGCCGTCGGCCGTGTGAGGGTCGACGATCCTGCCGCTGGCGCGGAAAATCGACCGGATCGTGGCCAGGCGATCCGCGTGGCTGCTGCGTCCGGAGGCGAATCCGCAGGCGGCTGCGCCCTGCCAGTAGGGCTTGCCGGTCAGATCGAACTGCCCGCGCTCGTCCAGCTGATCCCACAGCCGGCGCACTTGGTCCGCATCGCGTCCCACCAGGTCGAACACGAAGCGCTCGAAATTGGAGGCCTTGGAAATGTCCATCGACGGGCTGCTGGTGGCGAGCGTCTGATCGCGGCTGCGCACGCGATAGCGACCGGTGCGGAAGAACTCGTCGAGCACGTCGTTCTCGTTGGTGGCCACGACGAGGCGGTCGATCGGCAGCCCCATGCAGCGCGCGATCCATCCGGCCAGCACGTTGCCGAAATTGCCCGATGGGACGCAGAAGGACACTGGATCGCCGTCGCCGGCGCCCCCCACCTGAGTCGCGGCAAGGTAACCGTGAACGTAGTAGACCACCTGCGCGGCGACCCGGGCCCAGTTGATCGAATTGACCGCGCCCACCCGGTGGCGCTGCTTGAAGTGGACGTCGGCGGCAATCTGCTTGACGATGTCCTGGCAATCGTCGAACGTACCCTGCACCGCCAGGTTGAAGATATTGGGATCGGTCAGCGAGTACATCTGGGCGCGCTGAAACGCGCTCATGCGGCCATCGGGCGAGAGCATGAAGACGCGAACGGCCGGCCGCTCGCGCATCGCGTACTCGGCCGACGACCCCGTGTCTCCGGATGTCGCGCCCAGGATGTTGAGCGTGCCCGCAGTGGCCGACAGTTCGTATTCGAAGAGCGCGCCCAGCAGTTGCATCGCCAGGTCCTTGAACGCCAGCGTCGGTCCATTGGACAGCTGCAGCAGTTTCAGGCCCGGCTCCAGATCGACCAGCGGCGCGACCTCGTCGCTGGCGAACAGCGCCGCCGTATAGACGCTGCCAGTCAGCTTCGCCAGCTCGCCGCGCGCGATGTCGTCGGCAAACAGCGACATCACTTCGCAGGCGAGATTTGCGTACGACAGGCCGCGCCAGGCGCGCAGGCTGGCCGCGTCGATGCGCGGATAGCGTTCGGGGACCATCAACCCGCCGTCCGGCGCCAGGCCCTCGAGCAGGACGGAACGAAAGCGCGCCGGCGGCGTCTGCCCCCGCGTCGACACGTACCGCATCACAATAGTTCTTCCTGGCGGATACGGATCACCGGCGCCAGAACGGTTGGCAGCGCTTCGATGCGCCCGATCGCCGCATTGACGTCGCGTTCGAGCGCCTCGTGCGTCAGAAGGATGATGTCGGTCTGATTCTCGCCTTCGCCCGGCTCTCGCTGGAACATCGCGTCGATCGAAATCCGGTGATCGGCCAGGATGCGCGCGATGTCGGCCAGCACGCCGGGGCGGTCCGCCACCCGCATCCGGAAGTAATACGACGTGACCGTGTCTTCGATGCTGAGCCAGGGCAGGTTCACCAGCGCGTCCGGCTGGAAGGCGAGGTGCGGAACCCGATTGTCCGGATCGGCGGTGTGCATGCGCGTGACATCGACCAGATCGGCCACCACGGCCGAAGCGGTAGGCTCGGCGCCCGCGCCCGGGCCGTAGTACAGCGTCGTGCCCACCGCATCGCCCTTGACCAGTACCGCGTTCATCGGGCCTTCCACGCTGGCCAGCAGTCGCTGCATCGGCACCAGTGTCGGGTGCACCCTGAGCTCGATTCCATGCGGCGTGCGCTTGGTGATTCCGAGCAGCTTGATCCGGTATCCGAGCTGCTCGGCATAGCGGATGTCGGCGGCCGCCAGCCTGCCGATGCCTTCCATATAGGCGGCATCGAAGCGGATCGGCACGCCGAACGCGATCGAGCACAGGATGGTCAGCTTGTGCGCGGCGTCCACCCCGTCGACATCGAAGCGGGGGTCGGCTTCGGCGTAGCCCAGCGCCTGGGCCTGCGCCAGCACCGATTCGAAAGAAGCGCCGGTGGCGCGCATCTGGCTGAGGATGAAATTGCTGGTGCCGTTGATGATGCCGGCGATCCATTCGATCCGGTTGGCCGTCAGACCCTCGCGCAGGGCCTTGATGATCGGGATGCCGCCGGCCACCGCCGCCTCGAATGCCACCATCACGCCCGCCTGGTGGGCGGCTGCGAAGACCTCGTTGCCGTGCACCGCCAGCAGCGCCTTGTTGGCGGTGACTACGTGCTTGTGGTTTCGGATCGCCTCCAGCACCAGCGCCCGTGTCGGGTCGCAACCCCCGATGAGCTCCACGACGATATCGACACCGCTGGCACGCACCAGCTGTTCCGGACTGTCGGTCACATCGATGCTGCCGCCCACGACCGCGCGCGCCTTGGCCGTGTCGCGCACCGCGATCCCCACGATCTCGATGCCGCGTGCGGCCCGGCGCTTGATTTCCTCCTGGTTGCGCCGCAGGATCTCGTACGTGCCGCGGCCGACGGTCCCCAGGCCGAGCAGACCGACTCTGATCGGTTTCATCTCAGTCATCCGAGCCGGGCTTGTCGTTTTCAGGCAGCCGCCTTCGGTGCCAGTGAATCGCGCCGGAGCATCTCGCGGATGCCGCGCGCTGCCTGGCGGATCCGGTGCTCGTTCTCGATCAGCGCGAAGCGCACGTGCGTGTCGCCGTATTCGCCAAAGCCTACCCCCGGCGATACCGCAACCCGGGCCTGCGCCAGCAGCCTCTTGGCGAACTCCAGCGAGCCGGCGGCGCGGTAGGCGGCCGGGATCTCGGCCCAGATATACATCGAAGCCCGCGGCACCTCGACCGGCCAGCCGGCGTCGTGCAGGCCCTTGACGAGTACATCGCGGCGGCGCTGGTACTGCGCGCAGATCTGGCCGACGCACTCCTGCGGACCCTCGAGCGCCGCGATCGAGGCGACCTGGATCGGGGTGAAGGTGCCGTAGTCGTGGTAGCTCTTGATGCGCGCCAGCGCGGCCACCAGATCGCGATTGCCGACCATGAATCCGATACGCCAGCCGGCCATGTTATAACTTTTGCTCAGCGTGAAGAACTCCACCGCCACGTCGCGCGCGCCGGGCACCTGCATGATCGACGGAGCGCAATAGTCGTCGAACACGATGTCGGCGTAGGCCAGATCGTGTACGACGTAGATGCCGTGCGTACGGGCCAGCTCGACCACGCGCCGGAAGAAGTCCAGATCGACGCACTGCGCGGTCGGATTGCTCGGAAAGCCCAGCACGATCATGCGCGGTTTCGGGAAGGACTCGCGGATCGCGCGCTCCAGCTCCTCGAAAAAGTCGGTGCCGCCGGTGATCCGCACCGAGCGGATGTCGGCTCCGGCGATGATCGCGCCGTAGATGTGGATCGGATAGCTGGGATTGGGAACCAGCACCGTGTCGCCGCGGTCCAAGGTGGCGAGCATCAGATGGGCCAGGCCCTCCTTCGAACCGATCGTGACAATCGCCTCGGAATCAGGATCGATCTGAACCTGGAAGCGGCTTTGATACCAGTTGGCGATGGCCCGGCGCAGCCGCGGAATCCCCTTGGACACCGAATAGCCGTGCGTATCGTCGCGCTGGACCGCCTCGATCAGCTTGTCGACGATGTGCTTGGGCGTGGGGCCGTCCGGGTTGCCCATGCTCATGTCGACAATGTCCTCGCCACGGCGCCGCGCTGCCATTTTCAGCTCGGCGGTGATGTTGAACACGTACGGCGGAAGCCGCTTGATACGGGGAAACTCGGGAGAAACGTGCGACATGGAATGGGGTCTTTCACCAACCGCCGGCCCCTTCGTGACCGGCCAATGACGACCAAGGATCCGCGCGGCGCCTGCGTCCCATCGGCGATGGGTGCCAGATCGATTCCGGTTAGGCATAATTTACCCGAAATGCACAACGGCGACGCGCGTCCGGCCAGTGCTGCGGTGCTCAGGCGCGCGGGCAGCGCCGTGCTGGAGACGCATTGAAGCTGCACGAACAGCGCGCCGCACACCTGAACACCGTTACCGGTTACGGCCCAGGCTATATCGAAGTCAACGGCGCGCGCCACGCCGGCAACCTGATCCTGGAAGCTGCTTCCGTGCAGGCCTGGGCCGTGGCCGGGTTCGAGTCGCTGCGCCCCGAGGACTTCGATCCGGTCCTGAAACTGGAGCCCGAGGTGGTTCTGCTGGGCACCGGGCTGCGCCATCGCTGGGTCCACCCCCGGCTCACGGCGTCCCTGGCCCGCGCGGGCGTGGCGCTCGAGGCGATGGACACCAAGGCCGCCTGCCGCACCTACAACATCCTGGTGTCGGACGGCCGGCGCGTGGCCGGCGCCTTGCTGCAGGAGGCTGGCCCCTCGTGACCGTCCAGATTGGTGCCGTGGTGCCCGATTTTTCCGCCGCCTCCACCGCAGGCGAGTTCCGGCTGTCCGAGGCGCGCGGCTCTGCCCTGCTGATCTACTTTTACCCGAAGGACAACACGTCGGGCTGCACCGCCGAAAGCAAGGACTTCGCGGCCGCCCATGACCGCTTCGTCCGGCTTCGCACCCGGATCGTCGGGATCTCGCGCGACAGCATCAAGTCGCACCTCGGCTTCAAGCAGAACCTGAATCTTCCGTTCGATCTGTTGTCGGATCCAGACGAGCGCGTGTGTGCGCTGTTCGACGTGATCAAGAACAAGACCATGTACGGCCGGCCGGTGCGCGGGGTCGAGCGCAGCACCTTTCTGCTCGACTCCAAGTCGGTGCTGCGTTACGAGTGGCGCGGCGTCAAGGTCAACGGACACGTCGAAGAGGTCCTGGCCGCCGCGAGCGCGCTCGCCTGATTGCCCACTGCCATCGTGTTTCATCCAATTCCAACCCACGGCTGACCGCATGCCACTGCCCAAAGCGCCCGACAAGCCCGCCACGATCCTGCTGCCGCCCGACTCTTCTGCTGCCCAGACGCCCAGGGCGCGGCGCCCGGCGCCGGTGGCGCGGCCCGTGCCCGAGCCCGAGCCGGCGGCGCGGGAGCGCCCAGCGGCCCACCTGGCGCTGGTCGAATCGGCGCTGGCCGAAACCCGCGCTCGCTCGACCCCGCGCAAGGTTCGCGTCCCGGGCGGTCGGCCCAAGCTGTTCGTGCTGGACACCAACGTGCTGATGCACGACCCGACCAGCCTGTTTCGCTTCGAAGAGCACGACATCTTTCTGCCGATGATGACGCTGGAGGAGCTGGACGGCCACAAAAAAGGCATGTCGGAGGTCGCACGCAACGCCCGCCAGGCCAGCCGCTCGCTCGATGCGCTGGTGGCGACCTGCCACCATCCGATCGAACAGGGCATTGCACTGTCATCGATCGGCAACACCGAGGCCAGCGGGCGGTTGTTTCTCCAGACCGAGGCGATCGCCGATGTGCTGCCCCCAAGCCTGCCGGTCGGAAAGGCCGATAACCACATCCTGGGGGTCGTGCGCGCGCTGAGCCAGACGCGCGCCGATTGCGACGTGGTGCTGGTGTCGAAGGACATCAACATGCGGGTGAAGGCGCGCGCGCTGGCCCTGTCGGCCGAGGACTACACGAACGACAAGGTGCTCGAGGACACCGACGTCCTGTACACCGGGGTTCTGGCTCTGCCGGACAACTTCTGGGACCGGCACTCCAAGGCCATGGAGTCCTGGCAGCAGGGCGGCGCCACCTACTATCGGATCACCGGGCCCCTGGTGCCCGACCTGCTGATCAACCAGTTCGTATTCCTGGAGGTCGCGACGCCGCCGTTTTACGCCCAGGTGAAGGAAATCCGCGCCAGGACGGCGGTCCTGCGCGTGCTGCGCGATTATCTGCATGCGAAAAACGCCGTGTGGGGCATCACCGCGCGCAATCGGGAGCAGAGCTTCGCGCTGAATCTGCTGATGGACCCGGAGTGCGATTTCGTCACGCTGATCGGGCAGGCCGGCACCGGCAAGACACTGCTCGCGCTGGCCGCGGGGCTGGCGCAGACGCTGGAATCGCGTCGTTATTCGGAAATCATCATGACCCGAGCCACGGTTCCGGTGGGCGAGGACATCGGCTTCCTGCCCGGCACCGAGGAGGAGAAGATGGCGCCCTGGATGGGCGCGCTCGAAGACAACCTTGAAGTGCTCAATCGCGGCGAAGATTCCGGCGGCGACTGGGGCCGCGCCGCGACCAACGATCTGATCCGGACGCGTATCCGGATCAAGGCCATGAGCTTCATGCGCGGGCGCACGTTCATCGCCAAGTACCTGATCATCGACGAAGCGCAGAATCTGACGCCCAAGCAGATGAAGACGCTGATCACGCGCGCAGGGCCCGGCACCAAGGTCGTGTGCCTGGGCAACATCGCGCAGATCGACACCCCGTACCTGACCGAGGGAAGCTCGGGATTGAGCTACGTGGTCGATCGCTTCAAAGGCTGGCCGCACGCGGGCCACGTGACGCTGCAGCGCGGCGAGCGCTCGCGACTGGCCGATCACGCAGCCGAAGCGCTCTGACCCGCCTTCGCGCCTGGCGGCGCTACAGCGGGCTTGCCCGCCGAAGCCCGAAGGGCGAAGGCGGGGGGCGGGATCCTCTTACAGATCGACGGTCAGGTACCCGACATAGGTGCGCGGCGCGAACTGGACATAGCCTGGATTGAATCCGATATTCCATAGGTAGGCATCGGTCACGTTCTGAACTTGCAGACGAACCGACGAGGGAGCGCCGAACAGTCCGAACTTGTATCTGGTTCCGAGATTCAGCTGCGTGACCTGCGGGTCGTCGACCGCGCCGTTGACGCTGGCGGGAGCGGCGCCAAAGTGATACACCCCGACATCGAAAGACAGCGCGGGCAATTTCGGCAGGGCGTAGTCGAAGTTGACCAGGAACTGGTTGCGGGGTTGCCCGAACGCCGCCTTGCCGATGCCCTCCGCGGCCAGATTGGGGCCGACGACGGCGACCAGGCCGACAACGCCGCCGGCGTTGACGCTCAGACCCTGCGCCAATTGACCGGCCAGTGATATTTCAACGCCCTTTGCGCGCTGCTGACCCAGTTCCCGATCCACATTGCCGGTGTCGAAATTGAAGTACGGCTTGTTTATCTCGAACAGGCCCGCAATCAGATTGAGTTTCGGGCTCAATCGGTACCGGATCCCGCCGTCCGCCTGCCACGTGCGGGACGTGGGAAGAATGGTGCCGCGGTTCTGTGCGCTGTTGGGCGCGACGCCGGAGTCCTCGAATCCCTGCGTGTAGCCTGCATACGCCGTCACACGGTCAGTCAGGATTTTCAAGGCTGATCCGTAAAAGCGCCAGGGGCTGCTGGTCAGACGGGCCGGCGGATCGCCGGGAGCGAGGACCGTTTTTTCGTAGTCCTCTTTTTGCGCGCCGAATGCCACTTCGCCCTCGGCCGCCCATTGGGCCTGATAGGCGGCGCCGGCGCTCCACAGTCGGGTATGGTCGTACGTGCGCGCGGTATAGACAAAGGTCGGCTGCGGGACTTGAACGCCCTGACCGATCAACGCCGGGCCTGCGTCGATGACATCGGATCCGCCGTAGCGCGCCACGGCGTCGCGGCCGCGTACCAGCAGAACGACGTCGTTGGACCTCTGGCCGTCGGCGAAGTGGCCGGTCAGGCGGGCTTCGCCCGAATTCGATGCGGAGCGCTGATCGGGGTTGCCTACGACCACATGGTCAGCCAAGCCGCTCGGCTGCGTGTTCACATACAGATCGGCGTAGCTGACCGGGTTATCCGCTTCGGAGCGAAAAACACCCGCGGCCAGGGACCAGCGCTGAGTGATTTTTGCGTTGAGCGTGCCTCCGTAGTTCCGGTTTATGAAGTCGCCTTCCGCCCAGTCCTGGCCAAGATTGCGCCGAGCGATGCGCGGTGGGAGAAAATCTCCCGCGGTAAAAACCACGGGGGAGGTCTGCGCATGACTGGTCTGCTGCCAGTCCACGAATGCCCGGACAGTCAGCCGATCGTTGGGGGCCCACTGGGGCGCGGCTGCGAAATTCACCACGGTCGACTTGTATCCTGCATTGGCGCCGTTGGCCGGACCACCGATTTGATAGCTTGCGCCCATCGGCAGTTGCAGCTGCTTCGAAATCAAGGGCAGGCTGCCGTCGACGCTGATGCCGCGGGTCGCAAACGGGCCCGCATCTGCGATGACCGTGGCGGTCGGTTGGCCGTCGGTGGCGTGCCTCAGGTCGTAGTCGACGATTCCCGTCGGGGCGGGAAACGCATAGCCAATTGCGCTGATGCCGACACGAATCGTCGAGCCTTCGACGACTCGATTCGACAGAGCTCCCTGCTGGTCGAAATACAGACCGTTGATGCGCACATTTCCGGCCGTCTGCGGGCTGAAGCCGCGCACCATGCCGGGGTTATAAATGCCCGTGCTTTCATTGCCGATCGTCAGGCCGAATCCGTCATCCGCGGATACGACCGGATTGTCGGAGGCATGCTGGGCGAAGGCACCGGACGCTGCTCCAAACACAGCCACCGCAGTCGCAAGGGCCTTCTTGATCATGAAATTCGGGAAGCTTCTGCCGCTTCAGAGGCCCTGGACCAGCCAGGAATCTACGAAGAGGGCGATACCCGCGCACGCGGATTGCGACCAAACGCATAACGGCGGGGCCGAAACGGAGGCAGTGCCGACGAACCGAGGAGCGGCTGGGGGCTCAGCGAGGCGGCCAAAGCGCCGCCGCTTGGCGGCGACGCGTCAGGCTGCGCTGCAAGTTGTCCTGTACCGCTTGCCTGAACTGGGCCGACTGCGGCCCGAAAGTCACCGGCACGGCCGCGTAGTGCGCGGCCTGGGCCTGGCGCGCTGCCTGGCCGTGCACGATCGGCAGCGAATTGAAGAACACATCGGTTGGACCGGTGCTGGCGGCGCTGGTCTTCGCGTAAAACGGCAGGAAGTCCGAGCCGGCCCACTGCAGCGCCTGATAATCGCCCAGGAAGTACTGCCCCTGGACGATCGGCGCGCCCGAAAGGTCGAACGGACCGTCGATCATGGACTCGATCCACGTGGCCCCGCCGTCCGAGGAGCGAGCCAGCCAATAGCTGACCGGCAGGCCGCTGCTCAGGCTGCCTCGAAAATCGTAATAGGTCAGCCCGATCTCGCCGTCGCCCCGCACCGTGACCGCAGGGTCGAACGCCGGCACCGTCAAGTCCGCGTTGACTCGAAACGCTCCGGACCAGGTCGCGCCGCCATCGCTGGAGCGGGAAAGCAGGATGGCGTTGTACGCGTGGCCGGTTACCGGGGTGGCATCCTCCCAGGCCGCATAAAGCGTCGTGCTGCCCGGGCGCGGATCGGCCGCAAAGCTGCCGAGGATCGAGCCGTCGCGCACGGGCGCGCCATTCAATGGGTCCCTTGTCTGGACCGAGTTCACGCTAGCGACGGTCGCCAGGCCGCCCGCCGGCCAGGTCTGAGCCTGGTCGGTCGAGCGAATCACCCTGAGCGTGGCCACGCCGAAGGAGGCAAACTGCGTGAAGCAGTCGACCAGGGTTCCGAGGGGCGCGCCACCGTTCAGTCCAACGATTACGTTGCCGATGGTTCCATTACCGGAGCCCGGGTCGAACAGCACCTGCACCGGCTGCCAGGTCAGGCCGCGATCGACCGTTCGGGCGATCATCGCCGGCTGGTCCCCGGGCGTTCGGTCCCACACGACGTAGGCATAGGCCGGGTTGACCGGATCGGCCGTGATCGCATCCTTGTCGTTGAAGGTCGTGTCCGGAGCGTCGCGGATCACAGCCACGGGCGCGGACCAGGTCTGTCCCAGGTCGGTCGATACGCTGACGACCACTGCGCTGCTGGTTCCGGTCGTAAACGCGAGTGCGGCCTGGTAGATGGAGCTTCCGTCCGACGAAAACGCCACCCAGGGATCGGACACGCGGTCGTAGTCCCCGGAATTTGCAGGCGTGCCACCCATGCAATGCGACAGCGGTGGCGGCGTCGGAAGCGACCACGTCGCGCCGCCGTCGACCGATCGCGCGGTCAGGATGCCGTGAGCCCCGTCGTTCGACCAGCGGTCCTGCTGCCACACGCCGATCAGCAGCTTGGAATCGATCGGCGAGACAGCCAGGTAGGGTTCGACCGTGGAGTTCGGGTACAGGGTCTGGCCGAGCGCGGGCGCGCAATTGGTCGCAAAGGGGCTCGCGCCGGACACGCGCACTGCAGCGGTGACCGGAGGCGGCGGCGGGCTCGCGGCGGGGGGCGGCGAAGGCGCTGCCGACCCTCCGCCGCCGCCGCCGCATCCACCCAGCACCGCAGGAACGGTGAGCAGCAACGCCACGACCCTGGACCGCTGCGATGAATTCATGCGCCTCGTTTGCGCGATGAGCGACGCGGCGATTTTATCCGCCCCGCCGATCCGGTCCCTCGGCCAAAGGGGCATCGCATAATGGAGGTAGCAATGATCCGGCGGCTTTGCATCCCGATTCACGGGTCAGGACATGAGCCCTGAAGAAATCGTCCGTTTCTGGTTCGAGGAAATTCCAGCCCGTGCCTGGTGGGCGCGCAACGCCGGCTTCGATAGCGCGCTGGCGGCCCGCTTCGGCGCGACCCACGACGCGGCCACGCGCTGCGAGCTGTACCTCTGGCGCCGGTCGCCAGCCGGCCGCCTGGCGGAAATCATCGTGCTCGACCAGTTTTCGCGACATATCTATCGCGACGATCCGCGCGGCTTCGCGTTCGATCCGCTGGCTCTTTGCCTGGCACAGGAGGCCGTGCATGCAGGTGCCGACCAGGCGTTGCCTGAAAAGCAGCGAGCGTTCCTCTACATGCCCTTCATGCACAGCGAATCGCCAGCGATCCATCAATGGGCCATGGAACTGTTCGGTGCGGCGGGGATGGAATCGAACCTCGAGTCCGAGCGCAGGCACAAGGCGATCATCGACCGATTCGGACGATATCCGCACCGCAACCAGACGCTGGGGCGTGCTTCGACGCCCGAAGAGCTCGAATTTCTGGCCCGTGAGAGGTCTTCGTTTTGAATCGCAGGGGTGATGCGCTAATACGGCGCCGAGGACGATCCGCTGGCCAGATTGTCGAAGCGGGTGAATTCGCCGCCGAAGCGCAGGTTCACGCGGCCGATCGGTCCGTTGCGCTGCTTGCCGATGATGATCTCGGCGACGCCCTTGTCCGAAGTGTCCGGGTTGTAGACCTCGTCGCGATAGATAAACAGGATCAGGTCGGCATCCTGCTCGATCGCGCCGGATTCGCGCAGGTCCGACATCACCGGTCGTTTGTCCGTTCGCGTTTCGACGGTCCGATTCAATTGTGACAATGCAATCACCGGGACCTTCAGCTCCTTGGCGAGCGCCTTGAGCGAGCGGGAGATCTCGGAGATCTCGGTCGCGCGGTTCTCGCCGACCGAGGTGGCCGACATCAGCTGCAGGTAGTCGACCACGACCAGGCCGAGCTGCCTGTACTCGCGCGCCAGGCGCCTGGCCCGGGCGCGCACCTCGAGCGCGTTCATCGCCGGAGTTTCGTCGATATAAAGCGGTGCCGCGTGCATCCGCTCGATCGCCTCGCTCAGGCGCGGCCAGTCCTCGTCGGTCAGGCGCCCTGTGCGCAGCCGCTGCTGGTCGATGCGGCCGACCGACCCGAGCATGCGCAGCGCCAGCTGGGCGGCGCCCATTTCCATCGAGAACACCGCCACCGGCATGCCCAGGTCGATCGCCACGTGCTCGCCGATGTTCAGAGCGAGCGCCGTCTTGCCCATCGAGGGGCGCCCCGCGATGATGATCAGGTCGCCCGCCTGAAGCCCGCAGGTCTTCGCGTCCAGGTCCGCGAATCCGGTCGGCACCCCGGTCACATCGCTGGAGCCGGAGCGCTCGAACAGTTCCTGGATGCGCTCGACCACGCGGGTCAGCAGCGGCTCCAGCCGCACGAAGCCGGCCCGATCGCGCGCGCCCTGCTCCGCGATCCGGAACACCTTGCCCTCGGCCTCGTCCAGGATCTGCTTGGCGTCTCGCCCCTGGGGCTCCAGCGCCGACACCGCGATCTCCTCGCCCACGGCCACCAGCCGCCGCAGCACCGCCCGCTCGCGCACGATCTCCGCGTAGCGCCGGATGTTGGCCGCCGAGGGCGTGTTCTGCGCCAGAGAATTAAGGTATGCCAGGCCGCCGCTTTCGGTCGCCTGGCCGCTTGCCTGCAGCGCCTCGAACACCGTCACCGTATCGGCCGGCTTGCTCTGGTCGATCAGGCGCGCAATCTGCTGAAAGATCAGGCGATGGTCGTGCCGGTAGAAATCCTCCGGGGCGATCCGGTCGGCGATCCGGTCCCAGGCGGAGTTATCCAGCAGCAGCCCGCCCAGTACGGACTGTTCGGCCTCGACCGAATGCGGTGGCGTGCGCAGCGCAGCCAGCTGTGGATCGACCAGCGTCGAACTCATGCCGCCCTACCCCTCGCCTGCCCGACGGCCCGACTCCGCAGCCGCTGGCGATCGCCTCCCGCCCGACCGGCGGGCCGGCTCAAGCCGCGTCGCTCAGCACCGACACCGTGATCTCGACCACCACGTCCGAATGAAGCGCCACCGCCACCTTGTGATCGCCGACCGACTTCAGCGGCCCTTGGGGCATCCTGACTTGAGCCTTGGAAATTTCGAAACCCTGCTTGCCGACCGCTTCGGCGATATCGAAGTTGGTCACCGAACCGAACAGGCGGCCGTCCACGCCGGCGCGCGCTGGAATCTGCACGGTCAGGCCGGCCAGCCGCTCGCCGATCGACTGCGCAACCTGCAAGCGGTCCGCGTGCGCCTTTTCAAGATCGACGCGCCGGCTCTCGAATTCCTTGAGCGCGGCCTCGGTGGCGCGGCGGGCTTTGCCCTGGGGAATCAGGAAATTGCGGGCGTAGCCGTCCTTGACCTTGACGATGTCGCCCAGCTGGCCCAGGTTAGCCAGCTTCTCGAGCAGGATCACTTGCATCAAAAGCTCCGCAATGCGCCTTTGTGGCGGTCGGGGTCAGCGCCCACGGGGCGCCCTCGATGGTGGTCGTTCAGTGGTTGTCCGTGCACGGGATCAAGGCCGCAAAGCGTGCCCTGCGATGGTTGCCGCTCAATGGTTGTCGGTGTAAGGGATCAACGCCAGAAAGCGCGCTCGCTTGATCGCGGTGTCGAGCTGCCGCTGGTAGTGCGCCTTGGTGCCGGTCAGTCGCGCCGGAATGATCTTGCCGTTGTCCAGGATGAAATCGCGCAGCGTCTCGATGTCCTTGTAGTCGATCAGCTCGACTTTTTCGGCCGTGAAGCGGCAGAACTTGCGGCGCTTGAACAGCGCGTTCTGTTGCTGCGCGCGCCGTCCGCCGCTGCCTGTGCGGCTGCCGCCGCGCCCGCCCGGTTTGCCCTTGGTCGTTTTGCGTGGTGGTGCCATCGCTGACTCCTCTAATCCTTCCCTTCAATCCTTCACTGCGCCAGCGCCCGCCGGTAGCCGGTCACATGCAAGACCAGCTTACTCGACCGGCGCGACCGCGGCGCCAGAAAACCCGACAGATCCAACTGGGCGCCGAGCGCTTCGCGTCCGAGTCTGCCCGCGACCGGCCCCAGAGCGATCGCGTTCACCAGGAACTCGAGCGTCCTGGCCGCGCCGGCCTCGATCACATCGGACCGGTGCCGTATCTGGGCCTCCAGCACCGGAACGCCGGCCGGCGTATGCCGCACCGCGGCTCGCTCCACCAGGGTCCCGTCAAGCCGAACCTCGTTCACCGCTGGAGGTCGCACATCGGCCGCGCAGGCGCCTTTCAACGGCCTACGCGGCCGTCGTTTGCTCTGCAGCCGCCTTGCGCGCCTCCTCCTTCTCGACGATCTTCATCATCGGGGACGGCCCGGTCTGGGCCGACTTCGTGCCCACCGTCAGATGACGCAGCACCGCGTCGTTGTAGCGGAAACCGTGCTCGAGCTCGTCCAGCGTGGGCTTGCTGCATTCGACATTCAGCAGCACGTAGTGCGCCTTCACGAGCTTGTCGATCGGATAGGCGAGCTGGCGCCGACCCCAATCCTCGACCCGGTGAATCTTTCCGCCCTGTCCGGTGACAAGGGCCCGGTAGCGCTCGATCATGCCGGGCACCTGCTCACTCTGGTCCGGATGGACGATGAAGCAGATCTCGTAGTGACGCATTAACGCTCCCTTATGGATGAAGCCGCCCGGTGCGTCGCGGTGCGGCAAGGAAAAAGCATGCGATTCTAACCGATTGTCGCGCCGCTTCAAAAGGCGGCGGAGGTGGCCGCGCTGCGCTGGCGCCGGGTCTCGAACAGGCAGATCCCGGCAGCGACCGATACGTTCAGGCTTTCGACCTGGCCGGCCAGGGGTATGGCGGTCAGCTCGTCGCAGCGCTCGCGCGTCAGCCGTCGCAGGCCATGGCCTTCGGCGCCCAGCGCCCACCCGAGCGGGCCGCGCAGATCCACTCCGTACAGGCTGCGCGGCGCCGCATGGTCGGCCCCGACGATCCGCACCCCGGCCTCCTTGATTTCATCCATCGAGCGCGCCAGGTTGACGACCGCAATCACCGGCAACGACTCGATCGCGCCGCTGGCGGCCTTCAACGCGGCCGATGACAGCGAGGCCGAGCGGTCCCGCGGCAGCACCACCGCGGTCACCGCGGCCGCTTCGGCGGTGCGCAGGCAGGCGCCCAGATTGCGCGGGTCGGTGATGCCGTCGAGCAGCAGCAGCAGCGTCTGTTCGCTGACGCTGTCCAGCACCTGCTGCAATGAATGCACGTTCTCCAGGCGGGCGCACAAGGCCACCACGCCCTGGTGCCGGGTTGGCCCGACCAGCGCCTGCAGCCGCGCCGGCTCCGCGGGGATCGGGCGCACGGCGGCCTGTTGAGCGCGCTCGAGCAGCTGGCGCATTCGCGCGTCGCGCCGGCTCGGATCGTAATAGAGCGACTCGATCGTCTCCGGTGCATGGCGCAGCCGCGCCGTGACCGCGTGAAACCCGGCCAGGGCGGTGCGCTGACTCATCCGGCGGCGCGTCCGCGGCGGCGCTTGCGACCGCCGACGCCGACTTTGCCGCGCTGCCCGGTAGGCGCCGCAGGCTCGGCCGCCTGCGCCGCCAGGCGCTCGGCGCGCCGGGCCTGGCGCGAGCTGCGTGCCGCAGCGCGGTCGCCGAGCTGCCGGTGGCGCCCGCGTTGTGAAGCGTCCCGGCCGTCCGGCCTGGCGGGAGGCGAAACGCTGCCAGCCTGCCGCACCGGACGAAAATCGATGCGGCGGGCCTCCAGGTCGACCCGCGCCACCTGCACGGTGAGGCGGTCGGCCAGGCGGAAGCGCAGGCCGGTGCGCTCCCCGCGCAGTTCGTGCAGGGCCTCGTTGAAATGGAAGTACTCCGAGCCCAGCTCGGACACGTGCACCAGACCCTCGACGTACAGATCGTCGAGGATCACGAAAACGCCAAACGGCACCACGGCCGAGATCGACCCCGAGAAAGTCTCCCCGGTGCGCTCGCGGACGTAGTAGCTCTTCAGCCATGCTTCGACGTCGCGCGAGGCCTCGTCGGCGCGCCGTTCGTTGGCCGAGCACAGCGCGCCAAGCTTCTCCCAACAGGCCATGGCGGCGCCCAGGTCGGCCGCGCTGCCATCTTCCGCGTAAAACACCGGCTCGAAGCGGCCCGCCGCCAGCAGCGCCTTGATCGCCCGATGCACCAGCAGGTCCGGGTAGCGCCGGATCGGCGACGTAAAGTGTGCATAGGCCTCGTAGGCCAGGCCGAAATGACCGCTGTTGTGCGGCGTGTAGATGGCCTGCTGCATCGAGCGCAGGACCATCGTCTGCAGCAACTGGGTGTCGGGACGGGAGCGGATGTTGCGCAGCAGCTTGGCGTAATGGGTCGGCTCGGGTGCCGCTGCGCCATCCAGTTGCAACCCGAAGGCTCGCAGCGACGCGCGCAGGGCCTCCAGCTTCTGCGGGGTCGGACCTTCGTGCACTCGATACAAGGCGGGCTGGCGTCCGCGCTGCAGAAAATCGGCCGCGCACACGTTGGCCGCCAGCATGCACTCCTCGATCAGGCGATGGGCGTCGTTGCGGACGCGCGGCACGATGCGCTCGATTCGTCCGGCCGCGTTGCAGACGATCTGCGTCTCGACCGTGTCCAGATCCAGCGCGCCGCGCTGGACCCGGCAGGACGACAGCACTTCGTACAGCCGGTGCAGGTTGCGCAGGTGCGGCAGCAGTGCCGCATGGCGGTGCTGCGCCGGCGAATCGGGAGCCGCCAGCGCTTCCCACACCTCGGTGTAGGTCAGACGGGCGTGCGACCGGATCAGGGCCGGATAGAACTGGTAGCCCTTGATGGCGCCCTTGGGGCCGATCACGATGTCGCACACCATCGCGACTCGCTCGACCGACGCATTGAGCGAGCAAAGCCCGTTGGAAAGCCGCTCCGGCAGCATCGGGATCACGCGACGCGGAAAATACACCGAGGTGGAGCGCGCCTGCGCCTCGCGGTCCAGCGCGCCGCCGGGTTGCACGTAATGGCTGACATCGGCGATCGCGACGATCAGGCGCCAGCCCTTGCGCGCGATCGGTTCGCAGTACACCGCATCATCGAAATCACGCGCGTCTTCGCCGTCGATCGTGACCAGCGGGATGTCGCGCAGATCGATCCGCCCCTTGCGATCGCGCGGCCCGACCTCGGACGGCAGCGCCTGCGCCTCCTGCTGCGCCGCCTCGGAGAACTGATACGGCACCGCGAACTTGCGGACCGCAATTTCGATTTCCATGCCCGGATCTTCGATCTGCCCCAGCACCTCGACCACGCGTCCGATCGGCTGGACGTAGCGCTGCGGCTGCTGGATGATCTCGACCACGACCACCTGCCCCGGCTGCGCCTTTGCGGCGGCCTGCGGCGGCACCAGGATGTCGTGCTGGATCCGCTGGTCCTCGGGCACTACGATCGACACGCCACGCTCGTTCAGCAGGCGGCCGACCAGCCGGTTGGTCCGGCGTTCGATCACTTCGACGATCTCGCCCAGCGGCCGGCCGCGCCGATCGCTGCCCGTCATCCGGGCCAGCACGCGGTCCGCGTGCAGCACCTTGCTCATCTCGTGGTCGTCCAGCACCAGGTCGGGGCCGCCGTCGTCCCGCACCAGCAGGCCATGGCCTTCCCGGTGACCCTGAACCTGACCGGACAACAGATCGGCTCGCACCGTGACCAGCAGCAGGCCGGCACGGTTGCGCACGATCCGGCCGTCGCGCTCCAGCTCGGCCAGTGCCATGGCCAGCACGCTGCGGCCCTGCTCCTGGATCCCGAGCCGCTCGGCCAGTTCCTGATCGGTCAGCGGGGAGCCGGACGCGGTCAGCGCATCGACGACGGCCTGCCGGTCGATCACCGTATTGGGATGTTTTTCGTCGTTCACGCCTGCTTACCGAATCCTTTCCTTCACGAATGTTCTCCTTCCGCTTGCGCTAGAATCCGCGCCTCGCTGCTGCCCAGATGGCGGAATTGGTAGACGCACCAGGTTCAGGTCCTGGCGCCCGCAAGGGTGTGGAGGTTCGAGTCCTCTTCTGGGCACCACTTCCACCGGCAGCTACCGGCGGTCCCGACCATCCAGCCGTTGCGCCAGATCCGCCGGGCGCAAACGGTCGTACACCTCGAACGGCTGGATAATCCAGGGGCTGCTCGGCAGGTGCGACGCGAAATAATCCGGCCGAAACTGCGAGGACCCTTTCAGCCAGATGACCCCGGTGCGCAGCTCGCTGATGTGGGGGAAGCGCTGGTGCAGGTGCTGCACCACGGCCGCCATCGTGGCGCCGGAGTCGGCCAGGTCGTCCACCAGCAACACGCGCCCGCGCGGCTCGTCCTCGATAGACGAAATCGCAGCGGCGATCTTCAGCGATCCGCGCACGGTGCCGGCCGCCTCGCGATACGAGCTGACGGTCAGCACGCCCAGGGGCCGCTCGAAGATGCGCGAGATCACGTCGCCCACGCGCAGGCCGCCTCGCGCCAGGCACAGCAGCGAATCGAACTCGTAGCCGGACTGGTGGATCTGCCGCGCCAGGACCTCGATCAGGCGGTAATACTCCGGCCAGTCGACTCTCAGCTCGTGGGCCGGCTCGCTCTGATCGGACCGGTCCATCGTCACGCTGCCGAAAACGGGTGGCGCAACACGATCGTCTGATCGCGTTCCGGCCCGGTCGAGACCAGGTCGATCGGCACTTCCGCCAGCTCCGAGAGGCGGGTCAGGTAGTTTCGGGCCCCGGCCGGCAGCTCCGACCAGGCCCGCACCCCGGACGTGGATCCGCTCCAGCCCTCGAATTCCTGATAGACCGGCTCGCAGCGCGCCACCGCGTCGGCGCCGAACGGCAGGATATCGACGGTCCTGCCCCCGTTGCGATAGCCGGTGCACAGCCGGACCGTGGGCAGGCCATCCAGAACGTCGAGCTTGGTAACGCACAGCCCCGTAATCCCGTTCAGCTGGACCGCGCGCCGCAGCGCCGCCGCGTCGAACCAGCCGCATCTTCGGGGCCGTCCGGTCACCGAGCCGAATTCCTGTCCGCGCTGGCGCAGCTGCTCGCCTGTGTCCTCGGTCAGCTCGGTTGGGAACGGCCCCGACCCGACGCGCGTCGCATAGGCCTTCGTGATTCCGAGCACGTAGTTCAGGCGCTGCGGCCCGACCCCGGCTCCGACAGCCGCGGCGGCCGCCACCGTATTGCTGGACGTCACGTAGGGATAGGTGCCATGGTCGACGTCCAGCAGCGAGCCCTGCGCTCCCTCGAACAACAGCCGCTGACCGTTCTTCATCGCCTGGTCCAGAAGATACGAGACGTCGGCCACCATGGGCCGGATTCGAAGGCCCAGCGTCAGCGTCGATTCGATCACTCGCTGAGCGTCGATGGCCTCGGCATTCAGATAGCGCGTCAGCACGAAGTTGTGGTACTCGAGCGCCTCGCGCACCCGCTCGGCGAAGCGGGACTCGTCGAACAGGTCCTGGGCGCGCACGGCGCGCCGTGCCACCTTGTCTTCGTAAGCCGGGCCGATTCCGCGCCCCGTGGTTCCGATCGGGTCGCTGCCGCGACGAGCCTCGCGTGCCCGATCCAGGGCCACGTGGTAATCCAGGATCAGCGCGCAGTTGCCGCTGATGGTCAGCCGCGAGACGGATTCCACCCCCGCCTGCTGCAGCTCGTCGATCTCCGCCAGCAGCGCCTGCGGCGACAGCACGACTCCGTTGCCGATGTAGCAGGCAACCGACGGCCGCAGAATGCCGGACGGAATCAGCCGCAGGATCGTCTTGCGCGTGCCGATCACCAGCGTATGGCCCGCATTGTGCCCACCCTGGAAACGCACCACCGCATCCGCACGATCGGTCAGCCAGTCGACGATCTTGCCCTTGCCCTCGTCACCCCACTGGGTCCCGACCACGACCACGTTACCTGCCATCCGCATGCTCCTGCGCCGATCCATCGTCGTTCGAGCGCGGCGCGCGCGCGACCACCTGCCAGCGTGCCCCGACCCGTCGAATCTCCCGGTCGAAGTCCAAATCCCCGTCGGGCGTTTGTCCGTCCGTGCTGCGCACCACGATCTGCCCCTGCGTCCTGAGCGCGGCCACCAGTGCATCGAGCTCCGGATCGGCCCCGCGCGGGGCCACGATCGCTTTGGCCGCTGCCGCCGGACCGCCCAACTGGGCCGCTTCGCGCAGATCGACGATCGAAAAGCCCGTGGCCGGACGGGCGCGCCCGAACGTGCGGCCGATCTCGTCGTAGCGGCCGCCGCGCAACAGCGGTCCGGGGCTGCCCGCCACGTAAGCGGCAAAGGTCGCCCCGGTGTAGTAGCGGTAACCGTGCAAATCGGCCAGGTCCACGCTGGCGGTGCCCGGCGGGCAGAAGGCGGCCAGCCGTTCGAGCTGCGACAGTGCAGCGTCCAGCCCCGCGCTGGGAGGCAGCTCGTGGCGGGCGCGCGCCAGCACCGGCACGCCGCCGTGCAGATCGGCCAGCCTGACCAGGGCTTCGCGCGCCGATGACGTCAGCGCGGAGGCGGCCGATCGCAAGGCCTGCGGATCTTTCGAATTCAGCGCCTGCAGAATGCCGTCCAGCCGATCGGGCGCCACATGGTCGGCGCCCAGTATCGCGCGCAGCACGCCGCTGTGACCCAGATCGATCCGCAGATCGGCGGCCCCGGCCAGCTCGAGCGAGCAGGCGGCCAGTTGCAGCACCTCGCCGTCGGCCTCGATCGCCGCGTCGCCATACAGTTCGGCACCGACCTGGATCGGCTCGCGGCTTGCCAGCGGATGCAGCGGGCGCGCGTGCAGAGCCGGACCCGCATAGCACAGGCGTACCACACCCGTGCGGTTCAGGATGTGGGCGTCGATGCGCGCCGTCTGCGGAGTGGCGTCGGCGCGCACGCCCAGGCTGCGGCCGCTGGACTGATCGACCAGCTTGAAAGTGCGCAGATTCAGGTCCGTGTCGGTGCCCGACAGCAGCGATTCCAGGTGCTCGATCAGCGGCGGAATCACGTACTCGTATCCGAACCCCCGATAAAGATCGAGCAAGGCGCGGCGCAGCTGCTCGACGCGACGAGCCTCCTGCGGCAGCACGTCCGAGATGTTCTCGGGAAGCAGCCAGTTGGACATCAGCGGCTTGATCGGTGGCGGATCTGTCCCGGCTTCAGCTCAGCAGCCAGAACAGTAGCGCGCCCAGCACGATCGAGCTCAGACCGAAGAAGCGGATCTGACCGTCGGCCAGGTCGGTGATGCGGCGGATCGTCACGCGCCAGGTGCTGGGCGAGAACAGGGGCATCAAGCCCTCGAGGACCAGCATCAGCGCCAGCGCGGGGCCGAGTCGTTCCAGCATCATCGCGTCGTTATGCTGCCACCCGGGCTCTTCATGTACTTGAAGAAGTCCGATGACGGATCGACCATCAGCATGTCGGTGCGGCTGCGAAAGCTCTGCTTGTAGGCCTCGAGGCTGCGATAAAACGCATAGAACTCGGGGTTGGCGCCGAATGCCTGCGCGTAGATCGCGGACGCCCGCGCATCGCCCTCGCCCTTGATCCGCTGGGCGTCCCGATACGCCTCGGCCAGCAGCACTTCGCGCTGCTTGTCGGCGTCGGCGCGGATCTTCTCGGCATCGGCCGCGCCGTTGGACCGCTGCTCGTTGGCCACCCGTTTGCGCTCGGACTCCATCCGGCGGAATATCGATTCGCTGGCCTCCGGGATGAAGTCGACCCGCTTCAGGCGCACGTCCACGATCGTCACCCCCAGATCCTTGACGCGGTCCTGGACGCCGGCCCGGATCTCCTCCATCGCCTTGTCGCGTTCGCGCGACGTGATGTCGTTGACCGTGCGCTTGTTGACGGCCTGCTTGAGCGCATCGCGCAGCAGGGTCGTGATGCGGTCCTCGGCCTCGCGCTCGCCGCCGTGAAAGCTGACCCAGAAGTTGCGGGCATCGGCGATCCGCCACTTGACGAACGAGTCGATCAGCAGGTTCTTCTTCTCGGACGTCTGCACCCGGTCTTCGCTCTGCGGATCGATCGTCAGGATCCGCTTGTCGAGGTGCTCGACATTCTGGAAAGGCGGCGGCAGCTTGAAGTGCAGGCCCGGCTCGCTGATCACCCGGTTGATATGGCCGAGCTCGAACACGATCGCATAGTGCTTCTGATCGACGATGAACGCGCACAGGCGGAACAGCCCGGCCGCGATCACGACAGCAATGACAGTTCCGATGATCCGGTTCACTCCGATCCTCCCGGGAAATGGTCGCTGACCATTTCCCGCACCAATCTCCCCTCTCCCGCGTCCAGCGGGAGAGGGGCGGGGGTGAGGGTGCGCGCCGACGCTCCGATCATGATCAGCGCGACTCCCGGTCGCGGTCGCTCGAGGCTTCCCGTCCGCGCGAATCCGTGACGCCGTCCTTGCCCGCGGTGGGGCTCACGCCGGCGCCGGTCGCACTGCCGTGGCCGGTGCCCTCCGAGGCGGCCTGCTGCAGCAGCTTGTCGAACGGCAGGTACAGCAGCGGACTGGACGACTTGGTGTCGACCAGCACCTTGGTGGTGTTGGCGAATATCTGCTGCATCGTGTCCAGGTACAGCCGCTCGCGCGTCACCGCCGGAGCCTTGACGTACTCGGCCAGGACCTGGCGGAAGCGCGCCGCGTCGCCCTGGGCCGATTCGACGGTCTTGGTGCGGTAGCCCTCGGCCTCCTGCAGCAGTCGCGACGACATGCCGCGCGCGCGTGGCACCACGTCGTTGGCGTAGGCCTGGCCTTCGTTGATCTGGCGCTGCCGGTCCTGCCCCGCTTGCACGGCGTCGATGAACGCGGCCTGGACCTGCTCGGGGGGTTGCGCGTTCTGGATCGCCACCGCCGTCACCATGATCCCGGTGTTGTAGCGGTCCAGCATGTCCTGCATGCGCGACCGCACCTCGTCTGCGATCTGCTGGCCCGATTCGTACAGCACCGAGTCCATCTTCCGATGCCCGACCACCTCGCGCATGGCCGACTCGGCCACTTGCAGCACCACCGAGGCAGGGTCGCCGTCCGGAGAAAAGCGGCTGCCGAACACGAAATCGCGCGGACCCTCGGTTCCGGACTTGATCCGGTACTGGACCTTGAACTGCATGTCGACGATGTTCTCGTCGTCCGTCAGCATGAGCGCCTCTTTGAGGCGGTCGGCCGTGCGCGCCTTGGTTCCGACCTCGATCTCGCGCTGCGAGAACACGTCGACGATCTCGTGCGACTGAATCGGCCAGGGAGCCCGCCAGCGGAAGCCGGCCCCGGTGATCGAATCGAACCGGCCGAACGTTGAAACCACGGCGACCTGGCCTTCCTGCACGATGTAAAAGCCGGTGCTCATCCAGACGATCAGGATGGCCGCCAGCACCGCCCCCACGCCCAGCGCGGCCCGCCACAGATCCGATCCACCGTCGCCAGGCCCGCCCGCGCCCACGCCGAACAGGCCTCCCAGGCGCCGGTTCAGCTCGCGCCAGAGTTCCTCCAGATCGGGTGGACCTTCTTGGCCGTCGGGCCGGCGTGGCGAACGCTGTCGATCGCCTGCGTCGCCGGACCCGCCGCCGCGACCCCACTGCGGGTCATTCAGCGACATGATGGTTCCAGACTTCGGGAAATTTCACCACCGACCTCCGACACCGACCGTCGGAAGCCGGGCGCCCTTCGCCGCGCACCTTTCATGTGGGGGTGCCGATGAACGTGGGCGGCTCTGATCGTTCCGAGGCCGGCTGGGGCTCCTGTATCGTTTGCTCTGCGGTCTGCTCCGCAGTTCGTTGCGCAGCTTGCTCCGCAGTCTGCTCCGCTGTCTGCTCTGCTGTCTGCTCTTGTGCACGTTGCGCGAGCGCGCCCCGCAGCAATTCCAACCCGTTGCCCGATCGCGCGCTCAGCCAGACCGTATCGATCCTACCACAGGCGCCGCGCTCAACCCCGGCCGCACGCTGGGCCAGGTCGATCTTGTTGAAGACCACGCAGCGCGGCACCTCGCTTGCGCCGATCTCCTGCAGAACGCCCTCGACCGCCTCCATTTGCGCCTCGCGCGAGGCGACCGAGGCGTCCACCACGTGCACCAGCAGATCGGCCTGTGCGGCCTCGTCCAGCGTCGCCTTGAATGCATCGATCAGCGCATGCGGCAGGTCGCGTATGAATCCGACCGTGTCGGACAGCACGATCGGAACATCGGTCCCGACGAAGCAGCGCCGGCTGGTCGTATCCAGGGTTGCGAACAACTGGTCCGCGGTATAGGCGCTCGAACGCGTCAGCGCGTTGAACAGCGTCGACTTGCCGGCGTTGGTGTAACCGACCAGCGACACGCAAAACGCATCGTGGCGCCGGCGCGCTTTTCGCCGGGTGCGGCGCTGTGAGTCAAGCGTGCGCAGCCGCTCGCGCAGCTGCTTGACGCGCTGGCCGATCATCCGGCGGTCCAGCTCGATCTGCTTTTCGCCTGGTCCGGCGCGCAAACCGATGCCCCCTCGTTGCCGCTCCAGGTGGGTCCAGCCGCGTACCAGACGTGTGGACAGATGCTGCAACCGCGCCAGCTCAACCTGCAGCTTGCCCTCGCGGCTCTGCGCGCGCTGCGCGAAGATGTCCAGGATCAGCGACGTGCGGTCCAGCACCCCCACGCCGAGCTCCTGCTCCAGGTTGCGCTGCTGCACCGGCGACAGCGCCGCATCCAGGATCACGACCGTGGAGCCGGACTGCAGCAGTTGCTCGCGGATTTGCTCGACCTTGCCCCGTCCGAGGTAGTGCGCCGGATCCGGCCGGTCGCGCCGGGCCACGATCTGGCCCGCGGGCGAGAATCCAGCGCTTTCGGCCAGCTGGCGCAGCTCCTCGACTCCGTCCGACGCTTCGGACCGCCTGCGGCCGGCGCCACGCAGCGCAACCTCCACCAGCAGCGCCCTGATAGGCGCTTCGGAGCGGGCGCGTTCGACCTGGAATCCGCTCAGGGTTCGGACTCCACGGTCAAGTTGACCGGGCGAGCCGGGACAACCGTCGAAATCGCGTGCTTGTACACCATCTGGGTGACCGTATTGCGCAGCAGGACCACGTACTGATCGAACGATTCGATCTGGCCTTGCAGCTTGATTCCGTTGACCAGATAGATCGACACCGGCACGTGTTCCTTGCGCAGCGCGTTCAGGAATGGGTCTTGTAGTAGTTGCCCTTTGTTGCTCATATTTTCTCCAGGTCGGTCGCGCATGTGGACGCCGCCCGCAATGGCGCGCGGCTCCGCCCCCACATTGCACTTAAATGTGTGCAGTGCGACAAAATTCAATCTACTGGAAAAGACGACCCTTTGCCAGCGCGCTGCGAGGCGTAGGGGTTGAGTCCGCTGCGGAATTCGATTCGTAGAGGAGTCCCGCGCAGCCCGAATTGTTCCCGAAACCATCCCTCCAAGTAACGCCGGTAACTGTCCGGCACATGACGTAGGGAATTGCCGTGGATCACGATGATGGGGGGATTGGAGCCACCCTGGTGCGCATACCGCAACTTGGGCCGCAGATTGCCGGCGCGCGGCGGCTCCTGCCGTTCGACCGCAGCGCGCAGCGCCCTGGTCAGCCGAGGTGTGGGCAGGCGGCAGAAGGCGGCCTGCTCGGCCGCAACCACCGAACGCATTAGCCCCTGCAGGCCGGTGCCGCGCAGGGCCGAAATGAAATGCAGACTGGCCCAGTCCAGGAAGTGCAGCTTGCGCCGCATCTCACGCTTGATCCGCTCACGCTGCTCCTCGCGAACTGCATCCCATTTGTTGACCGCCAGCACCAGCGCGCGGCCACGCTCCAGGATGTAGCCGGCGATGTGCGCATCCTGTTCGGCGATCTCGCCGGACGCGTCCAGCAGCAGCGTGGCCACGTTGCACTCTTCAACCGCCTGCAACGTCTTAATCACCGAGAATTTTTCGACCGCCTCGAAAACCAGGCCTTTGCGGCGGATGCCCGCCGTATCGATCAGCGTGAAGCGGCCGCCGTCAAACTCGAATTCGACCTCGATCGCATCGCGGGTTGTCCCGGGCTGCTCGGAAGCGACCATCCGGCGCTCGCCAATCAGGGCATTGACTAGCGTGGATTTGCCGACGTTGGGTCGCCCGACGATCGCCACGCGCGTGCTGTCGGGCGCTTCGGAAGAGGCGGGCGTCGGGTCCTCCTCGGGCTCGTCGGCCAGCGCGGTCTGCATCAGCTCCGTCAGACCCATGCCGTGCGCAGCCGAGATCAGACATGGCTCGCCCAGGCCAAGTTCGTGGAATTCCGCGCCTGCCTCCGGGTCCAGACCTTCGGCCTTGTTTGCAACCACCATCACGCGGCGTCCGCTCTGGCGCAGGCGCTCGGCGATGCGCTGGTCCTGAGCTGTCAGGCCGGCCCGCACGTCGACCACGAAAAGCAGCACATCGGATTCGACGATCGCGGTCTCGGTTTGTTCGTTGATCGCACGCTGCAGCGCCTGGCCGGAGTCGGGATCGAATCCACCGGTATCGATCGCCAGAAACGGCTTCGATCCCACATGACCGTCGCCGTACTGGCGGTCGCGCGTCAGACCTGGCAAGTCGGCCACCAGCGCGGAGCGCGACCGCGTCAGGCGGTTGAACAACGTCGATTTGCCGACATTGGTGCGGCCGACTAGCGCGACCACGGCCTTCATGGGAGTGCTCTGGGATAGCGCAACCGCGTGACGATCAGCCTTGCGGCATCAGCAGCGCGAGGTGGCCGCGCTGGGTCTGAACCAGGATCCCGCCGCCGACCGCCCGGGGCTGTGCCACGATCGGGCTGCTGTCGATCTCGACCCGGCCGACCAGCTGGCCGTCGCTCGCATTCAGGAAATGCACGTAGCCCCGATAATCGCCCACGGCAAGCCATCGGTCCCGCGTGCCCGGCGAAGACAGGCTGCGGTGTGCCAGCAGCTTGCACGTCCACCGAGCCGCGCCTCCGGAGCGCGCGAAGGCCTGGACGGTCGAGGCTTCGTCCACGCCGACCACCTCCTCGCCGTCGATCGCGACGCCGGCTCCAGCACGCATCTCACGCGCCCATTGCTGCTCGCCGCTGGCCGTGTCGAAGCAGGCGATCCGCCCCTGGTAGGAAGCCGCGCACACCTGGTTGCCCGTCAGCGCGAGCGAGCCGAGCACATCGGCGAGGCGCTCGACCTCGGTGGCCCCCTTGGGCTCGGAAACCGGGCTGTCCCAGCGGGAAGCACCATTGGACAGAGCGATCGCAACCAGGCGCCCGCCGGGGAATCCAGCAATCAGGTTTTCCCCGGAAAAAGCCATTTCGCTCGGAGCGCGCAGCGCCAGCGGCGGCGTCTGGCGCTTGAAAATCCATTTCCTGTGGCCATTTTCCGCGTCGAACGCCGTCACGCCCTGGTCGGTGGAACGCACGATCACCAGACCACGGCCAACCAGCGGCGGCGTGACGACGTCGCTCGGCACCCGTGTCTCCCATAGGAGTTTGCCCTCGGCCGAATAGGCGTACACCTCGCCGCGCTGACCGGCCACCGCCACCACGAACCCGTCCGTTCCGACGCCGGCTCCGAGGCGTGACGGCGCCTTGGCGTGCCACGCCTGGCGGCCGTCAGCCGGATCGATCCGGACCAGGTCACCCTCGGCTGCGGCGGCGTAGATCGCGTTCTCGACCACCGCGGGCTCCAGGAACGTGTGCCGGCCGTCGCCCACCCTGACGTCCCACGCCACGCGGATCGACAAAGGCGACTTGATCGGCTTCAGGTCGGCCGGCCGCTCCGATTTGGAGCTCGAAGAGCAGGCAGCCAGCAATGCCGCTGCCATCGGGATCCACCAGGCCGGGCGCAGCGCCCCGGCTGCGGCACGAGCCACAGGTTTTGCAGCGCTCATGCCGGCCTACGCTCCGGCGGCCGGCAGCGCGTCCAGCTTCATCTGGATCATCGCGCGCAGCGGCTGATTGCCGGCCTTGGCCAGCGCCTCGGAATAGGCCGCCCGCGCATCGGCGAACTTGCCCTGGGCCGCATACACGTCACCGCGCCGGTCCGCGAACTGGCATGCGAAGGCGTCCGGAACGTCGACTTTCAACACCTGCAGCGCGGGGTCGTATGCCTTCTCGTCCAGCAGAACTCCCGCCAGCCGCACTCGTGCCAGCAGGCCGAGCTCCTTCTGGGCCGCATGTTCCGCGGCCCAGCTCAACTGGGCCTTGGCGGTCTTCGGATCGCCGGCGTCGATATTGGATTTGGCCTCGCGCAAGGCTGCCATCGCCGCATACACGGTCGAGCCGTGCTGATCGATCAGCGTGCCGGCCAGATCGCGCGCCTTGGTCGCGTCTTTGGGGTCCTTCGAGGCCGCGGCGCGTTCGAACTCCTCGTACAAGACCGATGCGGCCGCCGATTGCCTGAGTGTGTACCAGGTCCACCCTTGATACGCGAGCACCGCCACCAGTATGGCAGTGGCCGCCCAAGTCAGCCGGCTGTTGTTGGCTCGCCACCAGGCCTTGAGCGCATCCAGTTGTTCCTGTTCCTGAAGGTCGTACGACATTTTTTTGATCCACTTTCAACATGGTCTACCCTCTCCCGCTCGCAGGAGAGGGGCCGGCATTATCTCCCCTCTCCCGCTTGCGAGAGAGGGGCGGGGGTGTCAGCGCCAAATAGCTTCGCCAGCGTCGGTCCCACGACGCCCAGCGCGACGTCCTGCTGCTGGGCAAATGGTTCTGCCGGATCGGTGGCACGCAATGCCTTGACCGCAGCGACCGACTCGGCCGCCTCCCGCTCACCGACGATCACCGCATAGCGGGCCCCGCTCGCGTCGGCACGCTTCATCTGCGACTTCAGGCTGGCCTCGCCCGCATGCAGGATCACGTCCAGTCCGGCATCGCGCAGGCGCTCGGCCGCCTGCATCGCAGCCTGGTAAGTGGTGCCTGCCTGGTGCAGCACGTAGACCTGGCAGTCGGGCTGCGTGCCGGCCGCATTGTCGCCCATCAGCTCGATCGCGCGTTCAATGCCGATTGAAAAGCCGCAGGCCGGCGCCCCTTTGCCGCCCAGCAGCTCGATCAGCCCGTCGTATCGCCCGCCGCCGCACACCGTGCCCTGTGCGCCGAGGCGATCGGTGACCCATTCGAACACTGTGAGGTTGTAGTAGTCCAGTCCGCGCACCAGCCGCGGATTGACCGTGAACTCGACACCGCTCACGCGCAGCAGCTGCTGCAAGCGCTCGAAGTGCGCAAGCGAGTCTTCGCCCAGGTAGTCGATCAGGCGAGGAGCGGCCTGCACTACGTCCTGCATCGCCGCGTTCTTCGTGTCCAGAATCCGCAGCGGGTTGGAATGCAGCCTGCGCCGTGCGTCCTCGTCGAGGCGCTCATGATGCCGCTCCAGGTGCCGGATCAGATCGGCGCGGTGACGCGCGCGCTCGGGCGGCTGGCCCAGCGAGTTGAGCTCCAGGCGGATGTCCGCAAGGCCCAGCGCCCGCCACAGGCGCGCAAGCAGCAGGATCTGTTCGGCGTCGACGTCCGGGCCCGCCAGGCCGAGCGCTTCCGCACCGGCCTGGTAGAACTGGCGATAACGGCCGCGCTGCGGGCGCTCGTGGCGGAACATGGGCCCCATGTACCAGAGGCGGCACGGCCCCTCGTACAGCAGGTTGTGCTCGATGGCGGCGCGCACCACGCCTGCGGTGTTCTCCGGCCGCATCGTCAGCGCCTCGCCGTTGAGCGAGTCGACGAAGCTGTACATCTCCCGTTCAACGATGTCGGTCACTTCGCCCAGGCCGCGCCGGAACAGGGCCGTGGGCTCCAGGATCGGGGTGCGGATCTGCCGATAGCCGTAATTGCGCAGGATCCGGATCGCCTGCGCCTCGAAGGCTTCCCACAATGGGGCCTGCGCGGGCAGCAAGTCGTTCATGCCGCGCACGGCGGCGATCTTGGGCGAACCCATGCGGTCAGGAAGTGCGTTCAGGAAAGGTCGCAATGACGATCACGACGGAGACAGGCCCGGCCGGCTGTAACGGCGGTTGACGTACTCTTCGACGATCGCCTCGAATTCCTCGCTGATGCGTTCCCCCTTCAGCGTCACGCGCCGCTCGCCATCGATGAACACCGGGGCCACCGGCTGCTCGCCGGTTCCCGGCAGGCTGATGCCGATGTCGGCGTGCCGGCTTTCCCCGGGACCGTTGACCACGCAACCCATCACGGCGACCGTCAGGTTCTCGACGCCCGGAAAGCGCGTCTTCCATTCCGGCATCCGCTCACGCAGATACGTCTGCACGCGTGAAGCCAGTTCCTGGAACACCGTGCTGGTGGTGCGACCGCATCCCGGACAGGCGGTCACCGCCGGAACGAAATGGCGCAGTCCCAGCGATTGAAGAATCTCCTGCGCCACTTGTACCTCGCGCGTGCGCGGTCCGCCCGGCTCCGGCGTCAACGACACGCGGATCGTGTCTCCGATACCTTCCTGCAGCAGCACCGACAAGGCCGCGGTTGAGGCCACAATGCCTTTGCTGCCCATGCCGGCCTCGGTCAGTCCCAGATGCAGCGGGTAGTCACAGCGGCTGGCCAGCTCGCGATACACGGCGATCAGCTCCTGAACGGCGCTCACCTTGGCCGACAGGCAGATGCGGTCGCCCGGCAGGCCGAGTTGTTCGGCCCGGCGCGCGCTGTCCACCGCCGAGCGCACCAGCGCCTCGCGCAGCACCGCCGAAGCGTCCCACGGCTGCTGGCGCCGGGCATTTTCGTCCATCAGGCGCGCCAGCAGCTCCTGATCCAGGCTGCCCCAGTTCACGCCGATCCGCACCGGCTTTTCGTGCCGGCAGGCCACCTCGATCATCTGGGCGAAATTGTCCTCGCCGCGCGTGCCGCGACCGACGTTGCCGGGATTGATCCGATATTTGGAAAGCGCCTGCGCGCAGTCCGGGAACTGGGTCAGCAGCTTGTGGCCGTTGAAATGAAAGTCTCCAATCAGCGGCACCTCGAGTCCACCGCGGTCGAGCGTTTCGCGCAGGTAGGCCACCTCGCGCGCCGCTTCCGGCGAATTGACCGTGACGCGGACCGCCTCCGATCCGGCTGCAGCCAGCTCGCGCACCTGAACTGCCGTGGCCACCGGGTCGGCGGTGTCGGTGTTCGTCATCGCCTGCACCATCACCGGCGCGCCGCCCCCGAAAGGCACGACGCGCGACCCCCACCTCAGCTCGAGCCGGCGCGAAGGGCGGCGCGCCGCCGGACCGGCCGATGCCGGCCCATCGAATGGTTTGTCCAGCGCATTCATCGTGTCTGTCCTCCAGTGGCGGCGCGGCCATCGGCCAGTAACACGCGCGCCACGCCGTTGTTGTTGACGTACGGCTTCAAGTTCACCGGCTGGCCTCGATATTCGACCTGCACGGCGTCGGCTCGCCCGATCACCAGGACCAGCGGCGCCGGCGAATTGACCAGCTCCATGCTGCCGGGCTCGCCACTGCGCGACAGCAGCACGTGACCGTCCGGCTGGCTGACCTGGACCCACGATCGCTCGTTGAAGCGCAGCACCAGGCCGGTGGTGGCGCCCGCTGCGGGCGCTACGGTCGCCACCGGAATGAGGGGGCCGCCGACAGCGTCGACCCGGGCGGCCGCATCGGCGGCAGACGCCGCGGAGGCCAAAAGCGCGGCGGCCGCAGACCTTCCGGACGCCTCCGCCGCCGAAGTCGCCGCCGGCGCACGCACGGGCGAGGCCGGCGTGGCGCCGCCTGGCGACTCGGGCGTCCCGGGTGAAGCGCCCTGCGGTGCAGCGCCCGCACCGGGGGCGCCCTCGGGCGCTGGTGCGGCAGGAGCGCCAGCCCTGTCGGAAGGCGGCAGACGTGCCGCGCCGGCAGGCCCTGGCACTTGATGACCCGTGCGGTCACGATCGCTTGCGGGGCGGGCCATCCATACGCCGATCCCCAGGGCGCAGACCAATGCGGCCACGATGCCGGCCAGAACCAGATGGCGCCAGGCTCGGTCGTCCAGCACCGGCAAGGGCAACGGCCCCCCCGCGCCGAGGTCCGGCGCAAGCGGGCCCAGACCCCGCAGCTTGACTTTGGAATTCAGGTCCTCGATCAAGGGACCCGCATCCAGTCCGAGCTCGCGCGCGCAGTTGCGGACGAACCCGTTTATGTAGGCTGGCGCCGGCAGCAGATGCAGCTCCTCGTTTTCGATCGCCCGCAGCTGCTTCGGGTGCAGCCTGACCCGCCCGGCCAGCTGCTCGACGCTCAGGCCCGCGCGCACGCGCGCCTGCGCGAGCGCGTACCCGAATCCGGGCGGCGGCGGCGCCGGCGCGGATTCAGCGACCCGCACCCGATCCGGCTCGGCCGCGACCGGATCATTCATTGAACGCCTCCCGGTTCAGCAGGCCCGTCTCCGGCGAGTTCGGATAGCGGCTGCGCAGTTCCTGGCTCAACTGCTGCTCGGTGCGCCGATCGGACGTGGCGTGCGCGATCTTCGTTCCAAGCCACAGCGTCTGCGCATTCGGGTCCACGGTCTTGGACAACAGCCCGTAATAGAATTCGGCCCGCTCGAAACGGCCCATCTGCAGGTACAGGCGGGCCAGCTGGAATTTGGCAACCGGGCTGGAGGCATCGGCCTCGAACGCGCGCATCAGGTACTTTTCCGCAACCTCGTTCTGGCCGATCTGCATCGAGCAGATGCCCGCGTTCTGCAGCGCCATCGCGGGCGTGGCATACAGGCGGTCGGAGGCAGCGCGGTCGAAGTATTTCATCGAATCGCGCTCGCGATGGGTACGGCACAGGAACCAGCCGAAATTGTTGTTCAGCTCCGGATCGTTCGGGTTCACCTGTAACGCGTGCCGGAAGTTGCCCTCGGCCTGAGCGTCCTGCCCCAGATCCATGTAAATCAGCCCGAGCAGCCCGTACGCCGACGCCAGATTCGGGTCGATCTGGGTCGCCTCCGTGGCTTCCTTGATCGCCACCTCCACCTGCCCCTTCTGGTAATACCCGGCCGCGAGCTGAAGCCGCACCGCGGCACGCCGGTGCGGGTCGCCCTCATTGCTCGATCCGCTCGCGTTGGCCGTGTCCGACGTCGTGGTCACGGTCGTCGTGGTCTTGCAACCTGCCAGGGTTGCCACGCCGGCCAGCGCGAACACGCCAAGGAGCGTTCGCCACCGGCGCGCAGCAAACGAGCGCATCACCGGCAAGCCCATCACGGCGCGACCCGTAGCGGCACCGACCTCGCGCGCTGGGCCGGGCGGCGCTCGGCGATGCCGGTGCGATCGTCGACAGCACCGGCCAGCTGGCCGCAGGCGGCGTCGATCTGGTCTCCGCGCGTCTTGCGCGTCGTGGTGACGAACCCGGCGGCGATCAACCTGGCCGCGAACTCCTGGATCCGCTGCGCCGGCGAGCGCCGAACCTCGGCCCCGGGGAACGGATTGAACGGGATCAGATTGAACTTGCAGGCCAGCCCATCGACCAGCCGGACCAGCGCGCGCGCATGCGCATCGCTGTCGTTGACGCCGTCGAGCATCACGTATTCGAACGAGATGAAGTCGCGCGGGGCGCTGCGCAGGTAACGCCGGCATGCCGCCATCAGGTCGCGCAGCGGATATTTGCGGTTCAGCGGCACCAGCTTGTCGCGCAAAGCGTCGTCGGGCGCGTGCAGCGAGACGGCCAGCGCAACCGGACAGTCCTGTGCCAGGCGATCCATCTGCGGCACCATCCCGGCCGTGGACACCGTGACCCGCCGCCGCGACAGGCCATAGGCGTCGTCATCGAGCATCAGGCGAAGCGCCGGCAGGACAGCCTCGTAGTTCTGCAGCGGTTCGCCCATTCCCATCAGCACCACGTTGCTGATCACGCGCTCGGCGCGCGCCGGCGCCCCCGCGGCCGCCTGCGTTGACCCGGCGCCCGCCTGCCCCGTGGTCGTCGCCTGCGGGCGGCGCAGGCTGTGCTCCGCCAGCCAGAGCTGGCCGATGATCTCCGCCGTGGTGAGATTGCGGCTGAACCCCTGCTTGCCGGTGGAACAGAACAGACAGTTGACGGCGCAACCGGCCTGGGTCGAAATGCACAGCGTGGCGCGATCCGGCTCGGGTATATACACCGCCTCGACCGCGTCCTTGCCGCCGACCGACAGCAACCACTTCCGGGTCGCATCGGCAGCGGTCTGATGCGATATCACGCCTGGCGCTGTCACCCGCGCGCGGCCGGTCAGCTTTTCCCGCAGCGAACGCGCCAGATCGGTCATCGACTCGAAGTCGGCCGCGCCGTGCCGGTGGATCCAGCGCTTGAGCTGGCGGGCACGGAATGGCCGCTCGCCCAGCGATTGGACCAGCTGCTCGAGGGCTTGCCCATCCAGGTCGAGCAGGTTGATCGTGTTCATCGTGGCCGGCTGGTTGTCCCGGGAAGGCCCTTCAGCGCGTCACGATCGCCATCGTGGGAAAGAAAAACGCGACCTCCGCAAGCGCTGTCTCCGTGCCGTCGGAGCCGTGCACCGCGTTGGCGTCGATGCTCTCGGCGAAATCGGCGCGGATCGTTCCGGGTGCCGCCTTCTTCGGATCGGTCGCCCCCATCAGGTCGCGATGCTTCAGGATCGCGCCCTCGCCTTCCAGCACCTGCACCATGATCGGTCCGGAGCTCATGAATTCGACCAGATCGCGAAAGAACGGCCGCTCCCGGTGAACCGCATAGAACGCCTCCGCTTCGGCGCGCGAAAGCTGCATCATGCGCGCGGCCACGATCCGCAGACCGGCCGCCTCGAAGCGCGCGAGAATTTTTCCGATCACGTTCTTGCGGACGGCATCCGGCTTGATGATGGACAAAGTTCGTTCGATAGCCATGCGGGTTCCTGGGGCGCAATCGGCGGAGGCGACAGGCAGCGGGGCGGCGCCGCGTTCGATCGCCCCGACTTTCTCCGGGAGTCGCTGGAAAACCGAATAAAAAGAACGGGTTACGGAGCAATCCGGATGGTCAGTGTAACACGGGGACGGTTTGAGCCTCGAACGTTACTGCTCGTCGTTTTCGGGCTGCAGCACCGCCAGCGATTCGACGTGCGACGTGTGGGGAAACATATTGACGATTCCGGCCGCCGCCAGGCGCCAGTGGCCTTCATGTACCAGCACCGCGCAATCGCGCGCCAGGGTGGCCGGATTGCACGACACGTAGACCAGGCAGCGCGGGCGTACCTGGCTGGCAGCCAATGCGCGCGCCACCGCCAGCGCACCTTCACGCGGCGGGTCCAGCAGCACGCGGTCGATGCGACCCTCGCGCAGGTTCAGCGATTCCCACTCGTTGCGAGTCCACGCGAACAGATCCTGCGAGACGAAACGGACCCGCGCCTGCAGGCCGTTGGCCTCGGCCGCACGAGCGGCACGCGTCACCTGGGCCTGGTTGCCCTCGATGCCGATCACGTGCGCGACCCGGGTGGCCAGCGGCAAGGTGAAATTTCCAAGCCCGCAAAACAGATCCAGCGCGCGTTCGTCGGGGCGGCCATCCAGCCGCGCCAGAGCGCGCCGCACCAGGTTTTCGTTGACCGCGTGATTGACCTGCGTGAAATCGGTCGGCGCGAACGGAAGCTGCACACCGAACTCGGGCAGCCGCAACTGCAACTCGACCGCGTCGGAATCGGCCAGCGGTGCCGCCGTCCCGGGCCCTGAGGGCTGCAACCACACCGCCACCTGATGCTCGGCGCCGAATCGCTCCAGTGCGTTCCGATCGGACGCCGACAGCGGATCCAGGATGCGGAACACGAGCACGGTGTGCACGTTGGAGCCGGCCTGAACGACCGCCACCTCGATCTGCGGCAGCCGGCGCCTGGCGTCCATCCCGCTGACCAGCGAGCGCAGCGGCATCAGCAGCGATCCGACTGGACCGGCCAGCACGTGGCATTCGCGCATGTCGGCGACGAAACTGCTGGCGCGCTCGTGAAATCCGACCAGCGCCTGCGCCTTGCGTGCGACGTAACGCACCGACAGGCGCGCCCGGTGCCGGTAGCCCCACTCGACCCCGGAGATCGGGCGCATGATCTGCTCGGGCTTCAGGCGTGCGAGGTGCCACAGGGCGTCCTCGAGTACCCTCTGCTTGACGGCAACCTGGGCGCGCGCGTCCAGGTGCTGCATCGAACAGCCGCCGCACGCGCCGCGCCACAACCCGAAGTGGGGGCAGCGCGGCGATACGCGCTGGCTGCTCGCATGCTCGACCTGCACCAGCCGGCCCACGTCGAACTTCTGGCCGCTGCGAAGGCGCTCCCAGCGGACACGTTCGCCCGGCAGTGCGCCTTCGATAAAAGCGGCCTTGCCATCGACGCGCACGATGCCGCGCCCCTGCTGGTCGAGCGATTCGACCCAGTCGACCCGAAGCGCAGTCACGGGCTCGGCGTTGCCGGCCACGCGTTCAGGAACTCCTGCCAGATGGGGGCGCCGGACGCGGCCAGCGCATCGCGGACGGTTTGCAGCTCCGCCGCATAGTCGGGCTCGTCCAGCTGCCCGCGCATTTTGCGAAAACGGCAATACAGCAGGTAAGTGTTGACGACGTCGCTTTCGCAGTAGGCGCGGATCCGCTCGATCTGCCCGCTGCAATACGCCTCCCACACCTGCGATCCATCCATCCCCAGCTTCCCGGCGAAGCCGGCCAGGCGAGCCAATTCGTCCAGCGGCGCCGCCGCGCGCGGCTGGTAGCGCGACAGCACGTCCATCAGGTCGACATGGCGCAGGTGGTAGCGGTTCACATAGTTGCTGTAGCGCAGGTCCCGGTCGTCCTCGCCCTGATCCCAGTAGCGGCGCGCCGGCACGCCGTGAATCAGGGCCCGGTAGTGGAGCACGGGCAGATCGAACCCGCCTCCGTTCCAGCTGATCAGCTGGGGCTCGTAGCGATCGATCAGCCGGAAGAAATCGTTGATCAGCTTGGCCTCGCTGTCCCCCGGCGAGCCCAGGCTGCGTACCCGGAATCCGGACTCGTCGCGGAACGCGCAGCCGATCACCAGCACCCGCTGCAGGTGCAGCGGCAGGAAGTCGCTGCCGGTGCGCTCGCGCCGCTCGGCCATCGCCTGTGAAGCCACTGTGCGGTCGTCCAGGCCGGCCCAGTGCGGCCGCAGCTGCCTGAGCCCGTCGACGTCGGGAACGGTTTCCAGATCGAACGTGAGGATCGGCGTCACGCCGCGATTGTACGGACGCGGGCCTGTTGGGCACACGAGCCGGCCTCAGCCCGTGCGCGCGCCGTCAGCGCAAAACAGCAAGACGCATCGTGCCCCGGCCGGCGTAGAGTTCCGTTTCTCTGGGCCCAGGTGGCCGCTCGTATAACCACGATCGGGCCGACTTGCGATTGCGGGCGCCTCGTGCGCCTCCAGGAGACCGTTCCATGCCGCTGACCGATTGCACTCTGACCGGGATCGATGAAACGACGCCGCTGGTCGAACTTGCGGTTGTCTCCGATATGTATCCGTATGCGGAATGGGCTTTCCTTTATTCCCCGAAGCGGCTGGGCACGCCGGGCCGGTACCCCTCGCTCGGGCGGATCCAACGCGCGTTCAGGGAACTGCCGCGCTACGTCAGAGTTGCGCTGCATGTCTGTGGATCCGGGGTAGCAGAGCTGCTGGACGGCGAGCACGTCGTTCGCGGCCTGTTCGAGCAGGTGCGCACGCGGGATGGCCGGATACAGCTGAACTTCGACGCGGGCAGCGGTGAGGTCGACCTGGGGCGCCTGCGCGAGTTCATGCTGGCCTGCGCATCGGTCCCGTTCATCACCCAGCACAACGAGAGCAACCAGTCGGTGACCCAGGCCCTGGCGGGTGTGGCAAACCACGCCATTTTGTTCGATTCCTCTCTGGGTCGCGGCATTACGCCGCAGGCCTGGCGCCCGGCGACCGAATCGGTAGCGTGCGGATACGCGGGCGGTCTGGGTCCCGAAAACCTCGGCTTGCAACTGCCGCGTATCTACGACGCGGCAGCTTCAACCAGGTTCTGGATCAGCATGGAGAGCCGGTTGCGCGACGAGAACGACCGTTTCAGCATGAGCTTTGCCCGCAAGTGCCTGGAAATCGTAAGCGTCCAGGCGTCGGAGCGCCTGGATTTTCCGGCGCCCCGTCCGATGCGCCGCCGATGCGAGCCTCTGGAGCTGATCGACAGCGGTTTGATGCGCAACGACGACAACGCCCGCGAATTCGAAACGATGCTGCGGCTTTTGCTGCGTGCAACCCGCGACGCCGTCGATCCCCAGGTGCTCGACGTGCGGCGTGCCGCGGAAAACCTGCTGCTGCGCAAGGGAACGATGTTCATGCCGCGCCCCGAGGCGCAGACCCTTCGGCCGGCGGCCCCGGGGCTGACTTCCTAATACAACACGTCGCGCTGCACTCCGCGCGAAAGCAGCGCCTGCTGCAGGCGCGCCAGCGCTTCCTGCTGGATCTGCCGGACCCGCTCGCGCGTCAGCCCGAGCTCGCGCGCCAGATCTTCGAGCGTGGCCGGATCCTGTCCGTTCAGGCCGTAGCGCCGCTCGATCACGAGGCGCTGCTTGGTCGAAAGATCGTCCAGCCAGTGGTCCATCAGCAACTGCAGCTCGTGCTGAGCCACGTGACGCTCGGGGGCCACTGACGCCTGGTCGGGCATCAGCTCGAGCCACGCGGTGTCACCGTCTTCGCCGATCGGATGGTCCAGCGAAGCCGGCGCTTCGCCCAGCGCGATCAGGTCGGAAATTTCGTCGGCCGTCTTGCCCAGCAGGCGCGCGATGTCGTCGACGCTTGCGCTGCGCGACAGGCCGGCAGCACGCCATCCGGCCTCGAGGCGATGCCGCGCGCGTTGGACCTGCTTCAGCTCCCGCATCACGTGCGAGGGCAGGCGCACCATTCGCGTCTGCGCGGCCAGCGCGCGGTCGATCGCCTGACGGATCCACCAGGTTGCGTAGGTGGAGAAGCGAAAGCCGCGCTGTGGCTCGAATCGGTCCAGTGCATGGATCAGCCCCAGATTGCCTTCCTCGATCAGGTCGAAGAACGTGACGCCGCGGTTCAGAAAGTTGCGGGCGATGGAAACCACCAGCCGCAGGTTGTGCACGATCATCTTCTGACGGGCGTCGAAGTCGCCCTCGCGCGCCAGCGTCGCATACGCATATTCCTGCTCGGCGGTCAGCAGAGGGCGCGACCCGATTGCTCCGAGGTACCGGCGCATCGAATCGCCGCCGACGTCGTCGGCCGCGACCCAGGCCGTGCGATGCAAGTCGGCGGACTCGGGCGCGCCCGGGCCGGCCGCCTCTGCGGGCGGCTGCTCCAGGGCGTCGGCCACGGGCTCGCGGTCCCCTTCGGTCTGCTCGCTGTCAGTCGGTTTGCGCGGGCGCCCCATTCGCCAGCGTCCTTGGCGCGCCGGCGATGCGGTCCGGGTGCCGTTCAGCGGGATGGCAGGTACGTCAGCGGATCCACCGGCGTGCCATGACGCCGGATTTCGAAGTGGAGTCTGGGGCTGGCCGCATCAGTCATCCCCAGATCAGCAATGTGCTGCCCCCGCTTGACGGCCTGTCCCTGCGTTACCAGGATCTCGTTGTTGTGAGCGTAGGCCGACACGTAGTCGTCCGTGTGTTTGATGATGACCAATTTGCCATAGCCGTGCAAGTTGCTGCCGCTGTATACGACCTCGCCGTCGTTGGCGGCCCATACCGGATCGCCGACGTTGCCGGAGATATCGATCCCCTTATTGCGGGTCTCGTCGAATTGCTCCACCACCTTGCCGGCACTCGGCCAGGCCCAGACCTGTACGGCCTCCGCGGCACTCTTGTCGGGAGTCGTAGGCGGCGGTGGCGCGACCGCGCCGGGCGTTTCGGCGCCAGCCTGCGGCGCCGCCGCGGGCGGTGCCGCACCGGTCTGGGCAGTCAGTGGGCTGCCTGCAGTCAACGGGCGTGTCTCCAGCGACCCCGACGGCGAGACGGGCACTGGCGTGGCCTCGGCCGGGCTCGCCTCGTCGGCCGCAGGCGGCGCAACCCGCAATGTCTGACCCACGTGAATTTGGGTCGTATCGCCCAGGCTGTTCCAGCGCGCCAGATCCCGGGCGTCCTGTCCGAACGCAAGCGCGATGCTGTACAGGGTATCTCCCGACTGCACTACGTACTGACCATCGTGCGCCTCACGCGTGACCGCGGCAGGCGCCGGCGCGGGAGGCGGCTGCGGCGCCACAGCCGGCGCCGCCTGCTTGACGGGGCCGGACTTCGAGCGCTCCTCGATCGGCGCCTGGTGCGTCGGCGAGACGATACAGGCGCTCGACGCCAGCACGGCGCAGGCGGACGCGACGATCGAGCGCAATATCGGGCCTGAGGCTGTCATCGGTTATCGGCAGTCACGGTTCCATGCAGCAACGGCACGAAGCGTACCGGTTCCTGCTCGCGTCGAAGCAGCCGCCCCTCCGGACCCTTGGACAGCACTGTAAGGACCTGCGTGTCACGGCCGAGCGGCGCGACGATCACCCCGCCCGGCACCAGTTGTTCGAGCCACGTGCCCGGAATGTCGTCTCCGGCGGCGGTGCAGACGATCGCGCCGAACGGCGCCTCGGTCGGCAATCCCAGCACGCCGTCGCCGAACACGAGGCGCAGGTTGGCGATCCTGAGCGGCCGCAGATTGGCGCGCGCCACTTCGTGCAACGCACGCACGCGCTCGATCGAAAACACGGTGCCGAACAGTTCGCTCAGGACGGCGGCCGCATACCCGCCCCCGGTGCCGACTTCAAGGACGCTCAGGCTCTTCGGATCGGCCGCCCCGCCCAGAGCCAGTTCGGCGCAACGCGCCACGATATAGGGCTGCGATATGGTCTGCCCGAATCCGATCGGCAACGCGGTGTCTTCGTAAGCCCGGCTGGCCAACGCCTGATCGACGAAACGATGCCGCTCCACGCGGCGCATCGCCGCCAGCACGCGCTCATCGCGCACCCCAAGCTCGCGCACGCGCTCGACCATGCGGGCGCGAACGCGTTCGGACGTGAGCCCGGTGCCGGGCGTCGCGCTCAAAGCTGCCCCGGGCCCAGCCATTGCGAAACGGACTCCAGCTGCCCCGTGTGAGTCAGGTCGATCTGCAGGGGCGTCACTGAGACCAGGCCGCTGGCGGTCGCGTGAAAGTCCGTTCCCGGGCTGGCATCGGCCGCCTCGCCCGCGGCCCCCACCCAGTAAATCGTTTCCCCGCGTGGGCTGACGGTGCGCACCACCGGTTCGGACGGGTGGCGTTTGCCAAGCCGCGTGCATGCCAGGCCGCGCAACTGCGAGTACGGTCGATCCGGAATGTTCACGTTCAACAGAAACGTCTCGGGCAGCGGACCGGCGCGAAAGCGCTCGACGATCGCGCAGCACACCCGCGCCGCACTGTCCAGATGGGCGTGGCCCTTCTGCACCATGGAAAATGCGATCGCGGGCAGGCCGAACAGATAGCCCTCCATCGCCGCGGCAACCGTTCCCGAGTAGATCGTGTCATCGCCCATGTTCTGGCCGTCGTTGATACCCGACACGACCAGGTCCGGACGGCGATCGAGCAGGCCCGTGAGCGCGATGTGCACGCAATCGGTCGGCGTGCCGTTGACGAACAGATAGCCATTTTCGGCCTGCCGCACCGACAAGGGCCGGGTCAGCGTGAGCGAGTTGCTGGCGCCGCTGCAATTCTGTTCCGGCGCCACGACAGTGACCTCGCCGAAGCCGCGCATCGCATCGGCCAGGGCTCGCAGCCCGGGAGCGAGATAGCCGTCGTCATTGCTGACCAGAATGTGCATCGAAATCCCCCGCGCATCTTAACCGCCCCGTTCCACTACGAAAGAAAGGCTCGAGGTCAGCGTATCCATCGCGCGTCACAGGTGGATAGGCAGGCACGTGGATGCGCAGGGTGGCTGCGCTTCGGGCCGCGTTCAGGTGGTTCACTACGGAATCGGCTAAGCCCGCTCTGCCGTGAGCCTCGCTGATTTCAATACGCTGGCATCCAGGCCAACGTAAGGCGAAGATGGGCGCCGAGCGTGTTTGGGATCAGCCCACGCCGACCACTGGCGTCGCGGGCATGGCAGCGATGGCCCGAGTAGAGCGTTTAACGAGAAAACCTGTCGGAAGCAGCCGTTGTGTCGATGCGAATAGCTGAAACCACGACGGCCTTAGCCAAAGAGTCTGCCTTCCAGCCAGAATCCCCAAGCAACCCAGCAGAGATAGATAGATTCTCGACAAGAGTCGCTGCTTCCTCGAAAGACACACCCTGGAGCTTAAATTAGTAGACAAATTCTTGTAATAACCTCATGAAACTAGATATACTCTCGAACAAAGCGCTCATTAGTATTTGTTTTCTCGATGCCTTCCAAATCCACACATGCCTCGCTACTCGGGTACGCGGCTCTGGTCCAAGACTTCGCGCTTTCCTGCCCGCCGCCCCGGGTTGTCAGCAAAGTCTCCAGCAGCGTTCGCCTGGTAAATCGCACCCTGTTCGAAAACGGCTGCGAGGAAATCGTCTATCCCAAGAGTGCCTATCGGCCGCGTACCGGTCTAAGTGGACAGCTCGAGTACGCGCTAAAAAGCGAGCCCCTGGACCTCACTGTCCTGGCTGCCCTGTTCGAAAAGCAGCCCGCACGCGAGCAACTGCAAGCGTGGCTGAACGCCGCGCCGTCCTCCCGGTACGCACGCACGGCCGGTCACTTGTATGAATGGCTGACAGGCCAGACCTTGCACTACAAGTTGCCCGCCGGCGCCCCGCGCGTGCCGATTCTTGACGAGGCCGACTATGTGACTGGCCCCGCGATAAGCAATCCGCGCTTTGGCGTCATCCACAATCTCATCGGCACTCGGGCCATGAGCCCCCTGGTGCGCCGCACGCCAGCGCTGAAAGCCTTTCTTGCAAGCGACCTTAAAACTCGCATCACCAGGACCATTGCTGCCATCGAGCCCGGCCTGCTGGAGCGCGCCGTCGACTATTTGTACCTGGCTGAAACCAAGAGCTCGTTTGCGATTGAAAGGGAAATTCCCAGTCCGGACAGAAGCAGGCGCTTTGGTCTGCTCCTGGAGCGCGCAGGTGCGCCGGGTCCCCTGAATGAAGAAGCTATGGTCGGCTGGCAAAACGAAATCATCGGCGTGCCCTTGCTGATGGAGCACACCTATCGAAACAAGCAGAACTGGATGTCAAACAGCGGCTCCCAGTATTCGGTTGCCTACATCCCGCCTGCCGTCGCGAACGTCGATGCGATGATGCAAGGAATCTCCGAAATTACCCAGGCCGGCGTCAGCGGCGCTGTCGACCCGGTAATCGCTGCAGCCTGCGCATCCTTCGGCCTGGTTTTCGTGCATCCCTTCCTGGACGGCAACGGCCGCCTGCACCGCTTTCTTGTGCACCACATCCTTCGCCAATGCGGCGTGACACCTGCTGGTGTCGTTCTGCCACTGTCGGTTGTCTTGCTGAAGCGCCAACGCGAGTACGCCAGTGTGCTGCAGGCGTACTCGGGTCCGCGCACACGTTTGCTGGACTATCGGCTCGACCCGGACACAAATACGCTCGAGGTCAAAGGACCGCAGCCAGCCTGGCTTTACGCCTATTTTGACGCCACGCGCTTGTGCGAGCTCGTGGCCGAATGCATCGACTATGCCTTGAACGAGGACCTGCCAGCGGAGCTTCTCTGGTTGCAGTCTTTCGACGCCGCCATGGGACGAATCAACCAATGGCTCGAGGGCGAGCAATCGGTCCTGAGCCTGCTCGTCCGGCTCATCGCGCAGAACGACGGCCAGCTTTCCAAGAACAAGCGCGGACAATTCGCACGCTACACCGATGACGAAATTGCCCGTGCGGAAGAAATCGTCCGCGACGCCTTTTCGCACTCCAAGAGTGCCGAACCGGCCGACATCGGCGGGCCTGACGGCGCTGCAAGCTAGGGCCGGCGATTAAGTGCCGCTCTGGTATTGGTCGGGGCGGCGGGATTCGAACTCGCGACCCCTTGCACCCCATGCAAGTGCGCTACCAGGCTGCGCTACGCCCCGACTTCGGAGGATTGTACCGTGCGCGTCGGCCCGTCACGCGTCGACCTTCAGCAGCGCGCGAATCTCCAGCAGTCGTGTCCGGATCGTGCTCTGGGTCAGCGGCTTTTCCGCCGGCGCGGGGCGCTCGCGGGCAATCGCGCCGGCCGTGTCGAGCCGATTGCGCGCTCCGTTGATGGTGAACCCCTGCTCGTACAGCAGCGAGCGGATGCGCCGGATCAGCAGGACTTCATGGTGCTGGTAGTAGCGTCGGTTGCCCCGTCGCTTGATCGGCTTGAGCTGGGTAAATTCCTGTTCCCAGTAGCGCAGGACATGCGGCTTGACCGCGCACAGCTCGCTGACCTCGCCGATTGTGAAATAGCGCTTGGCCGGGATCGGCGGCAGCGCGCCATCTGCGTCATACGGTACGTCGGAGGACTGCATTTCCGATTCGAGCCGCACCCAATCCCGGGATCAGCGTTCGGTCGCGCGCGAGACCGCGGCTTTCAGTTTCTGGCTTGCATGAAATGTCACCACCCGGCGTGCCGTGATCGCGATCTCTTCGCCGGTCTTCGGGTTGCGGCCTGGCCTGGTTGGCTTGTTCCTGAGCTGGAAATTCCCGAAGCCGGACAGCTTGACCGACTCACCCCGTTGCAGCGCCTGGCTGATCTCATCGAAAAAGCCATCGACCATGTCCTTGGCCTCTCGCTTGTTGAGCCCGAGCCGTTCGAACAGCGCGTCGGCCAGCTCGGCCTTGGTCAGCGTGCGAGCGCCACGCTCGGACTCCCCGCGCGGCCGCGCCGCAGGAGGAAGCTCTGGAAACTTGAACGAAGTCATCGGTTCGACGGCCATCGCGCCACTCACTGACGGACGCGGGCCCCCAGTACGATCGTCAGGTGCTCAACGATCGCGCCGCAGGCTGCATCTGCGTCGGAGTCCGAAAGCGAGCGTCGAGTATCTTGCAGAACCACTCGGAAGGCAAGACTTTTCTCCTTATTTAACAACACGTTAGCGGGCGCTTTCGACGCGTCTGCGGTGTGGCCGAGGGACGGACGAAATACGTCAAACAGCTTAACGTCGCGCAGGACCGCCAGACGGTGGTCGCGGGCCGACAAGCGCGCGATTTCCTCAAGTACGCGCGCCGCAGGCAACTCTTCGGGTACCCAAATCGCGATATCCCGTATCACCGCGGGGACCTCGGCAATCGGCATCGCACGCGGCAGGGGCACGACCAGCAGCGGGTCAACCTGCACTTCGAACAGCATCGCGTGTCCGGGCAACCCGTACTTCTGCCCCAACCGCGGGTGCAGCTGCCCGATCCAGCCGACCGCCTGCTCCCCGATCTGGACCCGCGCGCAGCGGCCCGGATGCAGCGCGGGGTGCGTCGCGGCGACGAACCGAGCCTGCAGCGGACTGATCAGGCGCTCCAGATCGCCTTTGAGATCGAAGAAGTCGACCTCGCGGGCCGGCATGGCCCACTGCTCGTCGTCGGCACTGCCGTAAGCCAACGCTCCCAGCAGCGTCGGCTGCGCCACCCCACCCACTTGCAGCGGCCCCTCCGGCTGGCCCGGTTCGAGTCGGAACACGCGGCCGACCTCGAAAAGGCGAGCGCGCGTCGCCTGATTGTTCAGGTTGTGTTTCAGAATCGAGACCAGGCCGCCAAATAGCGTCGTGCGCATCACCGCAAGCTGCGCGGCAATGGGATTGACAACGGGGATCTGCCCGCCAGGCAACGCGAAATCCGCCTCCCAGGCCGGATCCACGAACGAGTAGTTGATCAGCTCCTGGTAGCCGGCCTCCACCATCCGCAATCGCAGGTCATGCGGTCCGCGCAAGCCCTCCGGGGCCGGCACCATTCGCGCGGCGGCCACAGGCGGATCGGCAGGAATGCGCTCGTAACCGACCACGCGCGCGACCTCCTCGATCAGGTCCTCCTCGATCTGAAGGTCGAATCGATACGTCGGGGGATCGACCACGAAGGCATTGCCGCTTTCAGAGAAAGCAAATTGCAGCCTGGAGAAGGCATCGGCGATCTGATCGTCGCCGACGGGCATCCCGAGCACCTTGCGACAGCGCTCGCTTCGCATCCGGATTGGCGCCCGCTGCGGCAGCCGGACAACCTGATCGTCGATCGGCCCGACGCGGGTGCGGCCCGTGCCGCAGATATCGACGATCATCCGGGTGGCTGCCTCGATATGCTCGACGTGGGTGGCGAAGTCCACGCCGCGTTCGAAGCGGTGCGCCGCATCGGTGGTCAGATTCAGCCGTCGCGTCCGGCCCTGGATCGCCTCCGGCCACCAGAACGCCGCTTCCAGATAGATGTCGGCGGTGTCCAGCGTCACCGCGGTCGATTCGCCGCCCATGATGCCCGCCAGCGACTGCACGCCGCGCTGATCGGCGATCACGCCGATTTCGGGGTCCAGATCGACCGGGCGGCCATTGAGCAGCTGCAAGCGCTCGCCGCTGCGCCCCCATCGGACCACCAGTGGCCCGCGCAGCGCGCTCAGGTCGAATACGTGGGTCGGCCGCCCCACCTCGAGCATCAGATAGTTGGAAATGTCGACCAGCGCGGACACCGATCGAAGACCGCTGCGCTCCAGGCGCGAGCGCATCCATGGCGGGGTCAGGGCGCGGGCGTCGAGCCCCCGTAGCACGCGTCCCGAAAAGCGCCCGCACAGCTCGGGCGCCTCGATTCGGACCGCGAGCTTTTCATCGCTGGTCGGAGGCACGACCGGGAAAACCGGCGCACGCAGCGCGCTGCCCGTCAGCGCCGCCGCTTCGCGCGCGACCCCGAGCACGCTCAGGCAGTCGCCCCGATTTGGAGTGACCTTGATCTGCAGGCATTGCTCGTCCAGGTCCAGCGCCCGCCGCAGCGATTCGCCCACCGGTGCATCGGGCGGCAGCACCAGCAGCCCGCTCTGATCGTCGGACAGGCCCAGCTCGCGGGCCGAACACAACATGCCGTCGGAGGCCACGCCGCGCCTGGTCGAGGAGGCGATCGATACGTCGCCGGGCAGCCGGGCGCCCGGCAGCGCGCACGGCGCGCGCATTCCGGCTACGACGTTCGGCGCCCCGCAGACGATCTGTACCGGCTCGGCCGTGCCCACGTCGACCCGGCACAGCTTCAGGTGATCGGAGTTCGGATGGGGCGCGACCTCCAGCACGCGGGCCACGACCACGCCCGAAAACGGCGGCGCGGCCGGCTCGACCGCCTCCACTTCGACCCCGCCCATCGTCAGAGTCTCGGCGAGCGATTGCGTGTCGATCGGCGGATCGCAAAACTGCCGCAGCCACTGCTCGGGAATCTTCACCGCTCGAACCCGTCGTTGCCGTCAGTTGAATTGCTTCAGGAACCGCAGGTCGCCGGTGAAAAAATGCCTCAGATCGTCGACCCCATAGCGCAGCATCGTCAGCCGCTCCAGCCCCGAGCCGAACGCGAAGCCGATCGTGCGTTCCGGATCGAACCCGAAATTCCTGACCACGGCCGGATGCACCTGGCCGGCCCCGGAGATCTCGAGCCACTGGCCCGCGCGCGGCCCGCTGGCGAACATCATGTCGATCTCGGCCGATGGCTCGGTGAACGGAAAGTAAGACGCGCGAAACCGCACCCGCAGATCGTCGCTTTCGAAGAAGCGCCGTAGAAAGTCCGTGTACACGCCCTTCAGGTCGGCAAAGCTGACATCGTGGTCGAGCCACAGACCCTCGACCTGGTGGAACATCGGCGAATGCGTGGCGTCGCTGTCGACCCGGTAGGTGCGGCCCGGCGCTATCACGCGCACCGCCCCGCGGTGCTGGCGCGCATAGCGCACCTGCATCGGCGAGGTGTGCGTCCGCAGCAGCAGCGGCCGGCCGGCCGAGTCGCTGGCGTCGACGTAAAAAGTGTCCTGCATCGAACGGGCAGGATGGTTTTCCGGGTTGTTCAGCGCAGTGAAGTTGTACCAATCGGTCTCGATTTCGGGTCCATCGGCCACGTCGAAGCCGATCGAGCGGAAGATCTGCTCGATCCGGATCCAAGTGCGGATCACCGGGTGGATGCCGCCGCGGCTGCGCGCGCGCCCGGGCAGAGTGACATCGATCCCATCCGTCGTAAGCTGGGCCGACAGAGCCGCGTCGGCCAGCTGCTGGCGACGCTCGACCAGCAACTGCTCGATCGCCTGCTTGGCGGCATTCAGGCGCGCCCCTTCGACCCGGCGCTGCTCGGGGTCGAGGCGCGCCAATGTCTTGAGCCGTTCGGTGAGCAGGCCGGCCTTCCCCAGAAAACGGGCCTTCTCGTTCTCCAGGTCGGCCGGCCGCGTGGCCGAAGCGAAGGCGCTGCGCGCCTCGGCGATCAGGTCGTCGATCGATGGCATCGCGCGCACGCCCTAGGCGGCGCGCAGCGACTTGACCCGGTCGACGATCGCGGCAAACGCGGGCTTGTCCAGCACGGCCATGTCCGCCAGCACCTTGCGGTCCAGGTCGATCGCGGCCCGGCGCAATCCGTTGATGAAGACGCTGTAGGACAGATCGTGCTCACGCACGGCCGCATTGATGCGCGCGATCCACAGCGAGCGGAATTCGCGCTTGCGCTGGCGGCGGTCGCGATAGGCGTACTGGCCCGCCTTCATCACGGCCTCTTTGGCGACCCGGAACGCGCTGCTGCGGCGCTGCGTGTAGCCCTTGGCCTGCGCCAGCACCTTCTTGTGGCGCGCGCGGCTGGTGACTCCTCTTTTTACGCGAGGCATGCCGCTCTCCTCAGGCGTACGGAAGCATGCGCTTCACCGAGGCCGCGTCGGAGGCGTGAATCGCGACCGGGCCGCGCAGGTGGCGCTTGTTCTTCGTGCTCTTCTTGGTCAGAAGGTGGCGCTTGAACGCCTGACCGCGCTTGATCGATCCGCCCGGGCGGACCGCGAAGCGCTTGGCGGCGCTCCTTTTCGTCTTCATCTTCGGCATGACGCCTGCTCCTGGTTATTGATGCCGCCGGGCGCCCGGTCCATGAACCGGGACTTCGATTGCCTGCGACACTTGTTTTGCAGCCTCGCCTTGCAGCGGATCGGCCGCGACTTCCTACTTCTTGCGCCTCGGCGAAAGCACCATCACCATCTGACGGCCCTCGAGGCGGGGCATCGCTTCGACCTGGCTGATCGTCTCCAGGTCCGCTTTGACCCGTTCCAGCACTTTCAGCCCCAGCTCCTGGTGCGCCATCTCGCGCCCGCGAAAGCGCATTGTCACCTTGGCCTTGTCGCCTTCCTCCAGGAACTCCGTGAGCTTCCTGACCTTGGTCAGGTAGTCGTTCTCATCGGTGGCCGGGCGGAACTTGATTTCCTTGATCTGGATCTGCTTCTGCTTGAGCTTCGCCTCGTGAGCCTTCTTCTGCTCTTCGTAGCGAAACTTGCCGTAATCCATCAGCCGGCAGACCGGCGGAACAGCGGTCGGTGCGATCTCGACCAGATCTACGTCGGCCTCCTCCGCCATCCGGAGCGCATCGGCGGTTCGAACCACTCCGAGCGCTTCACCCTCGGTTCCGATCAATCGAACTTCTGGAACCGTAATCTCGCCGTTGAGTCGATGCGCACGTTCTTGAGCGATGGTTGTTGACTCCTTTGAAAAATATCGAGCCGCTTGCCCCAGCCGCCGGATTGCGCGTTCGGCCTGCCCTACTTGCCGGCCGCACTGTTGCTTCGCTGCTCGACCTCCAGCCGCAGCCGCTCCGAAAAGGCCCCCAGGGACATCACCCCCAGATCAACCCCCCCACGAGCGCGCACGGCCACCGTTCCCGCCTGCAACTCCTTGTCTCCGACCACGCAGATGTAGGGAAGCTTTTGCAGGGCAAGACTGCGGATTTTATATCCGATCTTGTCGTCCCGCAAATCCGATTCGGCCCTAAATCCTTGTTTTTTCAGCTCTTCGGCGAGCTTCGCGGCGTAGTTGCGCTGATGCTCGGTAATGCTGGCCACGGCCACTTGCACCGGCGCCAGCCACGGCGGCAACGCACCAGCATAGTGCTCGATCAGAATCCCGATGAAGCGCTCGAGTGAACCGAGGATCGCGCGGTGCAGCATGACCGGCACCCGCCGCGCGTTGTCTTCCGCCACGTACTCGGCGCCCAGGCGACCCGGCATCAAGAAATCCACCTGCATCGTGCCGCACTGCCAGGACCGCCCGATCGAGTCCTTCAGGTGGTACTCGATCTTCGGCCCGTAGAACACCCCCTCGCCCGCCGCCGTCTCGAACTCACACCCGGACTGCCGCAAGGACTCCATCAGCGCGTGCTCGGCCTTGTCCCACAGCTCGTCGGTCCCGATCCGGCGCGCCGGCCGAGTGGCGATCTTGTAGGCGATTTGGTCGAAGCCGAAGTCGCGATACACGCGCTGCAGCAGCGTCGTGTAGGCGGCGCATTCCGGCAGGATCTGGTCCTCGGTGCAGAAAATGTGTCCGTCGTCCTGGGTGAAGCCGCGCACCCGCATGATTCCGTGCAGGGCCCCCGAGGCCTCGTTGCGATGGCACTGGCCGAATTCCCCGTAGCGCAGCGGCAGGTCGCGATAGGAGCGCAGGTTCGATTTGTAGATCTGCACGTGACCAGGGCAGTTCATCGGCTTGATCGCGTAATGCCGGTTCTCCGACTCGGTCGTGAACATGTTCTCGCGGAAATTCTCCCAGTGCCCGGTCTTCTCCCAGATGCTCCGATCGAGCAGCTGTGGACCCTTGACTTCCAGGTATCCGTTGTCACGGTATACCTTGCGCATGGTCTGCTCGACCTGCTGCCATATGGTCCAGCCCTTGGGGTGCCAGAACACCAGGCCCGGCGCCTCTTCCTGCAGGTGAAAGAGGTCCAGCTCCTTTCCCAGCCGGCGGTGGTCGCGTTTCTCGGCCTCTTCCAGCATATGCAGGTAGGTGTCCAGATCCTCCTTGCGGGTCCAGGCGGTCCCGTAGATCCGCTGCAGCATTTCGTTGCGGCTGTCCCCGCGCCAGTAGGCTCCTGCCACCTTGGTGAGCTTGAACACCTTGAGTCGCCCGGTGGACGGCACGTGCGGCCCCCGGCACAGGTCGACGAAGCGCCCCTCGCGATACAGCGAGACCTCCTCTCCGGGGGGGATCGACTCGATGATCTGCGCCTTGTAGTGCTCACCGATCGATTCGAAGAACCGGATCGCGTCGTCGCGTTGCCAGACCTCGCGGTGAACCGGCTCGTCCAGGGCGGCGAGCTCGGACATCTTGCGCTCGATCGCCGACAGGTCCTCCGGCGTAAACGCGCGCTTGTAGGAGATGTCGTAATAGAACCCGTTCTCGATCACCGGCCCGATCGTCACCTGGGCATCAGGAAACAGTTCCTTGACCGCGTAGGCGAGCAGGTGCGCCGTCGAGTGGCGTATCACCTCCACGCCATCGGCGTCGCGGTCGGTGACGATCCTGACACTGGCATCGCGTTCGACCAGGAACGAGGTGTCGACCAGGCGGCCGTCGACCCGGCCCGCGAGCGCCGCTTTGGCCAGCCCGGGACCGATCGACGCGGCGATTTCGGCCACCGTAACCGGGTGATCGAACAGGCGCTGCGAACCGTCGGGAAGGGATATCTGAGGCATGGGATAAATGGGATAAACCTGGTAGGCGCGATTGGACTCGAACCAACGACCCCCACCATGTCAAGGTGGTGCTCTAACCAGCTGAGCTACGCGCCTAAGGGCCGACGATCATACACGAGGCATTACAATCGCCCGCGGACCCGTGACGGCGATGACCGGCCTGTCATGGCGATGAAACGAATGCTTCACGAATCCGACAACGCGCGCGAATAAAGTGCGGCGATTCTACGGGGGAAAGGCCGATGTCCTCGCGTAATGCGCAGCGTTTCCCGCTGCTGGGAACTCTTGAGAGGGCGCAGCGCGACCCGCGCCTGTCGGTTGGCCTCGCGCGCGGTCCAGCGGACATCGAAGACGCTCAGCGCCTGCGCTACGAGGTCTTCGCGCTGGAAATGGGAGCGCAGCTGGTTGCCACCGACGATGCGATCGACCAGGACGAGTTCGATCCGTTCTGCGATCACCTGATCGTGCGCGACGTCGACACCACGCGCGTGGTCGGCACCTACCGGATCCTGCCTCCCCACAAGGCCAGGGAGCTGGGCAAGCTGTATTCGGAAAACGAATTCGACCTGTCGCGGCTGACGCATCTGCGGCCGTCGCTGATCGAGGTCGGTCGCTCGTGCGTACATGCGGACTATCGCCAGGGCAGCGCGATTTTGCTGCTGTGGGCCGGGCTGGCTCAGTACATGAAGGCCGCCAGCTATCGGCACCTGATCGGCTGCGCCAGCGCGCCGCTGGGCGACGGCGGGATGCAGGCTGCGCGTCTGCGCGACGAGCTTCAAAGTTACCTGGCGAGCCCCGAGTACCGGGTCTTTCCGCGCCTCCCGTTCCCGCACGAGCGCATTCCGCGCGCGGCCGCCTCGGAGATCCCGCCCCTGATCAAGGGATACCTCAGGCTCGGCGCGAAGGTGTGCGGCGAGCCGGCCTGGGACCCCGATTTCAACAGCGCGGACTTCCTGATCTGGCTGTCGCTGGACGGAATCAGCCGCCGCTACGCGCGCCACTTCGATCTGCTGGCGGCGCAGCTGGCGGCGAGGCGGGCCTGACCGGCATGCAGCTGCCACGAGCGGTTCGACTGGCCCTGTCGTTGCTTGGACGTCTGGCCAAGCCGCGGCGGCGCCCGCGGCGGCAGGACCCGCTGCGGCACATTTATCTGTCGCCGTTCTAACACCACCCTCTCCCTGACCCTCTCCCGCGAAGCGGGAGAGCGGACCGGTAAGCGTCGCCCTTCTCCCCTCTCCCCCGCGAGTGGGAGAGGGGCGGGGGAGAGGGTGCCGCTACCTAGCGCCGGCGGGCGACGATGACGCCCTTGACCTCTCCGATCTGGGCCAGCGTGCGGCGCGTGACCGCCGCGTCGGGAACCTGGACCGTGAAATGCATCCGCGCCTCGCCGCGCTCCGATTGCGTGTTCACGCCCAGCACGTTGAGCTTCTCGCGCGCGAACACCTCCGAGATGTCGCGCAGCAGTCCCGGCCGATCCTGCGCCAGCACGAACACCTCGGTCGGATAGCCGTCGCCGCCACGGCCCCAGGCGACGTCGATCACGCGCTCTGGAGTGCGCCTCGCCAGCGCCCGGGCATTCGAACAGCTCGCGCGGTGCACCGAGACGCCGCGGCCGCGCGTGACAAAACCGATGATCTGGTCCGGCGGAATCGGGCGGCAGCATTGCGCCAGGCTGGTCATCAACGAATCGACGCCGACGACGAGCACATGGCCCTGGGTCGGTTTGAGGGGCCGTGGCGCCGGCGCGATCTCGGCCTCCTGGGCCGCCTCGGCACCCCCCGACACGGCCTGTTCGATCGCGCGCGGACCCAACTCTTCGCGCGCGATGGCCAGGCACAGATCGTCGATCGAGCCAAAGCCCAGCCGCCCGGCAAGATCCTCCAGGCTCACCGCGGTGCGCCCGAGGCGCTGCAGCTCGCGCATCAGGACGTCCTTGCCGGCGGCCACCGACTGCTCGAGCTCGATCGCGTTGAACCACTGGCGAACCTTGGTGCGGGAGCGCGCGCTGGCCAGATAGCCCAGTTCCGGATTGAGCCAGTCGCGACTGGGACCGCCGGTGCGCGCCGCGATCACTTCGACCGTCTGCCCCGTGCGCAGGCGCGTGTTCAAGGCGACCAGCGACCCGTCGACGCGAGCGCCACGGCAGCGGTGTCCCAGCTCGGTGTGCACGTGATAGGCGAAATCAATCGGAGTCGCGCCCGCCGGCAGTTCGACCACGCGGCCCTGCGGGGTCATCGCGTACACGCGTTCGCTGCCTGCCTGACCCGGGCCGGCGGGATGCACCGTGGCTTCCGCGTCCTCGGAGCCCTTCGCCCTGGCCTCGGCGTCCAGGCTCCAGTCGAACAGGCGGCGCAGCCATGCGATGCGCTGGTCGATGTCGCCACCGTCGCCGCGCCGGCCTTCCTTGTAGCGCCAGTGCGCGGCAACGCCCAGCTCGGCGTCCCGGTGCATCTGGCGCGTGCGAATCTGGATCTCGATGGGCCTGCCGTCGGGATCCGTGACGACCGTGTGGAGAGACTGGTAATCGTTGGGCTTGGGCCTGGCGATGTAGTCGTCGTACTCGCTCTCGATCGGCGTCCAGCTCGAGTGGACCAGCGAAAGCACCTCGTAGCAATCGGCGACCTTCTCGACGATCACCCGCAGTGCCAGCAGGTCGTGCACCTGCTCGAGCGACAGGCGCTTGTCGATCATCTTCTGATGGATGCTGGCGATGTGCTTGGGCCGCCCGCTCACCTCCGCCGTGACGCCCGCCTCGCCCAGCAGGCGGCGCAGGCGCTGCGCGGCCGCCTCGACGGTGTGCTCGCGCTGCTCGCGGCTCTGCTCGAGCTGGCGCGCGATCTGCTCAAACGCTTGCGGCTCCAGCAGGCGGAACGCCAGGTCTTCCAGCTCCCATTTCAGCTGCCAGATGCCCAGGCGGTTGGCCAGGGGCGCGAGCAGCGCCAGCGTCTCGCGGGCGATCGGCGCCGCCCCCGGAGCCTGCGGCGTGCGCGCCAGAAAGCGCATCGTCTGCAGGCGCGATGCCAGCCGCAGCACCACCACGCGGGGATCGTTGACCATGGCCAGCAGCATGCGTCGCAGCGCTTCGGCCTGGGGCTTGTGCCGCTGCGCTCCGGCGGTATCGGCCTGGCGCGCACGCACGCTTTCGGACAGCTGCATCAGTTGCCGCAGATCGCCGACCAGAACGGCGACCGCATCGCCGGCCCTGCTACGAACCCATTCGTCGGCGTCACGCAGCACCTCGTGCGCGCCGAACAGGTAAGCGGCCGCCAGCAGGTCGGGGTCCTCGTGGACCGACCGCACGATCTGGGCGATGCCGTCGGCGTGATCGGTGAACGGCTCGCCGGTGCGCAAGAGGCGGCCTTCGTACAAGGGGAAAATCAGCGCCCGCGCGCCGGCCGCATCCAGTGCGGGCTCCGTGCCCGGCACGCGATGCAGCTGTTCCTGCTGTGGTATCACATTACGAGCTCCGCGCTGCGGTCGATTATGCGCCGTGCCGTCGGGCACAATTCGGCATGCTCGGCCGCCTGCTCGATTCGTTCGGCTCCGGCACCGTCGAAATCCCCTCGCCTCTGTGGGAAAACGTGCTGGCCGACCTGCACTTTCTGCAGCGCTTCGGCGCTGCCGCCGACACGCCGTTGCGCGAACTGTGCGGCCGGCTGCTGGCGACCAAGGTGATGACCGGCGCCGGGGGTCTGGAGCTGACCGCCCCGATCCAGGTCACGATCGCCGCACAGGCTTGCCTTCCGATCCTGAAGCTCGGCCTGGACTGGTACCGGGGCTGGAGCGGGATCGTCGTCTACCCGTCCGAGTACGTGGCGCCGCGCCGCGTTCAGGACGAGGACGGCCTGGTGCACGAATATGACGAGACGGCGGCTGGCGAAGCCTGGGACGCCGGTCCGGTGGTCGTCTCCTGGTCCGCAGACACCGGGCAGGCCGACCGCGGCGACCAGGCCTTCAACGTCGTGATTCACGAATTCGCGCACAAGCTCGACTTGCTCAACGGCGAAGCCGACGGACTGCCACTGCTCGATCGGCACCTGCACGCCGGGCTCGGGGCGCCACAATGGCGGCGCACGCTCGAGGACGCGTACCAGCGCTTTGGCGCCGCGCTCGACCTGATCGAGCTGGAGCTGCCGGGCCATGTCGATCCGGAATCGAGCGAAGCCGACCCGTACTACGCCCACCTTCCGCTGGATCCGTATGCGGCGCAGGACGAGGCCGAATTCTTTGCGGTTTCCAGCGAGGCGTTTTTCGTGGATCCGCACCGGCTGCGCGATGCGTTTCCGCAGTGGTACGCGCTGTTGAGCCGCTTTTACCTGCTCGATCCCCTGGTTTATTAAGGCGCTCCGGGCGCGGCGGGCTCGATCGCGGCCGCTGCCGCGCTGGCGCGGTTGCGCCCCATCACGCGCCGCACGGCCAGCGCGGCGAGCGCGACCACCACGCTGAAGGCGCTCAGCGCCAGCTGGACCGTCTGCCCGGGCGTAATCGCCATCAGCACCAGTACCGCGCCGATGCCGCCAATGACCGCGTAGCTGAGCCACGGAAACAGCCACATTTTCAGCAGCAGGCGCTCGCCCTGGGCTTGCAGCTGCTGCCGAAAGCGGATCTGGCCCAGCGCGATGATCATGTAGATGAACAGGATGATCGCGCCCGAGGTGTTGATCAGGAAAAGGAACACCCCGTTGGGCGAGATGATCGACGCCAGCGCCGCCAGGAACCCGGCCGCCGTCCCGAACAGGATGCCGAGGCGCGGCACCTGCCGGCCCGAAGTCGCGGCGAAGATCACGGGCGCGTCGCGCCGGCGGGCCAGCTCGTGGAGCATCCTGGACGTGATGTAGATGCCGGAGTTCAGGCAGGACAGCACCGCGGTCACGGCGATCACCGACATCGCCGATGCGGCGCCCGGGATTTTCATGATCTCCAGCGTCTTGGTGAAAGGCGAGTCGCCCGGCACCACGCTGTCCCACGGGGCCAGGCTCACGATGATCGCGATCGACGCGACGTAGAAGAGCAGGATCCGCAGCGACACGGTGCGCGCTGCGCGCGTCACGTTGCGGGCCGGATCGGTGGTCTCGGCGGCGGCGATCGTGGCGACCTCGCTTCCCATCATCGAGAAGATCACGACCGGTATGGCAACCAGCGGGGCGCTGAGACCCTTGGGGAAGAATCCGCCGTGGGCGGTCATCTGGCGCAACGCCTCGGCCGGGCCGGGGCCGAACGTGAAGATGAATCCCAGTCCCAGCACGATGAAGACCGCGATCGCCGCGACCTTCAGCGAGGCGAACCAGAATTCGAATTCGCCATAGGTGCGCACGGACAGCAGATTGGTGGCGGTCATCACCGCGATCAGCACCAGTCCGATCATCCAGACCGGCGCCGCGACCCAGTGCTGCAGCAGCGTGGCGCCGGCGATCGTCTCCACGCCGACCGTGATCACCCAGAAGTACCAGTAAAGCCAGCCGGTCAGAAAGCCTGCCCATTGCCCAAGGCCCAGCGTCGCATATTCGGCGAAGGTCCCGATGCCGGGCCTGGCCACGGCCATTTCGCCGAGCATCCGCATGATCAGGAACACCAGGATGCCCGACAGCGCGTAGCTGATCAGCACCGCAGGGCCGGCCATGCTGATCGCCGCGCTGCTGCCGACGAACAGGCCCGCTCCGATGATCCCGCCCAGCGAAATGAGCGTCACGTGGCGCGGTTGCAGCGAACGCGCAAGCGCGCCGGTGTTGCGATCAGGCATTCCTGACCTCCAGCGGCCGGTCGGCCAGCAGAAAGCGCCGCACGATCGCGATCTGGTCCGGCTCGAAGAACATCGGTGCGTGCCCCACGCCCGCGATCTCGACCAGCTGGGCGCGCGGTCCGCGCTGCGTCATCTCGGCGGCGGTGGAGCGCGACAGCAGGTCGGACTCGGCGCCACGCAGCACAAGCACGGGTCCCCGAACCGCGTCGTACAGCTGCCACAGCTTGGCCTCGGCCAGGGCGTTGGTCTGTGCCGAGGTGTCCTTCAGCGTCTGCGCGATGCCCGGGTCGTACCGAAAGATCCAGCTCGAGCCGTTGGAGCGGACCGCCGATTCGGTGAGCTCGCGCCACTGCTGCGCGGTTCGAAGACCGAATCCGGCCGAAATCGAGCGTACGTACTCGATGGCCTGCTCAAGGGTGTCGAAACGCTCGGTTCTGCCGACGTAATCGGCAATCCGCAGCAACGCCTCCAGGTCCATCCTGGGGCCGATGTCGTTCAGGATCAAACGCCCGATCGGCGCGTTGGGCTGACCTGCCAGGGACAGGCCGATCAGTCCCCCCATCGACGTTCCGAGCAGGTCCACACTGTCCACGTTCAGCCGCGCGATCAGGCTCGCCATGTCGAACGAGTACTGCGGCAGCCCGTAAAGCGTCGGATCGGCCAGCCAGTCGCTGCTGCCGCGCCCGACGACATCCGGGCAGACGACCCGGTATCGGTCGCTCAGATTTTCGGCCAGGTGGGCAAAGTCGTTCCCCACCCGCGTCAGGCCATGCAGGCACAGCAGCACGCGCGGGTTGTCCGCCGCGCCCCACTCGGTATATCGCATCGTGTGAAATCCGCTTCGGCTCAGGCAGCGGACCGCACCAGGGCGTGGCGTGCTCATGGTGAACTCGCAGATCCAGGGTGAGGTTCAGTTTACCGACTTGGCCGGCTGATTGAGCCAGTAGCGCGCGTGATCGAGCCGCCACTGCTCCAGCGCCACCGAGCCATCGGGGCCGAAGCGCCAGCGGGCCGCGCCGCTCCAGTCGCTGCGCACTACGCGCGCGCCGCGCTGCGCGTAACGCGCCAGCACCTCCGGGTGCGGATGACCGAAGCGACTGCGATAGCCGGCCTGAACCGATACCCAGCTGGGACGCACCGCATCGACGAACGCCTCGCTCGAGGAGGTCTTGCTGCCGTGGTGCGGCGCAACCAGCACCTGCGCCTGCAGAGCCGATCCGAAGTCCGCGATCATGCCAGCCTCCTCGCGCGCTGGCACGTCTCCGGTCAGCAGCGCGCGAATGGGCCCGAGCTGAGCCAGGACCACGCAGCTTTTCGAGTTGGTCGTGGCCCGCGGCCGGTCGTACAGCGCAGCCGGCGGATTCAGAACGGCCAGCTGCAGCGACCCCACATGGGTGCGTTGGCCGGCCTCGCAGCGCTGCACATCGCCCGCGGCCGGCAGCACCGGGTCGCCTCGGTCGATCGAAGTCAGCACGCGTTCGACCTTGATCGCGTCGGCCAGCGAGCGGGCGCCCCCCGAATGATCGGAGTCCAGATGCGACACCACCAGCAGCGCGACGCGGTCGATGCCGCGGGCGCGCAGGTACGGCACGATCACTCGCGCGCCGGCGTCGGCCTCTTCCGAAACTTTGGGACCCGTGTCGAACACGAGCGTGGCGTCGGCAGTTTCCAGCACCAGCGCCATCCCCTGGCCGACATCCAGCGCTGTCAACCACAGGGCGCCTGCTTGCGGCCGCTCCGCGGGCATCACGAACACCGGTACCAGCCAGGCCGCCCCCACCCAGCGCAGCGGCCAGCCCGCCGGTGCCAGCAGCCAGCAGATGCCGAGGCCTGCCACCGCGACGGCCCATACGGGTGGCGCAGCGAAGGCGAGCCAGGCGCAGGGCAGCTGGACCAGCCAGTTCAGGAGCGCCGCCAGCAAGTCGAACAGCGCGTCGGACCCGTGCAACAGCCCTTGAGCCGCCGGCAGCAGTGGCTGGCCCAGGCAGCACACCAGGGCGCCGAGCAGCGCCAGTGGAGTGACCAGGTAGCTCACCAGCGGAATGGCGACGGCGTTGGCGATCGGCGAGATCAGCGACACCTGCTGGAACAGCACCAGCGTCAACGGAACCAGCCCGATGGTCACCGCGGCCTGAACACGGGCTGCTTCGTGCAGCGGGCCGCGCAGCGAAGAGCACCACGACCGCAGGCGCTCGCGCCACGTTCCGGCGCGCGTGTCCGCGTGCCTGAATGCGCTCGAATCCTGCAAGCGCCCGTGACAGACCAGGAAGATCGAAGCGACTGCGCCAAACGACAGCCAGAAGCCGGTGGCGGTGACGGCCCATGGGTCCCACAGGCACACCACGGCTGCGGCCATCGACAGTATGGCGGCGGCGCCCAGCTGCAGCCGCAGCAGCAGCGCCACCGCCACCGTGGCCAGCATCACGAAGGTGCGTTGCGCCGGAACGCCCCACCCGGCCAGCAGGCAATATGCGAGCGCGCCGCAGGCGCCGGCCAGCGCCCGTACCGTCTGCACCGGGGCCACGGCCAGCAAGCGGCGCGAAGTGCGCCAGAGCGTCCCGGCAGCCAGTGCCACCAGGGCGGCGATCATCGTGATGTGAAGCCCGGAGATGCTGACCAGATGGGAGATGCCGGTGCGATTGAACAGGGTCCAGTCCGACTGTGGGATCAGCCCCTGGTCTCCCATCACCAGCGCGATGATCACCGGTCCGTAACGGCGCCCCTGCAGCAGCACCTGCAGGCGCTCGCGCAGCCGGTCGCGCGCTCGGTCGATCATGGGGTTGAAGCGCCACACCGCGTCCTGCAGGCACTGCGGCGCCGGATGACCGGCTCCGTCCCGCACGTACCCGGTCGCGCGCACGCCCTGCTCCAGCATCCAGAGCTCCGAGTCGAAGCCGGCCGGATTGAACGTGCCATGCGGGCGCCGCACCTTCACCGTCATCCGCCACCGCTGGGCCGGACGCAGCCCTTCCGGACTTTCATACCAGGACAACGCGATCATGCGCGGGACATGCACCTGCGCCGGTTCCGACTGTTCGACTTCGAATACGAAGCGCATGCCGCGCTCGATCCGAGTCGGCAGAGCCGCAATGATCCCGGTAACCTGGATGTCGCGCCCCTCGTCGGCGAAGCTCATCTCGTCGGCCAGCCGCTGGTGCGCGATCCACGCGGCGTAGCCGTATCCGAGCAGCGCGGCTGCCAGGCACGCCGCGATCCGCCCTGCCGGGGCGCAGAGCCGACGAAGCAGCGCCGCGCCGCCGGCCAGCGCCAGTGCCGCGCCGCCCATGGCGCCGATCGTGTGCGGCGCCGGCAGCTCGCTCGCCTGCTGAAGCCACGCAACGGCGGCGACGAACGCGACCAGCACGTACACCATCGACCGGCACGTCTTTGCGGGTGCGCTACGGGGCTCGCGGCTGGGCCTACGCCGGCTGACTCAGGGCGGCCAGTCGCGGAAAGGCATCCAGCACGTTGCGGCGGTTGATCTGCGCAAGCTGCTCCGGGGAAACCGAGCGAAGCTCGGCGATCACGGCCGCGATGCGGGGCAGTTGGCCCGGTTCGTTGCGCCGCGGCCCGGCCTGCCCGTGCATCCACTGGGGTGCGATGTCGGGCGCGTCGGTTTCCAGCACGACCGCCGATTCGGGCGCCTCGACTGCGTGGCGCCGGATCCGCAGCGACCCGCTGAACGTGGCGGAGCCTCCAAAACCGAGGCGAAATCCGCACGCGATGAATTCGCGCGCCTGCTGCTCGGAGCCGTTGAATGCATGCGCAATGCCGCCCGGCACTTCGATCCGGCGCAGGTACTTCAGCAGCCGATCGGCCGACCTGCGCACGTGCAGGACCACCGGCAGCGACCAGGATCGCGCCAGCTGCAGCTGCGCCTGGTAGAAATGCTCCTGGCGCGCGGCGTCCGGAGTCCCTTCGCCGAAGTCCAGGCCGATCTCGCCGATTCCGACGAAATTCGGATCGACCTGGGCGCTGCGCACCGCTTCGGACAGCCGGCCCAGATCCGATTCGTCCGCGCGCGATACGTACAGCGGATGAATCCCGAGCGTATAGCCGAAGCCGAAGCGGTGGGCGACACCTGTCAGCCGCTCGAACGTGCCGACCTCGACCCCGGGGATCAACATCATCTGCACGCCGCCGTTGCGCGCGCGCTCGACGACCTGCTCGCGGTCGGGGTCGAACTCTTCGGCGTCCAGGTGGCAGTGACTGTCGATCCAGATTGGGGGGAGTCTCAAGATAACTCACTGCAGCTTCGACTACACCGCGGCTTGCAAAAAAGCAGGAGGAAGAGAACAAGGGGGCTGGGCTGGCCCCCTCGTTGCTCCCCCAGCCAATGTAAAGATAAGAGGTGCTGATCGCAGTTTAGATCGGCGTGGCGCCACCGGAGAACCATGGGCGGGAGTGACGGCGCTTAGTCGCGCTTCTCTTCTGGCTGCAGGCGGCCAGCGCTCAGGCGCAGGATGCGGTCGCAGCGGCTGGACAGTTCCAGATCGTGGGTCACGATCAGGACCGCCGCGGCGCTTCGGCGCGCCACGTCGAGCAGAACGTCGAACACGGTGCTTGCGGTCTCCCGATCCAGGTTGCCGGTCGGCTCGTCAGCCAGCACGCACAGCGGCGTTCCCACCAGCGCCCGCGCGATCGCGGTGCGCTGGCGCTCGCCGCCGGACAGCTCGCTCGGGTGGTGAGCGAGCCGTTCCGCCAGCCCGACCGCGGACAGTACCTCGGCAGCACGCGCCCTCGCCTGCGCGAGCGGCGCGCGCCGGATCAGCAGCGGCATGCCGACGTTGTCCAGCGCCGTGAACTCGGGCAGCAGATGGTGGAACTGATACACGAAGCCGAGCTGCTGATTGCGCAGCCGCCCCCGCTCCGCCTCGTTGAGCGTGGCGAGCTCGCGTCCGCCGATCTGGACCGAGCCTGTGTCGATCGAGTCCAGCCCGCCCAGGCAGTGCAACAGCGTGCTCTTGCCCGACCCCGACGCGCCAACCACGGCGACCACCTCGCCGGCATGCACGTCGAGGTCCACGCCTTTGAGCACCTCGACCGCCAGGTTGTCCTCGCGGTACGCCTTGAACACGCCGGCTGCGCGGATCGTTTCAGTCATAGCGGAGCGCTTCGGCCGGTCGGATACGCGATGCCCGCCAGCTCGGATACAGCGTGGCCACGAATGAAAGAACCAGCGAAATCACGCAGATCGGCACGATGTCCGAGGCGCGCGGATCGGAGGGCAGCTCGCTGATGAAATAGATCGACGGATCCAGGAAATGGATTCCGAAGGCGTGCTCCACGACCGGCACGATCGATTCCAGGTGGGTCGCCAGCAGCAAGCCGCCGCTGACACCGAGGCCGACTCCGAGCAGGCCGACCAGCGCGCCCTGGATCATGAAGATCGCCATCACGCTGCCGGGGCTGGCTCCCAGCGTGCGCAGGATGGCAATGTCGGCGTGCTTCTCGGTCACCGTCATCACCAGCGTGGAGACCAGGTTGAAAGCCGCCACCGCGACGATCAGCGTCAGGATCAGGAACATCATCCGCTTTTCGATCTGGGTGGCGGCGAACCAGGTGCGGTTCACGCTCGACCAGTCCCGCACGAGCACCTGAGGGCCGAGCTCGCGTGCCAGCCGCTGCGCCACCATCGGGGCCTGCTGCATGTCGCGCAATCGCAAGCGCACCGCGGTCGGCCCCGGCAGGCGAAACAGCCGCTCGGCGTCCGACAGATTCAGCAGCGCCAGCGCGCTGTCGAATTCGTAATGGCCCGAGCTGAAGGTGGCCACGACGCGGCACTGCTTCAATCGCGGAATCATCCCCGCCGGTGTCAGGTTGCCCTCGGGCACAACCAGCGTCACCTTGTCGCCCACGTCGACACCGAGCGCGTGGGCCAGCTCCCGTCCCAGCACGATGCCGAATTCGCCCGGGGCCAGCGCGTCGATCGGGGCGCCCTGGAGGTGCTGCGCGATCTCCGAAACGCGCGGTTCCCGGGACGGATCGATCCCCGAGATCAGCACGCCGCGCACGGCGTCGCCCCGGATCAGGATCGCCTGGGCCTGCGCCAGCGGGGCGGTGGCCAGCACCTCGCGATCGGCGGCAGCGCGGCTCGCCACCTGCTCCCAGTCGCTCAGCGCGCCGTCGAACGCCTCGATCTGGATGTGCGGAATCACCGACAGCATCCGGTCGCGCACGTCGCGCTGAAACCCGTTCATCACGCTCAGCACGACGATGAGCGCGGTCACGCCCAGCGCGATGCCTCCGATCGAGATGGCGGAAATGAACGAGATGAATGCGTTGCGACGGCGCGCGCGCCGGCCGGCTCGCGTGTAACGCAGGCCGATCCGAATTTCGAACGGGAGGCTCAAGATCGGCCGGAGGGTGGGAAAGGCACCGGCGATTCTAGCCAACCCGCGCGTTCGTACAATCGGACCTCCATGGCTCAGGTCCTGCTGGTTGCTGGCGCACTGATTTCCGAGCTGGACTGGGACCAGGCGGGGCCGAGCTGCGTGCCGGATCGCCTGGCCCGGCGGCTTGCGCGCGCGCGCAGAACCAGCCGCAGATTCGATGCGCGCTGGTCCGACGGTGCGGCTCACCTCGAGTGGCTGGCGCGCGCTTATCGCGTGCCCGGCGATCCGCCCGCGAGCGCGCCCTATGCGTGGCGCGCCCATGGCGGGCAGGCGACCGACGCCGGCGTCTGGTTCTGCGAACCGGTCCACCTGCGGCTGGAGCCTGAACGCACCGTGCTGACCCGGATCGAGGCGCCGCCGTTGAACGAGGCGGAATCCGCCGACCTGTTCGCCGAGGCGGCCGACAGCGCGCGAGCGTACGTTGCCGAGCTGCGACGTGCCGCATCGCGCTGGTACCTGCTCGCGGAACCGACGTGGAGCCTGCGAACCACGCCGCTGGAGGCGGCGCTGGGCGCTTCAGTCGAGCCCAGGCTGCCGCAGGGCGAGCACGCGATCCAATGGCGCCGGCTGCTGAACGAGGTTCAGATGCGCTGGCATGCGAGCCGCATCAACCGGGAACGGGAAGCGCGCGGACAGCAGGCTGCCAACGGATTGTGGCTGCACGGCGGCGGCGCCTGGCGCCCGCTCGCGCCGTCCTCGTTTGCTCGCATCGACGGCGACGATCCCGTCGTGCTCGGGTGGCAGCAGGCCGCCGACCGCGCCCCCTCGAAGGCCGCCACGCCGCCCGACACGTTGACCGTCTGGCCGCACCTGTTCGAGCCCTACTGGCGCAAGGACTGGCGCGCCTGGGCTGCCGCCTGGTCGCGCCTGGACGCGCAGGTCGACTCGATGCTGCGCTCGGCGCGCGTCGAGCGCGATGGCCGGGTGGAGCTGGTTGCCTGCGGCCGCCGCATGGCAGCCGCTTTCGCGTTCGATCGGGCCGCCGGCCTGCTGCCGTGGCGGCGCCGCGACTTGCGCGAGTGCCTGCTGGAGGTGACCAGCGGATGACGGAGCTGGTCGAACGCCCGCACGACCCGGCTGTGGCAGCGCGCCTGGCCGCGGCCGGCTTGCCCGCGCCGCTGGCGCGCGCGCTGGCTGCGCGTGGGGTGGTTTCCGCCGGCGAGCTGCAGCCGGCGATCGGCGAAATGCACGCGCCGGCGTTGCTGGCTCAGTGCCAGCGCGCGGCCTGCCTGCTGGCCGATGCGATCGAGCGCAAACAGCGCCTGCTGATCGTGGCCGATTACGATTGCGATGGCGCCACCGCGTGCGCGGTCGGGCTGCGCGGTCTGCGCGCGATGGGTGCCGACGTCGACTTCCTGGTGCCCAACCGCTTCGAATTCGGCTATGGGCTGACGCCGGAGCTGGTCGAACTGGCCGCACAGCGGCGTCCGGACTGGATCATCACGGTCGACAACGGAGTGGCCAGCATCGAAGGGGTCGAGCGTGCCAACGCGTTGGGCATCAGCGTGGTGATCACCGATCATCACCTGCCTGGCGAGCGGCTGCCGGCGGCGCGCGCGATCGTCAACCCCAATCAGCCCGGCTGCGCTTTTCCATCGAAGAATCTGGCCGGTGTCGGCGTGATGTTCTATGTGCTGACGGGGTTGCGCGCCGAGCTGCGCAGCCGCGGCCGGTTCGATCAGGCAACCCAGCCTCGCCTGAACGGGTTGCTCGACCTGGTGGCCCTGGGTACGGTGGCCGACCTGGTGCGGCTGGATCGCAACAACCGCACCCTGGTCACGTCAGGTCTGCAGAACATCCGCAGCGGTCGCCTGCAGGCGGGCGTCGCGGCGTTGTTCCAGGTGGCTGGCCGCAGCGCGGCCGAGGCGCGCGCCGAGGATCTGGGCTTTTCGATCGGGCCCCGGATCAACGCGGCGGGCCGGCTGACCGACATGACGATCGGGATCGACTGCCTGACCTGCGACGACCCCGACCGCGCGCTCGAGCTGGCGCAGCAACTGGACCGGCTCAACCGAGAACGCCGCCAGATCGAAGCCAGCATGCAGGTCGATGCGATCGGCGGCATCGATCCGTCCGGATTCGGGGAGCGGCGCTCGATCGTATTGTTCAATCCGCAATGGCACCAGGGCGTCGTCGGGCTGGTTGCCTCGCGTGTGAAGGACAGGTATCACCGTCCCACGATCGCCTTCGCCACAGCCGGCGACGGACTGCTGCGCGGCTCCGGCCGCTCGATCGATGGCGTGCACCTGCGCGACACGCTGGATCGCGTCACCAAGGCCGATCCCGGGCTGATCGATCGCTTCGGCGGCCACGCGATGGCCGCCGGCCTGACGCTGCGCGAGCCGCGCCTGGCGGCGTTCATCGATGCGTTCGAGACGGCCACGCGGGCCATGGCCGACCCGTCGCTGTTTACGCGCTCGCTGGTCACGGATGGTGCCCTGACCGCGGCCGAAATCGGGCCTGAACTGGCCGATGCGATCGAACGGATCGTGTGGGGCCAGGGCTTCGTCGAGCCGGTGTTCGCCAACGAGTTCGACGTGCTGGAGCAGCGCCTGGTGCAGGAGCGCCATCTGCAACTGACGCTGGGTCTGGAGCGGTGCCGCCTTCCGGCGATCTGGTTCGGACGGGTCGAAGCGCTGGCGCCGCGCGCGCGCCTGGCCTACCGCCTCAAATTCGACACCTTCCGCGGGCTGCGCCGGATCCGCCTGCACATCGCTGGCGCCGCGTCGTAACCCACAACCTCCCCTCTCCCGCGTGCGGGAGAGGGGCAGGGGGAGAGGGCAGCCCGTCTTCGGCGATAATGAGGGGTTTTGAATGGACCGTCCGATGGATGCAGAACAACTGAACCAGACCGCCGCGACCCTGGCTGACCTTCGCAGCCGGCTGTCCGACCTGCGGAGGTATCTTTGACGTCGACGCCAAGCAGCAACGCCTGACCGAGGTGGCCGTCGCGCTGGAGGCGCCGAACATCTGGGACGACCCTAAGCGGGCCCAGGATCTCGGGCGCGAGAAAAAGGCGCTGGAGGAGGTGGTCGACCGGATGCGGCGGCTGGACCACGAGCTGGGCGACGCCGCCGAGCTGTTCGAGCTGTCGCGCGCCGACCAGGACAGCGGCGCACTGGCAACGATCGACGCCGATGTCCGGTCGCTGGCCCGCCAGATCGACGAGCTCGAGTTTCAGCGGATGTTCCACAACCCGCTGGATCCGAACAACTGCTTCCTGGATATCCAGGCCGGGGCCGGCGGCACCGAGGCGCAGGATTGGGCCTCGATGCTGGAGAGGATGTATCTGCGCTACGCCGAGCGCAAGGGGTTCAAGGCCGAGCTGCTCGAGGAGTCGCCTGGCGAGGTGGCCGGCATCAAGAGCGCGACCATCAAGATGAGCGGTCCGTACGCGTACGGAATGATGCGCACCGAAACCGGCGTGCACCGGCTGGTGCGCAAGTCCCCGTTCGATTCGAATGCGCGCAGGCACACCTCATTTGCCAGCGTGTTCGTCTACCCGGAGGTCGACGACACGATGGAGGTCGAGATCAATCCGGCCGATCTTCGGATCGACGTGTACCGCGCATCCGGCGCCGGCGGGCAGCACGTGAACAAGACCGAATCGGCGGTGCGGATCACGCATCTGCCGACCGGAATCGTGGTACAGAGCCAGAACGACCGCTCGCAGCACCGCAACCGCGCCGAATGCATGGCGATGCTGAAATCGCGGCTGTTCGAGCTCGAGATGCGAAAGCGCCTGGCCGAGCAGTCGAAGCTGGAAGAGTCCAAGACCGACGTCGGCTGGGGCCACCAGATCCGCTCCTACGTGCTCGATCAGTCGCGCATCAAGGATCTGCGCACCAACGTCGAGATCGGCAACACGCAGGCGGTGCTGGACGGAGACCTGGACGAATTCATCAACGCGAGCCTCAAACAGGGCGTCTGACCGACTCCAATGTCCGAAACGAATCCGCCTGACGGGGAGCTCCAGAGTCCGATTCTGGCCGAGCGTCACGCCAAGCTGGCGCGCCTGCGCGAGCTCGGCCCCGCCTATCCGAACGACTTCGTTCGGACTGCCACCGCTGCCGGGCTTCACGCGCGCTACGCGCAGGCCAGCCGGGATGAGCTGGCCGCCGCGGCGGTGCCGGTTTCGGTGGCCGGGCGCCTGATGCTCAAGCGCCTGCAGGGCAAGGTCAGCTTTGCCACCGTACAGGACGGCTCCGGACGGATCCAGCTGTTCGTGAGCGACGACGATGCGGGAGCCGCGGCGCACGAGGCCTTCCGCCATTGGGACATCGGCGACATCGTCGGCGCCGAAGGGGTGCTGTTCCGGACCAACCGCGGCGAGCTGTCGGTCCGCTGCCGCACGCTGCGGCTGCTGGCCAAGGCGCTGCGTCCGCTGCCGGACAAGTTCCATGGGCTGGCCGACCAGGAGATGCGCTACCGCCAGCGCTATGTCGACCTGATCGTCAACGAATCGACCCGCACCACATTCCAGATCCGCTCGCGGGCGGTGGCCGAGCTGCGGCGCCTGATGACCGAACAGGGCTTCCTGGAGGTCGAAACACCGATGCTGCAGCTCATTCCTGGCGGAGCTGCCGCCCGCCCTTTCGTCACGCACCACCACGCGCTCGATATCGACATGTATCTTCGGATCGCACCTGAGCTGTATCTGAAGCGCCTCGTGGTGGGCGGCTTCGAGCGCGTGTTCGAGATCAATCGCAACTTTCGCAACGAAGGCATCAGTCCGCGCCACAACCCCGAATTCACGATGCTCGAGTTCTACGCGGCCTACCAGGACGTGCGGTGGATGATGGACTTCACCGAGCAGCTGCTGCGCCAGACCGCGCTGGCGGCCACCGGATCGGCCGCGCTTTCGTACCAGGGGCAGACGATCAATCTGGCGCCGAGCTTCGAGCGGTTGACGATCACGCAGGCGATCCTGCGCCATCACCCCGGCTATTCTCCGACGACACTTTCCGACCCGTTCTGGTTGATCCCGGAGCTCGAGCGGCTGGGGGCTGAAGCGCCCCCAGGCGCCGGCGTGGGCAGCCTGCAACTGACGCTGTTCGAGTACGTGGCCGAGCCCAAGCTGGTGCAGCCGACTTTCATCATCGACTACCCGGTCGAGGTCTCGCCGCTCGCGCGCGCGTCCGATCAGCGGCCCGATGTCGCAGAGCGCTTCGAGCTGTTCATCGGCGGGCGCGAGACGGCCAACGGTTTTTCCGAGCTGAACGATCCGGAAGACCAGGCCGGGCGCTTTCGAGCCCAGGCGCAGGCCAGACAGGCCGGCGATCAGGAAGCGATGTATTACGACGCCGACTATATTCGAGCGCTCGAATACGCCATGCCGCCGGCGGCCGGCTGCGGGATCGGAGTCGACCGCTTCGTGATGCTGCTGGCCGATGCGCCGAGCATCCGCGACGTGATCCTGTTTCCGCATATGCGCCCGGAGGACCCGGTCTGACATCCTCGCTGGCGGATCGCCTCGAGCGCCTGTGGCAGGCGTGCGAGCGGCATGCGGACCAATCCGTGCCGCCCCACTGGCTGCCGCTCGTGGTGGACCGCAGCCGCTGCGGCTGGCTCGATCCGCAGACGGCACGCTGCCTGGCACAGCCTCCTTCGCCGTTCGAGCTCAACGGCGGCCGGCTGATGCTGGCGCCTGATCCGCATGATCTGCCGGCCTGCTCGCAGGCGATGGACTTTGCCGCCCGACGCCTGCACCAGGCCGGCATTGTCCGCGAGTGGCGGTCCGAACAGCTGGACGTGCGCACCGAAGACGACCGCACCGTCGCCACCATCGAGCGCGCAGCCTGCCGCGCGCTGGGGATCGAGACCCGCTCGGTGCAGCTGAACGGGCTGCGTGCCGGCGGCGCGTTCGTTGCCGCGCGGCGCGCGCCGCACAAGCTGAGCGATCCGAACCGCTGGGACAATCTGGCCGCCGGCATGATCGCCGCCGGCGAGCGGGATCTTCAAGCCCTGGCCCGCGAGGCCTACGAGGAAGCCGGCCTGCGGCTTGCGCAGTTGCCGCTCGCGCGCGGCTCGCGGCTGCGGGTGCAGCGGCCGGTCGCCGAGGGCCTGATGATCGAGACGGTCCAGGTGTTCGACGTACAGCTGCCGGACGATTTCGTTCCTGCGAACCAGGACGGCGAAGTCGCAGCCTTCCAGACCTGGCCGCTCGAAGCGGCCCTCGACGCCATCGAGCTCGGCGATTTCACGCTGCAGGCGTCGATGGCGATCCTGGATGCGATGCGGCGCGCACTTTGACGCTCGAGAGCCGCAAGATGCTGCAGTAGAGGAAGCGTAGAGGCGCGAGTCAGTCGGCCTCGTCGATCCAGGCCATCTGGATCGCTTCCAGGACCTTCTCTCCCGAGCGCTTCGGGTCGTCGTCGAAGCCGGGCAGCTCGCACACCCAGCGGTGCAGGTCGGTGAAGCGCACCGTTTTTGGATCCACGTCGGGAAACCGCTCGGCCAGCGCCTGCGCGATCCGGCTCGTATCGACCCATTTCATCGAACGCGCTCCTGCCCCATCAGTGCTTTTCCTTGACCTGGTTGATCGAATAGCGCGGGATTTCGATCACGACGTCGCGATTGCTCATTTTCGCCTGGCACGACAGGCGCGACTTGGCGGTCAGTCCCCAGGCCCGGTCCAGCAGATCGTCCTCCTCGTCGGTCGAGGGCGGCAGGGATTCGAACCCCTCGCGCACGATCACGTGGCAGGTCGTGCAGGCACAGGAAAGCTCGCACGCATGCTCGATTTCCACTCCGTGGTCCAGCAGCGCGCGGCAGATGCTCTGTCCGGCCGGAGCCTCGACGACAGCTCCCTCCGGAGCGATTTCCGGGTGGGGAAGCACGCGAATCACGGGCATCAGCGAGCCAGCACGTCGTCGATCCGGCTCCCCGCGAGGGCGTTGCGAATCGAACGGTTCATCCGGCGCGCCGCAAATTCCTCGGTCACGCGGGTCAGATCGACCGTCGCGCTTCTGAGCAGATCCACGTCGTCGCTGTCCAGCACCGCGGTCAGCGCCGCCAGCGCCGCATCGACGGCGGCGCGTTCGCCCGTGTCCAGCAGGTCCGAATCGGCGGCCAGCGCAGCCGCGGTGGTTTCGATCAGGCGCCGCCCGTCGACCTGCAGCTCGCGCAGCGTGCGCAGCCGCTGATCGTCCCGGGCGTGGTCGATCGAATCGGCCAGCATTCGCGCCACTTCCTCGTCGCTCAGGCCGTACGAAGGGCGCACCGTGACCGAGGCTTCGACCCCGGACGTCAGCTCGCGTGCGGAAACCGAAAGCAGGCCATCGGCGTCGACCTGGAAGCTCACGCGCACGCGCGCGGCGCCGGCGACCATCGGCGGGATGCCCCGCAATTCGAAGCGGGCCAGCGAGCGGCAGTCCGACACCAGCTCGCGCTCGCCCTGCACGACGTGGATCGCCATCGCGGTCTGCCCGTCCTTGAACGTCGTGAATTCCTGAGCCCGCGCCACCGGTATGGTCGAATTGCGCGCAATCACGCGCTCGACCAGCCCTCCCATCGTTTCCAGCCCGAGGGACAGCGGAATCACATCCAGCAGCAGCCAATCGTCGCCAGGGGCCCGATTGCCCGCCAGCAGGTTCGCCTGCACCGCGGCGCCCAGGGCAACGACCTGGTCGGGGTCCAGGTCCGTCAGCGGGGGCTGGCCGAACAGCTCCGCCACCGCCTTGCGCACGTGCAGCATCCGGGTCGCACCGCCCACCAGCACCACGCCTTTGATTTGGGAGGCGCCAAGCCCGGCGTCTTTCAGCGTGCGGCGCGCCGCGTCGATCGTCTTCTGCACCAGGTGCCGGGTCAGCCCGAAGAAGGTTTCCGCTCCCAGCATCAGATTGACCCAGGCGCCGTTGCTCAGGCGCGCCTGGATCGAGGCCTGCGGCCGCTCCGACAACGCCTCCTTGGCGATGCGTGCCCTGCCTGTCAGAAGCCGCATGTCCTGCGGTCCGAGCTGCGACAGATTGGCTTGCTCCAGGATCCAGCAATAGACCCGGTGATCGAAATCGTCGCCGCCCAATGCGGTGTCGCCGCCGGTCGCCAGCACCTCGAACACGCCACGGCTCAAGCGCAGGATCGAAATATCGAAAGTGCCGCCGCCCAGGTCATAGACCGCGTAGATGCCCTCCGCGGCGTGGTCCAGGCCGTACGCCAGAGCCGCCGCGGTGGGTTCGTTCAGCAGCCTGAAAACGTGCAGCCCCGCCAGCCGGGCCGCGTCACGCGTGGCCTGGCGCTGGGCGTCGTCGAAATAGGCAGGGACCGTGACCACGGCGCCGACCAGGGGGCTCCCGAGGACGGTCTCCGCGCGCTGGCGCAGCGACCCCAGGATCTCGGCCGAGACCTCGACCGGGCTTCTGACGCCGGCGGCTGTGCGAAGCTGGACCATGCCCTGCTGGGCGTCGACGAAATCGTAGGTCAGGTTCTCGACATGCTCGACGTCGCGCAGCCCGCGTCCCATGAACCGCTTGACCGAGACGATGGTGTTGCGCGGATCCGAAGCCTGGTGTTCCGCCGCCTGATGGCCGACCTCGGCGGTGCCGTCAGCCAGGAAGCGCACGACGGAGGGCAGCAGCACGTGGCCCCGCTCGTCGGCGATCGCCTCCGGCAACCCGTGGCGAACGGTGGCCACCAGCGAGTTCGTTGTCCCCAGGTCGATGCCGACCGCCAGCCGATGCTGGTGCGGCGCGCTCGACATGCCTGGCTCGGCAATCTGCAGCAGCGCCATCGAATCAGGTCGCCGGCGAAGCACGCACGTCGTCGCCGCTCGTTTCGAGCTCCTTGATGAACTTTTCCACGAACATCAGGCGTCGCACCGCATCGGCGGCCGCGGCAAAATCATGCTCCGCATCGATCTTCGATTCCAGGCGGCGCAACTCCTCCTGATAGAGCGCCACCGCCTCGGCGCGCAACTCTTCGAGGCGCTGCCAGTCGCGCTCGCCCCGGATCTGCTCCAGCGCCTGGCGCCACTCCATTTGCAGCGCCAGAAAATCCGACGGAACCGATCGGGCCGATTCGCCGCCCACCGGCACGCCTTGTCGCTCGCACAGATAGGCTGCGCGCCGCACCGGCGAGCGCAACACCTGGTAGGCCTCGTTGGCCAGGGTGGCCCACTGCAGCGCCGCGCGCTGCTCGGCGGTGCCGGCAGCGGCAAAGCGGTCCGGATGGACATGCGCCTGCACGGTCCGGTAGGCGCGGATCAACAGGTCGTTGTCCAGCCCGAACCGGGGCTCCAGGCCGAATAGCGAGAAATGATCGGGTATCGGGGTCGACATGGCGGCGCCAACCAGCCACTTATAGTTCCGGCACTGCGCCCGATCGCACGGCGACCCGACTGCGTGCCCGGCGCAACCGCGTCAGACGCGGAACGACTCGCCGCAGCCGCAACGATCACGCTCGTTGGGATTGCTGAATCGAAAACCCTCGTTCAGGCCTTCGCGAACGAAATCGAGCTCGGTGCCGTCGATAATCGCCAGGCTTTTAGGGTCGACGATGATCTTCACTCCGTGAGCCTCGAACGTCTGGTCGCTCGAGTCGATCTGGTCGACGTATTCCAGCTTGTACGCCAGGCCGGAGCAGCCGGTGGTGCGCACTCCGAGGCGCAGCCCGACGCCCTTGCCTCGCCGCGCCAGGAACTCGGAGACGCGCTGCGCGGCCCGTTCGGTTATTGTCACTGCCATGATCGCCAGTCGTCCTCCGGCTCAGGCCGCGGCCTGGGCAGGCTCGCCCGCCTTCGCGCCATGCGCTTCGGCGGGCCGGCCTTCGGTCTTGCTCCGATAGTCGGCAATCGCAGCCTTGATCGCATCCTCGGCCAGGATCGAGCAGTGAATCTTGACGGGCGGCAGCGCCAGCTCTTCGGCGATCTGCGTATTGCGGATCTGCATGGCCTGGTCGAGCGTCTTGCCCTTGACCCACTCGGTCACCAGCGAGCTGGAGGCAATGGCCGAGCCGCATCCGTACGTCTTGAAGCGCGCGTCCTCGATGATGCCTTCATCGCTGACCCGGATCTGAAGCTTCATCACATCGCCGCAGGCTGGTGCTCCGACCATGCCGGTGCCGACCGATGCGTCGCTGCGATCGAACGAACCCACATTGCGCGGGTTCTCGTAGTGATCGACGACCTTCTGGCTGTACGACATCTTGTTACCTCTTTCACATTCCGTATATAAGGTGTGTCAGTGTGCTGACCACTCTACAGTATTCAGGTCAATCCCTTCGTTATGCATTTCCCACAGTGGGGACATTTCGCGCAAGCGAGCGACCTTGCGCTGCAGCAATTCGATCGTGAAGTCGATCTCCTCGCGCGTTGTAAAGCGGCCCACGGTAAACCGGATCGAGCTGTGCGCCAGCTCGTCGCTCCGGCCCAGCGCTCGGAGCACATAGGACGGCTCCAGGCTGGCCGACGTACAGGCCGATCCGGACGACACGGCCACTTCCTTGATGGCCATGATCAGCGACTCGCCCTCGACGAAGTTGAAACTCACGTTCAGGTTGTGCGGCACCCTGCGATGCATGTCGCCGTTGACGTAAACCTCCTGCATCTCCGTCAAGCCTGCCAGCAATCGGTCCCGCAACGCCCGGATCCGCTCGTTGTCGGAGCTCATTTCCGCCTTCGCAATGCGGAACGCCTCGCCCATTCCGACGATCTGGTGCGTGGGCAGCGTTCCGGACCGCAGACCCCGCTCGTGCCCGCCGCCATGGATCAGCGCCTCGAGCCGAACGCGCGGCTTGCGCCGCACATACAACGCTCCAATGCCTTTCGGCCCGTAGGTCTTGTGAGCCGAAAAGGACATCAAGTCGGCCTTCAGCGTCTCCACGTCGATCGGGATCTTGCCGCTGGCCTGCGCGGCATCGACATGCAGCAGGATGCCGCGGCTGCGACAGATCCGCCCGATCGCTTCGATGTCCTGGATGACGCCGATCTCGTTGTTGACCAGCATCACCGACACCAGGATCGTATCGGGCCGCAGCGCCGCTTCGAATTGCGCCAGATCCAGCAATCCGTCGGCCTGCACGTCCAGGTAGGTCACCTCGAATCCGACCCGCTCCAGCTCGCGCATCGTGTCCAGCGTGGCCTTGTGCTCGGTGCGCGCAGTGACCAGGTGACGACCCTTGTCCCGGTAGAACTGGGCCGCGCCTTTCAGCGCCAGGTTAATCGCTTCGGTCGCCCCTGAGGTCCAGATGATCTCGCGCGGATCGGCTCCGGCCAGTTCGGCCACTTGCTCGCGAGCACGCTCGACCGCGCGCTCTGCCTCCCACCCGAACGAGTGGCTGCGGGAGGCCGGATTGCCGAACTGCTCCCGCAGGTAAGGCAGCATCGCATCGACCACGCGCGGGTCAACCGGCGTGGTGGCCGAGTAATCAAGGTAGATCGGAGTCCGCATGTGATCGCTCTAGCCGCCGACGGTCGAGCCCTCCTTCAGGTCCGCCTCGCCGCGTGGCGCGCGCCGTGCCGGGCCGTCCATGTTGACTGCCACGGCCGGGGTCTGGGTGGCGCGGTCCTTCTGCTGCTCGACCAGATCGCGCAACGACACCGAATCCAGAAAGTCGATCATCTGGCGGTTCAGGCTGGCCCACAGCTCGTGCGTCATGCAGCGCTGGTCGTTGTCGCAGTTTTCCTTGCCGGCGCACTGCGTTGCGTCCAGCGGCTCGTCGACGGCAAAAATGATGTCGGCCACGCTCACCGACTCCATTGGCTTGGCAAGGCGGTAGCCGCCGCCCGGACCGCGGGTGCTTTCGACCAGCTGATGGCGGCGCAGCTTCGCGAAAAGCTGCTCCAGATAGGACAGGGAGATCCTCTGACGCTGGCTGATGCCTGCGAGTGTCACCGGTCCGCGGTGTTGCCGCAGACCCAGGTCGATCATTGCAGTTACCGCGAAACGTCCTTTTGTGGTGAGCCGCATTGGTTTTGCCCCATGAAGTTGAAACTCGCCGTCAATCGGAAATTTGCAGCACCCCGACCGGGTGCGTCCGTCCGTCCCCAGTTCGGGCCTTCAGCCACTAGCCGGAGTCGATTCTTGACTAAGACAGTTGGGAACTATACTGGTTCCTGAGCGCCATGATCAACTTTTAACACCCAAAACCGGGACAGTGAAAACCACTAAGGAAGGCCATGGGGACTTCGTGGTTGCTGCGCGATGCCGCAGCGCGCCGCCGCGCCATCGCCTGGGCCGCCGGCCTCAGGCGTCGGCGTACATCGTGGCGCGCTTGCGAACGACCTCGATCAGTCCCTGGCACGCATCCTCGACGTAGTCGAGCACCGTGTTGAAGCCCTCAGGACCGCCGTAGTACGGATCCGGAACGGTGGCGGCATCGTGCTCGCCCGCAAAGCGCATCAGCAGGTGCAACTTGTGCTTGTGGGCGCGCGGGCACTGCTGCTGCAGCAAGGCCAGATTCTCCCAGTCCATCGCGAGAATCAGGTCGAAATTGCGAAAATCCTCCTGAGTGATCTGGCGAGCGCGCAAATCACCAATCTCGTAGCCGCGCCGCTTGGCCGCCTGCTGGGCGCGTGCATCCGGCGCCTCGCCTACGTGGTAGGCGTGCGTTCCGGCCGACTCGATCACGACGGACCCATCCAGTCCCGCGTCGGTCACCATCTTGCGGAACACTCCCTGCGCGGTCGGCGACCGGCAGATGTTCCCCATGCAAACGAAAAGTACCTTTGTCATCTGAGACGCGCCTTTCTCGACCGGGTGTGCGCTGCGCGACCCGTCATCGCGGCCGGCCCGCGGCCTGCCGCCAACTCTTTCCCCAAGCTCTGCATCCACGCTCAATTCACCTTCCAACAGACTAACGACACGACAAGAAGTTCAAGATCCCGGGTTTCAGCGACACGAATCGCGCTATGCCAATCGGCATCCGACCCCTTAAGCCACCTTTTCGGTCGGCGGGGGTCGCAGGGCACCCTCTCCGATAAACGCACGTTCCCGCAACGACCCGAGCTGGTCCCTGACCCGAGCCGCCTTTTCGAATTCGAGGTTCTTGGCTAGCTCGAGCATCTGCCGCTCCAGCCGCTTGATTTCACGACCCAATTGCACTTCCGACATCGACGCCACGTCCCGCCGGTCGCTTGCCAGCACCTGCTCGGCCCGGGAGGTGGTCGCGTCGTACACGCCGTCTATCAACTCCCTGACCTGCTTTTGAACCCCCTGCGGCACGATCCCGTTGGCCTCGTTAAATTGAGCCTGGCGCACGCGCCGCCGGTCGGTTTCATCGATCGCCCGGCGCATCGATGCGGTTACCACGTCCCCGTACAGGATCGCCGTCCCGTTCAGGTGCCGGGCCGCCCGCCCGATCGTCTGGATCAACGAGCGGTCCGATCGCAGGAAACCTTCCTTGTCCGCGTCCAGGATCGCGACCAGCCCGACTTCGGGCAGATCCAGCCCCTCGCGCAGCAGGTTGATGCCCACCAGCACGTCGAATACGCCTGCGCGCAAGTCGCGCACGATCTCGACCCGTTCGACCGTGTCGATGTCCGAATGCAGGTAGCGCACGCGCACCCCGTGATCCGACAGAAATCCGGTCAGATCCTCGGCCATCCGCTTGGTCAGGGTGGTCACCAGGACCCGCTCGCCCTGGCCGACCCGGGCGGTGATCTCGGACAGCAGATCATCTATCTGGGTCCTGGCAGGCCGAACTTCAAGCCGCGGATCGACCAGGCCCGTCGGCCGCACCAGCTGCTCGACGACCTGCGAGGAGCGCGCCAGCTCGAATTCGGACGGAGTGGCCGACACGAAGATGCAGCGGCGCATCTTGCGCTCGAACTCGTCGAAGCGCAGCGGCCGGTTATCCAGGGCCGAGGGCAGCCGGAAGCCGTACTCGACCAGAGTCTCCTTGCGCGAACGATCGCCGCGGTACATCGCGCCCAGTTGCGGCACGGTCACGTGCGATTCGTCGATGATCATCAGCGCATCGGTCGGCAGGTAGTCGATCAGCGTCGGAGGCGGCTCGCCCGGCAGCGCCCCCGACAAATGGCGCGTGTAATTCTCGATTCCCCGGCAGAACCCCAGCTCGACCAGCATTTCCAGATCGAAGCGGGTGCGCTGCTCAAGGCGCTGCGCCTCGACCAGCTTGCCCTGGCCGATCAGGACTTCGACCCGCTCCTTCAGCTCGACCTTGATCGTCTCGATCGCCCGCAACACGGTCTGGCGCGGGGTCACATAGTGCGACGACGGGTAGATCGTGAAGCGCGGCACCTTCTGCCGCACGTGGCCGGTGAGCGGGTCGAACAGCAGGATGCTTTCGACCTCGTCGTCGAGCAGCTCCACGCGCACCGCCACTTCCGCGTGCTCGGCGGGAAACACGTCGATCGTGTCGCCGCGCACCCGGAACGTGCCGCGGACGAAGTCGGTCTCGCTGCGGCGGTACTGCATCGCCGCCAGCCGCACGATGATGTCGCGCTGGCCCACCCGGTCGTTGTGGCGCAGCACCAGAATCATCGAGTGGTAGTCGTTCGGATCGCCGATGCCGTAAATGGCCGACACGGTGGCGACGATCACCGTATCGCGACGCTCCAGCAGCGACTTGGTGGCCGACAGCCGCATCTGCTCGATGTGCTCGTTGATGCTGCTGTCCTTCTCGATGTACAGGTCGCGCGACGGCACGTACGCTTCGGGCTGGTAGTAGTCGTAGTACGATACGAAGTACTCGACCGCGTTGTTCGGGAAAAACTCGCGCATCTCCGAATACAGCTGGGCCGCGAGCGTCTTGTTCGGTGCAAGGATCAATGCCGGGGTACCGATTTGGGCGATCACGTGCGCCATCGTGTACGTCTTGCCCGAGCCGGTCACCCCGAGCAGCGTCTGGAACGCGAGGCCGTCGTTCAGCCCCTCGAGCAGGCGAGCGATCGCCTCCGGCTGATCGCCAGCCGCTTGAAACGGCTGGTGAAGCTGGAACGGAGAAGCTTGGTTGGTGGAAACAGGCGAGGCCGGCATTACTGCGGTGCAATATCCGCACTCAAGCTAATAATGCTAGCACCGCAGTTGGGAAAGTCCTAGTACCGGAAATTGATTGTTACAATAACAATATCGAACAATCAATAACTTACATGCAATCCTGGGCTCCTGACCGAATTTCGAGGCGCTTGGCGGCTGCGCTCGGAGCAGGCGAACACCCGAGGGCCGACCTGCGGGAAAACCCTGGTCCGACGCGCGTATGAACTGGCCGCCCCGATTCGGGTGGATTCCTTAATGATTTTGCAGCGCAGCGCAGTATCGTCCGCTTATGTCCACCCTATTCAGCTCTGTCGAACTGGCTCCGCGCGATCCGATTCTCGGCCTGACCGAGGCCTTCAATTCGGACCCCCGCCCGGGCAAAGTCAACCTCGGCGTAGGCGTCTACACCGACGAGCAGGGCCGTATCCCGCTGCTCGAGTGCGTATCGGCCGCCGAGCGCGCGCGCCTGCAGGCGCCGTCTGCGCGGGGCTACATGCCGATCGAAGGGCCCGCGGCGTATGCCTCACACGTGCAGCGACTGCTGTTCGGGGCCGATTCCGAGGCGGTCGCGTCGGGTCGAAGCGTCACTGCCGAAGCGCTGGGCGGCACCGGTGCGCTGCGAATCGGAGCAGACCTGCTCAAGCGCATCAGCCCGCAAGCCACGGTGATGATCAGCGAGCCGAGCTGGGAAAATCACCAGGCTCTGTTCGAAGCGGCGGGCTTCAAGGTCCGCAGCTACCCGTACTATGACCCGGCCACGCACGGGCTGGATTTTCCGGCGATGCTGGCCGCGCTGAACCAGGCTGAAACGGGCACGGTCGTCGTGCTGCACGCCTGCTGCCACAACCCGACCGGCGTGGATCTCGATCCGGCGCAATGGCGCCAGATCGTCGACTGCGTGCGACAGCGCAACCTGGTGCCGTTTCTGGATATCGCCTACCAGGGCTTCGGCGAAGGGCTCGAGACCGACAGCGCCGCGGTGCGGCTGGTGGCCGCGGCCGGGATAGACGCGCTGGTAGCCAGCTCGTTTTCGAAGTCGTTCTCCCTGTACGGCGAGCGCGTTGGGGCGCTGACGCTGCTCACCGGCACGCGTGAGACGGCCGGGCGCGTGCTCAGCCAGCTCAAGCGCGCGATCCGCACCAACTACTCGAGCCCGCCGACGCACGGCGGCGCGCTGGTCGCCGCGGTGCTGGGCAGCGCGGAGCTGCGCGCGCTATGGGAGCGCGAGCTCTCCGCGATGCGCAACCGGATCCGGCAGATGCGCGACAGGCTGGTCGACGGGCTGGCCCAGCGTCGTGTTGCGACCGACTTTTCGTTCGTGCGCCGCCAGCGCGGCATGTTTTCCTACTCGGGGCTGACGCCGGGCCAGGTCGAGCGCCTGCGCGAGCAGCACGCGATCTACGCGATCGGCACCGGCCGCATCTGCGTGGCGGCGCTGAATTCGGGCAACGTCGACGTCGTGTGCGATGCGATCGCGGCGGTGCTGAAGTCCTGAGACCCTAGGCGCCTCACCGACGTGGACTCGCGCGTCAAGGGGTTGAACCCGAAGAGCGTTGGCGACATCTCTCAGTCGATGATCATGGCGGCGCTTCTGAGAAACGGATACCGGGTCTTGATGCCTTTCGGGGACAATTTTCGCTACGACCTGGTGACGGAGGCCGACGGCGTCTTCTGTCGAGTCCAGTGCAAAACCGGGCGAATTTCAGCGGGCTCGATCCGCTTCCCAGTGGCCTCGTCGCAGTACCACCGTGGTGGCAAGCGGGAGGGTTATCAGGGGCAAGTCGATGCGTTCGGCGTCTTCTGCCCGGACAACAGCAAGTGCTATCTGATTCCGATCCACGATTTACCTCTGGCGCGGCAAGCTCATCTGAGGTTGATACCGGCGCGTAATGCCCAATCAAAGGGGGTGCGATGGGCACAGGAGTACGAACTACAGTAAGATGGTTGCGATTTTTCCCCGATAGCTCAGTCGGTAGAGCGACGGACTGTCAAATGGCAGCACTGCGTGGAAACACGCAGAGGAAAATCGGGTGAACTCAGGGAATGCCTCAAAAAGGAGAATCCTGAGCCAAGCCTGCCGAAGGACCGCAGTCAGTGTAGGCAGGAAGGTGCAGAGACTAGAGGGTGAGCAGTCCAAGCAATAAACCTCGCCAGCGCCCGACACCCTAACAGGTCAAGCTGAGGGTGATGAGATAGTCCAGCGCGCGAGCGCTGTAATCCGCAGGTCCCAGGTTCGAGCCCTGGTCGGGGAGCCAAGTCATTCATATGCGCCGCTTTCGGCGCCAGTCGGGGGGACGCCGATGCGTCGCACCCCGCACATCCGCCGCGCCCGGCGAGCACCTGGCCCATCCGGTTCCAGCAAACCCTTCGCCTTCGAATCGCGGGTCGAGGTCGTCCACAAAACCGCCATTGGACGGTTGCGTGATTAGCCCTTTCTGAATATTGGGCGCAGTAAGGTTTCTGTGGACACTCGAGCGGCTTCGGCAATACTTTCCGCATGCTTCCGATCGGTGTCGATGTTCCGAGCCGCAACCCGCCGATCGCGACCTGGCTGCTCATCCTCGCCAACAGCTTCGTGTTCCTGTTCGAGCTGTCGATGCCGGAGGACGCGCTAGCGCAATTCTTCTATCTCTTCGGCATCGTGCCGGCACGTTACAGCCACCCGGTCTGGGCGGAGGCAGTCGGTTTCCCCGTCGACAGCTATTGGCCTTTCCTGACCAGCATGTTTCTTCACGACGGCTGGCTCCACATCATCGGCAACATGTGGACGCTCTGGATTTTTGGCCCCAAAGTCGAAGACCGCATGGGGCCGGTGCGCTACCTCGTCTTCTATCTGCTGTGCGGGCTCGTCGCGGGGGTCGTGCATTGGTTCACGAACGAGGCCTCCACCGTTCCCACCATCGGCGCCTCCGGGGCAATTGCCGGCGTCATGGGGGCCTATTTCTTCATGTTCCCGTTCTCGCGCGTCGTCGTACTGCTGCCGGTGTTCTTCTTTCCGCTGTTCTTCGAGCTGCCAGCCGTGACTTATCTCGGCATCTGGGCTCTGAGCCAGGCGCTAAGCGGCGCATTTTCCCTTGTCGGGCCGGCCGTCGCCGGGGGTATCGCCTGGTGGGCGCACGTCGGCGGGTTTGTCGCCGGTATCGCGCTGCAGTTTGCGTTCGTGAAGCGCGCGGCAGGCTACCGCCGGGCGTACCGCGACGAGTACGGTCTCGACAACGGCTGGGTTCGGACGAACTACTGGAGGGATTGACCGTGTCGCCGACCGATGTCATCTGGATGTTCTTCGTATTGTCTGCGCTGCAGCCGGTGCTCAAGCAACGCTTTTTGGAAGCGACGCGACAGCGCATCATCGCCAGGCTGGAGCACGAGCGCGGCTCGCGCGTCATCCTGCTCGTGCATCGCCAGGAAATGATGAGCTTTCTCGGCTTCCCGCTGGTTCGCTACATCGATGTCAACGACTCCGAGGAAGTGCTGCGCGCCATTCATCTGACCGATCGCGAGGTCCCGCTCGACATCGTGTTGCACACGCCGGGAGGCCTGGTGCTGGCCGCCTTGCAGATCGCACGAGCCATCCACAAGCACAAGGGGAAGGTGACGGCTTTCGTGCCGCATTACGCCATGTCCGGTGGCACGCTGATTGCGCTTGCGGCCGATGAGATCGTGATGAGTGAATACGCGGTGCTGGGTCCTGTCGATCCGCAGCTTGGCCGCTATCCGGCGGCCTCCGTCCTGAAGGCGGTGGCGCGCAAGCCGGTTGCGGACATCGACGACGAGACCCTGATTCTGGCCGATCAGGCGGAAAAAGCCATGCAGCAGTTGCGCGTGAGCGTGCGTGAGTTTCTGGCGCCCAAGTGTCCCCCCGAAAAGGCTGACGAGCTGGCGCAACTGCTGTCCGCCGGCACCTGGACACACGACCACCCCATCACATTCGAGACGGCAAAGAGCTTCGGCTTGCCGGTTCGTAGCGACATCTCGCCGACGGTTCTGGACCTGATGGCTCTGTATCCGCAACCGGTACGTCACCAGCCTACCGTCGAATATCTGCCGGAGCCGCGGCGTGCGGGCGGAAGGGCGGACCTATAAGGGGTGGCGGAAAGTCACCTCGACTTGACCGACCGCATGGGTATACCGCGGGCGCAGGAATTGTTCGCGTGGGGCGAAGGCACGATCGCGACATGCGTCCGCACGATCCTGGAAGAAACCTGACGGTTCGGGCGCCTACGCTTACCCAAGGGAACCTGGCGGGCCGCTCTTTCTGACCTGACAACCCGCCCTGGATGTGGCACCCATGGACTTGCGAGGTATTGCGATGCCCGGAGAAGAACGCAACAAGCTCGCGGGGGAGAGGATCTCCGAATCGGCGCGACTCTGTGTCGATGGAGATATGACCGTTCTGGACGCAAGTCGTCTGATGCGGAGCTACCGGGTCGCGACACTGGTTGTGGCCGAATATTCGGCGGGCGCATGGGTCGCGACGGGTGTTCTCTCGGCTCGAGACATCGTCACGCGCGTGATCGCTGCCGGACTCGACCCGTCGGTCGTGACCGCCGGCGACATTACGTGGCCTGAATGCCACAGTGCCCGCGTCTGCGACCGCGGACCGGATTGCCCTTGACCGCCATGCACAGACCCTGGAGAAGCCATGATGAAGACAGACGCTGACATCAAGCGCGACGTTGAACTTGAGCTCAAGTGGGATCCTGACATCGATGCAACCGACATCGCTGTCAGCGTCAAAGACGGCGTGGTCGCCTTGACCGGATTCGTTCGGAGCTACGCGCAGAAAACTCAGGCCGAGCGCGACGCCAAGCGCGTTTCGGGCGTGGTGGCCGTGGCCAACGACATCGAAGTCAGGCTGCCGGTCTTGAACCAGAGGCCCGACCCCGAAATTGCGCGCGATGCGGTCGCCAGCCTGAAGCGCGAATTGCCGTATTCGTATGAAGCGATCAAGGCGGTCGTCGAGGACGGCTGGGTGACGCTCGAAGGCGACCTCGAGTGGCACTACCAGCGCGAACGCGCTGAGAACGCGGTGCGCTACCTCAAGGGCGTCAAGGGCGTGACCAACAAGATCGTCCTGAAGCCCCGAGTTGCGCCGGCTGACGTCAAGGCCAAAATTCAGCAGGCGTTCCAGCGCAGTGCCGAGGTCGATGCCGGCAATATCATCGTCGAGACGAGCGGCGGCGTGGTGACTTTGAGGGGCGCGGTCCGGTCATGGGCGGAGCGCCAGGAGGCCGAACGCGCGGCGTATGCGGCGCCTGGAGTTACGAAGGTCGATAACAGGATCACGATAGATCCGTCGCTGGCCACGAGCACCACGGCCCGCCGCGCGGCTTAGGTTCAGCTGATCGCGGTCGGACAACCCGAAGACAGCAGGAGCACCCCCATGAATCTCCCCAGCGTTGTGAAGAGCCTTGCAGTTGCCGCTCTCGGCAGCGTGGCATTACTGGCCGCTGCCGTGGCCCAGGAGCAGGACACGGCGGGTGCGGCACCGGTCGCGGGCAAGGCGACACTCGGCGTCACCGTCGCCGAAACGGACCTGATCGCCACCGGATGGCGCGCGTCGAAACTGGTCCATGCCCCCGTCTATAACGAAAACAACGAGAAAATCGGCAGGATCGACGACTTCATCGTGTCCCCCGACGGAACGCTGTCGGTGGCGATTATCGATGTGGGCGGCTTCCTGGGCGTCGGGGCGCACCGCGTCGCGATCCCCGTACAGCAGTTCGATCAGGTGTCCCCGAAGATCCTTCTGAAGGGAGCGACAAAGGACGCGCTGCTGAAGATGCCCGAGTTCAAGTACGCCGGATGACGGTTCGCCCGTTCGGTGACGAAGAGGATCGGCGCGGCCGGCGTCGGGATCAGGAGAGCAGGCGGGCGAGCCGCTCCAGGTCGTCGGCTACCATGGCCATGCCGACGGGGCTGTTCGGGTGGTCGTACATTCGATGTGCGATCGACGTCGGATCGGGATGCTTCACCCGGATCAGCAGCTCGTCCCGCAGGACGATCGCCCGGACCTTGAACTTGGCGTCGTACTCGCTGTTGCGCTGCATCGACGTGGCGGTGATGTCGGCGGTGTGCGCGTCCCACAGGCGCTTCTTGTGCGTCTCGTCGGTCGCGCGGGTCAGGGCAGCCCACTGTTGCTGCTGCCGCAAGGACTCGGCCGCATTGCGGGAAGCGTTCCAGTCCCGCAGGTTGTCGACGAACCTGAGCGCGGCGCTCTGCAGCTCCTTGTCGGAGAGCTTTGAGAACTCGCTGCCGCGCACCGGGGCGAGGTCCAGCCGGTCGCGGTACGCGTCGAGCCGCTCGTCCTTGCAGGTCAACCGTTCGCGAAGGGTTTCGATGATTCCGCGGTGGTACCAGCGAGACACCCCGTAGGCGGCCGCACCGAAGACGACGAGGCCGAAGATGAAGACCAGGGGCGCTGCCTCGATGACCGCCCACTGAGTGTCGAGGAATTCCTTCACGGCGTCCCGCGGCCTTGAGCGATCACAAGGCCGGGCCGGCGGCGTCGCCGAGCATCGCGTCGCGCACCATCGGAATGGGCGGCGCCCCGTAGCTCAGAAACTGATCGTGAAAGGCCTTCCAGGACGCTCTGCCGCCGCGGCTCGCCGTCCACTCTTCGCGCATCTTTCGGATCATCAGCTTGCCCAGCGTGTAGTTTCCATACGCGGGATCGTAGGTGCCGCGGGCGGCCTGCTGCCGCGCATTGCCCGGGTCCTGAAATGCGCTGTCGCGGAACATCGCTTCGGATTGCGCCACGGTCATGCCTCCCGTATGCAGCCCGATTGCCGACAGATAGCGAACGTCGCGCAGCAGGGCATTGATCAACTGGCCGATGTGCACTTCGGGCCCGCCGTTTCCCAGACCGGCCTCCCACATCATCTCTTCGCAGTAATGCGCCCAGCCCTCCGCGTAGGCGTAGCTGATGAACACCTGTCCCAGCCGCGACGGTGACCGGTTCGAATGCAGGAACTGCAGGAAGTGACCCGGCCAGACCTCATGCGCGGAGATGAAGAGCAGAACCGGCTCGGCTGGAATGTAAGCGCCCTGCTCGGCCTTGGTCCACGCCGGGTCGGGCGGTGCGATATAGTAGATCGACGGCAGATTCTTTTCGTACGGGCCCGGGATGCTGATATAGGCGGCGTTCGCGCGGTTGTACGGGGGCGATTCCCGAACCAGCGCCTGCTCCGGTCCAGGAATCGTGACGATGTCGCGCGCGCGTACGAATGCCTCCAGATCGTCCAGCTGCCGGGTTGCCGCATCGACGGCCGAGCCGGCCGGTTTTTGCGCGACGACTTTCGCGACGCAATCCTGCACCGTCTGACCCGGATCGAATGCAGCGCATGCATCGCGCAAGGCGGCCAGATTGCGTTCCAGATCGTCGGCGCCAATCTGTTTCAGCCGTGCCCGCGGCACGTCGACGCCCTCGGTGGCCCGAAGCATCTGCTGGAACTTCTGCGGGCCCAGGGCGAAATCGTCGGTGGCCGCGCTTTCCTGCTGGGTGAGCCAGGCGTCCAGATCCCGCATTGCCCTGATCGCGCCGGCGTTCGCCGAGCGAAATCCCTCCTGCAGCTGTGCATCTTCCACTGCGCCGAAAACGGCGGGCACGTCCTTTTCGTAGAAGCGCGCCAGGCCACCAAACCGGATGTGTCCGATCTGGATGAAGGTGCGCGGCATCGGCGTGCGCAGGTTGCGGCGAATCTGTTCCGTGGCGACGGCAATCGCCTTTGCGTACGCGGTGTAAGCGCGAAGGCGCTGCGCAAGAGGGGCGTATTCGCGTGCCACATAGACGTTTGGATCGAGTGCTCCGCCGTAGAACGCGGGGCTTCTGAATTGCCACTGCGCCGACTCGAGCCAGAAAAGCTCGCCGTCGATCCTCGAAATCACCAGCTGACGCTCAAAGCGCTGCCTCGAATCGAGCCGTCCGGTTGCGAACTCTGCGGCACGGCTTCGCTCCCGATGGAGGCGTTCGATCAGGGACTGGATGCCGGCTGCGCTCCAGTCCGGAAGCTGGCCGTCGAATTCGTGGCGACCCGCCCACACCGCGGTGTTGGGGTGTGCGGTGAAGTACCACTCGAGAAATCGGGCCGAATAGCTATCCCAGTCCTGAGCGGTCGATACGGACTCGCTCGTGGGGGTCGGCTTCGGCTCGATCTGGCAGCCCGCAAGAAACAGGACAAGCGCCGTGCAGGACGTGGCGGCGATGCAACGCTCAGCGGCCGATTTCATTTTTGCCCCTCCCGATAAGGTCCGAACACGAGGTCGCCGGCCGCCTCTACCGCAGCGGCTCGAACTGGGCGAACAACTGGCCGGTGCCGCTCGATGCATCGGAGTCCAGATACAGGGCGATCAGCTTCAGTCGACCGGCTGGCCCCAGCTCGGGTCCTTCGATCATCGAACGGAAACTCTCGCCGCCCAGAAGTTGATGGGTCAGCGTCACATACAAGCGCGACAAGGCCTCGTAGCGCAGCATCGTCTCCAGCATCCGCGGTCCAGCCAGCAGGAAGGCGCTGTGCAGGCCCCTTTGCCCAAGCGCCCCGACCAGCGGGCCGCCTTCGGCGTGCGCACCCTGACCGGCGATGACGACCTCGAAGCCCTGGCGCTCGAGCTGGCGCCGGCGCGCCGCGTCGGCCTGGGTACCGGTCGCGATGAATACGCGCTGTCCGTGCCGCCCGATCGAGTCCGGCAGGGGGAAATCCAGGCTGGCGCTGGCGATGCAGATCGCGGGCTGAGCAGGCAGGCCTTGCGATTGACGCCACGCGGCCAGATCCTGATGACCCGGTACCGTGCCGACCTGCAGGATATCGGCCAGGCGCTTTTGAGCGATCGCGCGCAGGTATCCGCCATGGGTGATCAGGCAATCGGCTTGCGCGTGCAATTCGAGCAGCAGGCGCAGGTCACTCCCACTGGTCAGTGCCCGCGGAAGATGGCTCTGCCCGCCGGCGTCGCGCAGGGCGATCCGTCCGTCCAGGCTGGTGACGAAGTCGCCATAGACGAAAGGCTGCTCGGCAGAGCCGAGCTGGTGCAGGCGATGGGCCAGGTAGAGCCCTCGCAACGAGGTCTCCAGTACCCGCGGATAGAGCTGCAGAACCTCCCGGTGCGCCGTCTGTGTCACTCTGCCCCGCCGCCAGCGGCCCAGCGCCGCCTGTCGCGCAGCGGCGACGCGCCGAACAGGCGCCCGTACTCGCGGCTGAACTGCGACGCGCTCCCGTAGCCGACGCGCTGCGCGACGATGGACACGTCGATATCGCCCGTGAACAGGAGCCGGCGCGCTTCGTGAAGTCGAAGTTGCTTCTGGTACTGCAGCGGGCTCAACGCGGTGACGGCCTTGAAGTGATGCTGCAGCGAGGACACGCTCATGTGCGCGTTGCGCGCCAGCGTCTCCACCCGCAGTTTCTCCGAGAAGTTTCCCCGCAGCAACCGGATCGCGGTTGCGATGCGCCGGGTGTTGCTGTCGCGCAATGCAATCTGCCGCAGGCGTTCGCCCGGACCGTTGGTGAGCAGGCGGTACAGGATCTCGCGCTTGATCAGAGGAGCCAGGATCGGAATGTCCTGGGGTGACTCGAGAAGCCGCAGGAGGCGCACGACCGCATCGAGCATCGACGGGCCGAGGCGATGGACATACAGCCCGCGCGACGCATCTTCATGGTGCGCCGCTGGCAGGCCGTCGTGACCGATCAGCTCGCCGATCTCCCCCACGTCCAGTGCCAGCCGCAGACCCAGATAGGGCTTGCTCGGGCTCGCTACGGTGCGCTTTACCACCACAGGCAGATCGACCGATGTGACCAGGTAGTGTCCCGGGTCGTACTCGTACAGCTCGTCGCCGACCAGCAGTTGCTTGGATCCCTGGGCAATCAGCCCAAGCGCGGGCGTCTGGACGGCGTGCGTGGGGCCACTGGGACGCAGGATCCGGTACAGCGACAGGCCCGGCACCGCCGACTCGACGGCGCCCTCCCGACCGTGCGTCAATCGGTCCAGCAATCGGGTGAGCTCCCGCTGCAGCTCCTCCAGCTCGGAGTCGAGCCGCTCATGGGCCTCATACGTGGGTGCAATTTCCGCAGTTGCAGATTCATTCAGCATGGGGTGGGGGCATCAAAGTGTGTGTGTGTGAACCTGTGACCGGCGCGCAGATTGTCGAATTTCGTCTGTAACCTGTATTTTGCAGAATCAGGCAAGAAATCGACAGCATCCGGGTAGCGGGCAGGCGTTCGGCGTCGCATACTGGCTACCGTCGTTCCGTCTCTTCCCGGCCTCCTGACGGTCACCCGGGTCACAGGCCACGCGGTGGGGCAAGCGCCCCCGTGGCTTGTGGTGTCCCACGGTTTGCTTCAGGAAGCATCCATTGGAGTGCACAAATGCGCTACAGAATTCTGGGTCGTACCGGTCTATTCGTTTCCGAGCTGTGTCTTGGCACCATGACGTTCGGCGGTGGAGGGGGAATATGGGGCCAAATCGGCGACGTCCAGCAGTCGGACGCCGAGCGGTTGATCGGCCGCGCTCTGGATGCGGGCATCAACTTCCTCGATACGGCCGACGCCTACGCGGAGGGTCGGTCCGAGCTGATCACCGGCCAGGCACTGAAGAACCTTCAGGTGCCGCGCGAGAACGTCATCGTGGCCACCAAGGTCTTCGGTGAGACGGGCACGAAGTCCGTCAACTCTCGCGGGATGTCGCGCTATCACATCATGGAAGGCGTGAAGGCGAGCCTGAAGCGGCTGCAGCTGGACCACATCGACCTGTATCAGATCCACGCCTTCGATCCGGCAACGCCGATCGAAGAGGCCGTGCGCGCCCTCGACAATCTGGTGCAACAGGGGCAGGTGCGCTATGTGGGCGTCTCGAACTGGGCGGCCTGGCAGATCATGAAGGCGCTCGGCATCTGCGAGCGCTTCGACCTTGCCCGCATCGAATCGTTGCAGGCTTATTACACGATCGCAGGACGCGATCTGGAACGCGAACTGGTTCCGATGATGCAGAGCGAAGGCGTCGGTTTGCTGGTGTGGAGCCCGCTGGCCGGCGGCCTGCTGAGCGGCAAATACGGTCGTAACGCCAAGGGCGAAGAAGGCAGCCGCCGCACCACCTTCGATTTTCCGCCCGTGGACCTCGAACGCGCCTACTCGTGCATCGACGTGATGCGTAACATAGCGAAGACCAAGAACGTATCGGTGGCGCAGATCGCGCTCGCGTGGCTGCTGCATCAGAAGGTCGTGACGAGCGTGATCATCGGCGCCAAGCGTGTCGACCAGCTCGAGGACAACATCGCCGCGACCAAGGTCAGGTTGACCGCGCAGGAGCTGGCCTCCCTCGACAAGGTGAGCGCGTTGCCGTCCGAGTATCCCGGCTGGATGCTCGAGCGTCAGGGTGAATACCGGCGCCAGCAGCTCGAGCAAGCGCAGCCGGCGTAGCCCCAGGCGGCTTTCATGCCGCGCGGTTTTACAGCGGACGGCCGCAGCGGCTACGCTCGCGCTCAACCGGGCGTCGGCGTGGCACAAGCCGCGGCGCCCCCAGGACTGGAGGCTGCGACGATGGCGCGCGTGCGATTGACCGTCAACGGCGAGGCTCGGGATCTCGAGGTCGATGCCCGCCAGTCCCTGCTCGACGCCCTGCGTGAGACGCTCGATCTGACGGGTACCAAGAAGGGCTGCAACCAGGGAGCCTGCGGAGCGTGCACGATCCTGCTCGATGGCAGGCGCGTCGTTTCCTGCCTGACGCTCGCCGTGATGCATGACGGGGCCCGGATCACGACGATCGAAGGCCTCGCCAGCGGCGGGGAGCTGCATCCGCTGCAGGCCGCCTTCATCGAGCACGAAGGCTTCCAATGCGGCTTCTGCACGTCCGGCCAGATCATGTCGGCCGTGGGCTGCATCGCGGAGGGGCATGCCCGTTCGGTCGAGGAAATCCGCTTCTGGATGAGCGGCAACATCTGCCGGTGCGGCGCCTACCCGGGCATCGCCGCAGCGATCGCCGATGTGGCGACCAAGGCCGGGCGATGATCCCCTTCGACTTCCAGAAGGTGCGCACGGAGCAGGAAGCGATCCGCGCCGCAGCCGCGGGCGGGCGATATATCGCCGGCGGAACCACGCTGATCGACCTGATGCGCGAGGAAGTGGAACGGCCCGAACGCCTGGTCGACATCAACGCCCTGCCCCTGGCTGGCATCCGCGCCGAAGGCTCGGACCTTCTGATCGGCGCGCTGGCGCGCATGGCGGACGTGGCAGCGCACCCCGACACGCTGCGGCTGCAACCGCTGATCGCCGAGACGTTGATCGAAGGCGCATCCCCGCAGCTGCGCAACATGGCCTCGATCGGCGGCAACCTGATGCAGCGCGTGCGCTGCCCCTATTTCCGGATGCTCGACGCGGCCTGCAACAAGCGGGCTCCTGGCTCGGGCTGCTCGGCGATCGAAGGCCTCAACAGCGGCCACGCGATCCTGGGAACGAGCGAACGATGCGTCGCCACCCACCCTTCGGATCTGGCCGTCGCGCTGGTTGCGCTGAACGCTACTGTGCGGGTGCTCGGGCCGCAGGCGGAGCGCACCTTTGCGGTTGAAGACCTCTACCGGCTCCCCGGCGACACGCCTCACCTGGAACATACGCTGGGTGCCGGCGAGCTGATCGTCGAGGTGCGCGTGCCCGGGGGTCCCCATGCACGTCGCGCGCGCTACCTGAAGGTGCGCGACCGCTCTTCCTACGAGTTCGCGCTGGTTTCGACGGCCGCGGCGCTCGACGTCCAGGGCGGCGTGATCCGCCAGGCTCGCCTGGCGGCGGGCGGCGTCGGCACCCGTCCCTGGCGGATGCGCGCGTGCGAAGAAGCGCTGATCGGTCGGCATGCGGATCGGCAGGCCTTCGAAGCGGCCGCCCGGCTTGCCCGGGAAGGAACGCGTCCGCTTTCCGGCAATCGCTACAAGGTCGAGCTGCTGGCGCGGACGATCGTCCGCGCCCTCGAAATGGCCGCGGAGGTGGCATGACGACCCGTGTGATCGGAAGGCCGCTGGCCCGCGTCGACGGACGCGCGAAGGTCACGGGCCGCGCCCGCTATGCGGCGGACTTCAACCAGCAAGGCCAGGCCTATGCGGTGATCGTCGGCGCAACCGTCGGGCTCGGTCGCATCACGGCCATCGACTCGCCGGCCGTAGCGCGCATGCCGGGCGTCATCGCGGTGATCAGTCATCTGAACGCGCCGCGCCTGCCCTACGGAGAACACAAGGGGCCGATCGACCCGTCCGTGGGTGAGCGGCTGCACGTGCTGCAGGACGATCGTGTGCGCTTTTACGGGCAACCCGTGGCGGTCGTCGTGGCCGAGTCGCTCGACCATGCCGAGCATGCAGCCGCGGCATTGAATGTCGCCTATGCGGCCGATCGGCCGGTCGTCGATCCGTCAGACCCGAAGGCGCAGCCCATCGTCCCGGAAGCCGGCACGCGGCCGGGGTCGCGGATACAGGCGGACCGGTTTCGCGGCGATGCCGACGGCGCGCTCGCGTCGGCTTACGTGAGGATCGAGGCGACCTACGACATCGCACGGGAAAATCACAGCCCGATGGAACCACACGCGACCATCGCGGCCTGGGACGGCGACCGCCTGACGCTGTGGAGCAAGAGCCAATTCGTCGTCAACGAGCAGGCCGAGATCGCCGCGATCTTCGGGATTGCTGCCGACAGCGTGCTGGTGATCTGCCCTTTCATCGGAGGCGCGTTCGGCACCAGCCTCAGGACATGGCCGCACGTCACGCTGGCGGCCATCGCGGCGCGCCACGCAGCGCGTCCCGTGAAGCTGGTTCTGACCCGCAAGCAGATGTTCTTGATGACGGGCCACCGCCCCCGTACCGTGCAGCGCGTCGCGCTGGGCGCGGCACCGGACGGCAGGCTCGTCGGCTTGATCCACGAGGGCACCGGCGAGACGAGCCGTTACGAGCAATACGTCGAGGCCCTGACCACGCCTTCGAGCTTCATGTACTCCTGTCCTAACGTGCGCACGCGCTACCGGCTGCTGCCGCTGGACACGGGTACCGCGACGTACATGCGCGGTCCCGGCGAGGCCAGTGGCGTGTTCGCTCTCGAATGCGCGATGGACGAGCTGTCCTGCGCACTTGGAATCGACCCGATCGAGCTGCGCCGCCGCAACGAGCCGGAAATCGACGAAGCGGAGAAGCGGCCCTTCTCGAGCCGCTCGCTGATGAAGTGCTACGACTTCGGAGCCGGGCACTTCGGCTGGTCCAGGCGCGATCCGCGCCCGCGCTCGATGCGCGACGGCCGGCTCCTGATCGGCATGGGCATGGCCTGCGCGACCTATCCGGCCGCGCACAGCCTGGCGAGCGCGCAGGTGCGGCTGCTGGCGAACGGCGAGGTCGAGGTCGAAGCTGCGGCAAGCGACATGGGCCCGGGCACCACGACGTCGATGACGCAGGTCGCGGCCGAAGTGCTGGGTGTTCCGGTCGAACAGGTCCGCTTCAGTCTCGGCCGTTCCGACTTTCCGCCCGTCCCGCCGCATGGCGGCTCGCAGACGATGGCGTCGGTCGGCTCCGCGATCCACGCCGCCTGCATCGCGGCCCAGGACGAGGCCGCCAGACGCGCGATCGCGGACCGGCGCTCCGCCGTATCTGGCGCGGCACTGGACGACCTCGAATGGAGCGAGGGGTGCCTGCGCCGGCGCGGCGAGGCGTGCGCCGGCCAGTCCTATCGGGACATCGCGGCCGCCGCCGGCCAGCCGATCGGGGCTCGCGCTTCCTCGCGACGCGATCCCGAGCTGGCGCGCCGCTATTCGATGCACGCGTTCGGCGCCGTTTTCGCAGAGGTCGCGGTCGATCCCGATGTGGGCACGGTCGGGGTGCGCCGCGCGCTCGGCGTGTATGCGGCAGGCCGCATTGTCAATCCGCGCCTGGCCGCGAGCCAGTGCACCGGCGGCATGGTCGGCGGCATCGGCATGGCGCTGATGGAGAGCACCGTCCTGGACCCGCGAGACGGCCGTCCGGTCGATGCCCACATGGCCGACTACCTGGTGCCGGTGCACCTGGACATTACGCAGCTCGAGGCGCACTTCGTCGACGAGCAGGACCCGCACGTCAATCCGCTCGGCGTCAAAGGCCTGGGCGAGATCGCACTGGTGGGCATGGCGCCCGCCATCGCCAACGCGCTCTTCCATGCAACGGGCAGGCGCCTGCGCGATCTTCCGATCCGGATTGAAGATCTGCTGGGTGACTAGGGTTCGTCCGCGCCACCTGGCCGATGCCGATGCTGCGCCGCAGCCAGCGCGCTGTCCAGCGCCTCCGTGAACGCATCGAGCACGAGGGGCTTGGTCAGATAACGGTAGTACCCGGCCGCGAGCCCTCTGGCGATATCGCGCGGCATTGCATTGGCCGTGATCGCGATCACCGGAATGTGCGCCGTCCTGTGATCCTCGCGCAGAATCTTCAGCGCATCGTCGCCGCTCATCCCCGGCAGATGAATGTCCATCAGGATCACGCGCGGCAGATGCGCGCGCGCCAGCTCGATTCCCAGGCGCGCATCGGGCGCTGAGAGCAGGCGCACTCCGGAACGGAAACGCACCATCTCTTCCACCAGTTTCAGGTTCGCCGGATTGTCCTCGACATAGAGCAGTGTCGGGGTGGCATCGCCTGCCCCCGGCACGCCGTCCTCTACGAGCGCCTCCAGATGCACCGCCTCGCGGGCCACTGCCAGCGGAGCTGCCAGCGCCAGTTCGATCGAGAACACGCTGCCCGTCCCAAGCGCGCTGGTCACTGCGATGCTTCCTCCCATCAACTCCATCAACTTCTTCGTGACGACCAGCCCGATGCCGGTGCCTTCGATCGGGCCGGATTCCTGACCGAGGCGGTTGAACGGCTGAAACAGGGCCTCGATCTGTTCGGGCCGAAGTCCCGGCCCGGTGTCCTGCACCGATATCCGGACACGCTGCGAATTGCCGACTTCGTAGGCAACGACCACGGCACCGCCGTCGCGGTTGTACTTGATCGCGTTGGAAAGCAGGTTCAACAGGACCTGCTTCAATCTGGTTCGATCGGCGATCACGCAAATCCCAGTGTCGGGCGGAAACACCATCCGAATGCCTCGCTCGCCCGCCAACGGCTCAGTGAGCATCTGGCATTCCATCAGCAGCTCCGAAACCGATGCGGGTTCGAGCGAAAGCGCCACGCTCCCGGACTCGATCCTGGCCAGGTCGAGGATCTCGTTGATCAAGGCCAGCAGGTGTCTTCCGCCTTTCAGGATGTGATTGATGAACTCCTTCTTCTGCGCCGCCGTTTGCGGCAAGGTCTCCGAGGCCAGGATCTGCCCGAACCCGAGGATCGCATTCAAAGGGGTGCGCAGTTCATGGCTCATGCTCGACAGGAACTCGGACTTCGCTTCGTTTGCCCGCTCGGCCTCTTTTCTGGCCTGGGCCAGCTCGCGGTTGCTGGCCTCCAGCTGCGCGGTGCGCTCCCGCACGCGATCTTCCAGCTGCTCGTTCAGCCGCGCGATCTCCTGCTCGCTGCGTCGCCGCTCCGCCACCTCGCGCTCCAGATCCAGCGCGCGCTTCTGGATCTCCTCCAGCATGTCGTTGAAGGCGTCGGCCAGCGTGCCGACCTCATCGTTGGTCGTCTTCACAGCCCGCACCGAGTACTCGCGGTTCGTCACAACGTGCCGCGCGACGTCGGTGATCGCCAGGATCGGGCGCGTAACGACGCTCTGCATCCGCGCCGACAGACCCACGGCGACCAGCATCGCGACCATGGCCACGATGGCGGCGATTTCCACGTAGTCCACGATCCGGCCGTACACCTCGTAGTCGGCCCGCAGATAGACCGTTCCGAGAATCTGTCCGTCGTCCTGGATGCGCTTGAACAGGATCAAATTGCGGCCCTCGGTATGCGCGTCGGTCGACTCCGGCACCTTCGGAAAGTGATCCTCCTGCGCGCTTGCCGAGTATTTCGCGAAGATGGCGCCGTGCGTGTCGTAAATGGCCGCGGCCCGGATCTCGGGACGGAAGCGAAGCAGCTGCAGATTTTCCTGCGCCACTTTCGGATCGTCGAATTCCAGGGCCGGCGCGCTGGTCCGTCCCAGCAGTTCGGCCTGCGTCCGGAGCTCGCCGATGGCCTTGCTCTGGAACAACCGGAGGTCGTAAACGATCATCGCGCCCAGGGCGACGGCCAGCGCCACCAGCGTGGTGGCCAGAATGACCACGGTCAGCTTCGCCCGCAGCGATCCCGAGAACGTGGGCGTCATGAGGACCCCGGCACCACTTTGCGAGCCACCGAGAGAAGTCGCGCGCTGACCTTCAGATTGGCCTGCTCGGCCTCGCGCAGCGCCACGTCGAAGCGCACCTTGTCGTCGACGATCACGAAATTGATCACGCTGCCCAGCGCGAATGCGTCTTCGGACTCGGTCACGGTCAATACCGGCCTGCCCTTGGCCGAAGCCAGCACCTCCAAGGGACGATCCCCGTCCGCGCGCCCGACGAACAGGATGTGCACCCCGTCGGCGGCTTCGCCACGGCGCAGCTTGCGGACCGTCACCGGCCGGCCCCCGATCGAGCGCCCGGCCACCACTTGCGCCAGGTCGTCGGCGAGCGCACCGCCTCCGGCGACTCCGATCACGAAGGGACTGTCGGTCCGCTCGAACACCTGCGGCGGCCATTCGACGTAGCTGGCGAACTTGTACAGGAACGCTGCCTTGACCTTGTACTCGGCCGCCTGCAGGTCGGCCTGCGCCCAGCACCGGGTCCAGCAGCCACTGAAGAAGGGTATCGCGAGCAGGCTGGCGAGGACCGCACGGCGGCCGGCGCCGGGCGGCGAGCCTTTCCCGTTCGTCAGAAGCGGCATGCGGCTTTGAAAAATACGTCCTGGCCGAATCGGGTCTGTGTGTTCGTGTTGGTGATTTCCGGATGCCCGCCCGAGAACAGGTTTCGGCCCGTGACGGACAGCTCGAGCTCGCGCCAGGGCTTCCACCCCGCCCTCACATCGACCGCCGTATAGGCGGGCACGGGGCCGGCCGGATCGGATAACGAAGAGACTCGGCGCGCCATCACGTCGAGCTCCGTACGGTACGGCAAGTCGAACGACGATCGCGCCGTCCAGGTGTGGGTGGGATCGCGCCCTTGCTGGGCGATCGCCTGCTGGGCGATCACGCCTCCGATGTCCACACTTCCCGGCCTGACCGTCAGCCTCTCTCTGAGCGCATTCAGGCCGGCGCTCAGCCGCCAGGTCGCAGCCGCCTGGTAGGTTCCCCAGGTTTCGATGCCGGTGGAGTTGCCCTGCATTTGATTCGAAAATAAGAGGAATGTACCGCTCGGCGCGATTTGCTGCGCGTGCAGGTGGTCGTAGTCGGCGTGAAATACGGTCACCGAATATGACAGGCTGCCCGTCGGCTGTCCCCGATACCCAAGCTCATACACATTGGCGATCTCGGAGCGGGCGTCCGGTCCGCCGGCCAGCAGAAATGGGGGCGCACCCGGAACGTAGGTATCCCGGTCGAATCGCGATGGCGCGCGAACCGCGCGCGAAGCCGCGGTCCAAATCAGGTGCTGCGGCCCGACCTTCCACGCGAGTCGTATGCTCGGCAGGAACTCCGTCCCGGTGTAGTCGTTGCGCTCGAGCCTGGCGCCGACCGTAAGCCTCAAATCCTGGCCCAGCATCACTTCGTCCTGCGCAAACAGGCTCGGCCATCTCTGGTTGACATCCCGCGGCAGGAACCCGAAGACAGGCCTCGGAGGCCCGGGAACCAGGCCCATAATCGAAGAAACCAGGAACGATGCATTGGTGACGCGATTCATGCCGTACCGGAATTCGCCGCCCCAGACAACCGAGTGGATCCCGAAGGGTCGCAGCGAATGCTGCAGTTGCAGGTCGTAGATATCGAGCGACTCGGAAAAAGTGGGCGGATTGTCGCGTTGGGTCCGATCGAAGTAAGCCTGCACCGACAGGCTCGAGCCCGCCTCCAGGGTGCGGCTCCAGCGACCCGTGAGGTTGGCTCCCGAAAGCGAAACCTGGCCCAGCGGCAGCGTCACGCCGGTAATGGAAACCGAGCCCGGTGACGGCTGCCCCTCCGAGGCCACGTACCCGTTCCCATTGAGAGTCAAGGAGTCGCCGGCATGGCTCCAATCCATGCGAAACCCGGCCTGGCTCTTGTGCCACGCGTCATCCTGGGTAGTGCCGTCCTCGGCTGTCGTGTGGTGGCGATCGAAGTACATGCCGTAGACGCGATAGGCGCCGTCCGCGCCGACCTTGCCACCGTAGCGGAACGCGGCGCTGGCCTCGCGGTTTCCGATTCCGGCCGGCACCAATCCGCCCTGCGTGTTCGCGGCGGACCGCGTGATCACGTTGATGACGCCGTTCACCGCGTTGACACCCCACAGCGTGCCCCCGGGCCCGCTGATGACCTCGATGCGCTCGACATCCTCGAGCATCACATCCTGGTCGTCCCAGAACACCCCGGCAAACAGCGGAGTGTAGACAGATCGCCCATCGATCAAGACCAGCAGCTTGTTTGCCGGGCTGCCAACGCCGTTGAATCCCCGCGCGCTGATCGCATACCCGCTGGCGCTGGCCTGCGCGACCTCCAAATTGGGGGCCAGTCGCAGCGCCTCTGGAAGGCTCCTTACACCCGATCGCCTGATGTCGTCGGCCGTGATGACGAATACCGACGCCGCGGCATCAGAGAGCCGCTCGGCCCGCTTCGATACCGAGGTGATCTGGACGTTGCTGAGCTCTTCCAGGCTCAGATCGGCAAGGCTGCCTGCGTCCGCCTCGGCAGCGCTGACCTTAAGACCCGGCACGCACGCCGACAACACAAGGCTCGCCAGCACGCGAAGCGGCCTTTGGACTACAGACACCGTCCCCCTTCCTAGGGGGCGCACGTCTGGTGTCCACGCGCCCCTACGTAGTCACCCGAATGCCCTCGCCGCCAACGGGTGCATTAACGCTCCTGCCCGGGTAGTTAACCGCAGTTCGCGGGGGCTGTCAAAAGCCGTGTTGTTTGTGTGTGTGGCTGGTACGCCGGATTGGTTCGGATATCTCAGGTAAACATGGCCGTTTTGCAGTCCTTGATAAACCGCACGAATGCGGCATCGGCGGTCGCTTCGTCGAGCGTGGTCTCGACGGTGACCTGGATCACGTCGGGATCGCGTTTGATCGGCCGGTCCGAGATGCTGACCTGATTGTCGGGAAGATAGCGGCCCAACTCGGCCGGAAGGCGAGCGAGCTTTGCGGAAAGACGTTGCTGGCTGAATTGCGTCGCAGCCGTGGGCGCCTGCACCGGACCCCGATATTCGAGGTGAACGAGATAGACGAAGCGGTTCATCTAGGCCCCTAATTTTTGTGGCCCTATGGTTGACTCGATTGCGCGGAGCTTCAATCCGTGCAATTCCCTTCAGGGGCGCGGGAAACCCCTGACTCCGTCACGACTTGTCATGTTCTTACAACGTGACAGGCCGGTGCGGCCTCGAAGACGCTCCGAGGCGGTCGCTGGCGACGCCTTACAGCCCCGATGCCTCATGCGTTTTGGGTTCTTGCTTACAGGTTTGCGAAGCCCTCAGTTCAGGTTTTTTCAGAACCACTTTCTGGTGCTTTCGGGGATCGCCGGACTGCATCAACCTTGGATAGCCTGCGCGGCACCGTGAACCTCCTCTCTGACAAACCCGTCGGTGCGGGCGGGATCCTGCGCGGCCCGCGCGCGATGCTGCTGGCGCTGCTGCTGACCATCGGCGCGCTTGCATGCCTGCACGGCCTGCAGGCTGCGGACCTGGCCGTCACGCACGCCTGGGCCTTCAGCCCGACCCACTTAGCCAAAGACGCTCTGCTGGTGTTCCCGCTGGCACTGGTTGCAATCGCGGCCGCAGGGTGGCTCGCCGATCGATGGGGAACCTCGCAGGTCACGGTCACCGGGCTGCTTGCCGGCGCGGCGCTGATCGCGGCGGCCTTTGCCCTTCTGCTCGTTCCCGTTCTGGGCCTGCACCACGACCTGGCTCGCGTTCTTGACAGCGGCGCCCAGACCCACTCGTTTCACGGAATCGAGCCGCGAGGGACTGCAAGTGCGGTGGGCCGGATATTTTGGAGTCTGCTGGAGGGGCTGCACGATGCGCTGCTTGTGTACGTCGCAATCGCTCCGGCCGTCCTGGTCGGCCTTGCCGCGCTGGTTGCAATGGCGCGCGGGCGCGAAGCGCCGCCAAGGCCTGCTCGCGAGCGATCGCGGGGCGCGCTGCCTCGCGCGATCGCCGGGCTCGGCGCCGGGGTAGTCCTGTTCGTGGCGGCCGTGGCCGCAGTGAACCTTGCGTTGACCTGGGACCAGGACCTGCACAGCGCCCACGGCTTCGCGACGGCGAACGTGCCGGTCGGAATCGAGGCCCGACTCGACGATCTACGACTCGCGGTGCAGTCGGCCCAGTGGCTGCGTCAACCTCGCGAGGCCGGAAAGGCTGGTCTGGAGCCTGTCAGTGCAAGCCGCGCGCCCTCCCTTCCCGACCGGGTCTACCTCGACGTACGGCTGAAGAATGTCGGATCGGCACCCCGGCGCATCGGTCGGCGCTATTTTCAACTGCGTGGGCCCGATCGGAGCTGGGGTCCGCTGGGCGACGATTTCCCCGACTTTGTGCTCGCGCCTCAGGAGCAGCTGCATACAAGGCTGATCTTCGAGGTGCCGCAGAAGCCCGTGGAGCTCGAATTCGCCTGGCCCGGCCAGGCGCCCAAAGTGCGCATCCCGCTGGCCGACGACGTGCCAGCCGGTTTCTTCCAGGGCATCTGCCGTGGCCTGCTGATCGGGCCGAGCTGGAACTGAGGGCCCGCGAGATTTCGATCATCGAACGACAGGAGCACCTGATGAAGCTTGAACACAATCGCACCCCGTTGTGGACCGGAATCACGCGACGCGGCCTGTTGAAAGGCGGGCTGGTCGCCGGCGCAGGTGTACTGGCTTCGCCATGGATCGGCGGTGTGAGCAAGGCCCAGTCCTCGCCGTTGTTGGAGAGGTACGTAGACCCGTTGCGGGTGCCCGAGCTGGCGCGCCCGCTGGACGACACCAATGCGATCGCGCAGTACGCGATTCGAATGACCCAGTTCGAGCAGAAGGTGCATCGCGATCTGCCTCCGACCACCCTGTGGGGCTACAACGGCACCTGGCCGGGGCCGACGATCGAGGCGCGCACCGGCCGGCCGATCGAGGTCGTGTGGGTGAACAATCTGCCGGTCCAGCACTTGCTCGAGTCCGCCTACGATCAGTCGATTCACGGGGCGGACATGGGCGAGCCGCATTGCCGAACTGTCGTGCATCTTCATGGCGGCTGTGTCCTGCCGGACAGCGACGGGTACCCCGAAGCCTGGTTCACGCGGGACTGGGCGCAAACAGGACCGTTTTTCACGACAAAGACGTACCGCTATCCGAACGACCAACCGGCGACCTGCCTCTGGTACCACGACCACACGCTCGGAATCACCCGGCTCAATGTATTCGCGGGCCTGGTCGGCTTCTATCTGATCCGCGATCAGATCGAGGACAGCCTGAACCTGCCTTCCGGCCCCTATGAAGTGCCGCTGATGATCCAGGACAGGATGTTCAATCCCGACGGCTCGCTTTTATACCCGATCGAGGTGGGTGGCACGCACCCGGTCTGGGAACCCGAGTTTTTCGGCGACGTCGCTTGCGTCAATGGCGTGGCCTTCCCTTATCTCGAGGTCGAACCGCGCAAATACCGGTTCCGGATACTGAACGGCTCGAACTCGCGCTTCTACCACATCACCCTCGCGGACACGGCCGGTCGGCCCGGCCCGGTGTTCAGCCACATCGGCACCGACGGCGGCCTGCTGCCGGCTCCTCTGCAGTTCGCCGATCTGCTGATCGCTCCCGGCGAGCGCGTCGACGTCGTAATCGACTTCAGCGGCGCCGAGGGTCGCATATTTACGCTGCTGAATGACGCGCCCGCCCCCTTCCCGGGAGGCGGCGAAGCCGCGCTGCCCGAGGTGATGCAGTTTCGGGTGACCAAGCCGCTGCAGCGAAGGGATACCAGCTCGCTGCCGTCGACGCTGGCGCCGGTTACTGTGCTGTCACCGGAAAGCGCGGTCAGGCAGCGGTTCATCATGGTGAGCGAGGCGGACCGGCTGTCGGACGGCTTCCCGATCATCGGGGTTCTCGGCGGCTCGCCGCGGCAGCCCACCCCGACCAGTCCGACCGGCGGCGCGCGCTGGGATGATCCGGTGACCGAGGACCCCAGAGTCGGCACCACCGAGATCTGGAACTTCGTCAACATCACGACCGACGCGCACCCGCTTCACGTCCATCTGGTCCAGTACAACGTGCTGGAGCGGCGCACCTTCGATCTGGCGCGCTTCATGAGCACGGGTGAAGTGCACTTCACAGGCGACCCGATCCCGCCCGAGCCGGGCGAGAGCCCCGCCTACAAGGACACGGTGAAGGCGTTTTCGGGGCTCGACCAGGCTGGCAACGTGACCGGCATGGTGACCCGCGTGATCGCCAGGTTCGATCTGCCTGCGGGAACGCCTGTGTCGCCAGGGCAGCGCTTCCGCTACCTCTACCACTGCCACATCCTGGAGCACGAGGACAACGAAATGATGCGCCCGTTCGACGTCGTCGGGTAGAGCGTCAGGCGCCGGCGCGCGCCCCCGCCTCATCCTCAGCCGCGCGCCCGGTCATCGATCTGCGGCGCGCGCTCCTTGCCCTTTGTATTCAGGCTGCCGATCGCCGCGATCCAGGCCTCCGAATCGGCGAACAGCACCCACAACAGCCAGGCGGCCGCCGAAAGGATGCCGACGATAAAGGTCCAGTCGACATAGGGTTTCAGGTCAGGGGCGAGAAACGGATTGATGAAGCGCAGCAGAACTGCGTACGCGCTCGCCACGACGATCAGCGTGACTACCGCAAGCACCGTCGAGGCGAGCGCAGCGCCCCGGCCGCCCGCCTGGCGGAGCTGTGCCGAGTGGCGGTAGCCGAGCGCCCACAGCAGCGCCAGGGCGCCGCTGTGCGCGATAAATTGCACCAGGGATCCGGCGCCGATCCCGGCCGTGCCGATCGTGGCGCTCCTGAACGGCTCGAGGCCGGCCAGCACTGCTCCCAGCACCAGCGCGGCCGCGATCACGATCAGGTACTTGCCGACCCAAAGCCAGCTGTCTTTCATGCGATGCCCCCGCAACTCAATGGTCGGGCCTGGGTATCCTAGCGCCCACGGTCCTCGCTGTGCCCGCGTCCGCGGTCGTGTTCCTCCTCGTCGCGGCCCCGGTGGCCTTCGCGCTCCTCCCAGCCTCGCGCATGCTCGCGACCGCGCTCCTCCTCATGCCTGCCTTCGCCCCGGTGCGCCAGTACGTTATTGCGATACCAGACGTGGTTGACGAAGTAGACCGGGTGGCCGCAGGCGTGGTACTCGCCGCAGTACCTGTCCCAGTGCTTCCGGTGTTCCAACGGAACCCACAGATACACCGGCTCCGGCGACGGTACTCCGATCGGCGGAGGCGCTACGACCACCGGCTGCGCCACGATCACCTGGGGTTGGGGGAACTGGCCGATATCGACACGTCCGAACACGCCCGGCTGGCTGAACTGGATCGACACGCCCACGTCAGCCGCGGCAGCCGCGGACGCAAACCCTGCGCAGCAAGCGGCCATCGCTAGCATTCGTTTCATCTGATGATCCTTCAAAGGGGATGCATCCAGTATCGGTTCGATTGGCGCGAATCGGCATCCTGTCGATCCCCATCCTTACGGATTAACTTCGTGCAGCGAATACCCATCCAACCGCCGCTTATTTCGCGCTCCGACCCCTTTGTGGCTACCATCTTCGCACCCGCCTTCGCGCTGCGCGCTTCGGCGGGCAAGCCCGCCATAGCGCTCTGCGCGACGGCGGGGCGGGCTTGCCCGCCGTAGCCCGCAGGGCGAAGGCGGGGCCCTGTCTTCGACATGAACGCATTGGAGCACTACGATGAGCCTGAGAATTGGCGACGAGGTTCCAGACTTCACCGCCCAGACTACGGAAGGCGAAATCCGCTTCCATGAGTGGATCGGCAACGGCTGGGCGATTCTGTTTTCGCACCCGAAGGACTTCACGCCGGTCTGCACGACCGAGCTGGGCTACCTGGCGAAGTTGAAGCCGGAATTCGACAAGCGCAATACCAAGGTGATCGGCCTGTCGATCGACAGCGTTGAAGACCACCGGCGCTGGGCCGCGGACATCGCGGAGACCCAGGGTACGCCGGTGAACTATCCGCTGATCGGCGACACCGACCTGAAGGTCGCCAAGCTGTTCGACATGATCCATCCGAACGCCAGCGGCAATGCGTCGACCCGGACCGCGGCCGACAACGCCACGATTCGCGCCGTGTTTCTGATCGGCCCCGACAAGAAGCTCAAGCTGTCGATCTTGTACCCGATGAGCACCGGGCGCGACTTCAACGAGGTGCTGCGAGCCCTGGATTCGGTGCAGCTGACCGCTCGTCACACGGTCGCCACGCCGGTCAACTGGCGTCCGGGCGACGACGTGATCATTCCGCCGTCGGTCTCGGACGACGCGGCGCGGGCGAAATTCCCCGGCGGCTGGAAGACGCTGAAGTCCTACCTGCGGATCGTCCCGCAACCGAAGTAGCCCTCCGAAGCGCTTGGCCCCCGAAGCGCGCAGCCCGCCTTCGCGCTGCGCGCTATGGCGGGCAGCCGCGAAGCAGGGCCCCGCTCTAGGCAGCCTGGTAATCGGCCGGGGCCGTCTCGTCCCGATCTTCGCCGAGTCTGAACACCCTGAACAGCACGGTCAGCACGCCCGCCACTGCGACGTTCAGAATCAGCGTGTACAGCGCCGTGTAGCCGGGAAGTCCGTATCCGGCGATGACCAGCTGCCAGGTCGGCTTGAAGCCTGCAGACGCGGCCACTGCCGTCCCGACCACCGTGCCGGCGGCCCAGCCGATCAGCAGCGCCCACGAATTGAACCAGCGCGTGTACAGGCCGAATATCACCGACGGCAGCGTCTGGATGATCCAGATGCCGCCCAGCAGTTGCATCTGGATCGCATACTGCTGATTGACCGCGATGATGAAAACCAGCGCGCCGGCCTTCACGATCAACGACATCCACTTGGCCATCCGCGATTCCTCGACCTCGCTGCAATCGGGCCGCAGGAACTCTTTGTAGATGTTGCGCGTGAACAGATTGGCGGCAGCGATCGACATGATCGCCGCGGGCACCAGGGCGCCAATGCCGATCGCTGCGAACGCCACGCCCACGAACCAGGACGGAAACGTGTGCAGCAGCAGCGCGGGGACCGCGAAGTTGGTCTTGAACTGAGCGAATCCGTTCGCGTACTGGGGCAGCTTGTCCACCCCGGCGGCGATCGCCATGAACCCCAGCAACGCCAGCAACCCGAGCACCAGGGAGTAGGCCGGCAGCATCGCCGCATTGCGCCGCACGGCGTGTGCGCTGTTGGCGCTCAGGATCGCGGTCATCGAGTGCGGGTACAGCAGCAACGCCAGCGCCGAACCGAGCGCGAGCGTCGCATAGATGCCATAGGAGCCGGTCGAGTTGGGCGGTGGGACAGCCAGCAGCAGTTTCTGCGGGGGCACCGCCGAGAAGATCGCGCCGTATCCGCCCAGCTTGATCGGCACGACGACGATTACAGCGATCACGGTGATGAAGATCAACGAATCCTTGACGATCGCGATCGCCGCCGGCGCGCGCAATCCGCTCGAATACGTGAACGCGGCCAGGATCAGGAACGCGATGATCAGCGGAGCGTCGCCCACCCAGCCCTGCCCGACCACTCCCATGGCCCCGATCACGACCTGAAGACCGACCAGCTGCAGCGCGATATACGGCATCGTCGCAACGATGCCCGTCAGCGTGATCGCCAGCGCCAGCCAGCGATTGCCGAAGCGGCCGCGGACGAAGTCGGCCGCCGTGATGTAGCCGTGTCGGTGCGCGACAGACCACAACCTGGGGAACACGACGAACAGGATCGGGTACACGACGATCGTGTACGGAACAGCGAAAAACGCGCTCGCCCCGATCCCGAACATGAACGCCGGCACTGCGACGAAGGTGTACGCCGTGTAAAGATCGCCGCCGATCAGGAACCAGGTGACCAGCGTGCCGAAACGTCGGCCTCCCAGCCCCCATTCGTGCAAGTGCTCCAGATCGCCTCGACGCCAGCGGGCTGCAGCGAACCCGAGCCAGGTGATGAAGCCGAACAGCAGAATGAAGACGGCCAGCGCGGTCCAGTTGATGGTCGGCATGAAGCGGACTTCCGGTGGGCAACGCTCAGCGGCCAGCGCCGTTCACGGGCGCCGCTCGGTGGCGAAATACACGACGGCCGTCAGGATCGATCCAGCCAGGACCAGCAGCAGCTGGTACCAGTAGAAAAACGGGATCCCGGCCAGAGCGGGCTCGACCTTGTTATAGAAGGGAACGCTTAACGCGAGCACGAACTGCAGCAGCAGCAGCGCGTACCAGCCCTTTTTCGGTTCCCGGCGATGTCCCGACATGGCCCCTCCCGACGTGGCGGCCCCCTGCCGCCGCGCCGATTCTAGCCAGTCGCGCGCGGCCGGGCGTTGTGCGCTGCGGATTCAGTCGATCAAACCAAGCGCGACGAAGGCCGGGTTGGCGAAGTCCGGCTTGCCGTAGCGCAGCTCGCTGCCATCGGCCAGCCTCACGCGCCCGCCGGCCGCCGTCACGATCGCGTGGCCGGCCGCGGTGTCCCATTCCCACGTGCGGCCGGTCCGTGGATAAGCGTCCACCTCCCCGCAGGCCACCAGGCCGAACTTCAGCGATGAGCCGGCGGTCGAATGCGAAACGACCGGCCTTCCGCCCAGTAGAGCGCCCCAGGACACAGCATCCTGGTGCGATCGGCTGGTCACGACGGCCAGCCCTTCGGGCGCCGGCCGGCGGCATGCGATGCGGCGCCGCTGCCCGTCACTGTCGACGTAAGCGCCGCCGGCGTCGGAGCCTGCGTACAGGCGCCCGGGCACCGGCGCGTAGATCAGCCCGAGAACGGGTCGGCGTTTCTGCACCAGCGCGATGTTGACCGTGAACTCGCCGCTGCGCCTGACGAATTCTCGAGTGCCGTCCAGCGGGTCGACCAGCCAGAAAAGCTCGCCGACCGCAGGCGTCACCGATTCGGACTCGGCCTCCTCGGAGACGATCGGAATGTCCGGGGTCAGGTCGGACAGGGCTGCAACGATGATCTGCTCGGCCTGCAGGTCGGCGTCCGTCACCGGCGAGCGGTCCGGCTTACGCCTGACATCGAAGTCGCTGGCGTAGACCTTCAGGATCGCCGATCCGGCGTCGCGTGCAACCTGAACCAAGGGCTCCAGCAACGAGTCAAATGGCATGTCGGGCTTTACGCCGATCAAGGGGCGGCGGGTGCGGCCGCGGGCCCAATGATCGCACGGGCACCCGGGCCGCCCGCGGCCCGATTCGCGCGCAGGCCGCCGCCCAATTAGAATCGGTCTGACTTTGAAAGATCCGCCATGAGACCTGTTGCACTGGCCACCGTTTCCAACGCAACGGACCAGGAGCCGTCGGCTTCCGTGTCCCGGCGCATCCGCGAGCGGCTGCTACAGGCCGGGGCGCGCTTTCACGCCAACGACAACATCTCCCACTACCTGGAAGCGGGCGAGCTGGAAGCGCTGCGCGAGGAGGTCGAGCAGCGCGTGCAGGACATGCTGGAAACCCTGGTGATCGATACCGCCAGCGATCACAACACGCAGGAGACCGCCAAGCGCGTAGCGCGCATGTTCGTCGACGAGGTGTTTCGCGGGCGCTACCTGCCCGAGCCCGGCATCACCCAGTTTCCCAATATCGAGCATCTGAACGAATTGATGATCGTCGGACCGGTGATCATCCGCAGCACCTGCTCGCACCATCTGTGCCCGATCTTCGGCCGGCTCTGGATCGGCGTGATGCCGAACGAGCATTCGAGCCTGATCGGGCTGTCCAAGTACGCGCGCCTGGCGGACTGGATCATGAGCCGGCCGCAGATCCAGGAAGAGGCGGTCGCCCGCCTGGCGGACCTGCTGCAGGAGCGGGTGCAGCCCGACGGGCTGGCGATCGTGATGGAAGCCGATCATTTCTGCCTGCACTGGCGCGGCATCAAGGACACGGAATCGAAGATGACCAACAGCGTGATGCGCGGCTCCTTCCTGAAGGATGTCAATCTGCGCCGCGAGTTCCTGTCGCTGATAGGCACCAGCTCGAAATGACAAGCGCACATGGGCGTCCGGCGCGCGCCGCCCCTGCCCCCCGAGCCGGCAGACCAGCCAGGGGCGGATAGGCCGATGCTGGTTCGCCTCCTTTACGCGAGCCGGGTCGCGGAGCCCGTGGCCGAGGGGCTGGTCGAGGCGATCATGCAACAGGCCCGCCGCAACAATCCGGACTTGGGCATCACCGGCGTGCTGTGCCACGGCGGTGACGTTTTCATGCAGGTGCTGGAAGGTGGCCGCGACCCGGTCAACGCGCTCTACAACCGTATCGTGTGCGACCGGCGCCATCGCCGCGTCACGCTGCTCAATTACGAGGAGATCCTCGAGCGCCGCTTCGGGGCCTGGACGATGGGACAGGTCAATCTGTCCAAGGTCAACTCCTCCACGCTGCTGAAATACTCGGAGCGGGCGCTGATCGACCCGTACGGGCTGTCGGGCCGCATCTCGGCCGCACTGACCGACGAGCTGATCGTCACCGCCTCGATCGTGGGCCGCTGCTGAGCCTCAAGACCCGGGCGGGGGCCCGCCTGAAGCCCCTACACAATCATGGGTTATTGGCGCGCCCCTACCGCTGCGCGGGAGAGGGAGAAAAACCTTCTGCTGCGTGAGCCCCTCAGGTTCCGCGCGCGCCCAGCAGCCAGTCGGGCACCGCGGTGGCGATCGGCGGCGCGACGCACAGCACGAGCACCGCGAGCACCAGCAGCCCGACAAACGGCAGCACGCCCAGCACGACGTCACGCAGCGGAATATCGGGCGCGACGTTGCGGATCACGAAGATGTTCAGCCCCACCGGCGGGTGGATCAGCCCCATTTCCATCACGATCGTCATCACGACGCCGAACCAGACCAGATCGAAACCGGCCGCGCGCAGCGGCGGCAGGATCACGGGCGCCGTCATCAGGATGATCGACACCGGGGGCAGGAAAAAGCCGAGCACGACGATCATCAGCAGGATCGCGGTCAGCAGCAGCCAGCGCGACAGGTGCAGCGCGACGATCGACTGCGCGGCCGACTGGCTGATGTGCAGCGAGCTCATCACGTAGGCATACAGCAGCGACATGCCGATGATGAACATCAGCATGGTGGACTCGCGCAACGTGGCCACCAGAATCGGCCCGACCTGGCGGGGACGCCAGACGCCGTAGATGGCTCCGACCAGTCCCAGCGCCAGCAAGGCGCCCAGCCCCGCGGTTTCGGAAGGCGTCGCATAGCCCCCGTACAGAGCGATCATCACGCCGGTCAGCAGCAGCAGGAAAGGCAGCACGCGCGGCAGCAAGTTGAACCGCTGCTGCATGGTGAACGGTTCGCGGTCCAGGATGGCTGACCGCACGCCGTGCCGGTCCGACGCTTGCTGCGCAAGCCCGACCTCGACGCGGTAGCGCCAGGCGCAATAGAGGCAGAAAAACGCGACCAGCAGCACGGCCGGACCGATTCCGGCCAGGAACAGGCGTCCGAGCGATTGCTCGGCCACCACCGCGTAAATGATCATCGTGATCGAGGGCGGCAGCAGGATCCCCAGCGTTCCGCCGGCCGCGATGATCCCGGCGGCGAAGCCGCCCGAGTAGCCGCGCATCCGCATCTCGGGAATCCCGGCCGAGCCGATCGCCGAGCAGGTGGCCGGACTCGAGCCAGCCATCGCCGCGAACAGGGCGCAGGCGAGCACGTTCGCCATTCCGAGGCCGCCGGGGATCTTGTTCATCCAGGCATGGACCGCGCTGTACAGATCGGCTCCCGCGCGCGTGCGGCCGATCGCGGCGCCTTTCAGGATGAACAGCGGAATGGACAGCAGCGTGATGCTGGCCATTTCCTCGTACACGTTCTTCGTGACGATATCCAGCGCTGCCACCGGCATCAGCGCCAGCATGAACACCAGCGCGGTGGCGCCGAGCGCGAACGCGATCGGCATCCCCGTGAACATCAGCAGCAGGGTGGCGATTCCGTAGGCGGTGCCCACTGCGCCAGTGCTCACCGGCGCTCGTCCTCTGAAAGCCTCGCGCCGGCCACCTGCAGCGCCAATTGAAGCGACAGCACGGTCATGCCGGTGGCCATCAGGCCGTAAGGAATCCACAGCGGCGGACCCCAGGTGGAGTCGGTCGTCTGCCCTTCGCTCCAGGCCTCCAGCCACAGCGTCCATGACTTCCAGGCGAAGAACGCGCAGAACAGCAGGCTCACCAGGTCGCACAGCCACAGGCGCAGGCGGTTCCATCGAGCCGGCAGCAGGCCGGCCAGCAACCCGATCCCGATGTGCCCGCGGCGGGCCTGCACGTACGCCCCGCTCAGGAAGGTCGCCCCGACCAGCAGGAAGACCGACGCCTCATCCTGCCAGTCGGTCGCCATCTTGAAGAAATAGCGCGTGGCCACGCTGCTGGTGAGAATGCCGCAAGCCACCAGCATCGCCACCATCGAGACGCCTGCGAACAGGCGGTTGATCAGTTGCACCCCGCGTGACAGCCGGTCGAGCAGGGAACCGGCCGCGACAGCTCCGATTCGCGCCTCAAGCAATGGTCTGCTCGGCCAGCTGCAGCAGGTGTGCGCAGCTGTCGGAGCGCGCTGCGAAATCCTTCCACGCGGTGTCCCGCGCAAGAGCCCGCCAGTGCTCGACGGTCTTGGCCGTCAGGTCCGACGCCTTGCCGCCGGCGCGCTCGTAGATCGACGCAACTTTCTGATCGTCGGCTTTGGCTCCCTCGACGGCAAATTTCTCCAGGTCCGAGCCCACGGCCACCAGTACGTCCTGGTGCTCCCTGGGCAGGGACTCGAGCACGCTGCGCGACACCAGCAGCGGCTCCAGCATGAACCAGTACGCCTTACCCCGCCCCGTCGTCAACTGCTTGGCCACTTCCTCCAGGCGATACGAAATCAAGCTGGTCGATGAGGTCATCGCGGCGTCCAGCGCGCCGGTTTGCATCGCCGCGTAGATCTCATCGGACGGAATCGACAGCACCGCCGCTCCGGCCGCCTTCAAGACCTGGTCCATCTCACGGCTGCCACCGCGCACTTTCAATCCCTTGGCATCCTCCGGCTCGACGATCGGGCGCGTGCGGCTGACCACACCCCCGGCCTGCCAGATCCAGGTGAGTATCACCACACCCTTGTCATAGAGCACGCTGGACAGCGCTCGTCCGACCGGCAGCTGTTTCCAGGTCGCGCCTTGCTCGTAGGACTGCACCAGGCCGGGCATCAGCCCGATGTTGGCCTCGGCGATCTCCCCTCCGGCGTAAGGCAGCGGGACCAGTCCCAGGTCCAGGGCGCCCTTGCGCATGGCGCTGATCTGCGCGTTGGTCTTCATCAGCGAGGAATTCGGGTAGATCGTGATCTTCATCGCGCCGGAGCTGCGCCGTTCGACCTCGGCGGCAAATTTGCGGCACAGGCGATCGCGGAAGTCACCCTGGTCGATCGTGCCTGCAGGAAACTGATGCGAAAGGGCCAGCGCCCGAGGCTCGGCCCCCCAACTGGTGCGCATCGTGGCGCCCGCGGCGGGTGCTGCAACGGCTGCTTGAACCAACCTTCGTCTCGTGCGGTCCATTGCGGAAACCTCCTTCGCGCCCATCAGGCGGAAGCGTTTGACTAAATTGAACAAAACCCGGCTCGACGTCGCGTCGATTCTAGCGACTCGCCGTCCGAGGCGCACCCACTCATTTAAAGGGGATTCGGCGGCCCTACACCTTCTGCTTTTTCTTCGGTACCAGGTCGCCCGTGTCGTTGGCCGCGGCGCCTGGGCGCTCTTCGAACAGCAGGCTCTGCGCGGTGATCCTGATGCGGACGCGGACCCGATGCGGGCGGCCCAGCATCTTCTGGACGGCCGGATCCTCGACTTCGATGTCGCGGTAAATGTCGATCCGGTGTTCGAGGCCGGCCCGGGTCAGGGCTCTGGCTGCCCGGCGCGCGAGGTCACCCAGCTTGATGTCGTCGGAGACTTTCCCCATGTCAACGCCGCATGCCGCGCGGCGGCTTCGCGGATCCGGCGCGAAAAACGCCTTCGCTTGTGTATTTTCTATCCGGATTCGAGGCCAAGACCAACCTCAACATGGCAGCGGAACCTTGGATCATCGATTGCAGATGCGACTGGACCAGCACGACCCAGGGTTGGCAGCCAGGTTAACCCGACAGGATGCCGGGCGCTATCGCCTGTAACTCCCCCTGATACGCTAAGACCCCGAAAGTGGCGCATGGTCGTCCAAACTCAAGCTTCCAGCGCGCGCTGCAAGTCGCGCTGAAGGTCGTCGACGTCCTCCAGCCCGACCGCGATACGAACCAGTGATTCGGAGATCCCGGCCCTCTGGCGCATCTCCGGCGTCAACCGTCCGTGGGTCGTCGTTGCCGGATGCGTGATCGTGCTGCGCGTGTCGCCCAGATTGGCGGTGATTGACAGCAGGCGCACCGCATCGATCAGCCTCCAGGCGCGCTCGCGGGCCTCCGATTGAGCGGATTTCAGCTCAAAGGCGACCACCGCTCCGAAGCCGCTCTGCTGGCGCCGCGCCAGCGCGTGCTGCGGATGCGACTCCAGCCCCGTGTACAGGACTCGCGCCACGGTCGGGTGCGACTGCAGCCACCGCGCCAGGTGCAGCGCCGAGGCCGATTGAGCCTTGATCCGCAGCGGCAGCGTCTCCAGGCCCTTGAGCAGCACCCACGCGTTGAAGGGCGACAGGCTGGGGCCCGAGGTCCTCAAGACCGGCACCAGCGTCTCGCGGATGAAATCGGCCCGCCCAACCAGGGCTCCACCGAGCACTCTGCCCTGGCCGTCCAGGTACTTGGTGGCCGTGTGCATCACCAGGTCGACGCCATACTGGAGCGGCCGCTGCAGCACCGGCGTGCAGAAGCAGTTGTCGACCACGGTCAGCGCCCCAAGCTCGCGCCCGATCGACGCGAACGCCTCAAGGTCGGTGACCTCCATCAGCGGGTTGGACGGTGTTTCGCAGAACAGCAGGCGGGTGCGTGGCCGCGCCGCCTCGCGCCAGGCGGACGGATCGGAGCCCTGGACGTAACTGGTCTCGACCCCGAACCGGACCAGCAGATTCGAGAACAGCTGTATGGTGGCGCCGAACACGTTGGCGCCGCACAGCACGTGGTCGCCGGCCTTCAGGTGCGCCAGGCACAGCGTCAGGATCGCCGACATGCCCGAGGCGGTCGCCAGACAGTCCTGTCCGCCTTCCAGGGCGGCGAGCCTCTGCTCGAACATCCGAACGGTCGGGTTCGAAAAGCGGGAATAGACGTAGCCGTCTTCCTGCCCTGCGAAGCGGCGCGCCGCCTGCGCTGCGCTGTCGAACACGAAACTGGAGGTCAGAAACAGCGCTTCGCTGTGCTCGTTGAACTGGCTGCGCAGGGTTCCCGCGCGAATCGCGCGGGTCTGCACCCCGAGCGGGGAATCGTCCTGTTTCATCGCGATCTCAGGAATCGGCTGATTCGATCGCCAGGCTCAACTGCGACAGCCCGCCGCCCTCGGCCAGCTGCGGCGCCAGCCGCGCGCGCTCAATCCGGTCCAGGTAGGCCGGCGTCACGTCACCGGTGATGTACACGCCATCGAAGCACGACGCTTCGAAGCCGTTCAGATGCGTGCTGCCCGCGCGCACCGCCCGTTTCAGGTCCTCGATATCCTGGTAGATCAGTGCATCGGCACTGATGACGCGGCGGATCTCATCGTCCGTGCGTGAGGATGCGATCAGCTCGGCCCGGGTCGGCATGTCGATTCCGTACACGTTGGGAAACCGCACCGGCGGTGCCGACGAGGCGAAATAGACGCGATTGGCGCCGGCCTCGCGCGCCATCTGCACGATCTCCTGGCTGGTCGTGCCGCGCACGATCGAGTCGTCCACCAGCAACACGTTCTTGCCCTTGAACTCGACGCCGATCGCGTTCAGCTTCTGGCGCACCGACCGCTTGCGCACCGCCTGGCCGGGCATGATGAAGGTGCGCCCGATGTAGCGGTTCTTGATGAAGCCCTCGCGATAGCTCAATCCCAGACGCGTGGCCAGCTGCATCGCTGCGGGCCGGCTCGAGTCCGGAATCGGCATCACGACGTCGATGTCGCCGGTGCGCAGCTCGCGGGCGACCCGGTTGGCCAGGTATTCGCCCAGGCGCAACCGCGCCCCGTAAACGGAAATGCCGTCGATCAGCGAATCGGGACGCGCCAGGTAGACGTATTCGAACAAGCACGGATTCAAGCTCGCCTGGTCGGCGCATGCCCGGCTGAAGAACCGGCCGTCGAAGTCGACGAACACCGCTTCGCCCGGCGCCACATCCCGCACGAAGCGGTAGCCGAGCCCCTCGAGCGCAACGGACTCGGAGGCGATCAGGTACTCGGTGCCCAGATCGGTCTCCAGCACGCCGAAACACAGCGGGCGGATGCCGAACCGGTCGCGAAACGCCAGCAGGCCATAGCCGGCGATTTCGGCCACCACGGCGTACGATCCGTTGAGGCGCCGGTGCAGTGCCGACACGGCCGAAAATATGGCGTCCGGATCGAGCGACAGCCCGTTGCTGGCCACTTGCAATTCATGCGCCAGCACGTTCAGCAGCACTTCGGAGTCGGAGTTGGTGTTGATGTGGCGCCGATCGCGCCGGAACATCTCCTCTTTCAGCGTCTCGGCGTTGGTCAGGTTGCCGTTGTGCGCGAGCGTGATGCCGAACGGCGCATTCACGTAAAACGGCTGAGCCTCCTCCGAGTCGCTGGCCGAGCCCTGGGTCGGATAGCGAACCTGAGCAATGCCGGATTTGCCCGGCAAGGAGCGCATGTTGCGCGTTCTGAACACATCGCGCACCTGACCCGCGCCCTTGAACATGTAGAAGCGGTTGCCGTGCACGGTGGCGATACCGGCGGCGTCCTGACCGCGGTGCTGCAGCAGCAACAGAGCGTCGTACAGCACCTGATTGACAGGATTGGCCGAAACGACACCGACAATTCCGCACATCGCTCAGACTCCCGACGCAACCAGGGGCCGGTCCGCCCCAGGTGCAAGATTGGGCGCCACCCATCGTAGCGCGGCCACAAGCCACGGCGCCAGCCGCGAGGACTTCCAGAACGGACGCTGCGCCAGGCCGAGATGGACCACCACCACCGCGACCAGCAGCCACACGGCCGCTGACCTTGCCAGTCCAAACAGGGCGCCCAGCGCCCGGTCCGGACCGCCCAGCCTGGCTGCCGTCATGGCAGCGTGCAGTATGCGCCCCGCAAGGCTCGCGACCAGGATGCACACCAGCACGATCAGGATCGCCGCGATCGCGGTCCGGACCCCGGTCGATCCGGGATCGAACGGGAGACGCTGCCCGATGCCGACCGCAAACCTCAGAACCAGCAACACCGCGACGACCCAGCCGGCCAGTGCCGCGGCTTCCTTGACGAATCCGCGCAATGCGCCGGCCAGCACCGAGATCAAGGCCACCAGCAGCAGCGCTGCGTCGAAAAGGTTCATCGCTCCGCCTGCTCGACGCGAACCACGTTGGATCCCACGCCCATCGCGTGCAGATGCCTGCGGATCTTGACCGCCGCATCGCGCGACGCGAACGGTCCGAGTCGGACCCGGTACAACACCGCGCCGGCCGCCTCGGTACGCTCGACAAATGGGGCCATGCCGGCTTTTGACAGGCGATCCGCCAGCTGGCGCGCCGCGCTTTCGCTCGACAGCGCCGCCGCCTGAACGTACCAGTTCTCAGCCTTCGCGCTCTGCGCGTCAGCGGGCTTGCCCGCCGTAGCGGCGGGCGCATCAGCGCCCGGCGCGAAGGCGGGCGGCTCGTCGACCCCGGCCTTCGCACCTGGCGCTTCGGCCGGTGACGCGGAAGAGGGCTTGCCCTCCGTAGCGCGGGGCGCGCCAGTGCGCGGCGCGGAGGCGGGCAGCGAAAGGCGCGGCGCAAACGGGGTCCGCTCGCTCGGAATATCGATCGGAATATTGTCGGGCAGCGGCGGCGGGGCGCGATCCAGCATCATCGGGACCACGACCGCCGTTCCGAGCAGCAAGGCTGCCGCTCCGATCAGGCGCCGGCGCATCCGCACCCGCAACTGCAGGGTCTGGTCGGCGCCCAGGGCGCTTTCGTCGCCGGTCGGCTCTTCGGAGCGAAATCCTGTCCCGCCTGCTGCTGCGTCGGGGCGTCGGGGGCCGGTCGCGCGCGGCCTACGGCGCCGCCAGAACGCCCATTTCATTCCGATTCCGAGCTCGTGCCGCTATTCACTAACCCGCACCCTGGCCGCGACCAAGATCGCGCATCGCTTCGGCGACCGTGACGAACGATCCGAATACGACAATTCTATCATCTTGCGCTGCAGCAGCCCGCGCCGCGGCCAGCGCATCGTGCACCGACGCGAAGCGCGATTCGAAGCGACCGGCCGCCGCGGGAACCTGTTGCATGATCGACGCCAGCGTCGGCGCGTCCAGCCCGCGGGGACCGGATGTCGGAGCCAGATACCACCAATCGATCGTGGGCCCCATCTGTTGGGCCACGCCGGCCACGTCCTTGTCCCGTAGCATCGCGAACACCGCGCGCGTGCGACCCTGGCACGGATGCTGGTCGAGCGTCCGGGCCAGCGCTTCGGCCGCCTGCGGATTGTGGGCCACGTCGAGGATCACGGCCGGTCGGCCCGGCAGCACCTGGAAGCGCGCTTCGATTTTCGCCCGCAGCAGGCCTTCGCGTACGGCCTGCTGGCTGACCGGCAGCAGCTGCTGCAGAGCCTCCAGGGCCGCAATTGCGCCGGCCGCGTTGCGCAGCTGATGGTCACCGCGCAGCGACGGGATCGGCAGCGCCGCGCGGCGCATCGTCGGCCCCTGGTAGGTCCACTGGCGGGGCGGCTGTGGTGGCCCGTCGCTTTGCGGGAAAGCGATCACGTTGAAATCGCGTCCCAGAATGCGCAGATCGGCGCCGATCGATCGGGCGTACTCGAGCAGCGAGCCGGGCGGGGAGGGATCGGAGCAGATCGCAGGCCGGCCGCTGCGATACACGTGGGCCTTTTCGAACGCGACGCTGTCCCGCGTCGACCCCAGGAAGTCAGCGTGATCCAGCCCGATCGACGTCACCACCGAGCAGTCCGCGTCGATCAGGTTCACCGCATCGAGGCGGCCGCCCAGGCCGATTTCCAGGACCGCTGCGTCCAGACGCCGCGACGAGAAAAGGCGCAGCACGGCCAGCGTGGTGAATTCGAAGTAGGTCAACGATACGTCGCCGCGCGCCCGTTCGACCTCGTCGAACTGCTCGATCAGCTCCTGGTCGCCGGCCGGCGATCCGTCGATCGCTGCACGCTCGTTGAAACGCAGCAGGTGTGGCGAGCTGTAGCGTCCCACCCGATAGCCGTCGGCCCGCAAAATGGCGTCCAGCATCGCGCAGGTCGAGCCCTTGCCGTTGGTGCCGGCCACGATGATGCTGGGGCAGTTCAGCTCCAGGGCCAGGCGCTGCGCGACCTCTCGCACGCGCGCCAGTCCCATTTCGATGGGTCGATGGTGCAGCCGTTCGATACGCTGCAGCCACGCGTCGAGCTCTGTCACCCGGGAGCCGTTTTTTATGCGATAGCGTCGATCGGCTGTCGCAGCAGCAACGCGAGCAAACGGGCCAGCTCGTCGCGCATTTCACGGCGGTCGACGATCATGTCGATGGCGCCGTGCTGGAGCAGGAACTCGGCCCGCTGAAACCCTTCCGGAAGCTTTTCCCGGACCGTCTGTTCGATCACGCGCGGTCCGGCGAAACCGATCAGGGCTTTCGGCTCGGCGATCACGACGTCGCCGATGAACGCGAAACTGGCCGACACCCCGCCCGTGGTCGGATCCGTCAGGATCGTGACGAACGGCAGGCGCGCCTCGGCCAGCCGCGCCACCATGGCGGTGGTTTTGGCCATCTGCATCAGCGACAGCAGCCCTTCCTGCATGCGCGCCCCGCCGCTGGCGGTGATGCAGATGAACGGCACCTTCTGCTCCAACGCGGTCTGCGCTCCCCGCACGAAGCGCTCTCCGACCACCGATCCCATCGAGCCGGCCATGAATTCGAACTCGAAGGCCGCCACCACCACCGGAATGGCCCGGATCGCCCCGCCCATCACGACCATCGCATCGGTTTCGCCGGTGGCCTGCATGCCCTCCTGAATCCGTTCAGCGTACTTGCGACTGTCCTTGAATCGAAGCGTGTCGACCGGAACGATTTCCTGGCCGACCTCGTAGCGACCCTCCGGGTCGAGCAGCGCATCGAGGCGCTCGCGGGTGCGGATCCTGAGGTGATGCGAGCAGCTCGGGCACACCTGGAGGCTGCGCTCCAGTTCGGCGCTGTACAGCACCGCTTCGCAGCCCGGGCACTTGGTCCATACGCCTTCGGGCACCGTCTTGCGCGAGGCGCCCTGCTTGATGCGGGGCGGCAACAGCTTGTCGATCCAGCTCATGCGATCCTCTCCATTCGGGAACTGTCCAGTGCGGTGCGGATCGACGACACGAAGTCTGCTGCCGCCTGGACCGCGGCCCCGTCGCCCGCATCCTGCATCGCCTGAATCACGCGGCTTCCGATCACGACCGCATCGGCGGCCCGCCCCACAGCCTGGGCGCTGGCGGCATCCTTGATCCCGAATCCGACCGCCACCGGCAAGCGTACGCGCGCGCGCAGCGATGGTATCCGTTCGGCCACCGATCCCACAGTCAGATGATCGGCTCCGGTGATGCCCCTCAGGCTCACGTAATACACGAATCCGCTGGCGATCCGGGCCACCTGCTCGACGCGTTCGTCGGTCGAGGTCGGCGCCAGCAGAAAGATCGGGTCGATTGCACGGGCGCGCAGTGCCTGGGCAAAGTCGGCGCATTCCTCGGGCGGGTAATCGACCACGATCACGCCGTCCACGCCCGCGTCCGATGCCAGCCGCGCGAAACGCTCGATGCCCATTCGTTCGATCGGGTTCGCGTATCCCATCAGCACCACGGGCGTGGCCCCGCCGGCCCGGCGAAACTCGGCCACGAAAGCCAGGCATTGCGGCAGGCCGACCCCTTGCCGGATCGCGCGTTCCGCTGCTCTCTGGATGACCGGCCCATCGGCCATCGGATCGGAAAACGGCACGCCGAGCTCGATCACGTCGGCCCCGGCCTTGGCCAGGGCGTGCATCAGCGGCACCGTGGTCTGCGGCGACGGGTCGCCGCCCGTCACGTACGGAATCAGCCCGGTGCGACCCTCGGAGCGCAGCCGTGCGAAGCGCTCGCCGATGCGCGACATCAGCTCTTTCCGCGGGTGGCCACGCTGGCCTCGCGGCACGACGGCCGGCAGTAGAACTCCAGCCCGCCCGCCTCGGCGACGATGTGAAGGTCCTTGTCTCCGCGGCCGCTCAAATTGACCAGCAGGATGCGGTCCGCGGGCAGCGTCGGGGCCAGGCGCACCGCGTGCGCCAGGGCGTGGCTCGATTCCAGCGCCGGGATGATTCCCTCGATCCGGCAGCAGTCGTGGAAGGCGCGCAGCGCCTCGGCGTCGGTTGCCCCGACGTACTCGGCGCGCCCGCTGTCCTTCAACCATGCGTGCTCGGGCCCGACCCCGGGATAGTCCAGGCCGGCGCTGACGCTATGCGTGGCCTGGATCTGCCCCTGCTCGTCCTGCAGCAGGTAGGTTCGGTTGCCATGCAGCACTCCAGGCTGCCCGCATTGAAGGCTGGCCGCATGGCGTCCGCTCGACAGGCCTTCGCCGGCCGCCTCGACTCCGACCAGCCTGACCTGCTCCAGCGGAATGTAGTCGAAGAAAATCCCCATCGCGTTGCTGCCGCCGCCGACGCACGCGATCACGACGTCAGGCTGCCGCCCCGCGATTTGCGGCATCTGCTGCAGACATTCCTTGCCGACCACCGAGTTGAAGTCGCGCACCATCATCGGGTAAGGGTGCGGGCCTGCGACCGTGCCGATGATATAAAACGTGTCTTCGACATGGGTCACCCAGTCTCGCATGGCCTCGTTCAGCGCGTCCTTCAGCGTGCGCGAGCCGCTTTCAACCGGGACGACTTCGGCCCCGAGCAATCGCATCCGGTACACATTGGCCGCCTGCCGGCCCATGTCCTCGGAACCCATGTAGACCACGCACTTCATCGCGTAGCGGGCCGCCACGGTCGCCGTCGCGACGCCGTGCTGCCCGGCCCCCGTCTCGGCGATTACCCGCGGCTTGCCCATGCGCCGGGCCAGCAGCGCCTGACCGACCGTGTTGTTGATCTTGTGGGCACCGGTGTGATTCAGGTCTTCCCGCTTCAGGTAGATCTGAGCCCCGCCCAGCTCCTGGCTCCAGCGACGGGCGTGGTAGATCGGGCTTGGGCGGCCCACGTAGTGAGCCAGCTCGCTTTGCAGCTCCTGCTGGAACTGCGGGTCGGAACGGCACTGCTGGTACGCCTCGCGCAACTGCTGCAGCGCGTGCATCAGCGTCTCTGCGACGAAAGTGCCCCCGTATGGCCCGAAGTGACCTTGGGCGTCAGGCAGCTCGTACGGCTTCATCCCAGATCGACCTTCGCATCGGCGGCCCGCACTGCCGCCACAAATTCGCGCATCAGCGCCTCGCCCTTGATTCCGCGCTCCACTTCGACCCCGCTGCTGACGTCGACCCCGTAGGGCCGGGCTGCGCCGATCGCAGCGCCCACGTTTGAGGCGTTCAGGCCGCCGGCCACGATCAGGGGACGTGAACGGCGGTTCAGCGGCGGCAACCGGTCCCACTCGAAAGCGCGGCCGCTTCCGCCAAATTCGGCGCTCGGAGCGTCCGCCAGCAACGCGGCCGCTGTCGGGTATTGTTTTTCCCAGTCTAACAAATCGACCCCATCGGCCATCGCCACCGCCCGCAAGTAGGCCCGGCCGAAGGCCGCGCAGTCGCGAGGGGACTCGCTGCCGTGAAACTGCAGCAGCGCATGCGGAACGGCCTGCAGCGCTCGTTCGATCTGTTCGCGCGCTGCATTCACGAACAGCAACACCGGCGCGACCCATGGGGTCAGCCCGCTTGCCAGCGAGGCGAGGCGATCCGCCGGCACGAAGCGCGGACTGCTCTCGTAGCAGACGAAGCCCGCCGCGTCGATACCCAGCCCGCAAGCCGCCTCGACGTCTTGAGGTCTGGTCAGCCCGCAAATCTTGATCCGGGTTCGCATCACGGTGCGCACGGCGCTTCCACGTCCGTTCCGACAGGCAGACCGAACGCCTGATCGTACTCGACTCGCGTCAGGTAAAGGCCGCTGGCGGCGAACGTCGGCGCCGCCGCAGCACGGTCGCGGCTGCCCAGCACTTCGACCGCCCACCGGGCTGGCTGTCGCCCGACCCCGATAGTCACCAGCGTTCCGACCAGGTTGCGCACCATGTGGTGCAGGAAGGCGTTGGCCGCGATTCGCACCCGCACCAGCCGACCCAGGCGTTCGACGTCGAATCGACGCACTTCACGCACGGGCGAGGCGGCCTGGCACTGGGCCGAGCGAAAGGCCGAAAAGTCGTGCGTCCCGAGCAGACTCTGGGCCGCCATGTGCATCGCGCCCACGTCCAGCTGCCGGTAAACCCAGCCTGCACGATGCTCGTGCAGCGGAGAGCGGACTGGATCGTTCAGGATCCAGTACTCGTAGGTGCGATTCAGCGCGCTGAATCGGGCGTGAAAGTCGTCCGGGACCTCACGCGCCCAACGGACCGAAACCGTACGCGGAAGAAACCGGTTGACGCCCCGTACCCACGCCTGCCGGTCGCGCTGCACGGGGCTGTCGGCATGAACCACCTGGCCGGTCGCGTGCACCCCGGCGTCGGTGCGGCCTGCGCACACGGTCGCGACAGGCTGCCCGCTGAACGAACCCAGCGCGGCTTCAACCGCGTCCTGGATAGCCGAGCCGTCCTTCTGGGTCTGCCAGCCGGCGAACTGCGCGCCGTCGTACTCCAGCCCCAGAGCAATGCGCATTAAGTTAGGTACAAGAGACCCGAACGGCCCCTCACCCCCGCCCCTTTTCCGGCCTTCGGCCGGAAAAGCAGGAGGAAGAGAACGAGGGGGCTAGGCTGCCCCCTCGTGCTCCCCCAGCCGATGTGAACGAGGAAGGGAGAGCTGAGGCGACCAGTGCCCCTGTCGTCAGGCTTCCACCATCTTGATCAGCTCGACCGCCTGCTGGCGCTGCTCGCGCGTACCGTCGCGCATCACTTCCTCGAGCAGTTCGCGCGCGCCGTCCTTGACACCCAGATCGATATAGCCGCGCGCCAGATCGAGCTTGGTCGCCATCTGCGAGGCAAGCGGCGTACCGGCCTGCGTCTCGGTGCGGCGGCCCGACAGCGTGGTTTCGGTTCCGGACAGGTCGAAATCGATCAAAGGCACGGTTGCCTGATCCGTATTGGAGTTCAGGCGCGAGGCTTGCTCGTCGGGCAGTGCGCCCACCGCACCCAGCAGTGTCGGCCGTGAAAGGGCCTCCTCCAGCGACGAGGGCGCACCCGTCGGGCGGGTGCCGGGGCTCATCGTCGGCAGATTCAGGTCGATCTCCGGCATCGGAACCGATCCGGCCGCGGTCGGCGACCCGGCGCGACGCGCCGTCGTTGCCGGCGTCGTGGGCTCGAACATCAGGTCGATTGAGGGAACCGTCGGCGCCTCCTGCGGATGCGCCGGCTTTTGAGCAGGCGCCTGCCGTTCCTCGGGTACCGGCATCAGTACGGTCGCGCCGTCGGATCCGGCCTTGGTCGGGCCCAGGTCGAAATCCAGCGCGCCGAAATCGATTCCGCTGATGGCCTTGGTCGCTTCTTCCATCGGCAGCGTCGGGGCTTGCGGCGCAGCCCTGGGTGGCTCGGCCGGCGGCGGGCTCACCATCGGTCCGCGCGTGCTCGGACCCACCTGCGAGTCGACCGGCAGCTTGGTGTCGCCGCCCATTCGTGAATCGAGCCCCTGGCGCGTACTGGGCGACATTCCGAGCACCGTGCCCCCACCCGGTTGCACCGTGGCACGTGTCTCGCTGCTGAACGGTTGGACTGACGTGCCCATTCCGTCGAATTCGGGCGCCGTTGCGCCCGGCTTGGCGGAAGCGGCCTGCGAGTCGCTTGCAGCCGCCGCCAGGCGCAGCTCGGTGATCGGCCCATGCGCCGTCTCGCCCGCACTCGGTGCGCCGCCGCTGAACATCGGGTTGCTCGGGTCGAGCGAGCGTCCCAGCTTGGCTGCGCGCTCCCACTCTTCGCCGCTCCCGCCGGAGCGGTCATGAAGATCCTGCGCCAGCGAGATAAATGCCGCCTTCTCGCCCCGGCGCGAATAGATCTCCAGCATCTTGACGCGAACGCCGACGCGGTCCGGTTGAAGGCGCAGCGCCTCCTTGAGAATTTCCTCGGCCTGCTCTTCGCGGCCGTACGCGATGTAGACATCGGCCTCGGCCACCGGGTCGACCTCGTTGGAATCGAGCTGCGAGGCGGCGGGAATGAAGCTTGAATTGAAGGTGCTGGTCGCACCGGTGTCGACACTCTGGCCGCCGGTCGCTCCGAACAGCGAATTGGCGCGCATCCCGTCGATGGTCGACTTGAACTGGTCGGACCGCTCCACCTTCTTCTTGCGGTAAAAGTTGATTCCGAACAGCCCGGCCAGCAGCACCACGATCAGGCCGCCCAAAACGGGCGCCGACGTCAGCTGATCCAGCATGCTCTCGCCGCCCCCCGCTGCAGGTGCAGCGGGTCTGGCCGGTTCGGGCTTGGCCACAGTGGCGGGCGCAGGCGGAGCAACTGGAACCGGCTGGGCCGCCGGGGCGCTCTTGCTGGCCTCGGCTGCCGCTTTCTCGCCGGCTGCCTTGGCCTCGGCTCTGGCGCGCGCAGCTTCTTCCGCCTCGACCCTCGCCTTGACCGCAGCCACCGCATCGGCCTTGGCCTTGATGGCATCGGCCTCGGCCTTCGCCTTGGCGGCCGCCGCATCGGCCTGCGCTTTGGCTTTGGCCGCGATCGCATCGGCTCTGGCCTTGGCCGCGTCGGCTTCGGCCCGCGCCTTCGCCGCGGCCTGTTCGGCCTTCAGCTGTTCGGCGTCGGCTTTCGCCTTGGCCTGCTGCTGGGCAAGCGCCGCCGCCTTGCTGACCACCTCGAGCTCCCTGGCAAGCTTCTCGTTGGTCTTCTTCAGCGCATCGGCGCGCGCCTGCTCTTCCTTCAGCATGCGCTGGCGCATCTGAGTCTCGTCAGCCGACTGCGTGGCTGCCGAAGCCGCAGCTTCGGCCTTGGCGATCTTCAACTGATCGCCGGACTTGGGAGGAGCGCCTTTCTCCTCGACCTTGGCGACCACCTTGCCCTGCACTGCACTCTTGGGCGCGCTCGGAGCAGGCGGCGGCGCCGCGGCGGCAGCTTGCGCGATCCGACTGCGGTAGGTATCGAAGTCCGCGCTCTGCGCGATCACTTCGCGGTGCGCATCGGACGCGTCCACCGCGCGAGCGTCGCTTTCCGACGGAATCGACAGCGTGCGTCCTGCCAGCACCAGGTTCATGTTGTTGTTGATGAACGCGTTCGGATTGGCTCTGAGCAAAGCCACCAGCATCTGGTCCAGCGAGACGCTGGCCGGCCTGTTGTCCTGCGCAATTCGCCCGAGCGTATCGCCCGGCTTGACCTGATAACGGGTGACCGCCGGTGCTTCGGCCGGCGCCGGCTTGGCGCGCGCGGCACTCGGGGCCGGTTTGGGCGTGGCCGCCATCGGCGCTGGCGCAGCCGCAGCGGGCGCCGGGGGCGCGGGCGCCGGCACCGGTGCCGGCGCCGTCTGAGCCATCGGAGCTGGCGCGGGCGCGGCCTCGGCCGCTGCCGCGGGCGCCGGCGGCGCCACCGGTTGCGTCTGAGTCGCAACCGGTGAAACGACCTCTGGCGCTGTCTTCAACGCCGGCGGATCGAGCAGCACCGTGTATTCACGCAGAACGCGCCCGGTCGACCAGCTCAGTTCGAGCAGCAGGTCCAGGAACGGCTCGTTGACCGGTTGAGCCGAGGTCACGTGAACGATATATGAGCCGTCGTTCCTCGACTCCAGGTCAAAACGCAGCTGCGTCAGGGCCGGGTTGAATTCCAGGTTCGCCTGGCGGAACGCCGACTGGGGCGCGAGGCGCACCTGGAGCGTGGCCGCTTCGTCCTGTCCGACCGAGGGCACCTCGACTTCGGCCCGCAGCGGCTGTCCGAGCGCGGACTGCACGTTCAAGCGACCGAGGCCCGCCGCGTGCACGCCGCAGACCGTCATCGCCAAGCCAAACGTGATCGCTACTAAAGTTCCGGCACGCGCCAAACGTTCATGCGCTGCCTCAGTTTTGTCCGACGGCACGGGTGCCCCCTCAACATCGGAATACAGGGTTTTCGAAAATAACATCAGACACTTACGTGCGCAAGTTTAGAACTACCCGCAACTGTGGTTCAAAGTATGAATACGTCCCCACCATCCGTTTGGCCGATCTGGCCGGCCTGACCCGGTCAATCCTGAGGATCAACGAGGAGCCTAAGCATCCGGCGCAGTGGCTCGGCTGCGCCCCAAAGAAGTTGATCGCCCACCGTGAAGGCTGAAAGATACTCGCCTCCGAATGCCAGTTTGCGCAGCCGGCCGATCGGAATCTGTAACCGGCCGCCGACGGCGGCCGGAGCCAGCGCGCGGATCGTCTCCTCGCGTCGATTTGGCACCAGCTCGACCCAGCGGTTGGCACCGCCGATCAACGATTCGATTTCGGCCAGCGGCAGGTCCCGCGTCAGCTTGATGGTGAGCGCCTGGCTGTGGCAGCGCATGGCACCGATACGGACGCAGATACCCTCGACGATGATCGAGCCGGGCCGACCCATGGGCGGTTTTCCCAGGATCTTGTTGGCTTCCGCACCGGCCTTCCACTCTTCGCGGCTGACGCCACCGCCCAGGTCGCGGTCGATCCACGCGATCAGGCTGCCGGCCAGCGCGGCTCCGAAATGCTCGTGCGGCAGCTTGTCGGAGCACAGCGCCTGGCTGACCGCGCGATCGATATCCAGGATGGCCGAACCGGGGTCGGCCAGCTGATCACGAACGGCGTCGGACACAGTCCGCATCTGTTCCAGCAGCTCGCGCATGTTTTGCGCTCCGGCGCCGGAGGCAGCCTGGTACGTCATGGCGCTGACCCACTCGACCAGTCCCGCTTTCAGCAGTCCGTCGATTGCCATCAGCATCAGACTGACGGTGCAGTTGCCGCCGATGTAGTCGCGCACCCCGCGCGCGAGCGCGGCCTGGATCACGCCCAGATTAACCGGGTCCAGCACGATGATGGCATCGTCGCTCATCCGCAGCGACGAGGCCGCGTCGATCCAGTAGCCGCGCCAGCCGGCGCCCCGCAATCGAGGATGGATCGCCGCCGTGTAATCGCCCCCCTGGCAGCTGACGATCGCGTCGCAATCGCCCAGCGCCGACACATCGTGCGCGTCGTGCAAACGGGCCTCGCCGCCGGCCACGGCCGGAGCCGCCGCTCCCCGGTTGGAGGTGCTGAAAAAGCGCGATTCGAACAGGTCGAAGTCGCGCTCGCTCGCCATGCGCTCCATCAGGACCGAGCCGACCATCCCCCGCCAACCGACGAAACCGACTTTCACAACGAGCCTTTCTCTTTCACGAATCTCCCTCTCCCGCAAGTGGGAGAACCTGCCTCACCAATCTCCCCTCCCTCGTAAGTGGGAAAGCCTACCTACGATTGTCCCCTGTCCCCCTTGCGGGAGAGCTTGCCTCGCGACTCTCCCCTCTCCCGCTTGCGGGAGAGGGGCGGGGGAGAGGGTTTTAAACGCACTCACATCTGCGCAATCACCAGATCGCCCATCTCGCGCGTGCCCACCGCGCTCTGCGTGCCGACGGCCAGGTCGGCCGTGCGCGCACCCGAACGCAGCGCCCGCGCGACGGCGCGCTCGATCCGAGCCGCGCCGGCCTCGTATTGGAACGAGTACCGCAGCATCATCGCGGCCGACAGAATCGTCGCCAACGGATTGGCGATGCCCTTGCCGGCGATGTCGGGCGCGGACCCGTGGATCGGCTCGTACAGCCCCTTGCCCGCCTCGTCGAGCGAAGCCGACGGAAGCATTCCGATCGAGCCGGTCAGCATCGAAGCCTCGTCGGACAGGATATCGCCGAACATGTTGCCGGTCAGCATCACGTCGAACTGGCGCGGCGCACGCACCAGCTGCATGGCCGCATTGTCGACGTACATGTGGTTGAGCTGCACGTCCGGATAGCCGCGGCCGACCTCCGTGACGACCTCGCGCCACAGCTGCGTCGTCTCCAGCACATTCGCCTTGTCGACCGAGCAGACCCGCGACGAACGCTTGCGGGCCGACTCGAACGCCACGCGCGCGATGCGCCGGATCTCCACCTCGGCGTAGCGCATCGTGTCGAATCCTTCGCGCTCGCCGCCGGGCAGCACCCGGATGCCGCGCGGGTGCCCGAAATAGATGTCCCCGGTGAGCTCGCGAACGATCAGGATGTCCAGCCCCTCGATAACCTCGCGCTTCAGCGTCGAGGCGGCCTCCAGACCGGCAAACACCGTGGCCGGCCGCAGGTTGGCGAACAGCCCCAGCTCTTTGCGCAGCCGAAGCAGCCCCTGTTCCGGGCGTTTGGCGCGTGGCGCCGCATCGAACCTCGGGTCGCCCACAGCGCCGAACAAAATCGCGTCGGCCGAGCGCGCTGTGGCCAGCGACTGCGGCGGCAGCGGATCGTCCTGCGCTTCGAGCGCGGCCCCTCCGACCAGGGTCGGCAGAAACTCGAACTGCAGGCCGTCGAAGGCGCCGGCCTTCAGCACCCTGACCGCCTCGGCCACCACCTCCGGGCCGATGCCGTCGCCGGCAAAAACGGCGATGCGAGCGAGCCTCATCTCCCGCTGCCGGCCGGCCCGTGAACCGCCGCCAGCCAGGGCATCCCGGCCATTCGCTGCTCCTCGAAGGCGCGAATGCGGTCCGCATGGCGCAGCGTCAGACCGATGTCGTCCCACCCGTTCAACAGGCATTGGCGCCGGAAGGCGTCTACCTCGAAAGGAAAGCTTTGTCCCGTCGCGGTCGTGACCGTCTGTTCGGTCAGATCGACCGTCAACCGGTAGCCGGGTTGCGCCAGCAATTCGGCCAGCAAGCCCTCGACCACGGCCTCGGGCAGAACGACGGGCAGCAGTCCGTTCTTCAGACAATTGCCCTGGAAGATCTCGGCGAAGCTCGGCGCGATCAGCGCCCGGAACCCGAACTCCAGCAGCGCCCAGGGCGCATGCTCCCGGCTCGACCCACACCCGAAATTGCGCCGCGCGAGCAGGATCGACGCCCCCTGGTAGCGTGGCAGGTTCAGGACGAAGTCCGGGTTCAGACGGCGCGCCGAGGGATCCTGCCCCGGCTCGCCGTGGTCCAGGTAGCGCCACTCGTCGAACAGGTTTGCCCCGAACCCGCTGCGCCGGATCGACTTCAGATACTGCTTCGGAATGATCTGGTCGGTGTCGACGTTGGCGCGCTCCAGCGGAGCGACCAGGCCGGTGTGACCGGTGAAGGCCTGCATCAGCCGATTTTCCTGACGTCGACAAAACGGCCTGCCACCGCCGCCGCCGCGGCCATCGCAGGGCTGACCAGATGCGTGCGTCCGCCGGCGCCCTGGCGGCCTTCGAAGTTGCGATTCGAGGTGGACGCGCAGCGCTCGCCGGCTCCGAGGCGATCGTCGTTCATGCCGAGGCACATCGAGCATCCCGGCTCGCGCCACTCGAATCCGGCCTGCATGAAGATGCGATCCAGCCCCTCGGCTTGAGCCTGCGCCTTGACCAGCCCGGAGCCCGGCACCACCAGCGCCTGCTTGACCGATGCGGCCACGCGCCGGCCCCGCGCCACCACCCGGGCCGCCTCGCGCAGATCTTCGATCCGCGAGTTGGTGCAGGACCCGATGAACACTTTGTCGATCCGGATGTCGGTGATCGGAATTCCCGGCGTCAATCCCATGTACTCGAGCGCGCGCTCGATGCCCGCACGCCGCACCGCGTCGGCTTCGCGCGCCGGATCCGGTACGGCCCCCCCGATCGCGCACACCATTTCGGGCGAAGTGCCCCACGTCACCTGCGGCTCGACCCGGCTCGCGTCAATTCGAACCACCCGGTCGAAATGCGCGCCCGGATCCGATTGCAGGCTGCGCCAGTGGGCCACGGCCGCGTCCCATTGCCCATCGCGCGGCGCCAACGGGCGGCCTCGCACATACTCGATCGTCACGGAATCCACCGCGACCACGCTGGCGCGCGCGCCCGCCTCGATCGACATATTGCACAGCGTCATCCGCGCTTCCATCGACAGTTCGCGTACCGTGTTGCCGCCGAACTCGATCGTGTACCCGGTCGCCCCGGCGGTCCCGATGCGCCCGATCAGGTCCAGCACCACGTCCTTGGCGCTGACGCCGGGGCCAAGCGCGCCGTCGATCTGAACCAGAAAGTTGCGCGCCTTTTTCGTCAGCAGCGTCTGCGTGGCAAGGACGTGCTCGACTTCGGAGGTGCCGATGCCGAACGCGAGCGCGCCCAGCGCCCCGTGCGTGCTGGTGTGGGAGTCTCCGCAGACGACGGTCATGCCGGGCAGCGTGGCTCCTTGCTCGGGGCCGATCACGTGCACGATGCCCTGTTGGCGATCCCGGAAGGGAAAATAGGCAGCCGCGCCGAAGCGCAGGATGTTGGCATCGAGCGTGACGATCTGCTCGCGCGAAACCGCGTCTGCGATGCCCTCGAGCCCCTTGTCCCAGCCCCGCGTGGGCGTGTTGTGGTCGGCCGTGGCAACGATCGACGAGGCGCGCCAGGGTCCTCGCCCGGCCAGGCGCAGGCCTTCATACGCCTGCGGGCTCGTCACCTCGTGAACCAGGTGCCGGTCGATGTAGAGCAGGGTTGTGCCGTCGGGTTCGACGTAAACAACGTGCTCATCCCACAGTTTGTCGTATAGCGTGCGCGGGCCGACCATGCTCCTGCAGACCCCAGTGCCGACTCGGTCTTCAATTATGCCACTTGCGGCCGTGCCTGACCGCCGCCGATCGCAGCAGCGCGCGCTTCAATCCGGCGCCGCGCGCGGCAGCGGCGCCAGCTCATGCCGGACCTCCGCATTCTGGGCCCGATTGAGCAGCGCCTGGTCCATCAGAACCAAGGCCAGCATCGCCTCGGCGATCGGCGTGGCGCGGATACCGACGCAGGGATCGTGCCGCCCCTGCGTGCTCACCGTGACGGCGCGGTAGTTCAGATCGACCGACCGGCGCGGCAGGCGGATGCTCGAGGTCGGCTTCAACGCGATGCGGACCTCGATGTCCTGTCCGGTCGAGATCCCTCCGAGCACTCCGCCCGCGTTGTTGGATGCGAATCCGTCGGGAGTCATTTCGTCGCCGTGCACGCTGCCCAGCTGGGAGGCGGACGCGAATCCGGCGCCGATCTCGACGCCTTTGACCGCATTGATCCCCATCATCGCGTAAGCGATCCGGGCGTCCAGCTTGTCGTACAGCGGGCTGCCAAGGCCGGCGGGCACGTTCGATGCGACCACGCGCACCAGCGCGCCGCACGAATCGCCGCTGCGGCGAAGCGCGTCCAATTTCGCCTCCAGCTGCGGCACGCAATCGAGGCTGGCCGCGAAAAACGGGTTGGCGTCCACCATGTCCCAGGACTCGAACGGAATGGGCAGATCGCCGAGCCGCTGCAGGTGGCCCCGGATCCGTGTTCCGAACGAAGTGTTGAGCCATTTGCGGGCGATTGCGCCGGCCGCCACCATCGGCGCCGTCAGTCGGGCCGAGGCGCGCCCGCCGCCGCGGGGGTCACGTACTCCGTACTTGCGCCAATAGGTGTAGTCGGCATGCCCCGGGCGGAAGGTCTGCGCCAGCTCCGCATAGTCGGCGCTTCTGGCGTCCTCGTTGCGGATCAGCAGGGCGATCGGCGTGCCGCTGGTGCTGCCTTGATACACGCCCGACAGGATCTCGACCCGGTCCGACTCGCGCCGTTGCGTGACATGGCGCGAGGTGCCGGGCTTGCGCCGGTCAAGGTCCGGCTGCAGGTCGGCCTCAGAAAGCGGCAGCCCCGGGGGACAGCCGTCGACCACGCAGCCGATCGCCGCGCCGTGCGACTCGCCGAAATTGGTCACGCAGAACACCTGGCCGAAGGTGGAACCGGACATGTGCGCAAGCTTACCTAACGCCAGTCTCCGCGCAGTGCCGCCACCTGCTGCTGCAGCAGCGCCGGCGTCGCCACCACGGGGTCGAGCGCCGCTCCAACGTCGATGCTCAGCCGCGAGAACAGCCGGCCCACCGCCCGGATCACCCGCGGGGCTCCGGGCGCGCGGCTGAAGGCCGAGCCCCAAAGGCCCCGCAGCGCCACCGGCACCACCGGCACCGGGTCGCGCTCCAGCACACGCGTCAACCCCGGCCGGAACGGGTACAGCTCGCCGTTGTCCGTGAGCCGCCCTTCGGGAAATATGCACACCAGCTGCCCGTCGCACAGCGCCTGGTGCACCAGCTCGAACGCGCGTTCCATCACGGCCGCGTCGACCTTGGCCGAGGCGATCGGAATCGCGCGCGCCTGGCGAAACAGCCACGACATCACCGGGGTGCGGAAGATCGTGACATCCATCACGAACCGGATCGGTCTGGGGCTGATCGCCATCAGCAGCAGCGCGTCGACGTAGGAGACGTGGTTGCAGACGATCAGCGCCGCGCCCCGCTCGGGAATGTGCGAGGTTCCGCTGGTGCGGATCCGGTAGATCGAGTGCACCAGCAGCCAGGACAGGAAGCGCAGCAGGAATTCGGGCATCAGCCCGTAGATATACGCAGCCACCGCGGCATTGAGCAGCGCGGCCGACAGCAACAGCTGCGGCACGGTCAGTCCCGCCAGGTCGAGCATCGCGATCGCATAGAGCGACGCCACGATCATGAAGAACGCGTTGAGGATGTTGTTGGCGGCGATGATCCGGGCCCGGTGCGTCGGCGCCGAGCGGGTCTGGATCAGCGCATACAAAGGCACGCTGTACAGCCCCGCACACGCCGACAGCAGGAACAGGTCGATCAGGATCCGCCAGTGCCGCGCATGAGCGAAGAACTGCGCCAGTGTCTGCATCTGCCCGTACGGCAGCCCATGGCAGGCGAAGAACATGTCGACGCCGAATACGGTCATGCCGATCGAGCCGAATGGGACCAGCCCGACCTCGACCATCCCGCGCGACAGGCGGGCGCAGGCGAGCGAACCGACCGCGATGCCGAGCGTGAAGGCACCGGCCAGCACGTTGGCCACCGCCGGGTCGCCTCCCAGCGAGACTTTCGCAAGCGGCCCGAAGTGGGTCAGCAGCAGCACCCCGTAGAACCACAGCCACGAGATTCCCAGTAACGAAAGGAACACGGCCCGGCTTTGACGGGCCACCTGCAGGTTGCTCCAGGTCACCCGCAACGGGTTCCAATCGATCTTCAGTCCCGGATCGGGCGGCGGCGTCGACGCAATCCGCTGGCTGGTGAGCACGCCGGCGCACGCCAGCGCAACGCAGGTGGCCGCGCTGTACAGGTGGCCGTTGTCGCCGGTGTCGATCAGTGCGCCCCCGAGCAAGGTCCCCAGCAGGATCGCGACGAACGTTCCCATTTCGACCAGGCCGTTGCCCGCGACGATTTCCGACGGCCCCAGGTGCTGCGGCAGGTAAGCGTACTTGGCCGGTCCGAACAGCGTCGAGTGCGTTCCCATCAGCAGCGTACAGACCAGCAGGGTCGTGAAACTCTTTTCGACGAAGCCCCAGGCGCCCAGCAGCATGATGCCCAGCTCGAGCCATTTGACCGTTCGCATCAGGCGCGCCTTGTCGAACCGGTCCGACAGCTGACCGCTGGTGGCCGACAGCAGCAGGAACGGCAGGATGAACACCGCGGCGATCAGGTTGATCGCGGTCGCGGTCGACAGTGAGGTGTAGGAGGGGCCACGGTAGGTCACCAGCAAGGTGAACGCGAACTTGAATACGCTGTCGTTGGCCGCGCCCAGAAGCTGCGTCCAGAAAAAAGGTCCGAAGCGCCGCTGTTTCAGCAGGGCGAGCTGCCCGCTGTCGATCACGATGCGATCGCCTCCGCCAGCGCCGTTCCCGACAAGTAGGCGCCTTCCACGCGGGGGCCGCCGCACCAGTCGCCGGCCAGGCCGATGCCCTGCTCCGAGTCGAACAGGAACGGCTCCGGCAGCGGGTTCACCGGCAGCGCAAGGCGCCAGCGGTGGGAGCCCACCGCGGCCTGCGCCAGAGGCCGGCCGACGCGGGCCGCGAACGCCCGCTGCACCCAGCGCGACGCGTCAGCCTGCTCGAGCTCCAGGTAAGTTCGCGACCAGGCCGGGTGCGCATGCAATATCCAGGCTTCGGCTGAACCCTCCCGCCGATTGCGCATCGGCTTGCTGCTCTCGCGGGCTATCCACCCCAGGATCGGATCGTCGATGATGAACGCCGCATCGAAGTCGACGGCGCTCGGGCGCGCCAGCGCGAGCATCACGGCCCAGCACGGATCCCATGTCACCGACGCGGCGCGCTGGGCGAGGTCCGAGTGCTCATCCAGCAGGGACGCCGCAATCGGGGAAGGCAGAGCAAGAACGACCCGATCGAATCCTGCACCGTCCAGGTCTGTTCCATCCGGGCCGAGCAGTGTCCAGCGCCCGGAGCGCCGTTCGAGCCGGCTGACGTGCGCCCCGAGGCGGACGTCCAGGCCCCGCGCCAGGTGCAGCGCCACTGCCTCCATGTTCGGCACGCCGACGAAGCGCGCGAAGGCGTTGACTTCTTCGGCCGGACCGAGGCCGGACAGCGCCACGGTCCGGCCACGCCAGCTCGCGACGATGCCGGCCGCTTCCCACGCCCGGACCACAGGTTCGAAGCGGGAATCGTGAGTCGTGAAATACTGGACCCCGTGATCGAAAGACAGCGGTTCGAGGCGGCGCGACGCCACCCGCCCGCCCGGACGGGCTTCCCGTTCGAATACGCGAACGCTAAATGCTCGCTGGACGAGCGCGCGCGCGCAGGCCAGGCCCGCGACACCCGCCCCGACGACTGCAACGCGTGCCTCCGCTGATCCCGACATCAGCCCGCTGAATCTGGTTCCCGAAACCCTCGATCCGATCCTAGTCCAACCTGGGCGCCGCGGGAACCATCGGGTACCCACGTTTCAGTTCTACCGGCCTTTCATAAGGCCCGTTCCGGACCCCCAATTGGAAGCCGCCGCCTCCTGCGCCCGATCGATTTGGCCGATCGCTGCTGCAGCGCGTGGACGACGTCCCCGAAAAAGCAACCGGGCGCGGCTGCGATTCGTTCGCGTGCCCGGCGCGCCAAGCCGGCATAATCGTGCCCAGGGAGTCGGGTTGTCCGGGAAATGCTTGACCGCAGTCACTCCGCTGGTTAGCTGGTGTTCAGTTTTATGGACGCTCGCGCAGATTTGTATGCACCGATCGAGCCCTACGACAGCGGCATGCTGGCGCTCGACGATATTCACACGATGTACTGGGAGGTCAGCGGCAATCCCAGGGGCGTTCCGATCGTGTTCCTGCACGGCGGCCCGGGCGGCGGCTGCTCGCCCGAACACCGCCGCTTCTTCGATCCGGACTTCTTCCGGATCGTTCTGTACGACCAGCGCGGCGCCGGCGCCTCCTCCCCGATCGGTGAGATCGCGGGCAACACCACCCAGCACTTGATTCAGGACCTGGAATGCCTGCGCGAATACCTGGGAATCCGCCAATGGTTGATGTTCGGCGGCTCATGGGGCAGCACGCTGGCGCTCGCCTACGGTCAGACGGTGCCACAGCGCTGCCTCGGATTCATTCTGCGTGGCGTGTTCCTGGGCCGCCCGAGCGAGGTCGAATGGTTTTTCTCGGGCCCGCGCCATGTCTACCCGGAAGCGTGGCGCCGATTCGTCGAAATGCTGCCCGAGCGCGAGCGCGGCGACGTGCTGCGCGGCTATGTGCGCCGCCTGTTCGACCCCGATCCGCGCGTGCATCTGCCTTTCGCGCGGGCCTGGAGCGAGTATGAAGGCAGCTGCTCGACGCTGGTCCCGAATCCGGACCTGATCCGTCAATTTTCGGACGACGCGCTGGCGCTGGCGCGCCTGGAAGCGCATTTTTTCGCGCACGACTGCTTTCTGGCGCCAAACCAGCTTCTGTCGAACATGTACCGGATCCGGCACCTTCCGGCCTCGATCATCCACGCACGCTACGACATGGTCTGCCCGATTGTCAGCGCCGACGATCTGGCGCGCGCCTGGGCCGGCTGCCGTTACATCGTCGTACCGGAGGCCGGTCATTCGGTCTGGGAGCCGCCGGTGCGTGCCGCGGTCGTCAGCGAAGTCGAGCAGTTCAAGCGCCGCTTGTCCAAGCAGGCCGTGCCGGCCATGCCGGCTCGACGCGCGCAGCGCGCGTCCTGACCTTGCGCGATCCGAGTCGGTTCCGAGGCGCCGGCGCGGCCCTGGCGGTGGCGCTGCTCTGCGCGGCGGTCTGGACCGTCGTGCCGGCGGTGTTGCTGTCGGCGCCGCATGGCGACAACGTCGAGCAGCTGAACTGGTCGCACGCCATGCAGTGGGGTTACTTCAAGCACCCCCCGCTTCCGACCTGGCTGCTGCGAGGCGGGATTGCCCTGTTCGGGCCCGGCGCCGTGCTGACGTATGCGCTCGCAATGGGATGCGTGGCCGCGGCGCTGCTGCTGGTCTGGCTCTGCGCGCGGCAGCTGATGCCGCCACGGCACGCGCTGATCGCCCTGATGGTGTCCACCGCCAACTACTACCTGATGGGCCGCGGTTCGTTCCTGAATCACAACACGGTGATGCTGCCCTTCGTCGCGCTCAGCGCCTGGGCCGTGCTGCGAATCGTTCAGGGGGCCGGTTGGCCGATCTGGCTGCTGCTCGGGCTGGCCCAGGCCCTGGGCCTGCTGACCAAATATCAAATGGGCTTGATCGTGATCGCCAATGGGGCCGCTCTGCTGTCGGCCGGCGTGCACCGGCAGCCGCGCTTCGGGCGGCACCTGGCGGTGGCCGTGACCGCGACGCTGTTGCCGCTGGTTCCACATGGACTGTGGCTGGTCGACCATCGCTTCAGCACCTTCGAATACGCCGGCCACAGCCTGTTTGCCGACTTGGGTCCTGCTCAGCGCGTGACATCCTGCCTGGGCTTTGTCGCTCAGCAGCTCGCCCGGCTGGCACCGGCGTTGGTGGCCCTGGCGCTGGCGCCTGTGATTGCCCTCGTATGGCGGACCGGCACCTGCGCGCCGCCGCAACCGGTCCCGCACAGAGGCGAGGCCGCGATGCGGGCCCTGGCGGTGCTGGCTCTGACACCCATGGCCGGCATCGTGCTGCTGGTGTTGATCGCGGGCGTGGCGCCCCAGAATCACTGGGGCTCGACGGCCACGTTGCTGATTCCGCTGCTGCTGGTGAGCCGCTCACGCCTGGCGGCGCACCGTTCGGTCGCTGCCATCGCCGCCGCCACGGTGCTGTGTCATCTCGGCGCGATCGCATGGAACGTCATCGCCTGGAAAACGCATCCCGCAGCGCACGATCGCTTCGCCGCCCGGTCGCTGGCCGCGCTTGCCCAGGTCCACTGGTCGCGGCACCAGAGCGGGCCGATCCGCCTGGTGATCGGACCGGACTGGGAAGCCGGCTCGATCGCCCTGTATCTGTCCGGTCACCCGGCCGTGCTGCCGAACGCCGACTTCCATCAGGCGCCCTGGATCGACCCTGAGCTGATCTCGCGCTGCGGGGCGCTGGTGATCGCGCGCACCGGCCAGACGGTCGAACAGCAGCTTCCGCCTTCCCTCGCCGCCAGCGTCACCGACCTCACTGTGCTGGAGGCCACGGATCGGCTGGGCCGCCGGTCCGCGGTCCAGGCTGCACTGATCGCCCCGGCGACCCGATCAGCCTGCCCTTAAGAGGAGCCCTCAAAAGCCGGCGATTGGTTCGGTAGCTCCATGGATCGGGCCGAGGTGGCGGGGCTACTGTGTAAGGGTTGCCGCTCAGCCCAGAGGCGGGAGGCGTTCGTGTAAACCGCCCGGATCGGGCCACGGGCGGCGTACGAACCTTATGCATTCGGTTTCCGAGCTCATCGAATCATTCGCGCGCGCGACCGCGCAGCGCGACCGCGACCAGATCGACCTGTCGGTAGCGCGCCTGCTGCACGACTACGTCGAGGCATCCCGCGTGGTCGTTTACCGCCTGATCGACGACGGCAGCGCCCGCCGCGTCCAGCAGCGCGTGCTGATCGACCGCTTCGGACATGAGCACGGCGCGTTGATCCAGCCCCTGAACAAATTGCCGCGCCTGCTCGACATTCCGCACTGGTACGAGTGCGACATGACGGTGGACGCGGTTCATTATCAGGCCGGCTCCGGCTCCGATGCGACGATGGGGACCGTGTTCCCGCTGCCGGGCGAGCAGGGAGCGGCCGGCCTGATCGAGATCGAGCTGGATTCACAGCGCGACTCGCTGCAGTCGCGCGATGTCCGGATGATCAGCGGCGTTCTGCGCCTGTTGAGCAACCACCTGGCGGTGCTGGACTATGGCCAGCGCGATACGCTGACCGGCTTGCTCAATCGCAGGACTTTCGACCAGAGCTTCGACAAGATCGTCGAGCGCAGCCGGACCCTGGCGCGCGAGGCTCGCTGCGCGACGCCCGGCTGGTTCGCGATCGCCGACATCGACCGCTTCAAGTCGATCAATGACCGGTACGGTCACCTGTTCGGCGACGACGTGCTGCTGCTGGTGGCGCGGCTGATGCGTCAGGCTTTTCGTGGCTCCGATCAGCTGTTCCGCTTCGGGGGCGAGGAATTCGTGATCGTTCTGGAGACCGCGTTGCCGGAGCACGCCGAAGCGACGCTGGAGCGCTTCCGCCGCCGCGTCGCCGAGCATCCGTTTCCTCAGGTCGGCCAGGTCACCATCAGCATCGGCTACACGCTGATCGGGACCTCGGACCCGGCGGTAGCCTGCTTCGATCGCGCCGATGCCGCCCTTTACTACGCCAAGCAGAACGGCCGCAACCGGATCGGATGCTACGAAACGCTGATCACGGAAGGCCAGCTTCAAAAGCGCGAGGAATCGGCCGCCAACATCGAGTTTTTCTAGCGGGCGCAACTTCTGGCCTTCTCCGCCTCGCGGGAGCCCTCACTCCCACCCCTCTCCCGCAAGCGGGATAGGGGACGCTAGGTCCCTTCTCTCAGCTTGAGACACAGGAAATCAGCAGGTCCCTTCTGCCGCTTGCGGGAGAAGGACAGGACCTGCGCACGGCGCGGGTGGGACTTACCCCACTGGCCATCCCCGCCGGATCGCTACCCGATTGTGACGGCCGTTACCGCCTGTAACCGGCGAAAAGTGCGCCCAAAAGACCTGCGGCTCTTCAATTTATGGCCGCAATGCCGATGAATCATGGATGGTGCCGCCGGCACGGTCTGCGGACGCCCGCCCCGTGACATCTGACCCTCCACCCAAACCTGCGTCAGTCCCTCATCGGGAGACGTTCGGGTCGCGTGCGCGCCAAAGCCCGCTCGGCAGCATGCTGGGCCGCCGGATGCTGGGTCAGTACATCGGTGCCGCGCTGCTGCCGCTCGGTGCGCTGGCAGTGCTCGACATGCTGCACGTGAGCGACATTCGATTCATGCGGCTGTCGGCGCTCGCCGCCGCCGCGCTGGTGATGGGGCTGGGCGCGTGGCAGACCCGCCGCATCGTCGACCCGCTGCGGCGGCTGCTGGCTGGTACCCGGCGCATCATCGCGCACGATTTTTCGAGCCAGATTCCGGTCAGCGGACGCGACGAAATCGCGCAGCTGTCGCGCGCATTCAACGACATGGCGCGCAGTCTCGGCATGAATTTCGCGACGCTGCACGTGTTGTCGCAGATCGACAAGACGATCCTGACCAGGCTGGACATGGCCGAGGTGGCCAAGAGCGCGCTGCGCTGCGTGCGCTACATCACTTCCGCCCATGTCGTGATCCTCGGCCTTTACGAGAGCGAACAGGCCGAGTCGATGCGGATTTACGCGCTGCGGCGCGACGGCCTGCCGAAGATTCGCACCAAATTCGCGCTGACAGAGGCATTGCGCCACCTGATTCCGGATGCGGCTGCCGCCGCCTGGACCGAACAGCCGCCGCTGCCCGAACGGGTGCTGGCCCGGCTCCAGAGCGAGGACCGCGTGCACAAGTACTGGGTGCAGGCGATCGCGCGCGGCGACCGCGTCTGGGGCGTGCTGATGCTCGGCCACGCGGCCGAGCTTGCATTGACATCCGACCAGCTGTCGCTGCTGTCCGGCGTGCACGACCGCCTCGAGGTCGCGCTCTCATGGCTGCATAGGGACCGCAAGCTGCAGACGATGGCGCACGCCGACCCGCTGACGGGACTGCCGAATCGGGCCTCGATGCTGACGCTGCTGGCGCGCGAGCTGGGCAACGCGCAGCGCGATCGCACCGGCGTCGCCATCCTGTTCCTGGATCTGGATCGCTTCAAGCGCGCCAACGACACGCTGGGGCACGCGATCGGCGACGCGCTGCTGCGCCAGGCGGCCGAACGCATCACGGGCAACCTGCGCGCCGGCGACATCGTGGCGCGCCTGGGCGGCGATGAATTCACGATTCTGCTGGGCAACCTGGCTTGCGCGCGCGACGCCGGGACCGTGGCCCGCCAGATGATCAAGGCGCTGTCGCGTCCGTTCGAGGTCGATGGCCACACGATTTACGTCGGCGCCAGCGTCGGCATCGCGATCTACCCGCAGGACGGAACCGAGGGCGCCGATCTGCTGAAGAAGGCCGACAGCGCGATGTACCGGGCCAAGGAAGGCGGGCGCAATCGCTTCGTGTACTACGAAGAGAGTATGAACATCGAGGCGCAGCGGCGGGCGGCGCTCGATCACGAGCTGCGCCAGGCCTTCGAGCGCAACGAGCTGGTGTTGCACTATCAGCCGCAGATCGATGTGCGCACCGGTCTGGTCTGCGCGGCCGAAGCGCTGGTGCGCTGGCGGCACCCGCAGCAGGGGCTGCTGATGCCGTCGGCCTTCATCCCTTTTGCCGAGGAAAGCGGCTTGATCGACGCCATTGGCTCCTGGGTGATGAAGGAAGCCTGCCTTCAGCACCAGCGCTGGCGCCGCACCGGCGTGCCGATTGCGCGCGTCGCGGTCAACGTGTCGACCCGTCAGCTGCTCAGGTCCAATTTCCTGCGCACCGTGCATTACCTGATGAGCCTGGCCAGGATGCCGCCCGACAGCCTGGAAATCGAAGTGACCGAGTCGATGTTCATCGAAGGTGGCCGGGCTGGAATCGAGGCGCTGCGCGCGCTCGCCGCCGCCGGGGTTCGCGTGGCGATCGACGACTTCGGCACCGGGTACTCCTCGTTCGGCACCCTGAAAACACTGCCGGCCGGAATCCTGAAGCTGGACAAGAGCTTCCTGCACGGCGCGCCGGACGACAGCGACGCCGCCACCATCGTGGCCGCCATGATCAACATGGCGCACACGCTGCGCAAGGAGGTCGTCGCCGAGGGTGTCGAGCGGCAGGATCAGTACCGGTTTCTGGAGCAGCTCGGCTGCGAGAAGGTCCAGGGCTTCCTGTTTGCCGAACCGATGGGCGCCGACGAGGTCGCTCGCTTCGCGCTGGAACGCGCACAGGCGGCCGGGCAGGATCTGCCGGGAACGAGCGCCCCGATCGCCGCCTCGAGCTGAACGCGGCTTCGGCGCGCGCGGCTACATCTGGCGAAACAGGTGCGCGTAGCTGTCCGAGACGAGCAGCGTGTCGCCACGCCCCTTGACGTGCACCACCATGCGGCCACGCATGTCGCGCGCGATCCGGTCGATCGCCGCGGCGTTGACCAGCGTCGAGCGGTGAATCTGCCAGAACTGTTGTGGATCGAGCTCGTCGACCAGCTCCTTGAGCGACTTGCGGATCAGCGCCTCCCCGTGATCCGTCACGACCCGCGTGTACTTGTTGTCGGCCTGAAAATACAGGACCTCGTCGACCGTGATCACGCGCAGATTCTGGCCGACCGACGCGTTGATCCAGCGCAGTGTCGGATGCGTCGCCGCACCGCCGAGCTGCCCGATCACGGCGTTGACCGCCTCGGGCCTGGCCGCGCCGCTGGCGAGCCGCTCCTTGAGGCGGCTGATTGTCGAAAACAGCCGTGCCGGAAGCACCGGCTTGAGCACGTAGTCGATGGCGCCGTGCTCGAACGCTTCGACCGCGTGCTGATCGAACGCGGTGACGAACACGATGTGGCAACGCCCCGCCGCGGCGCGCGCGACCTCCTGGCCGGAGGCACCGGGCATCTGGATGTCGAGAAACAGGATGTCGGGCCGGTGGTCTTCCAGCAGACGCAACGCCTCGATTCCATCGGCGGCCACGCCGGCCACCCGCAGTTCGGGCCACAGCGCGTGCAGCTGCTCGACCAGCTGCTCGCGCAATGCGGCCTCGTCTTCAGCAACGACTGCTGTCGGGGCCTTCATCGGGCCAGAGCAATGTGACCACGGTGGCGGAGCCGGACCCCGCCCTGCCGTCCTGCACCGCTTCGCGCGCGCAAGTCAGACCGGCCGCCTCGCCGTACATCGCCCGCAACCGTTCGCGGATGCGGCGCAGCTCGGCATCGTCCTCGCTGCACGAACGGCCCGGTGCCACCCGCAGCCTCACCTGGAGGCGGGGCGCGCCTTCCGGGCGCAGCCGCTGGACCTGCAGCGACACCTGGTTGCACCCTGGTTGGCTGCCCTCGCCCGCCGCCCATTGAACCAGTGGCAGCAGAACCGTGGCCGGAAACGGCGCATTCAGACAGTCCGGGTCGACCCCGATCTGCCGCGCCGGGTGCCCGTTGCGCCGGGCTGCCAGCACCGCCAGCCAGGCTTCGACCAGCTCGGCTTCGGCGCCGACCGTTGAGCCTTCGGCGCGCAAACGCGGCAGCGCGGTGCGCAGGTACGCGATCAGCAGGTCGAGCGTCGCCGCGCCTCGCGCCTTGTCGATCGCATACGCTGCCTGCACATCGGCCAGGCTGTCGAACAGGAATTGTGGATCGATCCGGGCCCGCATCGCGGTCAGGCGTGCGTCGAACGCGCTGCGCCTCAGGCGTGCCCGCTCCTGCTGCGTTGCCAGCAGCCGCTGATCGGTTTCGTCCCCGCGCCGATGCATCTCGAGCCATGCAAACGCCAATGCGCCGAAAACCAGCATCTGACCGCTGTCTTCGATGCACCACAGCCACCAGGGTACCTTCGACCAGTCCTTGCCTATGCACTCCTCGCTCATGACGCACCAGTTGAGGTGCCCGAACAAAGCCGGCGTGAGCGCCGACACCAGAACGACCTCCAGCAGCACCGCGGCCAACAGGGCGACCGCCAGCCGCCGGGCGCGCCGATCGGGCACGACACCCGCCCGATCGGCGATGGCCCACGCGCAAAGACCGAGTACGACTTGCACCGCGCCGCTCATCGAGGCGGCAACACACAGCGGTATCACCGCTTCAAGAGAGACCGAGGGCCGACGCCCTCCCACCAGAAGCGCGCAATTGAGTATCGTTTCGAACAGCGTGATCAGGCCGGCCCACTTCCATGCCTGCGGGCCCAGCGATGCGATCGCATGGAACCAGGCTCCCAGCGTGGCCCGCAGCGGCCCGAGCGCCCCTGGCAGAGCGGGCGTGGCGGTGTTCATCGCGAAGCCGCGACTGTCACAATGGGCAGGCGCACCTCGGCGATCACTCCGCGCGGCTCGTTGCTGCGCAGACTCAGGCGCGCCGCGTTGCCGAACAGCGCCGACAGGCGCGCCCGCGTATTGGCCAATCCCACGCCCGATCCCGACGCGGCCTGAAACCCGACTCCGTCGTCGACCACGCTGACCACAAGCTGACCGCCGTCCCGAACCGCGCTTATGCCGATCGTCCCGCCCTCCGGCAGCGGACCCAGGCCGTGCCGCACCGCGTTCTCGACCAGCGTCGGCAAAATCAGCGGCGGAATCGACGCATCGGCCAATTGATCCGATAACTCGATCTGGAAGCGCAGCCGTTCGCCCATCCGATGTTGCAGCACGGAAAGATAGGCGCGCACCAGTTCGAACTCTTCGGCCAGCGCGCTCGAAGAGCGGCGCATCGCCGGCAGCGCGGCACGCAGGTAGTCGAGCAGGCTGCCGAGCATTTGCCGCCCGCGCTGAGGATCGACCTCGCACAGCCTCCGTACGTTGGCCAACGTATTGAACAGAAAATGCGGCTCGATCTGGGCTTGAAGCACATTCAACCGCGCCTCTGCGGCGGCAGCCGACAGCGCGCTCTGCTCCGCGATCTGCCGCCCGAGCCGGCGCCGCCCCGCCACCTGGCGCCGGGTCGACTCGGCCAGGCCGTAGGCCACCAAGCCCAGGAGGGTCCATAACGTGACAATCCACGAGCACCAGCCGAACGTTTCGCCGACGCCGCGCGCCGGGTGGCGGGACAGCACGATCTGTATGGGGCAGGACACCGAGGTCGCGGCCACCAGCAACGCGAACACCGCCAGCCAGCGCACGCGGCTGGTGGCGCTCTCCGGCAGCAGTGCCACGCCCAGGGCAACCGCCAGCAGCGTAAGCAGCCCGCTCGCCAGATTCTGCAGCGTGCTGTACTCGAGCACGACGAGCCACTCGCGCAGGCCCGTCAGCGGCAGCTCTTTGAGCTCGGACGTCAGAACCAGCGCGAAGCAGATGGCGAACGTCAGAGCGATGCTGGTGCCATTGAGGATCTGGAAGAACTTCCTGCGAAACGTCTCGGCGCGCGCCTCCTCCGCCAACGCCTGGCGTGTGTCGGACGCGAACATTTCGGGCGTTACGATCGCTTCAGCCACTGTCGAAGGGACGGCCTCGCGCCGGGGCAGGCGCCCGCAACACGATCGCCGTCAAGTGGCCGCCATTGTCGCGCGTTGCGCCCGGGCCTGCCATCTGGTGCGACCAACGCGGCGCCCGAACCGACGAGGCGGCCGCAAGCGCGACGAAACGGCCGATCGCGTGCTATGGACCCGTGTAGCGCACCCGCCAGATCGAATTGGAGGCGTCGTCGCTGACCAGCAGCGAGCCGTCCTGGGCTTGCGAGATTCCGACCGGTCGGCCCCACACGTGCTTGTCGTCGAGCACGAACCCGGTCAGGAAGTCCTGATACTCGCCGGTCGCATGCCCGGCGCGATCGATCGGCACCCGAATGACTTCGTAGCCGGTGCGGATCGAGCGGTTCCAGGAGCCATGTTGCGTCGCGAACAGGTTGCCGCGGTACTGCTGGGGGAACTGGCCGCCTTGATAGAAGGTGATCTGTAGCGGCGCGTTGTGCGGCTGCAGCAACACGTCGGGCACGATCGCCTGCTGCGCGAGCTCCGGGTGCTTGCCGGAGTGCCGCGGGTCCTGGTGCGCGCCCAGGTACCACCAGGGCCATCCGTAGAATCCGTTGGCCTGCACGCGCGTGATGTAGTCCGGTACCAGGTTGTCGCCCAAACCATCGCGCTCGTTCACGGCGCACCAGAGCTGCCCGGTGGCAGGATCGGTCGCCAGCCCCGATGGGTTGCGCAGGCCCCAGGCGTACACGCGGCGGTGCGATCCATCCGCATTGAAGGCCAGGATATCCGCGCGCTCAGCCTCGTCCGGCGAGCTGTCCGGATCGTCGACGTTGGAAGCCGAGCCGACCGCAACAAATAAAGTGGCGCCATCCCGCGAAAACTGCACATCGCGCGTCCAGTGCCCGCCCTTGGGCAGGTCGGCAATAGGCTGCGGGGGCCCGCTCGCGTGCAGCTGCCCGTTGTGGTACGCATAGCGCACCACGGCCCCGCTGTCGCCTACGTAAACCCATTGCGGATCGGGTCCGGGTGGATAAAAAGCGATTCCGTACGGGCGCTCCAGATTCTCGGCGAACACCTCGATGCTTTCCGGCTTGCCGTCGGCCGTGATGCCGCGCATCACGCTGATTCGGCCGCCGTCGCTTTCCGCGACGAACAGGTCGCCGTTGGGCGCCAGGCGGATCACACGCGGCCCCAGCAGCCGGCTGGCAAACAGCTCCACCTTGAATCCGGCCGGCGCGATAGGCCAGGCCTGTTCGGGGCGTTTGACGATCGACGGGCCGTTGCCGACCGAGCGGGTCGCGTACGGCGCGGGCAGATCCCGCACCGTGATCCGGTGCTCTTTTCCGGGGGCCTGTGACCGGTAGTCGGAAAACGGGCTGTTGGCGCCGTCCGCGGCCCATGCGACCGCACCACATGCCGCCAGCGCTGCAAGTGCGCCCAGCCTGGCGGGCCAGCGAGCCGACTCCTCACCCCCCTTTGCCTCGCCTCGCTTCATCGTCGAGATTCGCGCCCTTTCGGCTAGTGGGCCCCGGAGGCGGCATCCTTGCCTGCGACCGAGCCCCGGACCGGGCGCGCCAGCCAGATCACCGCGATCAACACCAGGAACAGCAGTCCCGACGCGTAGAAGATGTCGTCGGCCGCCACCATGAACGCCTGCTGGTCGACGATGCGGTTGATCAGATCCTGAGCCTGACCCATTCCGAATCCGTTGGCCTGCAGCCTCTGCAGCGCCTGGGAAGTCACTGGACTGCCTGCCGTCAGGTGATCGACCAGCTGCGAGTGGTGCAGCGTGGCGCGCCGGTCCCATAGCGTCGTGACGATCGAGGTGCCGAACGAGCCGGCCGTGATCCTGCAGAAATTCAGAAGTCCCGAAGCCGCCGGGACGCGATCGGCCGGAAGGCCGGACAGCGACAGCGACACCAGCGGAACGAAAAAGGTGGCCAGCGCCGCGCCCTGTATCACGGTCGGCACCAGCAGCGTGCCGAACGAGGCGTCGGTATCGAACCCGGAGCGCAGGAAATTGACCAGCGCGAAGACGAGGAAAGAAGCCGTCACGAACAGGCGCGGGTCGACGCGGCTGACGGTGCGTCCGACCAGGGGGCTGAGCGCAATCGCCAGAAAGCCGACCGGCGCGAGCACCAGGCCAGCCAGCGTCGCGGTGTAGCCCATGTACTGCTGCAACCACAGCGGCAGCAGCACGACGCTGCCGAAGAACGCGCCGTAGCCAAGCGATATCGCGAGCGTGCTGGTCCAGTAATTGCGCCGGCGGAACAGGCTCAGGTCGACGATCGGGTGCGCCTCGGTCAGCTCCCAGATCAGGAAAACGACGAATCCGATCGCCGCGATCAGCGCCAGCACGACGATGGTGGTCGAGGAGAACCAGTCCAGGTCCTTGCCCTGGTCCAGCATCACCTGCAGCGCGCCCACCCAGATCACCAGCAGCGCCAGGCCGACGACGTCGATCGGGAGCCGTTGCGTCGGCGTTTCCCGGCGGCGATAAATGGCCCAGGTCGTCAGTCCGGCAAACAGCCCGACCGGCACGTTGATGTAGAAGATCCACGGCCACGAGATGTTGTCGGTGATCCAGCCGCCCAGCACCGGCCCGACCACAGGGGCCACCAGGGTCGTGATCGCCCACATGGCCAGGGCCGTGCCGGCCTTGCTCGCCGGGTAACTCGTCAGCAGCAGGGACTGCGACAGCGGAATCATGGGGCCAGCCACCGCGCCCTGCAGCACGCGGAACAGGATCAGCATCTGCAGCGACGGCGCCAGCCCGCACAGCACCGAGGCGACCACAAACAGTGCGACCGATGCGGTAAACAGCCGCACCTGACCGTAACGGCGGGTCAGCCATCCGGTCAGCGGCAGCGAAATCGCGTTGGACACGGCGAACGAGGTGATCACCCAGGTACCCTGATCCGGAGATACACCCAGATCACCGGCGATCGAAGGAATCGACACGTTGGCGATCGACGTGTCGAGCACGTTCATGAACGTCGCCAGCGACAGCGCGACGGTCCCGATCGCCAGGCTGCGCCCTTGCAGGGGCTGCAGTGCACCGGCCGCCGGAGCCTGCGGCGGCGAACTGGAGCTGTTGGAGGCCATGGCGAAATCCTGCCTGGGATTACATCGTGCGGCCGGCGGGCATGGCGGGCACCGTATGAATCGCCGGTATCGCGCGTATCGTCGCGAGCCGATTCATGGCGGTGGCGTCGCTCGGCGCTTGCTTCGCGCCAGCCAGTGAGACCGCCGCCGGCGGGATGTTCTGCGCGATGATCTGGCGCACACGCTGGTCGGCCACCTGATCGGGCGCCCCGAACACGTCGGTCGAGTACAACGGAGCGTTCTGCGCCACCTGCGGCAGCCGGGCGCCGTCGCGGGTGTGCGTGTCGACCTGCGCCTTCATCGAAAGCCCGATCTGCAGCGGATGCGCCGCCAGCTCGCCCGAATCCAGCGCAATGCGCACCGGAACGCGCTGCACGATCTTGATCCAGTTGCCGGTCGCGTTCTGCGCCGGCAGTATCGCAAACGCCGAGCCGGTGCCGGCATTGAAGCCGACGATCCTGCCGTGATAGGTAAACCCGTGCCCGTACAGGTCCGCGGTCAGGTCGACGCGCTGCCCGACCCGCATCGAGGCAAGTTGCGGCTCCTTGAAATTGGCGTCGACCCAGACCTGATCGAGCGGGACGATCGCCATCAGCGGCGTACCTGGATTGACCCGCTGGCCCAGCTGCACGCTGCGCTGCGCGACGAAGCCCGACACCGGAGCCGGCAGGCTGGTGCGCGCGTAAGCCAGAAAGGCAGCCCGCACCGCAGCGGCTGCGTTCTGCACATCCGGATGGTTTTCGACCGTGGTGCCGTCGACGCGCGCCCGATTGGCCGCCAGCTGTTGCCGGGCCGACAGCACGGCCGCCTGGGCCGCCTTGAACGCATCGCGGGCATGCTGCAGCTCTTCGCCCGAGATGGCCCCAGAGCTGGCCAGCCGCTCACGCCGCGCCAGGTCGGCGGTCGCGGTTGTCAGGTCGGCCTCGCGCACTTGCAGCGTGGCGGCCAGCTGCGCTGACGTGGAGAACAGGTTGCGCACCTCGCGCACGGTTCTGGCCAGTTGCGCCTCGGCCTGGTCCAGCGCGACCTTGGCATCGGCGCGGTCCAGTTGTACGACCGTCTGGCCGGCGCGCACGAACTGCGTGTTGTCGGCGCCGATTTGCACCACGATCCCCGAGATCTGCGGCGTGATCTGGACCACATTGCCGCTGACGTAGGCGTCGTCGGTGAACTCTTCGAAGCGCAGCACGAAAGCCCAGTACGCGCTGGAAATGATCGCGACCAGCGCGAGCGCGCCAATGACCGCGATCAGCCAGAGCCGGCGTTGGCGCGACATCGATTCCAACTTGGCGGGGTTCTGTTCGGTTGTCATGGGGATTGCTCCTTGATCAGACGCTCGATACGAATTACGGGGCGACGGACGCAAGCGGTGGGGATGCCGGTTCCACTCCGCCCCCCAAGGCTCGAACCAGGTTGATCGACAGGTCCAGAGCGCGCGCCCGCAGATCGACTTCGAGGGCTTCCTGCGTCAGCAGCGGCGCCTCGGCGCTGAGAACCTGCAGGTAATTGCCGACGCCCTCGCGATATCGCAACACCGCCAGGTCGTAGGCGTCGCGCGAGGCCGCCAGCGCTTGCTGCTGCTCGTTACGCTGCTCCGAAAGGCTGCGGAACGAGGTCAGTTGATCGACCACTTCGCGCAGCGCATCGACCAGAGTCTGGTTGTACTGCTCGACCGCAGCGTCGTACTGCGCATCGGCCGCCGCCAGGTTCGCGCGCCGCTGGCCCGCGTCGAACAGAGGCAAGCTCAATGCCGGTCCGACTCCGACTTCGCGGTTGCCCAGACTCAGGAAACCCGAGGTGCCCAGGCTCTGGAAGCCGACGAACGCCGTCAGATTCACGTCCGGATAGAACTGCGCCTGCGCCACGTGGATGCCGCGACTGGCCGCCTCGACGCGCCAGCGCTGGGCCACGATGTCGGGGCGCCGTCCCAGCAGCTGCGAGGGCACGCGCGACGGCAGGGCCGCATCGGCGCCTGCCATCGCCGCCGGCCGCTTGATCGCCAGCCCTCGATCGGGCCCCTGCCCCAGCAGCGCCGCCAGCTGGTTGCGGGTCAGCGCGATCGTCTCGTTCAACTGTTCGACCTGCTCGCGCGCCGCCGGCACCGCCGCTTCGGCCTGTTTCAGCTCCAGGCGCGAGTCCAGGCCGGCCGCGTTGCGGTCGCGCGTCAGCGCATAGACGGTCTGGCGCTGCTCCACGGTTGCTTGCCCGACGTCCAGCTGCAGATACGCGCGCATCAGCTGAACGTAGGCGTGCGCGACGTCGACCGACAGCGCGAGACGCGCCGCCTGCTGGTCCACGGCGGCGGCGCGCGCCTGCCCGAGCGCCTGTTCGAACGCTGCGCGGTTCTTGCCCCAGAAATCGATGTCCCAGCTCAGCGTCGCCTGCAATTGATCGAACGTGCTCCACCCGCCCGCGAACGGAGGCGGTATCACACCGTTGGCGGGGAAGCGCTCGCGCGTGGCCGACAGACTCGAATCCACGCGCGGGCTGCGGACCGAGTCGGCCGCCTCGGCCACAGCGGCCGCTTGCCGCGCGCGCGCCAGCGCCACCTTCAGGCTCGGGCTGCCGGCCAGGGCCTCGCTCATCAGTTGATCGAGTTGCGGATCGTCGAAACGGCTCCACCAGTTCTGCTGCGGCCAGCTGCTCGAATCGATGGCGGCGCTGCCCAGGCTCTGAGCGGCCGCCAGGTTGTCCTCGCCGGCCAGCGCAGCCTGCGGCTTCAGGCCGTGGGTGCTGGCGCAAGCGGCCACCATCACCACCACCGCCAGCGCGGCGGCAATCGGCCGCCTGCCCGACCCTTCTCGTGTTTTGCGCAGTCTTTGCGGTGTCACGCTCGCCCCCCTTCGCAAGACCCTGCCGCTCTAATTGCCGTAGCCGCCACTGCCTAGGCAGTTTTGGCCCTAAAAAAAATCACGCGTTGGTAAGAATCCGCTGCAAATACTCTTCCAGCTGCCGAACGTCGCCCTTGCTGAAGCCGCGCAAAAATCGGTTCTGGATCTCCATCGACAGTGTTTTCATCTTCGGAAACAGCGCTTTGCCCGCTTCGGTGAGCTCCAGGTTGATCAGCCGGCGATCGTCCGGGCAGCGCCGCCTCTTAAGCAGGCCCTTGGCCTCCAACCGGTCCACCATGCGCGTCATGGCCCCGGCGTCGTACGAAAAGGATTTGCACAGCTGGGCTGACGAATTGACCTCCTGCTCGGCCAGCGTCGCGATGATCACGTACTGCGCGGCGGTCACCTCCAGCGCAGACACCTCCGGATCAGACGCCAACGCTTGATCGAGTGCCGCAAGCGCCTCGGTCTTGACCCGGCTGATGAGCCGAAAGACGCTCTTGGTCACAAAAAAAGTTTCCGGGGTGTAGATGTCGCCCATCGCGCTGCTTGCTGGAGAGTGGATCTCGGGCGGACTATAACTGCCCAGGCAGTTATTGTCAAGGCCAAGCAATCCCGGTCAAAGCGCGCCCTTCCGGCGCGCCAGGAGCTTTGCTTCCAGCCCATTGGAACTTGGAAGTGTTACCCATCAGCCCGGTCTGTGCCAGGTCTGTTTCCAATCCGTAGGCCATGGATCATCAACCTGTCACCCATTCTCCCGGTCTGAAGTGTTACCCATCATCCCGGTCTGTACGGACGGGCTTCGCTCTCTGGCGCGCAGCGGCGACTCTTCCCCCTCTCTCTTTCCCCTCTCCCGCTTGCGGGAGAGGGTCGGGGAGAGGGTGCAGGCGCGCCGTGGTCCGCCCGATCCTCCGGGGCGCGCAATCTACCCGGCCAACTCGGCAACCTCCTCGCCCCGCTTGGCGCGCCCTGCCGCAGCCAACCTTGCCGACACCTCGGCGATTCGCCGGCCGAAGCGACGCGCGGTTTCCAGGTCTCCGGGCACCATCTCGTCGACCGACGCATCCGACGGGGTGGCGGTCATCAGCCCGCCGAACGAGCCCACGTAATTGACGTCATTGCGGGTGGCCGCCTTGCTGTTGCTCGGCATCAGTCCGCTGCCGACCCAAAGCATGCTGTGCTGCATCGCCAGCGTCATCAGATAGTGGATGGTAGAAAACTTGTCGCCATTCATCGTGGCCGAGTTGGTAAAGCCCGCCGCCAGCTTGTCCTTCCAGCCTTGCCCGAACCATACGCGGCTGGAGGCGTCGGCGAATTTCTTGAACTGCCAGGAAACGCTGCCCATGTAGGTGGGCGATCCGAACACGATCGTTTGCGCCGACTCCAGTTTTTCCCAGGCGCCCTCGGGCAGGTCGCCGTCGGCGTCGATGGCCAGCAATCGGCCGCCGCTGCCCTCGGCCACAGCCTCGGCGATCTTTTTCGTGTGGCCGTAGCCGCTGTGGTAGACGATCACGATGTCACGCATGGATTTGCTCCTGATGAGGTTCGATCACATCTTGAGGGATGCGACCGCCCCGATCACCACCGGCGGTTTGAACGCAGCGTTCGAATAAGATGAAGGCGTGATGCAACGCAGCCGATGACCGACCGCAGAAACGCGCTGACCCCGGAAGCGCTGGCGATGATGGATGCCATCGCGCGAACCGGCAGCTTTGCCGCCGCGGCACGCGAGCTCGGCCGCGTGCCGTCCGCGCTGACCTACCAGGTGCGCCAGCTGGAGGAAGCGCTGGACGCCCTGCTGTTCGACCGCCGCTCCCGGCAGGCCCGGCTGACCCCGGCCGGCGAGGAGCTGCTGGAGGAAGGCCGCCGCGTGCTGGCCGAGCTCGATGCGGTGACCAACCGCGTGCACCGCGTTGCCTCGGGCTGGGAGACGCGCCTGACGATCGCGTACGACGCGATGGTCTCGCGCCCGACGCTGTTCGACCTGGCCGAGGCGTTTTACGCGTTGCGGCCGAACGGCGTGGCGCGCGCAAACGGCTCCGAGCTCGGACCGGGCACGCGCCTGCGCCTTCGCACCGAGGTGCTGGCCGGCACCTGGGAGGCACTGACAAATGGGCAGGCCGATCTGGCGGTCGGGGCCACGGCCGGCAACGAACCTCCCACCGGCGTGCAGGTCGAGCCGATGGGTGATGTCGCGTTCGTTTTCGCGGTCGCACCGCGCCATCCGCTCGCTGCGCACAAGAGCGCCGTCAGCGACCACGAGCTCGCAATGCACCGAGCCGTTGCCATCGCCGATTCGGCGCTTCGCCTGTCGCCGATCACCGTGAACCTGTTGCCAGGACAGGACGTTCTGACGGTGCCCAGCCTGCAGGCGAAGGCCGAGGCGCAGCTGCGCGGCCTCGGATGCGGGTTCCTTCCGGAACCGCTGGCGCGCTCCCTGATCGCCAGCGGCCATCTGGTTGCGGTGCGCCTGCAGCGGCCCTGTCCCAGGGCGCGCCTCTGCTACGCATGGCGCGCGACCTCGCGCCGCGCCGGCGGCGGGCTGGCGCTGAAATGGTGGCTGGACCGGTTGAAAAGCCCCGCCACGCGGCGCGCGCTGCTGGAGCGGCACGACCCGTCCTGGCCAAGCTCGGTCGACTGAGTGCAACCGGCAGTGTCAAAGGCCCTTCCATCGTCGGCTTACGTGCTGAGGGCGACTTAACCATTTAGGCGTCCTGGACTTTTGGTCGGCCGAGCGAGTGCTTTTTGTGCGATCCAACCCTTCATAAGGAAAATATTCTGCCGACGTCGTTATATAAGCGGTCCTGCTGGTTGCTCAGGCCCGCTTGATGAAGGAAGTCGCATCGTGAAAAAAGACGACCTCCCGCCCGTTGTCGCACGCGGACTAGCGTCTCGTGATCCGTTCGGGCTTGTGCGGGCGCCAATCGACCCTGTCGCGCTACGACAGCCGCAGTCGCCCTATGACAACAAACTGAGTCTGGCCGCGGCCGCCTGGCTGGGCGAGCTTCCGCCGGAGGTCGCGCCGACGGTGCTGGCGAGCCAGTTCCCGCGCATCGTCAACCGCCTGTCGCGCTTCTGGGATTCGCCGCGGATGATCGACGATTACTTCCAGCAGCTCCTGATGGACCGGCGCGGCAAGCGCAAGGGCTTCTCGAAAAAGATCCTCGACGAGCTCACCTCGCTGGCCCAGTATCACCGGGCTTTGCACAAGTCTGACGACAAGACCGACGTGTGGGAGTCGATCCCCTATCGGAAGGCCAACGGAGCCTGAGCGCGTCGCCCGCTCGGGGCGCCTGCTGGCAGTAGACCGTCTGGCCAGCTATGCAGGGGACAGATTCGGTGCTTTAATGACCGTGGAGAGGTGGGGGGCGACAGGCCGCTGTCGATGACATTGCGGCTGAAGGAATGCGACGTGACCCAGCGACCTCTGTACGGTGTGCTCGTGGTCGGCGAGCTCCCGCACGAAGCCGATCCCCGCACGTTCGTGGAGCGGCGCCCTCAGCGCCCGCCGGCCGAGAGCTTCCTCAAGAAGATCCTGTTCCGGTGGCTGCGTAAATCGCACGCGACAGCGGAGCGGTCCAGTTAGGGCTCACCCCCTCCGGGACTGACCGAACGGCCCGCCAACGACCTGCGACTGCCCTGATTCGCTCGGCGCCGCCCCTCTGCGCCCGGACGCCAGCGCGAGCAGTAAAGCCCCGCCTGCGGTCTTGCCCGCAATGCCGTCAATGCATCGCGTGAACTCGCTCGCGGCGAGTGTCAGTTATTCCTCAAATATTCCTCAAATGGTTTCGGGCCTGTTCAATTCAGGAGGCATGCGCACGCGTGAACTCAAGCGTTGTCAATGACACTTATCCCTCAAATGCCTTCAGCCCTTCGAATGCGAGGATGGGCGCGAGCGCGAACTCAAGTATCTCCATTGACAACTATCCCTCAAAGGCCTTCGGCTCTTTGAATTCGATCAGTAGCGCGTACTAGGGAGTTGTGCAACCGCAAGGTCATCAACGTGCCAGGGCAGCGATGCTTTACTTCGCTCCGCCCAAGCAACCTAGGGGAGCAAAAAATGCGCAGGATCCGCTTCTCGCTCGCGATACGCACGGCTCTGCTGGCATCGGCCGCATTGGCGCTGCCGCCCCTGGCTCACAGCCAGCCCGACGACCCCAGTGCCAGCGCCACGCTGCAACTGCCGAACGGGCAACACATCACGCCGGTGGCGCCGCTGGACGGCGCGATCGAGCAGCCTTTGAACCCCGGGCTGGCCGGATATCCGAATTTTGTCGCCGGCGACGCCGTGCGCTCGCAGCTCAGCCCGGATGGCTCGAGACTGGCGATCATCTGCGCGGGCCAGAATTCCCTCTACATGCCGGACGGCACGCTCGATGTGGCGAGCTCGACCCAGTACATCTTCCTGTTCGACGTCTCCGGCGCCAATAAGGCGAAGCCAAAGCTGTCCCAGGTGATCAAGCAGCCCAATGCGCATGTCGGTCTGGTGTGGTCTCCGGATGGCAGCACGCTCTATGCCACGGGCGGCAACGACGACGCGGCGTACGTGTACACCAGCAGCGGCGGCACCTTGACCGCGGCCGGGGCGATCCCTTTGGGCCACACCAGCACCCACGCCAACACGGGCCTCGGCCTGGGGGTGCAGCCGAACGCCAGCGGCCTGGCCACTTCGGCCGACGGCAAGACGCTGGTCGTCGCCAACAACTACAACGATTCGATCAGCGTGATCGATACCGGCACCCGGACGGTCCGATATGAGCACGACCTGCGCCCTTACTTCGCGAACAACGAGGCGACGAGCGGGGTTGCCGGCGGCACGTTCCCGTTCGCAGTCGCCGTCAAAGGCAACGGTACGGCCTACGTCTCCTCGGATCGCGACCGTGAAGTCGACGTGGTCGACATCTCCTCCCCGACTGCCGGCCGCTTGATCACCCGCATCAAGCTCGACGGCAACGCGCTCGGAATGGCGCTGAACCGCTCCCAGACGCGCCTTTACGTAGCACAGGACAACGCGGACCAGGTCGCGGTGATCGACACGGCCAACAACAGGGTCATCGAACGCATCGATGCACGCGCTCCGGCCGGGATACTGCCGGGGCAGCATGACACTGGCGCGGCCACCTTCGCCGTGACCCTTTCCCCGGACGACAGCACGCTGTACGCGGTCAACTCCGGTGCCAACTCGATCGCGGTGATTGCCCTCACGGGGGACGGAGGCGGGCGGGTAGCCGGCCTGATCCCCACCGCGTACGACCCGCACGACATCACGTTCAGCGCCGACGGCACCTGGATGTACATCGTCAACGGCAAGAGCATCACGGGCCCGAACACCAGATATCGCCTCGGCAGTACACCCTATCTGACGACGATCACCTATCCGGGCGGCAATACCGCGGCGGAGCTGGCCGCGTTGGGCGCGAACCAGTACCAGTTCCAGTTGGAGCGCTCTTCTCTGGTGAGCGCCGCAGTGCCCTCCGCGGCGGACCTGCCGGGGCTGACCCGGCAGGTTGCGGTGAACAACGGTTACTCCGCCCAGCCCATCGAGAGCGACCAGCAGGTGATGGATTTCCTGCACGACCATATCCAGCACATCATCTACGTGGTCAAGGAGAACCGCACCTACGATCAGATGCTGGGCGACCTGAACAACGGCTCCAACGGCGACCCGTCGCTGACGGTGTTCGGGGAGGCGATCACGCCGAACTTCCATCGCCTGTCGCGCGACTTCGTCACGCTGGACAACTTCATGGACCCGGGCGACGGCAGCATGGACGGCTGGTCCTGGTCGATGACGGGCCGCGTCACCAACACGGAGACGATCACCCAGCAGATCAACTACGCCAGGGTCAACCGCGGCCTGTCCTACGAGTCCGAGGGATCCAACCGCAACGTGCCGGTCGGCGCGGCCACCGTCGCCCAGCGCGACGCCGCCACCAACGGGGGCTTCACCAGCCTGTCGGCGAGCCTGCCGGGCGGCCCCGCCAACCTGCTGGCCGGTGTCGGCAACCACGCTGCCACCGACGCTCCGTTCGGCCACCAGCAGGGCTACATCTTCAATGCCGCGTTGCAGGCCGGCAAGACGGTGCGCAACTACGGCTTCATGGTGAACAACATCGGAAGCATCGGCACGATCGCCGCGCCGGTGTCCGATCCCTTCTCGGCCGGCATCGTGCAGGTGGCGCCGCTCAACCCGTCGCTGATGCCGCTCACGGACGTTTACTTCCGCGGCTTCGACATGAACTACCCCGACGTGTGGCGCGTCAACGAGTGGAAGCGCGAATTCGATCAGTTCGTCGCCAACGGCAACCTGCCCAACCTGACGCTGTTCCGCGTAAGCCACGACCACACGGGCAGCTTCGGCACCGCGCTGGCCGGCGTGAACACGCCCGAGACGCAACAGGCCGATGACGATCTGGCGGTGGGCCAGCTGATCGAGACCGTGGCGCACAGCCCGTATGCCCGCAGTACGCTGTTCATCGTCGTCGAGGACGACTGCCAGGACGGCCCGGACCACGTCGACTCGCATCGCGCCACCGCGTACGTCGCCGGCGCGTACGTCAAGCAGCATGCTGTCGTCAGCACCCACTACAGCCAGGTCAACGCGCTGCGCACCATCGAGGACATCCTGGGCGCCCCGCACGTCAACCTGAACACCGCTTACCAGCGGCCCATGGCCGATGTGTTCGACATCACGTCGTCGGGCGCGTGGACGTATGACGCGGTCGCATCGACGATCCTGGCGACCACGACGCTGCTGGCGGGCGAACCGAACGTGAAGTACGCGCAGGGGCCGGCCATCGTGCCCAGGCACGACGCGGCCTGGTGGGACAAGGCGACGCGGGGTTTCGATTTCTCCGACGCCGACCGCGCACCGCCTGACCTTTACAACAGGGTGCTCTGGGCCGGGCTGATGGATGGCAAGCCGTATCCGGTCGTTCCACATGCAGAGGCCGTGGGCGCCAAAGACATCGACTAGGAGCAGAGGTTTCCCCCCTCTCCCGCTGCGCGCGAGAGCCCGGGGAATGAAGGTTCCCCCCTCTCCCGCTATGCGGGAGAGGGCCGGGGAGAGGGTGTAGGCACGCCGCGATCGTTTCCCACCGTCAGTCGTCGTCCGGACCGGCCGCCGGGCGACATGGCTCCGAAATTCGTAGTGCCCGTGACCGGCGGCCCTCCGGTAACGGCCATTCCGCTGGGCGGCAACTTCTATTTGCCGGTGACAGGCGGGCCACCGATCGTAGCAACGATAGAGCCGACGATCATCGTTTAGGTGCACGGGCGTCCGCCGTACAAGCGCAGCCTACCGCCGCGGATGCGCCCCGCCATGTAAGCAAGTTTGCTTGCTTGGATAAACAAAAATGTTTATTATTTCCGCATGAAGGCCCGCGAGTTCAAACGGTGGCTCCAGCGTCAGGGTGCCACCTTCTCTCCCGGGCACGGCGGTCATCTGCGCGTCCATCTGAACGGCAAGCAGTCGGTTTTGCCAATGCACAGCGGGGAGCTGAAGACGGGCACGATGGAGGCCATCAAGAAGCAGCTGGGCTTGAAATAGGAGGCCGTGATGTTGGCGTATCCAGCCAAATTTGCGCCCGCTAAGGAAGGCGGATTCGTTGTGACCTTTCGGGACATCCCGGAGGCCATTACGCAGGGCGAGTCGGTCGAGAACGCGCAGGCGCGGGCTACCGACGCCTTGATCACCGCGCTGGACTTCTATTTCGAAGACCGGCGCGAAGTACCGGCGCCCTCCAGGACAAGGCGAGGCGAACGTCTGGTCGAACTGCCGGCCAGTGTTTCGGCGAAGGTGCTGCTGCTCAACGAAATGGTCCGCCAGCACGTGCGGCCCATCGATTTGGCCCGGCGTATGAAGGTCACCCCGCAGGAAGTAAACCGGCTGACCGACATCCGCCACCGCACGAGGATCGACGGCATCGAGCAGGCGCTTCGCGTGCTGGGCAAGCATTTGACGGTCGGCGTCGTCTGATTTCGAGCGGTTCAGCCGGACACTATCGCTGAAGGCTATTCGGTTTGAACGGGTGGCGGAGAGAGTGGGATTCGAACCCACGATAGGTTATTCACCTATACACGCGTTCCAGGCGTGCGCCTTCAACCGCTCGGCCATCTCTCCCGCGTGTGCGAGGCGCGATTCTAGCGTCACTGTCGCGCGAACATGGGGCTGCCCTCCCCCGCGCGATTTGGCGCGCTTGCCCACCGTAGCCCGCAGGGCGAAGGCGGGTCAATCCGGGATGAAGCAATACGCGTCGCGCCCAAGCTGCTTCGCTTGGTAAAGCGCGCGATCGGCCTGCGCGAGCAATTGTGCGGGGGTCGCGATCTGCGGCGAGTACACGGAGATGCCGACACTGGCCGTCGGGCACGCGACCGCCGCGTCCGGTTGGCCGTCGGCGGCAAGCGATGACCGGAGCTTTTCGGCCACCGTCAATGCGCTTTGCGCATCCGCAGCGCCGTGCAGCAGGATCGCGAATTCGTCGCCTCCGAAGCGCGCGACCTGGTCCATGTCCCGCACCGCGGCGCGCAACCGTTTGCCGACCTCGACCAGGACCGCATCGCCGGCCGGGTGCCCGCGGGAGTCGTTGATTTCCTTGAAGTGATCCAGATCGACGAACAGCAGCGCGAATCCGCGTCCGGTGCGCTCGGCCGTCGCGCACGCCTCGGTCAGCTCTTCCGTGAAAGCGTTGCGATTGATGAGCCCGGTCAGGCCGTCCAGCCGCGCCAGCGCCGCCAATCGAGCACTCGCGCGGCGCGCCTCGGTGACGTCCTCCAAATGCCAGATGCGCCCGAGGTATCGATTCTGCTCCGAAAAGAGCGGCGCGCTTCGTCGATCGAGAATGCGGCCGTCCGCCAGGCGTATGTCGTCGTGCACGACTTGTTGCTGCTGCTGGTACAGATGCCTGACGCGTGCAAGCGACTCCTCTGGATTGTCCATGGTCGACGCGACGAAACGCAGCAGCTCTTGGGTGCCCTCGTGGGTTTTCAAGGTGGCGCGAAGCGCCTCGGGTACCTGAAGCAGATCCATGAAGCGCCGGTTCGCCGCGACCACTCGCTTTTCCCCGTCTACGATCAGCATGCCGTCCGGGGCAGCCTCCATGGCCGCGTTCAGCATAAGGTGCGAAAGCGCGATCTCGTCGCGCCCGCGCCTGATCTCGGCCATAAACCTGTTTAGAACGAACGTGTAGGTAGCCACCGCCGCAGTCAGGATCAGACCCGCCAGCAGCACGATGCGGGCCCGATTGAAGGCGCCTATAAAAGGTGCGCCCGGAATCGGCATCACCACCATGGTCCACCTGGCGTTTGCCAGCGACAGATCACCGGACCAGTGCCAGCCTGACTCGAGCTCGCCGCGCGGTCGCGACCGTGCCGGCGTGGTACGCAACAGCGAGGACCGAACGTACAAAGGCCGGTCGCGCGCCCCGGCCGAACGCTCGAACAGGTAGACGTCAAGGCCCTGCGGCGCCCGTACCTTGCTCAGTGTTCTGTCGACGAGCCAGCCCGGATCGACGATTCCCACGACAAACCCGGTCAGAAGGTCGCGTCGCTCACGCACCGCCTGCCAAGGCAAATCGAACAGATACACGGGCTGGAGCAATGCGATCGCGGACTTCATTCCCGCGGGTGACGCGAATCGAAATGGGTCGGAGGCTGCCGGCATCCCCGTTTCCAGAGCCAGATCCATCGCCTTCCGAACGGCCGGCTCGCTGGCCAGATCGACTCCCGGCGCAGGCGCAGCCGACGGCTCGCCGCCGATGTAAAGCATCGGCAGGTATTCGGCGCGATCGCCAGCAGGCGCCGGGTTGCGATCAGCGCCCAATTCCATGATGCGATGGCCATCAGCCTGGCCGTGGGTTGCAGCGGCCTCGTAAGCGGCGCGCTCGGCTCGCCGCACGCGCGGCGCCCACGCAATCGCGCCGACGTCTACAAAGCGATGTTGCAGCCCGTCGACGGCGTTCGAGAACGCGTCGGGGCTGCCCGCAGCGATCGCCGGCGCCAGTTCCCCGACGGCGGTATCGACCAGCTGTTCGAAGTTGTGCAACGTACTCTGGACCGACAGCTGCCGGTTCTCCCCGAGCAATTCCAGCTGTCGCAGTGCGTTCGGCTGATCCCAATAGCGCTCGGCGCAGAGGCAGGCGGCCACGGACAAGCCCAAGCCACAGATCCCGACGACCACGGCCGGGTGCAGGCGCCGAAGCCGCCGCACCCAAAAAAGGGGCCTCGGCATTGCCCGCGCAATGCCGCCGGCTGCGGCATCGAGCGCATTTGCGACTTCAGGGGCCATCGAAGTGGGATCCAGGTCTGGCACCGGCGTGACGAAGCAAGCGGGCCCGAAAAAGGCCCGAGCTTGCCTTGATGATTAATGAATATCCGGGATCGCGGGCTTGCCGACTTGACCCAGATCAACCTCGGTAAGCTCGATTTGCAGCCCGCCGAACCGCCTTCTTGGACGATACGGGACCTGATCGGCCAGGACCCCGATTATTGGACGATCTTCAGCTGCTCCAGGATCGCCGGATTTTCCAGCGTCGACACGTCCTGCTTGATCTCCTCGCCCTTGGCGACCGAGCGCAGCAGCCGGCGCATGATCTTGCCGGACCGGGTCTTGGGCAGATTGTCACCGAACCGGATGTCCTTGGGCTTGGCGATCGGACCGATCTCCTTGGCAACCCAGTCGCGCAGTTGCTTGGCGATCGCCGGGGCTTGCTCGTCGCTCGGACGGGCTTGCTTGAGTACGACGAATGCGCATACGGCCTCTCCCGTCATCTCGTCCGGCCGTCCTACCACCGCGGCCTCGGCCACCAGCGGATTGGCCACCAGCGCCGATTCGATCTCCATCGTGCCCATCCGGTGGCCGGCAACATTCAGCACATCGTCGATCCGGC
>DATBCD010000031.1:0-16233 GCA_036270655.1 Burkholderiaceae bacterium
CGGTGACCGCGGGCGGATTCGCCGGCGTGGGCCTGGTATTTGCGGGCGGAGCGTGGGCCTGGCTGGCCGGGCTGCGCGCCGTGCGGCGCCTGGCCGGCCGGCTGCCGGCCGGTGCCAGCTTTGCCCTGGCGGCGCTGGCGCGCCGTCCGGCAGCGACGATCGTGCAGGTGGTCGCGCTCTCATTCGGGCTGACTGCGATTCTTGTGATGGCGACCATCAAGAGCGACCTGCTGCGCCAGTGGCACGCCCAGATTCCGCCGGATGCCCCCAACCGTTTCATCATCAACATCCTGCCCGACCAGGTGCAGGCCGTAGCAAACCGACTGAAAGAGCTGGGCGTGCCCGACGCCCAGCTGTCTCCGATGATCCGCGGCCGGCTGGTTGCGATCAACAGCAGCCCGGTCGACGCCAGCCGCTATCGCGCCGAACGCGCGCGCGGGCTGATCGAGCGCGAATTCAACCTGTCCTATGCGATCGATGCGCCGGCTTACAACCGGATCGTGCAGGGCCGCTGGTTCAGCCGCGATGCGCCCGAGCTTTCGATCGAGCGGGGCATCGCCGACACGCTGGGCATCCACCTGGGCGACCAGCTCAGCTTCGACATCGCCGGGGAAATCGTCCGCGCCACGGCCACCAGCGTGCGCGAGCTGAACTGGGACTCGATGAAGGTGAACTTCTTCATCATCATGGCCCCGGCCCTGCTGCAGGATCGGCCGCAGACCTTCATCACCTCGATCCGCGTGCCGCCCGAGCGGCCCGACCCGACTTCGCTGCTCGTGCGCGAATTCCGCAACCTGACGGTGATCGACACCGGCGCCGTGCTGGCGCAGATCCGATCCGTGCTCGACCAGGTCAGCCGCGCGGTGCAGTTCGTGTTCGTGTTCGCCCTGGCGGCCGGGGTGCTGGTCCTGTACGCGGCGCTGTCGGCAACCCAGGACGAACGCGGACATCAAGCGGCCCTGGTGCGCGCATTCGGCGCGTCCCGGCGCCAGCTGTGGCAGGCCCAATTGCTCGAATTGTCGGCGCTCGGATCGATCGCGGGCCTGCTGGCGGGCTTTGGTGCGAGCGCGATCGGCTGGCTGCTGGCGCACCAGGTGCTGCATTTCGAATACCACCTCGGTCCCTGGCCGTTTGTCGCCGGTATGCTGCTCGGCGCGGTCAGCGCGATCGCCGGAGGATTGCTGGCCCTGCGCCGTGTGATCGCGACACCCCCGTGGGTGGTCCTGCGCGAAGTTTGAACGCGATCGGACCGGCGGCCGATCGATGTAATGTTGGGCGTCTGCCCGCAGGGTTGGAGGTGCAGTGCTGCAGGTCGGTTTGCTGGTGGTCGGCTCCGTGCTGGCTTCGATGCTCGGTGCCTGGGTCGTGCTGCGCACGGGTTGGCGCGCACAGGAAGCCCGTTCCGCAGCGGCGTTCGATCTTCGAATCGAGCGCCTGGAGCGTGAGCTGCGCCAGGTGATCGATGCCAGCGCCGACCGGGCTTCGATGCAGATCGGCGCGCGCGTCGCACAGTTGCAGGACGCGCTGACCGCGCACGTGACGCAGATCACCGGGGTGCAGTCCGAGCAGCTGGTCGGCTATGGGCGCGCGATGCAGCAGCAATTGGGCGAGCTGACCGCGGCGATCCAGCGCAACCTGGCCGAGGTGCGCACGACGCTGGAGACGCGGCTGCAGGCGCTGCAGCAGGGAAACGAGATGCGCCTGGAACAGATGCGCGCCACGGTCGACGAGAAGCTCCAGACCACGCTGGAAGCGCGCCTGGGCGAGTCGTTCCGTCTGGTGTCCGAGCGGCTGGAGCAGGTGCACAAGGGATTGGGGGAGATGCAGGCGCTGGCCGCCGGGGTAGGCGACCTCAAGCGCGTGCTGGGCAACGTGAAGTCGCGCGGCGTGTTCGGCGAAGTCCAGCTGGCGGGCCTGCTGGAGCAGGTGCTGCTGACCGATCAGTACGCGGCCAACATCGCCACCCGGCCCGGTTCGAGCGAACGGGTCGACTTTGCGGTCCGGCTGCCGGGGCGCAACGGCGACGCCACGGTGTGGCTGCCGATCGACGCCAAGTTTCCGATCGAAGACTACGAGCGCCTGCTCGCCGCCCAGGAGCGGGCCGACGCGCTCGGCGCCGAGGAAGCGGGCCGCGCGCTGGAAAGCCGGGTGCGCGCGGAGGCACGCACGCTGCGCGACAAGTACGTCGAGCCGCCCCACACGACCGACTTCGCGGTGCTGTTCCTGCCGACCGAAGGGCTGTTTGCCGAGGTGCTGCGGCGTCCCGGCCTGGCCGAGGCGCTGAACCGGGAACGGCGCGTGGTGATCGCGGGGCCGACCACGCTGTATGCGATGCTGAACACGCTGCAGATGGGATTTCGCACGCTCGCAATCGAGCAGCGGTCGGCCGAGGTCTGGCAGGTGCTCGGTGCGGTCAAGACCGAGTTCGCCCGGTTCGGCGACTGGCTCGGGCGCGTTCGGGAGCAGGTCGGCACCGTTTCCAGGACGTTGGAGCAGGCCGACACCCGCACCAAGCAGATGCAGCGCAAACTGCGCGATGTCGAGGCGCTGCCGGCCGAACAGGCGGTGCAGATGCTGCCGGCCGTTGCGCGCGAGGACGAAGAGGGAATAAGCGAGGAGGAGTGATCCGGCCTCACACGCGGGCCAGGCGCTCGAGTCCCGCGTCCAGCGTCGAGTCCTGCTTGGCGAAGCAGAACCGGACGATCCTGCGGTTAACGGGCTTCGCGTAGAAGGGCGCCAGCGGAATGGCCGCCACGCCATGCTCGATCACAAGCCGGCGCGCGAATTCCTCTTCCGTCTCATCCGAGATCGCCGAGTAATCGGTCAGCACGAAGAAGGTGCCCTGGCACGGCAGCGGCACGAAACGGGTGCGCGCAAGGCCCTGCATGAAGCGGTCGCGCTTGCGCTGGTAGAACGCGGGCAGATCCAGGTAATGGTGCGGGTCCTGCAGGAAGCGGGCCAGTGCCCACTGCACGGGCGTGTTGACGGTGAAGACGTTGAACTGATGAACTTTGCGGAATTCGGCCATCAGCGGTGCCGGCGCACAGCATGTGCCGACTTTCCAGCCGGTCACGTGGAAGGTCTTGCCGAAGCTCGACACCACGAACGTACGCGACGCAAGCAGCTGCGAGCACGACAGGCTCAGGTGCGGCCGCCCATCGAATACGATGTGCTCGTACACCTCGTCCGACAGGATCAGCAGCGGATGACGGCGCACGATCGCCTCCAGCGCGCCGATATCCTCGGCCCCGATGATGGCCCCGGTGGGGTTGTGCGGAGAGTTCAGGATCAGCATCCGCGTGCGCGGCGTCAGGGCCGCATGGACGCGGTCCCAGTCGATCCGGTAGTGGCGATCGCAGTCCAACGCGACCGGCACCATCTGTCCGCCTGCCAGCGCGATGGCCGGACCGTAGCTGTCGTAGGCGGGCTCCAGGATGACGACCTCGTCACCGGTGCGAACCACCGCCAGAACGGCCGTCAGGATCGCCTGCGTGGCTCCGGCCGTCACCGTGATTTCCGATTCGCTGTCGTACCGTCGCCCATACACTCGCCCGACCTTCTGCGCAATCTGCTCGCGCAGCAGCGGCAGCCCGGCCATCGGTGCATACTGATTGTGGCCCTGCTGCATTGCGTCGCTGACAAGCGCCTTCAGCTGGGGGTCGCAATCGAAGTCTGGAAATCCCTGCCCCAGGTTGACCGCGCGGTGTTCCTGCGCCAGTTGCGACATGACGGTGAAAATAGTGGTGCCGACGGCCGGCAGCTTGGACGGACCGAGCAGGCGCGCGGACTCGGACTCAGGTTTCGTGTCGTCGGGCATCGGAGGCGGTAATAGCGCGGCAGGCTGGCAGGAGGATGATAAAAGGCCGCTTGCGACCCTGGCACGGGGCGCGAAAGGCGACATTGTCCTGGACAAACTCTGGACGATCTGAATGCAAGCGTTTCGTGTGCCTCATTTTCCGGATTCGCAAACCGGGCAACACGCTCAAGATGGGCGTCGATCTGCCGCATCACCGAAGAGCGGACCCGCCCATCGGCCAATGACCATCGCATCCGGACCGAAAGTCGCCTTGCGTCGCGCGACGCCGCAGGATATCCCGCGTGCCCATCGCTGGCTGGCCGCTTCCAATCTGACTGCGAACTCGATGGGCCCGCCCTGGTTTGCGGAGCGCCCGGTGCCGACGCTCGAACAGTTTCTTGTGCGTTTTCCGCGGCATTATTTCGACGGCTCGCGACCGTTCGACGGCAGGGCGCTGGTGCTCAGTTCGGCTGCGGTCGACCTGGGGATCCTGGCATGGCGCCGGGTCGATCTGATGCGCGACCTGGTCGAGCTGGACCTCTGGCTTGCGGCCAGGGAGTATTGCCGCCAGGGCATCGCGGCCGAGGCGCTCGACCTGATCTGCGCCTGGTTGCAATCCAATTACGGAGTCAATCGCTTCCTGTTGCGGCCTTCGCGCCGCAATGTCAGGGCGCTTCGGTGCGCGCGACGCGCCGGATTCCGCGAGACCGATTTCGAGCCGGCCGATGTTCTGGGCCGGCTCGGGCTGGACCCCTCGCCGTACCGGGACCCGGCGCTGCTGTTCCGGATATTGCCGGTCGCCTGGCAGCTGCCCGAGTCGCGCGACAGCGAGCTGTGGGTGTTTCTCGACAGCGAATTCAGCTCGCTGGAAGCACCCGTGCTGCTGAGCCTCGGCGCAGTGGCGGCCGAAGGACAGACGTTTTACGTGGAGCTCGAGCAGGATCGCCCGGTGGCGTATTCGGCCTTCGTCGAGCAGACCGTGTTGCCTCTGATGGAAAACATGCCCGAGCCGCGCGAGCATGCGGCCGAACTTTTCCTGCACTGGCTGCAGCAGTTGGCCCACGGACGTGCGGTGCGGCTGATCAGCGACTCGGGGTTCGATCGCTGGGCCGTGAGCGAGTTGCTGCATGCCGAGGATCCGCCCGAAGCGGTGGTGTGGCAGCGCGCCCCGGTGGCGTATTCGGAGCTGGATCGGCTGTCGGAGGAGCTCAGGCTGCGGCGCCACCACGCGCTGGACGATGCGCTCGCCCTGCGCAGCGCCGTGATGGGGGAGGCAGCTTCCAAAGTTGCGACGGACGGGGGTCGCCAGCCCGAAGCCCCGCGCATCGCTGCCCAGCGCGAATAAATCGGATTGCATCGCGACGCGGTGTGAAAGGGTTTTTCCCCTCGCCCGCGGAGCGGGAGAGGGAGAAGTCGGTACAGCCGAAGCGGGCGGTAAACTATCCCGCTCCGCGGGAGAGGGGGAAGTCCGTACAGCCGCAGCGGGCCGTGAACTCGCGCGGGGTCAGAATGGCCAGGCCGAAGCGGAGCGCTTTGCGCTTCAGCGCGAGCAGCGCCTTGTCCTTGGTCAGGAGCACGGCGGCTTGGGCCGCGAAGGCCAGGTCCAGGAACTTCTGGTCGTGCGGATCGCGGCAGCGGCACGGCGCCTGCTCGCGCAGCGCAAACTGCAGCGTTTGCGCCTGCCAGGCGCGCAGCCGATCAGCCAGCCCCTCGCGTTGGGCAGGACTCGAAGAAAACTGCTCCCGCCCAAGCACCGCTGCCAGCTCCGCGTCGGTCTGCTGGCAGCGCACCGCGAGCCAGTGCGGCGAGTCCAGGGCGGCGGCCAGCGGCTGCGATTCGCCGTCGCGAAAGTGGAAGATGTCCAGCCAGACGTTGGTATCGACGACGGCCAGTCGCCTGGGACGCGGCGCAGGGCACGCGCGCTCGGACAGCGCCGGCACGGCGATCACGGCAGCAACGCAAATTCCAGGTGCTTGCCGCGCTGGCGCGCCTCGGCGCCCGGCTCGCCTGCCATCGTATCCTCGTCGCCTTCGCCGTGCGCCTGCAAGCGCTCGCCAGGCACGCCTTGATTGACCAGAAAGTCGACCACGGCCTGCGCGCGGCGCCTGGACAGCTCCAGATCGGCCAGAGGCGATCCGGTTCCGTCGGCATGCGCCGATATTTCGAAATGCTCCGTGAGCGGACGCGCCGCGATCGCGGCTGCAACCTGCACCAGGACCGGTTCGGCGCTCGGCGGCAGCGCCGAACTGGCGGGGCTGAAGTCGATCTGCAGCGAGTTCAGCGCCTCGATCGCCTGCGCCGGGCTCGATTCGGGCGTCAACGCGTTCAGCGCGGCGGTCGCACGCGAATTGCCGATCCGCACCGCCATCTGCGGATCGGGGGGCGGCGGCGACGTGCCGAGCGGCTGCGCGGCGGGGTGAACCGGCACGCAGGCCCTTATCAGCAGGGCCCCGATCACACCGAGCGCCACCAGCGGCCAGACGTCGGTGAAGAAGCGAATTACGGCGCGATCCGGGGCGACAGCCATCGCGAGCGGCCCGCTATCCGAGGGCCGAGTCTGCGAGCAGCTGGCGCAGCACGAACGGCAGGATTCCTCCGTGCTGGAAGTAGTCGACTTCGATCGGAGTGTCGATTCGAAGCGTCAGGACGACCTCCCGCCGGGAGCCGTCCGGCCGACGTATCACCAGCGTGACCGGCTGCTGCGGCCGCAGCGTCCCGTCGATCCCCTGCAGATCGAACAGCTCATCGCCCCGGATGCCGAGCGCTTGCGCGCTCTGATCGGACCCGAACTGCAGCGGCAGCACGCCCATGCCGACCAGATTGCTGCGGTGGATGCGCTCGAAGCTGCGCGCGATCACCGCGCGCACCCCGAGCAGCTGGGTGCCCTTGGCGGCCCAGTCGCGTGAAGAGCCGGTTCCGTATTCCTCGCCCCCGAACACGATCGTCGGAACGCCCTGGTCCTGATAGCGCATTGCGGCGTCGTAAATCGACATCCGTTCACCCGACGGCTGATGCACCGTGACGCCGCCTTCGACGCGCGACCCGTCGGGTTGCGGCTCGATCATCAGGTTCTTGATCCGCACATTGGCGAACGTGCCGCGCATCATCACTTCGTGGTTGCCGCGGCGGGCGCCGTAGCTGTTGAAATCGGCCTTGGCCACGCCGTGCTCGATCAGCCAGCGGCCGGCCGGCGAGGTCTCCTTGATCGAGCCGGCCGGAGAGATGTGGTCGGTCGTGATCGAGTCGCCGAATATCGCCAGCACGCGCGCATCGCGCACCGGAGCCACGCGTCCAGGCTGCATCGAGAAGCCTGCGAAAAACGGGGGCTCGGCGATGTACGTGGAGGGCGGCCACGAGTAGGTCTGACCGCTGCGGCCGGCTATTTTCTTCCACAGCTCGCCCGGGTCCGATGCGACCCGCGCGTAGTTCGAACGGTACGCCTGCCCGTCCGTCGCGTACTTGAGCAACGCATCGACTTCCTCGCCCGACGGCCAGATGTCGCCGATGAAGATGTCGCGCCCGCCGCTGCCGCGCCCGATCGGCTCGGACATCAGGTCCGTCAGCACGTTGCCGGCGAGCGCGTAGGCCACGACCAGCGGCGGAGACGCCAGAAAATTGGCCTTCAGATTCGGATGAATGCGAGCCTCGAAGTTGCGGTTGCCCGACAGCACGGCGGCACACACCAGGTCGTTCTTCACGATCACGTCGTTGAACTCCGGCGCCAGGTCTCCCGCATTTCCGATGCAGGTGGTGCACCCGTAGGCGGCGACGTTGAAGCCCAGCTTCTCCAGGTAAGGCAGAAGACCGGCGCGCTGCAGGTATTCCGTGACGATGCGCGAGCCGGGCGCCAGCGAGGTTTTCACGTGGCCGCCCACCTTCAGGCCCGCTTCGACCGCCTTCCTCGCCAGCAGTCCGGCGGCCAGCATCACGCTCGGGTTGCTGGTGTTGGTGCACGAGGTGATGGCCGCGATCAGCACATCGCCGTTGCGGATCGCAACGCCGTTGGCGGCCGTAAACGACCGCTGCAGCTTGTCCTTGGGCTGGTTGAATCCGTTTTCCGCGACCGGTTTGCTGAAGAGCTCCGTAAAGGTCCGCTTCACCTGGCCGATCTCGATCCGGTCCTGCGGCCGCTTCGGCCCGGCCAGTGACGGCGTCACCGAGGCCAGATCCAGCTTGAGCACCTTGGTGTAATCGATCTCGCCGGCCCTGGGAACGCCGAACAGGCCCTGCGCCCGGTAATACGCCTCGAACGCGTCGATCTCGGCGCGCGTGCGCCCGGTGCCCTCGAAATACGCGATGGTCTTCTCGTCGACCGGGAAGAACCCCATCGTCGCGCCATACTCGGGCGCCATGTTGGCGATCGTCGCGCGGTCCGGCACGGTCAGGCTGGCCGTGCCGTCGCCGAAGAACTCGACGAACTTGCCCACCACCTTTTCCCTGCGCAACAGCTCGGTGACCGTCAGCACCAGGTCGGTGGCGGTGACGCCGCCGCGCAGCCGGCCTTTCAACTCGACCCCGACCACGTCGGGGGTCAGCAGGTACACCGGCTGGCCCAGCATCGCCGCCTCGGCCTCGATGCCGCCCACACCCCACCCGACCACTCCGATGCCGTTGATCATCGTCGTGTGGCTGTCGGTGCCGACCAGCGTATCGGGAAAGTAGACGCCGTCGCGCTGATGCACGCCGCGCGCCAGAAATTCCAGATTGACCTGGTGCACGATGCCGAAGCCGGGCGGCACGACCCGGAACGTGTCGAACGCCTGCATGCCCCATTTCATGAACTCGTAGCGCTCGCGGTTGCGCTCGAATTCCAGCCGCATGTTCAGGTCCAGCGCGGCCGGCGTGCCGTAATGGTCGACCATCACCGAATGGTCGACCACCAGGTCGACCGGGACCAGCGGCTCGATCAGCTGCGGCTTGCGTCCCATCCGCGCCGCAACCCCGCGCATCGCGGCCAGGTCGACCAGCAGCGGAACCCCGGTGAAGTCCTGCAGCACCACGCGCGCCACCACGAACGGAATCTCGTCGCTGCGCGCGGCCCGCGGCCCCCACGCGGCCAGCTGCCGGACGTGATCCTCGGTGACTTTCCTGCCATCGCAGTTTCTGAGCACCGACTCGAGCACGACGCGGATCGAGTGAGGCAGCCGCGATATCTGTCCCAGGCCGGCCGCCTCCAGCGCGGCCAGACGGTAGAACCGGCCCCGGGCGCCGCTGGCGGGCGCGAATTCCTGCAGGCTGCCGAACGGATTCGGTGTTGTCATTCTTGCCTCCGTGACTGATCACCCCTGTCCCCCTCGCGGGGCAGGGGCGGGGTGAGGGCTTTTATTTCAACAGGTGCGTGACCGCCTGGCGCTCCTCATCCAGCTCGGCCAGCGTGCGATCAATGCGCTCGCGCGAGAACTCGTCGATCGGCAGGCCCTGCACGATGCGCCAGTCGCCCTGGGCGCAGGTCACAGGAAATCCGAACATCGTATCGAGCGGAATGCCGTAGCTTCCCTCCGATGGCACGCCCATCGAAACCCAGCGCCCGCCGGTTCCCAGCACCCAGTCGCGCATATGGCCGATCGCGGCGTTGGCGGCCGATGCCGCCGAGGACAATCCGCGCGCTTCGATCACGGCGGCGCCACGCTTGCCGACGGCCGGCAGGAACACGTCGCGAGTCCATTTTTCGTCGTTGATCGATTGCTGCACCGACTTGCCGTCGACGGTGGCGAAGCGGATATCGGCGTACATCGTCGGCGAATGGTTGCCCCACACGCACAAGGACTCGATCTGCTGCACGGGCACGCCAAGCCGCGCCGCCACCTGAGAGACGGCGCGGTTGTGATCCAGACGCATCATCGAGGTGAAATTGCGCTTTGGCAGGTCGGGCGCCGACTTCATCGCGATGTACGCATTCGTGTTGGCCGGATTTCCGACCACGAGCGTTTTGACCGTTCGCCGCGCCACCGCGTTCAGCGCTTTGCCCTGGGCCGTGAAGATCTGCGCGTTGGCCGCCAGCAGATCGCGGCGCTCCATGCCCGGACCACGCGGACGCGCGCCCACCAGCAAAGCGTAGTCGACATCGCGGAAGGCGGCGTTCGGATCGCTGAACGCCTGCATCGACGTCAGCAGCGGAGACGCGCAGTCCTCCAGCTCCATCATCACGCCCTTTAAGGCCTTCTGCGCCTTCTCGTCAGGGATCTCCAGCAACTGCAGGCTGATTGGCTGGTCCGCGCCCAGCATCTCTCCGGCCGCGATACGGAAGAGCAGCGCGTAACCGATTTGTCCGGCCGCACCGGTCACGGCAATTCGTACAGGCGTCTTGGTCATGTCAAATCTCCCGGCGATCCAGGAATGCGTGCTGATCGTCCAATCCCGCGCGCATGCGCGTGCTGCGATGCGCCACGCGCAGTGTAATGCCCCCCGCCTTCGCGCTTCGCGCTACGGCGGGCAAGTCCGCCCCAGCCCGTTCGCGACGGCGCGCCTGCCCGCCCCAGCCCGCAGGGCGAAGGCAGGCGGACGAGAGTATAGTCACGGTCATATATAAGACATAAGATTCGCGCGATGGAAGCCCCGTCGCCGACTTCGCTCCGCTCGGGATCGGGTTCCCGGCGCGCGGCGCGCCGCTCGGCCGTTTTCGCCCCGCTGTATCGGCAGATCAAGGACCTGCTGGTGGAGAGCCTGCGCCAGGGCGAATGGATGCCGGGCGCTGCGATTCCCAGCGAAACGGAGCTGGCCACCCGCTTCCAGGTCAGCCAGGGAACCGTGCGCAAGGCCATCGATGAGCTTGCGTCCGAGAACCTGCTGATTCGCCGCCAGGGCAAGGGCACGTTCGTCGCGACTCACCAGGAGCCCAAAGCGCAGTTCCGCTTTCTGCGGCTGGCGCCCGATGGCGGCCAACCGGTGGCCGCCCATAGCCGGTTTCTGGAGTGCAGCCGCATTCGCGCCAACGGCGAAATCGCCGCGCGACTCGGATTGCGTGCGGGGGCACCTTTGATCCACGTGCGCCGGGTATTGCTGTTCGGCGACCGGCCGCGCGTGCTGGATGACATCTGGCTGCCGGCCGTTGCCTTTCGCAATCTGTCGGCCGAACTGCTGGCGCAGTACACGGGGCCGCTTTACGGCCTGTTCGAACGCGAATTCGGGGTGAGAATGATCCGCGCCGAGGAGCAGCTGCGCGCGGTGGCCGCCAGCGCCGAGGACGCCGAGGCGCTGCAGATCGCGCCCGGCTCCCCGTTGCTGCGGATCGACCGCGTGGCCTTCACCTACGGCGACCGCCCCATCGAGTTTCGGCGCGGCCACTGCGTCACGAATGACTTTCACTACTGGAACCGGTTGATGTGACAGGGGGCTGGCACGCGCCGCAAGGACGCTGTTTTTGTCGAATCGGGAATTCAGTCACAATATATTGCATTGCAACTAAAAACGGGCCGAAGCCCGGACCCCATGTCGGCGCGCCACGTGATACGCAACCTCTCGATCGGGGATCTGATTCAGTATCGCCTGCCGGTTCCGGGCGTGCTGTCGATACTGCACCGGCTCAGCGGCGCGTTGATGTTCCTGCTGTTGCCGTTCACGCTGTGGCTGCTCGACCTGAGCCTGGGCTCGCAAGCGAGCTATCAACAGCTGCGTGAGGCGGCCGACGGGTGGTTCGCCAGACTGCTGCTGTCGCTGCTGGCGTGGTCCCTGCTGCACCACCTGGCCGCGGGCGTGCGCTTTCTGTTGCTCGATCTGGATCTGGGCGTCGACCGGGCCCCGGCACGGCGCAGCGCCTGGATCGTGTTCGCCGTCAGCATTCCGCTTGCGCTCTGGGCGGCCCTGGGGATCTTCGGAGCGCTTTGATGTCGATCGGTGTCCACAGGCTGGTCGTCGGAGCCCACTACGGGCTGCGTGACTGGCTGATGCAGCGGGCCACCGCGGTCGTGCTGACGCTTTACCTGATCGTGCTGGGAGTCCGGATCCTGCTGGCCGGACCGATCGACTACGACAGCTGGGCCGCGATTTTCGTGCCGCTCGGCATGAAGATCGCGACCCTGATCGCGTTCGTCGCGCTGACCTGGCACGCATGGATCGGAATGCGGGATATCTGGATGGATTACGTGCGGTCGACCGCGATCCGGATGCTGCTGCAACTGGGCACCGTGCTGTGGCTGGCCGCCTGCCTGGTGTGGGCGGTGCAGATTCTCTGGAAGGTCTGACGGTGACGCAACTTGCCCGACGTCGGTTCGACGCGGTGATCGTAGGAGCCGGCGGCGCGGGAATGCGTTGCGCGCTGCAGCTGGCTCACGCCGGCCTGAGCGTTGCGGTCCTGTCGAAGGTGTTTCCGACACGTTCGCACACGGTGGCGGCCCAGGGCGGGATCGGCGCCTCGCTCGGCAACATGTCCGAGGACCATTGGCTGTGGCACATGTTCGACACGGTCAAGGGCTCCGACTATCTGGGCGATCAGGATGCGATCGAGTTCATGTGCCGCGAGGCACCCAAGGTCGTCTACGAGCTGGAGCACTTCGGCATGCCGTTCGACCGCAACCCGGATGGCACCATCTACCAGCGCCCGTTCGGCGGCCACTCGGCCAATTTCGGCGAGAAGCCGGTTGCGCGGGCTTGCGCCGCGGCCGACCGCACCGGGCACGCGCTGCTGCACACGCTGTACCAGCGCAACGTGGCCGCGCGCACCCAGTTCCTGGTCGAATGGATGGCGCTGGACCTGGTGATGGATGGCGACGGCGGGTGCGTCGGCGTCACCGCGCTGGAGATCGAGACCGGCGCGACGATGCTGCTGGAGGCCAAGGCCACGGTGCTGGCCACCGGCGGGGCCGGACGCGTGTGGGCGGCGTCGACCAACGCCTACATCTGCACCGGCGACGGTCTGGGCATGGCCGCGCGGGCTGGCCTGCCCCTGCAGGACATGGAGTTCTGGCAGTTTCATCCGACCGGCGTAGCAGGGGCCGGGGTGCTGATCACCGAGGGCGTGCGCGGCGAGGGCGGGTACCTGCTGAACTCGCGCGGCGAACGGTTCATGGAGCGTTACGCGCCGACGTTGAAGGACCTGGCGCCGCGCGACTTCGTATCGCGCTCGATGGACCAGGAGATCAAGGAGGGTCGCGGCGCCGGGCCCGATAAGGACTACGTGCTGCTGAAGCTGGACCACCTTGGCGTGGACACAATCGTCAAGCGGCTGCCGTCGATTCGCGAGATCGCGATCAAGTTCGCCAACGTCGACCCGGTGCGCGAAGCGATCCCGGTGGTGCCGACGATCCATTACCAGATGGGCGGCATTCCGGCCAACGTCCACGGGCAGGTGGTCGCGCCGCGCAACGGCAATCCCAATGCCGTGGTCCCGGGGCTGTTCGCGATCGGCGAATGCGCCTGCGTTTCGGTGCATGGCGCCAACCGGCTGGGCACCAACTCGCTGCTGGACCTGGTGGTGTTCGGGCGGTCGGCCGGCAACTTCATGGTGTCGCAGCAACTGGATGAGCAGATGCACAAGCCGCTGCCGGCCGGTGCCGGCGAGGCCACGCTCGAACGGCTGGCGGCGCTGGACTCACGCACGAAGGGAGAGCGCGTGCAGGCCGTGGCCAACGACCTGCGGCGCGCGATGCAGGGGCATTGCGGCGTCTTTCGCACCGGGTCGCTGTTGCGCGAGGGCATCGAGCAGATCGAGCAGCTCGAGCAGCGGGCCTCCCGGATCGCCATCGACGACCGCTCGAAGGTGTTCAACACGGCGCGGGTCGAGTCGCTCGAGCTGGCCAACCTGGTGGAGACCGCCAAGTCCACCGTCGTGTCGGCCGAGGCCAGGACCGAGAGCCGAGGCGCCCATTGGCGCGACGATTTTCCGCAGCGCGACGATGCGGCCTGGATGCGCCACACGCTCTGGTACCGGGACGGCAACCGGCTCGACTACAAGCCGGTCAACCTCAAGCCGCTCACCGTGCCCACGTTCGAGCCGAAGAAGCGCACGTATTGAAGGGCGCGCCGACCGACCCAATATTGATGGAGCCAAGGCCCCCGATGAGCAGCCCTGCTACGACCGCGCCGGCGCCGACCGCCGTGACGCGTACTGTGCGTTTCCAGATCTATCGCTACGACCCGGACCAGGGCGCGCGGCCCCGGATGCAGTCTGTCCAGGTGTCGCTGCAGCCGACCGACCGGATGCTGCTCGATGCGCTGATGCGGATCAAGGCCGAGGTCGACGACAGCCTGGCTTTCCGCCGGTCGTGTCGCGAAGGCGTGTGCGGATCGGATGCGATCAACATCAACGGGCGCAACGGCCTGGCTTGCGTGACGAACCTGCGCGAGCTGAAGGAGCCGATCGTGCTGCGACCGATCCCCGGATTGCCGGTGGTACGCGATCTGATCGTCGACATGAGCCATTTCTTCGACCAGTACCATTCGATCAAGCCGTTCCTGATCAACGAGTCGCCGCCGCCCGAGCGCGAGCGGCTGCAGTCGCCGGCCGAGCGCGAGGAGCTGGACGGACTGTACGAATGCATCCTGTGCGCGTGCTGCTCCACCGCGTGCCCCAGCTTCTGGTGGAATCCGGACAAGTTCGTCGGTCCCGCCGGCCTGCTGCAGGCGTACCGTTTCATCGCCGACAGCCGCGACCAGGCCACCGGAGAGCGCCTCGACAACCTGAACGACCCCTATCGCCTGTTCCGCTGCCACACGATCATGAATTGCGTCGACGTGTGTCCGAAGGGGCTCAATCCGACGCGCGCCATCGGAAAAATCAAGGAACTGATGATGCGCCGGGCTGTCTGAGGTGACGCGTGATCATGTGGAGCGATGCGTCTGGGCGGGCAGGCCCGCCGAAGCCCGAAGGGCGAAGGCGGGTCGGCGCAGAGGTGTTACGCCGCTTGCGCTGGCGCGCGCGGCGCGGCCTGCTGGAGAACGATCTGCTGATCGGGCGCTTCCTGGACCGGCAGGGCGCGCAGCTCGATGCCGCGGATGCCGACGCGCTGGCGCGCCTGCTGGATCTGCCCGACAACGAATTGCTCGACCTGCTGCTGGGCCGCTGGCAAGCGGCCGGCGAGCTGGAGGACCCGGCGGTTCGAGACATGCTGTCCCGCGTGAGGGAAGGCTCGAACCCGTGACATCCAGCGCATCACCCCGCACCTCATCCCGCCCTTCAGGAGGCTGACGATGGCATTGAACGCGTCCGAACACAAGGCAACGCTGTCATTCAGCGATGGTACGGCGCCCATCGAACTGCCGATCTACAAAGGGACGATCGGCCCCGACGTGGTCGACATTCGGGCGCTGTACTCGAAAACCGGCAAGTTCACCTACGACCCCGGGTTCCTGTCGACCGCGGCGTGCAATTCGTCGATCACGTTCATCGACGGCGACCGCGGCGAGCTGCTGTATCGCGGCTACCCGATCGAGCAGCTGGCCATGCACTGCAACTTCCTGGAAGTGTGCTACCTGATCCTGTACGGGGAGCTGCCCGATTCGAAGCAACGCAAGGAATTCGTCAATCTGGTCTCGCGCCACACGATGGTGCACGAGCAGATGCAGTTCTTCATGCGCGGTTTCCGGCGGGACACCCACCCGATGTCGGTCCTGACCGGCCTGGTCGGGGCGATGTCGGCGTTCTACCCGGACTCGATCAATGTGCACGACCCGGCGCAGCGCGAGATCTCGGCGATCCGGATGATCGCCAAGATGCCGACGCTGGTGGCGATGGCGTACAAGTACGCGGCGGGCCAGCCGTACATGTATCCACGCAACGAGCTGTCGTACGCGGCCAATTTCATGCACATGATGTTCGCGACCCCGTGCGAGGATTATCACGTCAACCCGGTGCTGGTGCGGGCGCTGGACCGAATCTTCATCCTGCATGCCGACCACGAGCAGAATGCCTCGACCTCCACCGTCAGGCTGTGCGCCTCCTCCGGCACCAATCCGTTCGCCGCGATCGCCGCCGGCGTTGCGTGCCTGTGGGGCCCGGCCCACGGCGGCGCCAACGAGGCGGCGCTGGCGATGCTCTATGAACTGCAGTCGCAAGGGGGCCTGGCCAAGATCGGCGAGTTCATCGCCAAGGTCAAGGACAAGAACTCCAATGTCCGGCTGATGGGGTTCGGGCATCGCGTCTACAAGAATTACGACCCGCGCGCCAAGCTGATGCGGGAAACCTGCTACGAGGTGCTCAACGAATTGGGGCTGCACGACGATCCGCTGTTCAAGCTGGCGATGGGCCTGGAGAAGATCGCGCTGGAGGACGACTATTTCGTCACGCGCAAGCTGTACCCGAATGTCGACTTCTATTCCGGCATCGTGCAGAAGGCGATTGGCATCCCAGTGTCCCTGTTTACCGCGATCTTCGCGCTGGCGCGCACGGTCGGCTGGATCGCCCAGCTCAACGAGATGATCGCCGATCCCGAATACAAGATCGCCCGGCCGCGCCAGTTGTACAGCGGCCACGTGCGGCGCGACGTCACGCCGGCGAAATAGTC
>DATBCD010000032.1:0-15962 GCA_036270655.1 Burkholderiaceae bacterium
AAGGGGATCATGGAGCGCACGGCCAAGCCGGACTACTCGAGGGCGGTCGACATGCTGACCGCCGCCGCGATCAAGGAGATGATGATTCCTTCGATCCTTCCCGTACTGGTGCCGGTACTGGTCGGTTGGCTGCTCGGACCCGCGGCGCTGGGCGGCGTGCTGATGGGAACGATCGTGACGGGACTGTTCGTCGCCATCTCGATGACCACCGGGGGCGGCGCCTGGGACAATGCCAAGAAGTACATCGAGGAAGGCAATTACGGCGGCAAGGGCTCCGACGCGCACAAGGCGGCGGTGACTGGAGACACGGTCGGCGATCCTTACAAGGACACCGCCGGCCCCGCGGTGAACCCTCTGATCAAGATCATCAACATCGTCGCGCTGCTGATCGTTCCGCTGATCGCGTCGCACGGCCGTTAACCTTTTCCGGCCTTCGGCCGGAAAAGGCAGGAGGAAGAGAACGAGGGGGGACGGGCTGGCCCCTTCGTTGCTCCCCCCAGCCAATGTAAACGGCTGATCGCATGCAGCATCTCCCTTCTCCCACTTCGCGGGACAGGGGACCCAATACAATAGTCCGGCAGCAGGTCCCTTCTCCCGCTTGCGGGAGAAGGACAGGATGAGGGGCGGCGCGCTTGGGACTGTTTTGATAGTTTTCTACCTGACCTAGATGCACATCCGCGACAACGTGTTCATCGTCTCCGGCGGCGCTTCGGGCCTGGGCGCGGCTGCGGTCCGGATGCTGGTCGAGGAAGGCGGGCGTGTGATCGTGGCGGATCTGCAGCAGGAAGCCGCGCTGGCCCTGACCGAGGATTGCGGACCTGCGGCGCGGTTCGTGCGCTGCGACGTGACGTCCGAACTGGACGCGCACGCCGCGGTGCAGGCCGCTCAGGAAGAAGGGCCGCTGCGGGGGGTCGTGAACTGCGCCGGTGTGCTGGCCGCCGAGCGCATCGTGGGACGCGAACACGCCCACCTGCTGGAGACCTTCGAGCGGGTGATCCGGGTGAACCTGATCGGCACCTTCAACATGGCGCGTGTGTGCGCGCAGGCGATGGCGCACACGGCGCCGCTGGACGACGGCGAGCGCGGCGTGATCGTCAACACGGCGTCCATCGCCGCCTTCGAGGGGCAGATCGGGCAGGCGGCCTATTCCGCCTCCAAGGGGGGCGTGGTTGCCATGACGCTGCCGATCGCGCGCGATCTGGCCCGCCATGCGATCCGTTGCGTGGCGATCGCGCCCGGCAGCTTCGAGAAGCCGATGCTGTCCGGATTGAAGGCCGAGTCGCATCAGGCGCTGGCATCGCAGGTACCCTTTCCGCCGCGGCTGGGCCGGCCTTCGGAGTTCGCACACATGGTCCGCAGCGTCATTCAGAACGCGATGCTCAACGGCACCACGATCCGCCTGGATGGCGCGCTTCGGCTGCAACCGAGATAGCGCCGGCGTCGCGCTCCGGCTGAGCCTGCCGCTCGCGGCGGCGCTGTGGCTGGCTGCAGCAACGGCCGCCGGCCAGGAGCAGCCCGAAGGCGCGACGGGGCTGCAGGCCGTTCGCCCCGCCGCGACCGCGCAAAAGCAGATGGTGGCCGCGGCCAATCCGCTGGCCGCGCGCGCCGGGCTCAAGATCCTGCGCGATGGCGGCTCGGCCGTCGACGCGGCAATCGCCGTGCAACTGGTGCTGACCCTGGTGGAGCCGCAAAGCTCCGGCATCGGGGGCGGCGCTTTCCTGCTGCACTGGGATGGGCGGCGAGTGCAGGCCTATGACGGTCGCGAAACCGCGCCGATGGCCGCGACGGAAGATCAGTTCATCGGTCCGGATGGAAAGCCGCTGCCGTTCCGGGACACCGCGGCCAGCGGACTGTCGGTCGGAGTCCCGGGGGTGCTGCGGATGATGGAGCACGTCCATCGGGAGCATGGGCGCCTGAAATGGTCGGCGCTGTTCGAGCCAGCCATCGAACTGGCGCAGAACGGATTTGAGGTCTCACCCCGCCTGCACGCGCTGCTGGAGCGGGACACGCGGCTGCGCGAAGATCCTGCCACGCGCGCGTACTTCTACGACCCGCAAGGCCACGCGCTCGCGACCGGAACGCTGCTGAAAAATCCGGCGTTGGCCGCCACGCTCCGTGCGCTGGCCGCGGGCGGAGCCGAAGCGTTCTACCGTGGGCCGATCGCCGCCGACCTGGTGGCCGCGGCCCGCGCAGATCGGCACCATGCCGGCCGGATCACCGAGGCCGACCTGGGCGCGTACCGGGAGCACGAACGCGACCCGGTGTGTACCCCTTACCGGCGCTGGACCGTGTGCTCGATGCCGCTGCCCTCATCGAGCGGCATCGCGATCGGACAGGTCCTCGGCATCCTGGGTCACTTCGACCTCGCGCCTCTGGCGCCGCAGCCTCGCGGCGCCGACCTGGTTCCCGAGGCGAAGGCGGTTCACTGGATCAGCGAGGCCGAGCGCCTTGCCTTCGCGGATCGCACCCTGTACCTGGCCGACCCGGATTTCGTCCACGTCGACGCCGCCGCGCTGCTCGCCCCCGGCTACCTCGCCGCACGGGCGCACTTGATTGGCGAGCACAGCATGGGAGTGGCCGAGCCGGGCCGTTGGCAGCAGGCGGCAACGCGCCTGGCGCCGGATCTGTCGCCGCCCAGGCCCGCCACCTCGCATCTGTCGGTGGTGGACGCATGGGGTCACGCGGTCGCGATGACGACATCGATCGAAGCCGCGTTCGGGTCGCACATCTTCGTGCGTGGATTCCTGCTGAACAACCAGTTGACCGATTTTTCCTTCGCGCCCCGCGCCCTCGGCCCGGACGGTCGCGTCCAAGCGGACGGGCCACAGGTGGCCAACCGCGTCCAGCCCGGCAAGCGACCACTGTCTTCGATGTCGCCGACGCTCGTGTTCGATCGCGCCAGCGGCCGCGTGGTCGCCAGCCTGGGCTCACCCGGCGGCACCTGGATCACGATGTTCGTGGTGAAAACACTGGTCGGGCTGTTGGATTGGCAGCTGGATGCCCAGCAAGCCGTCTCCTTGCCCAATTTCGGCAGCCAGAACGGTGCGACCGAGCTGGAGGCCGGTCGCTTCGGGCCCGAGGTGCTACGCGAGCTGCAGGCGCGCGGGCACACGATCGATCAGGAGCAGATGACGAGCGGCCTGCAGGCGATCGAGGCGGCCCCCGAGCAGCAAGGATCGCCTGCGACGGCGGTCCGATGGATCGGCGGCGCCGATCCGAGGCGAGAGGGCGTTGCGATCGGGGACTAACGGGCGACCACCCTATCCCCGACCCTCTCCCAGCCCTCATCCTGACCTTCTCCAGCTACCCTCTCCCGCGCTCAGCGCGGGAGAGGGGTCGGGGGCGTGGGAGAGGGGAGATAAACTGATGGTTGCGACGATTGTTCCGAAAGGAGCGCTGACGATGACCATCAAGATCGGAGACCGGCTGCCCAGCGGTCAGATTCAGGAATACATCGAAGTCGAAACGGCCGGCTGCACGATCGGACCGAACCGGTTCGATGTCGACAAGCTGGTCAAGGGCAAGACCATCGTCATATTCGGAGTGCCGGGCGCCTTCACACCGACCTGCTCGTCCCAGCACGTTCCCGGATTCCTGCGCCACCACGACGAATTCAAGAGCAAGGGCGTCGACGAGATCTGGTGCTTCTCCGTCAACGACGCATTCGTGATGGGAGCGTGGGGGCGCGACCAGAAGGTCGGCGGCAAGATCCGGATGATGGCCGACGGCTCGGGTGAGTACACGGCCAGGCTGGGACTGGAGTTCGATCTGCGCGGAGGCGGCCTGGGCGTGCGCTGCCAGCGATTCTCGATGCTGGTCCAGGACGGAGTCGTCAAGAAGCTGAACGTCGAGGCCCCTGGCAAGTTCGAGGTCAGCAGCGCGGAGGCGATGCTCAAGCAACTGCCGCCCTACCAGCTGCCCTGACAGCCGACCGCTGTCGAGGAACCCCGGGCCCGGTCAGTTCAGGCGGCGGGCCTGCTGCCACAGCCGCGCCCACCGCTGCCGGATCGCGCCCGCGCCCGGCGCGTTCGGCTCCAGGCGCAGACACTCCTGCAGATCGAGCGCCGCCGCGCGCGGGCAATCGAGGCGTTCGTACAACCTCGCTCGATCCAGCAGCTCGTCGCGGTCCAGTGGCAGCAGCTGCACCAGTTGCGATTGGACGGCCAGCGCGTCCGCCCACCGGCCGGCTGCCTGGTGGCGCTGCCTGAGCGCCCGCAGGATCCGCACCGGAATATCGTCCTCCGGCACGCCGCGCAGGAAGCGCTGCAGCGCGCCGCGCGCCTCATCGGCATCGGCGTCGTTGCAGCTCGACCCCAGCCTGGAACGCAGCTGCTGGACCGACAAGGTGGCGCCGTGGTCCGACACGTCGATCACCAGCACGCGACCGTTGCACACCAGCTTGACCAGGAAGCTGTCCGGGAACTCGATCGCAAACAGCTTCAGTCCGATCGCGCGGCCGATTTCCATGTACAGGATCGACAGCGACAGGGCGATTCCCGCCCTTTTCTCGATCACCCGGTGCAGGCAGCCGGCCTCGGCCCAATCGCCGCTGCGCTGGCCCTGAAAGCCGAGCTCCTGGAAGAAGAAGAAGTTCAACATCCGAAGCCGGTTCAGCACCGAGGCATCGGGCGCGATCCGTCCGCACAGCCGCTGGCCCCAGCCGCGCACGGTCCTAACGACCTCCTCCGGGCGGCTGTCATGGTCGACCAGCCGGGTCAGCGCGGCCACCCTTTCCAGCAGCGCGGGAGCCGCGTTGTGCGGAGCGATGGCGTCGCCGTGCACGTCGAGCGGGCTCATCCGGAACGCAGTACGAAGTCGCGCAATCTGAAGCCGAGCAGCCAGAGCACCGAAGCATAAAGCGCGCTACCCGCACCGATCACGACCGAGACCCACAGCAGCCGGTCGACGAACGATGAACCCTGGTTCGGCACGGGCAGGTTAGCGCGGATAAGCCAAAGTAGCACCGCCAGCGCGCATAGCGCAAGCAGCAACTTGACCAGAAAAACGGTCCAGCCGGGCAATGGGTGATAAATGCCGCGCCGCCGCAGGCCGGCCAGCAACATCCCCGCATTGACGCACGCCCCCAGGCTGACCGACAGCGCCAGGCCCGCATGCCGCAGCCACGGCACCAGCGCCAGGTTCGCGATCTGGGTGCCAATCAGCGCGACCACCGCGATTTTCACGGGCGTGCGGATGTCCTGCTGCGCGTAGAACCCGGGGGCGAGGATCTTGATCGCGATCAGCCCGATCAGGCCCACCGCGTACCCGACCAGCGCGGTTCCGGTCTGCGTGACGTCGTGCGGGCCGAAGCGGCCTCCCGCAAACAGGGCCGCGATCATGCCGTCGGCCAGCAGCACCATCGCCAGCATCGCCGGCAACGCGATCAGGCAGGTCATCCGCAGTCCCCAGTCGATCAGGCGGCTGTACTGCTCGGGTCGATTGTCGGCGTACGCGCGCGACAGGCTGGGCAGCAGCACGGTGCCCAGCGCGACGCCGAGCAGCGCGGTCGGAAATTCCATCAGACGATCGGCGAAATAAAGCCAGGCATTGCTTCCCGCCCCCAGATACGAGGCGATCGACGTGTTGATGATCAGGCTCAGCTGCGCCACCGAAACGGCGAACACCGCCGGCCCCATCTGCCGCAGCACGCGCCGCACCTGCGGATCGACCAGCGACGAACGCAGTCCGACCAGAGGCGGGAGCATCCGGATGCGCGCCAGCGCCGGCAGCTGGACGGCCAGCTGCAGCACGCCTCCGACCAGCACCCCGATCGCCAGGGCCAGGATCGGGGGATGCACGTACGGCGCCGCCAGCACGGTCAGCGCGATCATCGAGACGTTCAATAGCACCGGCGTGACCGCCGGGACCGCAAAATGGCCGAACGTGTTCAGCGCGCCGGCCGCACAGGCCACCAGCGACATGCACAGGATGTACGGGAACATCCAGCGAGTCAGCAGGGTCGCCAGGTCGAACACGGCCGGGGTCTTCAAGAACCCGCTGGCGACCAGGACGACCAGGGCCGGGGCGGCGACCACCCCGAGCGCCGAGACGGCCAGCACGGTCCAGAACAGGGCCGAGGCCACATGCGAGAGCAGCGCGCGCGCGCGCTCCGAGCCGCCCGTGGCCTGCGTGTGGGCAAAGATCGGCACGAACGCCTGCGAAAACGCCCCTTCGGCGAACAGGCGCCTGAGCAGATTCGGCAGGCGGAACGCCACCGAGAAGGCGTCCATGTCGCTGGCCGCGCCGAAAGTACGCGCGATCAGCACCTCGCGCACCAGCCCGGTGATGCGGGACAGCAGCGTCAGTGCGCTCACGGAAACCGCGGCGCGCAGCAAATTCACGGAAGGGCGCTTCAAGCAGGCGGAACGGTGGGCCGTTCGTTTGGGAGGGAGTCGTCGTGTGGTAAAGTCTAAAGATTTACCGGCCCCTGCGCCCGACGGCAAGAGCGAAAGACAGCGAACCTATGGCGAATACGAAACAGGCCCGCAAGCGATCCCGCCAGACGCGGGCCCGTAATGAGCACAACACCGCGTTGCGCTCGCGCCTGCGCACGGCGATCAAGAAGGTGCGCAAGGCCATCGCCACCGGCGACAAAGCAGTGGCGGCGGCCGAATTGCGCGCCTCCACCAGCGTGATCGATTCGATCGCGGACAAGAAAGTCGTTCACAAGAACCTGGCGTCGCGTAACAAGAGCCGTCTGGCAGCCGCCATCAAAGCGATGGCCTAGCCAGCGGGCGGCCGCGCGCCTCGGCCCCTTGTCCCCTGAACCGGCTTCCTCTGCCGGGCGACATGTCGCCCGGTCAACCGCACGGTTTCGCTTGCGTTTAGGCGTCTATTCGCGCATAAATCCGCCCACGCCTTCGCTAGCCTTCAGGCCTGCCTAACCGACGCCCGTCCATGGCCAAGCCGACGTCCAAGGTTCTCGTGATCAACGACGAGCCGCTGATCCTGAGGGAGCTCCTGAAGGGTCTGAATGCCGCCGCCAGGTCGCTGGACAACCCGTTCGGCATTTCGTTTACCGGCGCGCTGACCGCCAAGGAGGGGCTGGCGCTGATCGAGCGCGACGGCGACATCCAGGTGGTCATCGTCGACGACAAGCTGTATGCCGTCGAGGACGGGCCGCGCCGGCAGCAACGCAACGGCAGCCGCAACGGCAAGACCCCGCATGGGCGCGAGCCCTCTCGCACGTTGCAGGTAAGCGCGCTGAAGCTGGTGCAGAAGATCACGGCGCTGCGGCCCGAGCTCGACCTGTACATCCTGATCGAGAAGGAGCGCGAGGATGAAGTGGTCGACACGCTGTTCGCGGAGGCGGTCGACGGCTACTTCTATCGGGAGGAGCGCGACTATCGCGGCATGTACCGCATTCTGAACGCGCAGATCGCCGAGCGGGCCCGCACGCCGTTTTACGACGCCCTGGGCGCTTACGTGGTCGCCGCCAAGGACGCCTGGCACACGCCCGGCCATTCCAGCGGAGATTCGCTGCGCGGCAGCCCCTGGGTGAACGACTTCTACGAGTTCATGGGCGAGCACGTGTTCGACGCCGACCTTTCGGTGTCGGCCAAGGCGCTCGATTCGCTGATGGAACCGACCGGCGTGATCGCCGAAGCGCAGCAGATGGCGGCCAAGGCGTTCGGCGCCCGCAAAACCTTCTTCGCGACCAACGGCACGTCGACCTCGAACAAGGTGATCCTGCAGACGCTGATCGCCCCGGGCGAAAAGCTGCTGCTGGATCGCAACTGCCACAAATCGGTCCATCACGGCGTGGTGCTGTCCGGCGCGCAGCCGGTGTACCTGGACTCGAGCGTGAACCGCCAGTACGGCGTGTTCGGGCCGGTGCCGCGCGCCACGGTCCTGCGCGCCATCGCCGAGCACCCGGACGCGCAGCTGCTGGTGCTGACCTCATGCACCTATGACGGCCTGCGTTACGACCTGAAGCCGATCGTCGACGCGGCGCACGCCGCCGGCATCAAGGTGCTGATCGACGAGGCCTGGTACGGGCACGCGCGTTTCCATCCGGACTTGAGGCCCACCGCGCTGGAAGCGGGGGCCGACTACGTGACGCAGTCGATGCACAAGACGCTGTCGGCGTTTTCCCAGGCCGCGCTGATCCACGTGAACGACCCCGGCTTTCGCGAGCACATCTTCCGCGAAAACTTCAACATGCACACGTCGACCAGCCCGATGTACAGCCTGATCGCCAGCCTGGACGTAGGGCGAAAGCAGGCCGTGATGGAGGGCTACAAGCTGCTGGAGCGCACGCTGATGCTCGCCTCCGAGCTGCGCCAGCAGATCAACTCGACCGGCGTGTTCCGCGTGCTCGAGCTGGAAGACCTGCTACCGGAGGAGGTGCGCAACGACAACATCCGGCTCGATCCGACCAAGATCACGGTGGACATCTCGTCGTGCGGAATGACCGTGGACGAGCTGCAGCAGGAGCTGTTCACCCGCTTCAACATCACGGTGGAAAAGTCCACCGTCAATACACTGACGCTGCTGCTGACGATCGGCACCACCCGCTCGAAGTGCTCGCGCCTGTACGACTCGCTGATGCGGATCGCGCGCGAGAAGCGCACGCCCCGGCGCCTGTACCGCACCCCGGACCTGCCCCCGTTCACCGAGCTGGTCTATCTGCCGCGCGACGCCTATTACGCCGGCGGCGAGCTGATCCCGCTGCTGGACGACAACGACCAGCCGAACCAGGAGCTGGTCGGACGCATCTGCGCCGATCAGATCGTGCCCTACCCGCCCGGCATCCCGGTGCTGGTCCCGGGGCAGCTCATCACCGACAACATCGTCGAGTTCCTGATCCGCTACCTGCGCGTGCAGAGCAAGGTCGAGTTGCACGGCGTCGTCTACCAGGGCTACTTCCCGAGCATCCGCGTGTTGACCGCGGTCGAGCGCAGCCGGCTGACGGCGCTCAACAGCTCGCAGCAGGCGCGCATCGCGGCCTAGGTCCGCCGCGCTTGGAGCGCGGCGCCGCCTGTGTTATAAATTCTCCCCGACGCGGCCGGACGCCGCGTTTTTCTTTTCGGTGCGCCGATCATGAACACAAGCGGCTCAAGCGTCCGCCATTTCCTCAAGTTCTCAGATCTTTCGCGCGACCAGCTGGAGCACGTGTTCGCCCGCACCCGGATCATCAAGGACCGCTTCAAGCGGTACGAACCGTACCAGCCGTTGAGCGACCGCACGCTGGCGATGGTGTTCGAGAAGGCGTCCACGCGCACGCGCGTGTCGTTCGAAGCCGGCATGTACCAGATGGGCGGCTCGGTGATCCACCTGACCACCGGGGACTCGCAGCTTGGCCGCGCCGAGCCGATCGAGGACACCGCCCGCGTGATCTCGCGCATGGTCGACATCGTGATGATCCGAACCTTCGAGCAGTCCAAGATCCAGCGCTTCGCCGACCATTCGCGCGTGCCGGTGATCAACGGGTTGACCAACGAATACCACCCGTGCCAGATCCTGGCCGATATCTATACGTTCCTGGAGCTGCGCGGGCCGATCCAAGGCCGCACCGTGGCGTGGATCGGCGACGCCAACAACATGGCCTACACGTGGCTGCAGGCCGCCGAGCAACTCGGCTTCACGCTGCGCTTCGCCGCGCCGCCCGGCTATGGCCCCGATCCGGCCCGCATCGCGCGCGGGCCGCACTGGACCCTTTGCGGCGACCCGCGCGAGGCGGCCAGTGGCGCCGACCTGGTCACGACCGACGTGTGGACCAGCATGGGCTACGAGGCCGAGAGCGAGGCGCGCCGCCAGGCGTTCGCGCACTGGATGGTCGATTCCGGCGTGATGGCCACGGCGCGGCCCGAGGCGCTGTTCATGCACTGCCTGCCGGCGCACCGCGGCGAGGAAGTTTCGGCGGAGGTGATCGACGGCCCGCAAAGCGCCGTGTGGGACGAAGCGGAAAACCGCCTGCACGTGCAGAAGGCGCTGCTGGAATATCTGCTGCTGGGACACGACGTCGAATAGGGGATCGCTGACCCGGGCCAACCGCAACAGCTGACGGTGTTATGCGGGATGGGGAGCACTGGCCGGGGAACGCCCGCCAAATCCGAATCCACGATAAACATTCCACGGGCTAGTCCGATAAGTGGATGGAGTAGCGAGCGTCACGCACCCGATCGCAAAACGCTCCCTGAAACTTAACCGGCCTTTTGAGGGAATGTCATGGAAGTGCTGTATCCGATTTTGATGGTTGGCGTTGCCGTCGTGATCCTCGCCACGATGCTGACGGAAATCCGGGCGCTCTCCCGCAAGCCGATCTGGGAACAAGCTGCTGAGTCGCACGCGTTGTTCGATTTGCGCACGCTGAAGGTGACGCATGTCGGCGTCGAAGGCGCCGCGGAAAACGCGCCGTACGCCGGCGTCGAACGCCGCACGCAAAGCTTGCCGTACGTCGGCGTGGAACGGCGCCGGGTCAACGTGGCCAACAAGGAGAAGGCGGTGGCCGTCGCGGCGGAAACCGAAAAGCAGCGCAAGGTTGCCTAGCGAGGATCAGTCTTCGTTCTTGGGCTGGTCGGAGCCCAGCAGTCCCGCGGCGCCTGCGCCGGCCGGAAGCACGCCGGTGCGCGCGTAGGTCGACAGCTTCTCGCGCGAATCCAGGATGTCCAGATTGCGCATCTGCAACTGGCCGACGCGATCCAGCGGCGAGAACGCCTCGGCATCGACCCGCTCCATTGACAGCCGTTCCGGCTGGTAGGTCAAAGCCGGGCCCTGAGTGTCCAGGATCGTGTAGTCGTCGCCGCGCCGCAACTCGACCGTGACCTCGCCGGTCACCGCGCGGCCGACCCATCGTTGCAGCGTGTCGCGCAGCATCAGGGCCTGAGGATCGAACCAGCGGCCTTCGTACAGCAGGCGGCCGAGCTTGCGGCCCAGCGTGCGGTAATTGTCGATCGTGCCCTCGTTGTGGATCGCGCTCACCAACCGTTCGTACCCGATATGCAGCAGCGCGATGCCCGGCCCCTCGTACACGCCCCGGCTCTTGGCCTCGATGATGCGGTTCTCGATCTGGTCGGAAATGCCCAGGCCGTGGCGGCCGCCGATGCGGTTGGCCTCGAGCACCAGCTGCACGCGGTCGCCGAAGGCGCGGCCGTTGAGCGCAACCGGGGTGCCCTCCTCGAAGCGCAGCGTGACTTCCTCGGGGCGGATATCGACCGCAGGATCCCAATGCCTGACCGACATGATCGGCTCGACGATCCGAAGCCCCTGGTTCAGGAACTCGAGCTGCTTGGCCTCGTGGGTGGCGCCCCAGATGTTCGAGTCGGTCGAGTAGGCCTTCTCGGCGCTGCTCTTGAACGCAAAGCCGTGCGCGGCCAGCCACTGGCTCATTTCCTTGCGTCCACCCAGCTCGCGCACGAAGTCCGCATCCAGCCAGGGCTTGTAGATCCGCAGCGCGGGATTGGCCAGCAGCCCGTAGCGGTAGAAGCGCTCGATGTCGTTGCCCTTGTACGTCGAGCCGTCGCCCCAGATCGAAACGCCATCCTGCTGCATCGCCTTCACCAGCAAGGTGCCGGTGACGGCGCGACCCAGCGGAGTGGTGTTGAAGTAGGTGCGCCCGGCCGTGCTGATGTGAAACGCCCCGCATTGCAGCGCCACCAGCCCTTCGTGCGCCAGCGCGTCCCGGCAGTCCACCAGGCGCGCGGTCTCGGCCCCGTATTGGCGGGCCCTGCGCGAGATATCGTCGTAGTCGGTTTCGTCGGGCTGCGCGAGGTTGGCCGTATAGGCGCAGGGAATGGCGCCGTGGTGGCGCATCCAGGCCAGCGCGGCCGAGGTATCGAGCCCTCCCGAAAAGGCGATGCCGACTCGTTGGCCCTTCGGAAGGGACAGCAGGATGCTACTCATCGTGATGTGGATCTTACCCACCCTCCTTCGCCCTTCGGGCTACGGAGGGCATGCCCTCCATAGCGCTCCGCGCGACGCAGGGCATGCCCTCCATAGCGCTCCGCGCGACGGAGGGCGAGCACGCCCAAGCGCAGGGGCAAGCCGGACCTGCCCGCCGAGGCGCGCGGCGCGAAGCTGGATCAGACGATGACCGCCTCCGGCTCCAGCATGACCCCGAACTTCTCGGCCACGCGCATCTGCACTTCGCGCGCGAGCTCCAGAATCTCGCGACCCGTCGCGCCACCCCGATTCACCAGCACCAGCGCCTGCCGGTCGTAGACGGCCGCGCGGCCGCGGCTGACGCCTTTTAACCCGCACGCCTCGATCAGCCAGCCGGCCGCCAGCTTGAAGCGGCCACCCGACAGCGCGTAGCTGACCAGCGAGGGAAAGCGGCTGATCAGCTCGCCGCGCTGCTCGCGCGTGACCACCGGGTTCTTGAAGAAGCTGCCTGCATTGCCCAGCAGCAACGGATCGGGCAGCTTGCGGCGGCGGATCGCGCACACCGCATCGAAGATCTCGCCGGCCGACGGCATCTGGTCCGACAGTGCCTTCAGTTCGCGATCCAGCTCGGCGTAGCCGAGCACCGGCTGCCACCGCTTCGCCAGCGCCAGCGTGACCGACAGGACGATGCGGCTGCCTTTGTATCCGTGCTTGAACGCGCTGTCCCGGTAGCCGAACTCGCACTCCGCGACGCCCATCGACACGACGGCCTGTTGCTGGCAATCCCAGGCGCGAACCGAGTGCAGCCGCTCGGCCAGTTCCAGGCCGTAGGCTCCGATGTTCTGGATCGGAGCGGCGCCGACCTGGCCGGGAATCAGCGCCAGGTTCTCCAGCCCCGGAAACCCGGCCTGCAGCAGGGACCGCACGGTGCCGTGCCAGTCCATGCCCGCGCCGACCTCGAACAGCCAGCTGTCCTCGGTCTGGCCGGCGGGGCGCAGTCCGGGTATCTGCACCCGGATGACCACGCCGGGAAAGTTCCCTGCGAACAGGACGTTGGTCCCGCCGCCGAGCACCAGCCGCGGGCAGCCGGCCACGCGCGGATCCGCCAGCACCTGCTCCAGGTCCGACTCGGATTGCACCTGAGCCAGCCACGCGGCCTCGGCATCGACGCCGAACGCGTTCAGCGCCCTTAAGGAAGCCTGCGGCTTGAGCTCGGGGGGCATGGATCGATGGGCGGACGGACGGAAGGCGGTAGCCGATTATCGATAAAAGGATTTCTTTATACTAATTATTCGGTATGTATAATGCCTGTTATCAGCCTTCCCTGACCCATGTCTTCATATTACAAAGTAGTCAGTGACTGAATTGCTTCAAAGCCTAGGCCGTTTGGATTACCCTTCGCCGCTCATATGAAAATGCGCTACGCAGCCTACCCCGAGTCGACGCCATCGGCAGTGTGGATCGGCCTGCATTGTGTCGCGCGCCAGCCCTCGGTGCTGGAGGCCATGCATCCGGATATCGTCCAGGCGATCACGCTGCTCTGGGGTTACCCGGAGATGAATACGTATTTCGAAAAGCTGTGGCTCGATGACGGATCGGGCGTTCCCATCGCGCCCGAAGCGATGTCGGAGCTTATGCTGCTGGCCAGCGTTCACGGCTGCCTGTCGCCGCAACGTCCGGCGCGCAACATGGCCTCGATTTACGACGTCTCCCATGCACACAGTCGGCCTGCGGACATCTGGGCCGACGTGCCGCGTCGCCGCTGACAGGCGGTTAAAAGACTCCTGCAGGCCGGTTTAATCAGGCGATCGATTTGACGCGCCGCGCTTCGCGCAGCAGCGCGCCGAAACGGTCGCGAATCGCGCGTTCCAGTCCGGGTGCGTCCAGACCGGCGCCGGCGATCAACCCCGCCGGGTCGCCGTGATCGATGAACCGGTCCGGCAATCCGAGGTGCAGGAACGGCCGCTCGATCGCCAGGCTCGACAGCGCCTCGGCACACGCGCTGCCGGCGCCGCCCATCACGACGTTCTCCTCCACCGTGACCAGCGCGTCGTGCGCGACGGCCACCTGGGCCAGCAGATCCGAATCCAGCGGCTTGACGAATCGCATGTTCACCACCGTCGCGTCCAGCGTCTCGGCGGCCCGCAGCGCCGCATGCACCGGCGGCCCGAACGCGAGGATCGCGATCCTGCCTCCGCGCGGCGCGCGCGAATGGCGCCGCACCTCGCCGCGTCCGATCGGCAGGGTCTCCAGGCCGCGCTCGACCGCCACGCCGGCACCGGCGCCGCGCGGATAGCGCACCGCCGCCGGCCCATCGTGCTGGAACGCGGTTGACAGCATCTTGCGACACTCGGCCTCGTCGCTCGGCGCCATCACGACCAGGTTCGGGATACAGCGCAGGAACGACAGGTCGAACGCGCCGTGGTGGGTCGCGCCGTCGGCGCCAACCAGGCCACCTCGATCCAGGGCGAACGTCACCGGCAGGTTCTGTATCGCCACGTCATGGATCAGCTGGTCGTAGGCGCGTTGCAGGAACGTGGAATAGATCGCAACGACCGGCTTGCGCCCTTCGCACGCCAGGCCCGCTGCAAAAGTCACCGCGTGCTGCTCGGCGATCCCGACATCGAAGTAACGGTCCGGAAACTGGCGCTCGAAGCGCACCATGCCGGAGCCCTCGCGCATGGCCGGAGTGATTCCGACCAGCCGCGAGTCGGCGGCCGCCATGTCGCACAGCCAGTCGCCGAACACCTGGGTGAAAGTCGGCTTGCCCGGCGCGCCCTTCTGCAACCCCATTTTCGGGTCGAAGGGCGAAGGGCCGTGATACAGCACCGGGTCGGCCTCGGCCAGCTTGTAGCCCTGCCCTTTGCGCGTGACCACGTGCAGGAACTGCGGTCCGGCCAGTCCGCGGATGTTCTGCAGGGTGGGAATCAGCGCGTCCAGATCGTGCCCGTCGATCGGCCCGATGTAGTTGAACCCGAATTCCTCGAACATCGTGCCCGGAACCAGCATGCCTTTGGCGTGCTCCTCCAGCTTGCGCGCCAGCTCCAGCATCGGCGGAACGTGCTTGAGCACCTGGCGGCCGGCCTGCTTGGCGGCGGCGTAGAACTTGCCGCTCAGCAGGCGCGCCAGGTAGCGGTTCAGCGCGCCGACCGCCGGCGAAATCGACATGTCGTTGTCGTTCAGCACCACCAGCAGGCGCACGTTCTCGGCCACGCCGGCGTTGTTCAATGCCTCGAACGCCATGCCGGCCGACATCGCGCCATCGCCGATCACGGCGATCGCATGCCGGTTTTCGCCACGATCGCGCGCCGCCACCGCCATCCCGAGGGCGGCCGAGATCGAGGTCGAAGAGTGGGCCGTGCCGAATGCGTCGTACACCGACTCGCTGCGGCGCGGGAAGCCCGAGATGCCTTCGCCCTGCCGCAGCTTGCGCATCGCGTCGCGGCGGCCGGTCAGAATCTTGTGCGGATAGGTCTGGTGACCCACGTCCCAGACGATCCGATCCTCCGGCGTGTTGAACACGTAATGCAGCGCGATCGTCAGCTCGACCGTGCCCAGGTTGTAACTGAGGTGTCCACCGGTTCTGGAGACCGATTCGAGCAGGAAGGCGCGAAGCTCTTCGGCCAACCGCTGCAACTGGTTGCGATCAAGCTGCCGAAGGTCGGTCGGGTCGTTTATTGTCTGTAAAAGGCTGTACACGATCAGCTCCGGCGCTGCACGATGAGGTCGGCCAGTTGTCTCAGCCGCGCGGTTCGCGGCTGAGCTTCGGTCCCGAGACTCGACAGCGCGTCGTGCGCGTCGGCACGCAGCCGCTCGGCCCAACGCCGCGCCGCCTCGGTGCCCAGGACCGAGACATAGGTCGGCTTGCTTTGCCGCAGGTCCTTGCCCGCGGTCTTGCCCAGTTCGGCCGAAGTGGCCACGGCGTCGAGCAGATCATCGACGATCTGAAAGGCCAGTCCGATCGCGTCGGCATAGCGCTCGAGCGCGGCCCGTTCGGCGGCCGTAACACGCCCGGCCGTTGCTCCCATCGTGACCGAGGCGCGCAGCAGCGCGCCAGTTTTCATCCGATGCATCGTCTCCAGCTCGCTGGCGCTCATCGGCCGGCCGACCGCGGCCAGGTCGATCGCCTGCCCGCCGCA